>NZ_CP061718.1:685833-1371666 GCF_014764365.1 Roseococcus microcysteis
CCACAACGACATCCGCGGCGAGCTGGCCGAGCGCATTGACCGCAGCCCGGACGGCCGCACCTTCACCTTCCACATCCGGCAGGGGGCCACATGGCATGACGGCACGCCCGTCACCGCCGAGGATGTGAAGTGGTCGCTGGACCGCGCCGTCTCCGCCCGTTCGCTGGCGCCGCCGCAGATGTCCACGGGCTCCATCACCAGCCCCGAGCAGTTCCGAATCGCCGGGCCGCGCGTGGTGGAGATGATGGTGGAGCGGCCGGACCGCCTCGCGCTGTCCAACATGTGCGTGCCCTACGCCATCATGATCAACTCCACCCTCGCCAAGCGTCACGCGACCACGGACGACCCCTGGGCGCTGAACTGGCTGAAGGACAATTCGGCCGCCGGCGGCGCCTATATCGTGGAGCAGCACCGCCCCGGCACCCAGACCATCCTGCGCCGCAACGACAACTGGCGGGGCGGCGAGCAGCCGGGCTTCCGCCGCGTCATCGTGCAGACCGTGCCGGAGGTGGCGACGCGCGCGAACCTGGTGGAACGCGGCGATGCCGACCTCTCCATTGATCTGCAGCCGAGCGATGTCGCGGCGCTGGCGCAGCGCGGGCGGGTGAAGGTGGTCTCGGTGCCGCAGACCAATGGCTTCACGCACATCTCCATGAACAACACCATGGCGCCCTTCGACGATGTGAAGGTGCGCCAGGCCATCGCCGCCGCCCTGCCCTACCAGGACATGTTCCAGGCGGCGCTGTTCAGCCGCGGCCGCGCGCTGTTCGGCGCGGACTGGACCACGACGCCGCCCAATTCGGACTTCCCGCAGCCCATGCCGCTGCACACCAACCTGGAACGCGCACGGGAATTGCTGCGCGAATCGGGGCACCCGAACGGGTTCTCGACCACCTTCACCATCGGCACGGGCGTCTCGGCCTGGGCGGAGCCGATGGCGGCGCTGATCAAGGAATCGCTCGCGCGGATCAACATCAATGTGGACATCCGCAAGCTGCCCGACGCGCAGTTCAACACGGGCCAGGCCGAACGCACCCTGCCATTCTACACCGAGGCCGGCACGGCCTGGCTGCCGGCGCCGGACTACTTCTTCCGCCTCTACTTCACGCGGCCGCAGCGCTGGAACTTCGCCAGCTTCAACAATGAGGAAATCAACGCCCTGACGCGCGAGGCGCAGTTCGAGACGGATGCCGCCCGCTACGACGCCGCCTGCAAGCGCATGATCGAGATCCTCGCCGCCGAGGTGCCCCTGATCCTCGCCTGGCAGCCGCTGCACGAGGCGGTGATGGCCCGCAACATCGAGGGCTACACCTACTGGTTCTACCGGCAGGCGGATTTCCGCGACCTCAAGCGTGTCTGACGCCGCGCAGCCCGCGCCGCGCGGGGGCAAGTGGGGCGCGGTGGGGCGGCGGGTGGGTGTGCGCCTGCTCTCCGCCGTGCCCGCGCTGTTCGGCGTGCTGATCTTCACCTTCCTGCTGATGCGCGTCCTGCCCGGCGACCCGGCGGTGTTCTTCGCCGCCGGCGCCAATGCGGGCCAGGCGGAGATCGACATGGTGCGCGAGCAGATGGGCCTCGACCGGCCCATGCATGAACAGCTGGTGCGCTACCTCTGGGACATCACCCGGGGCAATCTCGGCAATTCCATGACCACGGGGCAGCCCGTGCGGACGGATCTGATCGAGCGGCTGCCGGCTTCGCTGGAACTGACCTTCTCGGCGCTGCTGCTGGCGTTGAGCCTCGCCCTGCCGCTGGGCATCGTGGCGGCGCTGCGGCCGGGCACGTTGGTGGACCATGTCGTGCGCTTCCTCTGCACGCTGGGCGTCTGCGTGCCGACCTTCGTCTCCGGCCTGCTGCTGATCTATGTCTTCTACTATTTGCTGGCCTGGGCGCCGGACCCGACGGGGCGGCTCGACATCTTCGCGGCCACGCCGCCCGAGATCACGGGCTTTCTCCTCATTGACTTCGCGCTGGTGGGGGATTGGGAGGGCTGGCGAGCCGCGGCGGGGCAGTTGATCCTGCCCGCTTCGACTATGGCGCTCTTCGTCCTGGCGCCGCTGGCGCGCATGACGCGCGCCTCGATGCTGGCCGTGCTGGGCAGTGATTTCGTGCGGACGGCGAAGTCGCTCGGCCTGTCGAACTGGCGCATCATCGTGGTCTATGCGCTGCGGAATGCGCTGCTGCCGGTGCTGACCATCTCGGGCATCGTCTTCTCGACCATGCTGGGCGCCAATGTGCTCGTGGAGAAGGTGTTCTCCTGGCCCGGCGTGGCCTCCTACGCGCTGGATGCGCTGCTGGCCTCGGACTACGCGCCGGTGCAAGGCTTCGTGCTGCTGATGGCGACCATCTTCGTCATGGTGAACCTGTTGATCGACATTCTCTACGGCGTGGCCGACCCACGGGCCTCGGTGGCATGAGCGCCACCCTGCGCCATGTGGGCTGGGTGCTGCGCGGCAACCTGGTGACGGCGACGGCCGCCACCGGGGCCACGCTGCTGATCCTGGTGGCCTTCTTCGCCCCCTGGCTGGCGCCCTATGACCCCATCGCCTCCAACGTGCCCAATGCCCTGCAACCGCCCAGCGCGGCGCATTGGGCCGGCACCGACCAACTGGGCCGGGACGTGTTCAGCCGCATCCTCCATGGCACGCGCGTGGACCTCGCCATCGCCTTCTCGGCGGTCAGCCTCTCCTTCGTGATCGGCGCGGTGGTGGGCAGTTTCTGCGGCTATGTGGGCGGCGCGCTGGACCGCGTGGTGGGGCGCCTCGTGGACGTGCTGATGGCCTTCCCGCTCTTCGTGCTGGCCATGGCGCTGGTGGCGGCGCTGGGCAATTCCATCGAGAACATCATCCTCGCCACCGCCTTCATCAACCTGCCTTTCTACATCCGCTTCGCCCGCGCCGAGGTGAATGTCCGCCGCAACCTGGGCTGGGTGGAGGCCGCGCGCGCCTCGGGCGACAGCGATCTCTCGGTGGTGCTGCGCTTCCTGCTGCCCAATGTGCTGCCGGCCATGGCGGTGCAGATTTCGCTCAACCTCGGCTGGGCCATCCTGAACGCGGCGGGGCTTTCCTTCATCGGGCTCGGCATCACGCCGCCCACGCCGGAATGGGGCATCATGGTCGCCGAGGGCGCGCGTTTCATCACCTCCGGCCATTGGTGGCTGGTGGGCTTTCCGGGACTGGCGCTGATGCTGTCGGTGCTGTGCTTCAACCTGCTGGGCGATGGGCTGCGCGACATCCTCGACCCCAGGATGCGGACATGACCGCGCCGCTGCTGGAGGTCGAGGACCTTCACATCCGCTTCTCCACCAGGCGCGGCCCGGTGGAGGCGGTGCGTGGCGTCTCCCTGCAACTGGCGCCTGGCGAGACGCTGGGCGTGGTGGGCGAAAGCGGTTCGGGCAAGTCGGTCACGGCCTATGCGGTGACGCATCTGCTCGACCGCGCGGGCAGCATCACGGGGGGCCGCATCCGGTTCCGCGGGCGCGACATCACCCGCGCCGGGCGGCACGAACTGCGCGAATTGCGCGGCAATGCCATGTCCATGATCTTCCAGAACCCGCGCGGGGCGCTGAACCCCATCCGCACCGTGGGTCGCCAGATCGGCGATGTGCTGCGCGCCCACAACCCGATTTCGGCGGCGGATGCCCGCGCCCGCGCGCTCGACCTGCTGCGCGCCGTGCTGATCCGCGACCCGGAGGGCAATCTCGACGCCTATCCGCACGAACTCTCGGGCGGCATGTGCCAGCGCGTGATGATCGCCATGGCGATCGCCTGCGAACCCGCGCTGATGATCGCGGACGAGCCTACCACGGGCCTCGACGTCACCACCCAGAAGACGGTGATGGATCTGCTGGCCCGCATCACGGCCGAGCGCGGCATGGCCATGATCCTGATCACGCATGACCTCGGCCTCGCCGCGCAATATTGCCGGCGCGTCGCGGTGATGGAGCGTGGCCTGGTGGTGGAGGAAGGTGCGGCGGCGCGGCTCTTCCAGGCGCCGGTCCATCCCTATACGCGCCGGCTGATCGCGGCCTCGCCCACGCGCACCTCGACCGTGGCCGACCTGGTGGAAGGCGATGCCCCGCCCCCACCCTGCCATAGGCCCCGCGCCCCCGGCACGCCGCCGCTGCTGGAGGTGCAGGGGCTGTCCAAGCAATATGCCCGCACCCGCGCGGTGGACGACGTCTCCTTCACGCTGGAGCCAGGGGAAAGCTTGGGCCTGGTGGGCGAAAGCGGCTCGGGCAAGAGCACCATCTCGCGCCTCATCTGCCGGTTGATAGACCCCACGGCGGGGGAGATCATGTTCGACGGCCACTCCATCGCGGCCACGCCCGCGCGGCATTTTCACAAGGCGCCGCAGCGCCGCGACATCCAGATCGTCTTCCAGGACCCGACCGACAGCCTCAATCCGCGCTTCAGCGCCTTCGACAGCATCGCCCACCCGCTGCGCCGGCTGGACCGCCTGCCGTCCGAGGCCGCGCTGCGCGCGCGTGTGGAGGAATGCGCCGAGCGCTGCGGCCTGCCGCGCGAGCTGCTGGACCGCTTCCCGCACCAGCTCTCGGGCGGGCAGAAGGCGCGGGTGGGCATCGCGCGCGCCATCGCCACGCGCCCGCGCCTGCTGGTGCTGGATGAGCCGACGGCCGCGCTGGACGTCTCGGTGCAGGCGGTGATCCTGAAGCTGCTGGACGATCTGCGGCGCGAGGACGGGCTGGGCTATCTCTTCGTCAGCCACGATCTCAATGTGGTGCGGATGATGTGTGAGCGCACCATCGTCCTGCGCCAAGGCCGCATCGTGGAACAGGGGCCGAGCGCCGCCCTCTTTGCGGCACCCCAGGCCGCCTACACGCGGGAACTATTGGCCGCCATCCCGCATTTCGACCCGGAGGCCATGCGGGAGCCGGCCTGAGCCGGCTACTTGCGATCCGACCGCGGGTCCAGCGCGTCGCGCAGCCCATCCCCCGCCAGGTTGAAGGCCAGCACCACCAGGAAGATGGCAAGCCCCGGGAAGATGGCGAGCCAGGGCGCCTGCGTCAGGAAACGCTGCGCCGAGTTCAGCATCGAACCCCAGGACGGGTCCGGCGGCTGCATGCCGAGGCCCAGGAAGGACAGCGAGGCCTCGGCGATGATGGCCTCCGCGATGGAAAGCGTGGCCTGCACCATCAGGGGCGGCACGATGTTGGGCGCCACATGCACGATGGCCGTGCGCCAGGGCGGGTTGCCCAGCGCGCGCGCCGCCTCCACCCAGTCGGTGGACATGGCCTCCAGCGCCATGCCGCGCGCCAGCCGCACGAAGACCGGCGAGGCCGAGATGGCGATGGCGAGCATCGCATTTTCCAGCGCCGGTCCCAGGAAGGCCGCGAGCGCGATGGCCAGGATGAGGAAGGGCACCGACAGCATGGCGTCCGCGATGCGCGAGATCACCGCGTCCACCCAGCCGCCCGCCATGCCCGCCAGCAGCCCGATGGGCACGCCGATGATGACGGCGCCCAGCACCGCCAGCACGCCCGCCATCAGCGAGGCGCGCGCGCCCCAGATGACGCGCGAGAGCACGTCACGCCCATTCTCATCCGTGCCGAACCAATGCGCGGCGGAGGGTGCGCGGCGGATGGCGGACCACGAGGTCTGGTTCGGGTCATAGGGGGCCAGCAGCGGCGCGAAGGCCGCCACCAGCACGAAGAGGACCACCACCACCAGCCCCGCCATGGCGAGGCGGTGCCGCAGGAAGCGGCGGAAGGCGCGTTGGGTGGGGCTTTCGCCCGATTGGATCACGGCACTCATGCGCGGCGCAGCCTCGGGTTGATGGCCATGTAGAGGATGTCCGCCAACAGGCTCAGCAGGACGAAGATGAGGGCGGTGGCCAGCACCACCCCCTGCACCACCGGGTAGTCGCGGTTGAACACCGCATCCACCACCAGCTTGCCGAAGCCCGGGATGGAGAAGATCTGCTCGGTCAGGACCGCGCCCGAGAGCAGGCGGCCGAACTCGATGGTGCCGAGCGTGACGACGGGGATCAGCGCGTTGCGCAGCGCGTGCTTCCACACCACCACGCGCTCCCGCAGGCCCTTGGCGCGGGCGGTGCGGACATAGTCCTGGCTCATCGCGCCCAACATGGCGGCACGGGTGTGGCGCATCAGCACGCCGGCCACACCGGTGCCCAGCACGAAGGCCGGCATGATGGTGGTGGCGATGGACTGCCAGAAATCCTCGGTGATCGGCACATAGCCCGAGGGCGGAAGCCAGCCCAGCTGCACGCTGAACAGCAGGATCATCAGGATGCCCAGCCAGAAGTTCGGCATGGAAATGCCGAACAGCGCCGCACCATTGGCCGCCCAGTCGGCCGGCTGGTCCTTCCGAACGGCAGAGAGGATGCCGAGCGGCACACCGATCAGCACCGCGATGATGAAGGCCATCGCGCCCAGCTGGAAGGTGACGGGCAGCTTCTCCAGGATGAGTTCCGAGACCGGCACCCGGATGCGCCAGGAGAAGCCGAAATCGCCCTGCAGCACCCGGCCCATCCAGGCCAGGTATTGCTCATAGAGGGGGCGGTCCAGCAGCAGCTCGGCGCGGATCTGCGCCAGCACCTGCGGGTCGCCCCGCTCCTCGCCCGCGAGGATGAGCGCGGGGTCGCCGGGCATCAGCTGCTGCAGCCCGAAGATCATCACGGAGAGGATGAGCAGGGTGGGGATGATCTGCCCCACCCGCCGCAGCAGCCAGATGCCCATGGGTCAGTTCAGCCGCAGGCCCTGGACCCGGATCATCCCATCCGGCACCGGCACATAGCCCTGCAGGCGCGTGGAGTGGATGAAGATGTTCTTCCGGTGCCAGAGATACATGCGCGCGCGGTCCTGCCGCAGCGCCACCTGGTTCAGCTGCGCGTAGAGCTGGCGGCGGCGGTCGGCGTCCAGCTCCACGCGGGCCGCATCGAGCAGGCGGTCAGCCTCGGGGTTGCTGTACTTGCCGTCATTGGCGGGGCCGCGGCTGTGGACGAAGGTGTAGATGTTGCCGTCCGGGTCCACGCGGCCGGACCAGCCGAGCAGGTAGGTCTCGAACTCGCCCCGCGTCGCCGCCTGGAGGGAGGAGGCGAATTCCATGGCGTTGATGCGCAGCTCGAAGCCCGCCTCACGCACCATGGCCTGGATCACCTCGCCCACCTGGCGAAGGTCCGGGTTGTTGGGGACCGTGAGTTCCACGCGCACCGGCGTCTGCACCCCGGCCTCGCGCAGCAGCTGGCGGGCGCGGGCGACGTTGCGCGCCTCCGGTTGGAAGTCGCGGATGTGGAAGGGGTTGGCGGGCGGCACGGCCTGGGCGGTCGGCGTATAGGCGCCGCTATAGACCACCTGGTTGATGGCGGCGCGATCAATGGCCAGCTCGAAGGCCTCGCGCACGCGGGGGTTCTGGCCGAAGGGCGTCTGGGCGCGCGGGCCGTTGTTCAGGTTGTAGGTGATGCCCTGGTAGCCGAGCTCGGGCACCTGCACCACGCGCAGGCGGTTGTTGCGGGCCACCATCTCGACATGGTCGGGCTCCATCCGCTCGGCGAACTCGACGGCGCCCGACTGGACGTTGGCGATGCGGGCGTTGTTGTCCGGGATGGGCAGGTAGGTGATGCGGTCGAGGTGGATGACGGAGGGGTTCCAGTAGTCGGCGAAGCGCTCCACCACGATGCGGCTCTGCGCGACGCGTTCCACGAAGCGGAAGGGGCCGGCGCAGACGGGGCGCAGACCGAAGTCACGGCCCGCGGCCTCGGCGGCGCGGGGGCTCAGGATCATGCCCGAGCGGTCGGTCAGCACCGAGAGGAAGGCGGCGGAGGGCGCGCGCAGCGTGATGCGGACCGTGAGCGGGTCCACCGCCTCCACCTTCTCGATGCCCGTCAGCTCGCTGCGGCGGAAGCTGCCCTGGAAATTGGCGTGGCGGTTGAGGGAATAGACCACCGCCTCGGCGTCCATCCGCTCGCCGTCATGGAAGCGCACGCCCTCGCGCAGGGTGATGATGAGGGTGGTGGGGTTTTCCCAGCGATAGCCGGTGGCGAGCTGGGGGACGATCTCCAGCTGCTCATTGATGTCGAACAGCTTGTCGCAGAGCGAGGCGAAGACGATGCGCCCCACATAGGTGCGGGCCAGCGTCGGGTCGAGAATGTCCGGGTCCTCGCGCAGGGCGATGCGCAGGTGCTGCTGGGCGGCGGCGGGCTGGGCCGCAAGCCCGGTGCCGAGCGCGACCCCCACGGCCATGGCCGCGGCGACGAAATGGCGTCTCATGCTCTCTCTCCCTGTGATGAGGCCGGCTGGAAAAAGGATTGCAGGTGCCTGAGCCGCGCATCGGGCGCCATGCGGGGCGCGGGGGCGGGGATGGGCGGCAGGGTGTCGGCGAAGTGGCAGGCCACGCCGCCCACCAGCGCGGGCATCTCGGCCGCGCAGCGTGCCTCGGCGTGGGGGCAGCGGGTGCGGAAACGGCAGCCGGAGGGGGGTGCGATGGGGCTCGGCACATCGCCCGCGATGGGGGCCCCGCCGCCATGGCCCGGAATGGCCGCCAGCAGCGCACGGGTATAGGGGTGGCGCGGGTTGGCGAAGATTTCCGCCACGCTCCCCTCCTCCACGATCTGGCCGAGATACATCACCGCCACCCGGTTCGCGAGGTGACGCACCACGCCGAGATCATGGCTGATCAGCACGAAGGTGAGGCCGAGGTCTCGGATCAGGTCCGAGAGCAGGTTCACCACCTGCGCCTGCACCGAGACATCCAGCGCCGAGACGGGCTCATCGCCGATGATGAGGCGCGGGCGCGAGGCCAGCGCGCGCGCGATGGCGATGCGCTGGCGCTGCCCGCCGCTGAACTCGTGCGGCCAGCGGCGCGCATGCTCGGGGCGCAGGCCCACCCGTTCCAGCAGGCTCGCCACCTCCGCGCGTTCCTGCGATGGCGGGACGATGCCGTGCAGGCGCAGGGGCTCGGCCACCGCAGCCTCCACCGTCATGCGCGGGTCGAGGCTGCCGAAGGGGTCCTGGAAGATGATCTGCATCTCCCGCCGGCGCGCACGCAGGGCGCGTGGCGAGAGCGTGCCCAGGTCCTCGCCCGCGAAGCGCACTTGGCCGCTGTCGGGCGTGATGAGGCGCAGCATGACGCGGCCCAGCGTGGACTTGCCACAGCCGCTCTCGCCCACGATGGCCAGCACCTCGCCCGCGGCGACGGAGAGCGTCACGCCATCCACCGCGCGGACCGCGCCGCGGGCACGGCCCATGCCGTCGCGCACCGGAAAATGCTTCACGACGTTGGAAAGGGTAAGCAGGTCGCTCATGCCGCGAGGCTCGCTTCCAGCGGCGCGCGGTGGCAGGCCACGCCATGCTCCGCGCCGAGGGCGGTCAGCGCCGGCGCCTCGGTCTCACAGCGCGCAATGCGGAAGGGGCAGCGCGGCGCGAAGCGGCAGCCCGGCGGCGGGGTGCGGAGGTCGGGCACCGTGCCCTCGATGGACGCAAGCCGCGCCGTGGGCGAGGCCGCCGAGGGCCGCGCCCCCAGCAGGCCGATGGTGTAGGGGTGCTCCGGCCGGGCGAAGAGCTGCGCGGCCGGCGCGTGCTCGACCATACGCCCGGCATACATGACGGCGACATGATCCGCATGGTCGGCCACCACGCCGAGATCATGGGTGATGAGCAGCACGGCCGTGCCCGTCTCGCGCTTCAGCTCGTCCAGCAGGGCCAGGATCTGCGCCTGCACCGTGACGTCGAGCGCGGTGGTGGGTTCATCCGCGATCAGCAGCTTCGGGCGGCAGGCCAGCGCCATGGCGATCATGACGCGCTGACGCATGCCGCCGCTCATTTCATGGGGGTATTGCCGGGCGCGGCGCGCGGCGTCGGGGATGCGCACGCGCTCCAGCATCGCCACCGCCTCGCGTGCCGCCTCGGCTTTGGAAATGGCGCGGTGGGCGCGGATGGCCTCCGCCACCTGGTCGCCCGCCGTGAAGGCGGGGTTCAGGCTGGTCATGGGTTCCTGGAAGATCATGGCGACATCGCCGCCGCGCAGGCGTCGCATCTCGTCCGGCGCGAGACCCAGCAATTCCTGGTTGGACAGGCGAACGGCACCTCCCACCTGCGTGCCCTCGGCCAGCAGCCCGATGATGGCGAGTGCCGTGGCCGACTTGCCGCAGCCGGACTCGCCCACCACGGCCAGCGTCTGCCCCGCGCCGACACGGAGCGAAAGCCCGTCCACCGCCTTCAACCCATTCGGAAAGCGGATGGAAAGCCCCGCCACATCCAGGACAAGCGTCACCTTCCGGCCCCGCCTGATGCGGTGCCGCAAAACAGCCTTGCTCGCAATCTCATCTCCCGCGGGCTTGTGCCCTGCGTTTCTCCCGGAGAACGAGATATGGCGCAGGGTTCCGGGGCTGGCAAGCCGCGCGGCCCGACATGCCGCGCGGCGAAAGCGGCGGCCCGCCTCAGGCCAGGCTGTCGAACCAGCGCTTCCACTCGGCCGCGCCGCGGGCATAGGTGCCGCGGTGGCTGGTGGGGCCGGTGGAGATGGCTTCCACCTTGTCGTTGCCCATGGCCTGCTGGAACACCATGGCGAGGCGGCCGATGCCCTGCGAGATGGCCTCATCCGTATCGCCGTAGTAGTTGCGCGTGGGCGTGCGCACCACCCAGCGATAGGCTTGGTTCTCGAAGAGCATCCTGCCGAAAGGCGATCCCGCGAAGAAGGCCGCGTCGAAATAGGGTTCGGTCACGAGGTCGCGCAGCTTGGTGGGAATCTTGGTCGGATCCACCGCCTGGCCCTCATAGGCGCTGCGGCACACGTCATAATGCTCGGGCTTCAGCAGCGACCGCGCGAGGCCCGGCACCCGGTAGTAATTCTCGTAGGAGAAGGAGGCCAGGATGAAGAGCGTCCCCACCCAGTCCGCATCATTCGGGCGCGGGAAGTTCAGGAAGCCGTTCAGCGCCGCCCAAGGGTCCACCGGGGCGCTGGCCGTGGCCGCGGCGCGCACCGGCACCCCGATGGCCTCAAGCCGCTCCAGCATGGCCATGGTGACGTAGCCACCCTGCGACCATCCGCCGAGGAAGAGTTGTGAGGGCGTAAGTCCCTGGGCCGCGAGAAAGGCACGCGCCGCCGGCAGCAAGTCCGCCGTCGCCTGCTGGTGGCTCGCCTTCACCATGTAGCCCTGGGGTTCGCGCGAGTCGCCCATGCCGACATAGTCCGCGCCCGTCAGCAGGTAGCCCTGCCCCGCGAAGAGCGCGATCATCAGCTGCGTCTCGGGCGAGTTCTCGGGGTAGGAGGGCACCTCCTGTTTCCCGTAGACCGTGCCGTGCTGGTAGGACACCAGCGGCAAGGTGGTCTGCGACACCTCGGGAATGGCCACCAGCCCTGTCAGTGCCACCGGCTTGTTGCCGAGCTCCGGCACAACCGAAGGATAGGTCACGCGGTAGAGGCGCACCGCGTTGCGGGCCGCGGGATATTCCACATTCACGCCTGAGAAGGCCGGCATGTCGGTGGTGAGGATGCGATTGAGCCGCGCCACGTCCCAACGTGCGATCTGCGTGGCGGTCACGCCGGCCGGCAGGGCTGGGGCGGCGTTCTGTGCGCGTACCGCGGGGGCCAGCGCCATCGCCCCCAGTGTCAGGCCGGCAGCGGCAGCCGCGGCCATGTTGCGGCGGCCCAGACCCTGGGCGGGATTCTCGTCTTGCATCGCTTGTCGCTTCCTTTGGCCTGACCAGTCCAGAGATCAACCTGTAGCATGAACCCCCAACAAGCGGCATCCCCCGGTCCCGCGGGCAACGTCACGCCAAGGCCACGCCCGCGTCGTCCCATTGCAACATTCGCGTGGACCACCGCGCTCTGACATCCGTGCCGATCCGTCGCCATGCGCGGCAAACCGCCGCCACGCCTCGCTTTGGGGGCATGCCGCAGCGGCGCGCATTGTCACGGAACCTCCCCCGCATCGTCACGCGGCTGTGACCAGGCAGCGGCTAACGCTCCGCCCCAACGAGCGGGGAATGACGAAGCATGGCGCGGCGGAAGAATGTGTTGCTCATCGTGGTGGACCAGTGGCGGGCGGATTTCATCCCGCATCTGGGTGCCAGCTTCCTGCGGACGCCCAATCTGGACCGGCTGTGCCGCGAGGGCGTGACCTTCCGCAACCACGTCACCAACACCGTGCCCTGCGGCCCGGCGCGCGCTTCGCTGCTGACGGGCCTCTATCTGATGAACCATCGCGCGGTGCAGAACACCGTGCCGCTCGATGCGCGCCACTTCAACCTGGGCAAGGCGCTGCGCCTCATCGGCTATGACCCGGCGCTGATCGGCTACACCACCACCACGCCAGACCCACGCACCACCGGCCCGCGCGACCCGCGCTTCACCACGCTGGGTGACCTGATGGAGGGGTTCCGCAGCGTCGGCGCCTTCGAGCCCTCGATGGACGGGTATTTCGGCTGGCTGGCGCACAAGGGCTACGAACTGCCCGAGCCGCGCGAGAATATCTGGCTGCCCGAGGGCATGGATGCGGAACCCGGCGTCACCGCCCTGCCCTGCCGCATCCCGCGCGAGCTGTCGGACAGCGCCTACTTCACCGAGCGCGCCCTGACCTACCTGAAGGGTCGCGGCAAGCACCCCTGGTTCCTGCACCTGGGCTTCTATCGCCCGCACCCGCCCTTCATCGCGCCCGCGCCCTACAACGCGATGTATTCGCCCGAGGACATGCCCGCCCCCGTGCGCCGCGGCACCTGGCAGGAGGAAGCGTCGCAGCACCCGCTGCTCGACCACTACCTGCGCCATGTCGCGCAAGGCTCCTTCTTCCGCGGCGCGGAGGGTGCGGCGAACGAGCTGGACGAAGCCGCCATCCGCCAGATGCGCGCCACCTATTGCGGCCTCATCACCGAGATTGACGACTGCCTGGGCCAGGTCTTCGCCCACCTGGAGGAGACGGGCCAGTGGGAGGAGACGATGGTGATCTTCACCTCCGACCATGGCGAGCAGCTGGGCGACCACTGGCTGCTGGGCAAGATCGGCTATCACGACGAGAGCTTCCGCATCCCGCTCGTCATCAAGGATGCCGGCCACAACCCCCGCGCGGGCGAGGTCGAGGCCGCCTTCACCGAGAGCGTGGACGTGATGCCCACCATCCTCGCCGCACTCGGCGGCGACATCCCCCGCGCGAGCGACGGGCATGACCTGATGCCGCTGGTCCATCGCGCGGCTCCCGCCGATTGGCGCCGCTTCGCCTTCACCGAATACGACTTCCGTGACGTATTTTACTCGCGCCCCGAAACCTCGCTGGGCCTCGCCATGGATGATTGCGCGCTCTGCGCCATCCAGGACGGCACGCGGAAGTATGTGCACTTCTCGGGTCTGCCGCCGCTCTTCTTCGACCTCGAACGTGACCCGCACATGTTCGAGAACCTGGCGGACAAGCCCGAATACGCGGCCGAAGTCCGCGACTGGGCGCAGCGCGCCCTCTCCCACCGCATGCGCCATGCTGAACGCACCCTGACCCATTTCCGCGCGACGCCCTCGGGTCTCGAGGAACGCGACATCCCTTCCCGCCCCGCGCTGCCGCTGGCGGCGCAGTGACCAGGAGAACCGCCCCCATGCTGAACCGCCGTTCGCTGCTGATCGCGCCGCCCGCGCTACTGGCCGCCCCCGCGCTGGGGCAGTCCGACCAGCGCCCTTCCATCACCATCGCGGTGCAGAAGATCGTGAACTCCAACACGCTGGAGGTGCTGCGCGAGCAGTCCAATGTGGGCGAGCGCGTCTTCTACTCCTCGCTGTGGGAGGGGCTGATCTCGCGCAACTGGATGGGCAACCTCGAAAGCGTGCCCGGCCTCGCCACCGAATGGCGCCGCATTGACGACCGGACGGTGGAACTCGACCTGCGCGAGGGCGTGCGCTTCCACAATGGCGACGTGATGACGGCCGAGGACGTGGCCTTCACCTTCGGCCGCGAGCGCATGTTCGGCGGCGAGGCCGGCGGCAACACGCCCCTGTTTCAGCAGATCCCCGCCGCCGGTCGCGGTGGGCGCGAGCCGCCGCCGGAGGTGCCGGCCGTGGCGCGCCGCATCTGGCCCGCGCTGGAGCGTGTGGAGATCGTGAACCCGCACCGCGTGCGCTTCGTCAACCGCACGCCGGACGTGACGCTGGAAGGGCGCCTCGCGCGCTATGGCAGCGACATCATCTCGCGCCGCGGCTTCAGCGAGGCCGCCACCTGGCTCGACTGGGCGCGCAAGCCCATCACCACCGGCCCCTACAAGGTGGCGGAATTCCGCCCCGACGTGTCGCTGACGCTGGTCGCGCATGACGAGTACTGGGGCGGCCGCCCGCCGCTGCGGCAGATCCGCTTCGTGGAGGTGCCCGAGGTGTCCTCGCGCATCAACGGCCTGCTCTCCGGCGAGTATCACTTCGCCTGCGACATCCCGCCGGATCAGATCCAGGGCATCGAGCGCAACCGCACCTTCGAGGTGCAGGGCGGCACCATCCTGAACCACCGCCTGACGGTGTTCGACAAGAACCACCCCACCCTGGCCGATGCCCGCGTGCGCCGCGCGCTGACGCACTCCATTGACCGCCAGGCCATCGTGGACAGCCTCTGGGCCGGCCGCACCGTCGTGCCGAAAGGCCTGCAGTGGGAATATTACGGCGACATGTTCCACGCGGACTGGTCCGTGCCGCGCTTCGACCTGGCCGAGGCCCGCCGCCTGCTGCGCGAGGCGAACTACCGCGGCGACCCCATCCCCTACCGCCTGCTGGCCGGCTATTACACGAACCAGAACGCCACCGCGCAGATCCTGGTCGAGATGTGGCGTGCCGCCGGGCTGAACGTGCAGATCCAGACGGTGGAGAACTGGGCGCAGATCTTCGACCGCAGCACGCCGCGCGCCATCCGCGACTGGTCCAACTCGGCCCCCTTCAATGACCCCGTTTCCTCGCTCGTGAACCAGCACGGGCCGCGTGGCCAGCAGCAGCAGGTCGGCGAGTGGACGAATGAGGAGTTCAACCGCCTCTCGGGCGAGCTGGAGACCAGCACCGACCGCGCCCGGCGCCGCGTGGTGTTCCGCCGCATGCTGGAGATCGCGGAGCGCGAGGACCCTGCCTTCACCGTGCTGCACCAGAACGCGACCTTCACCGCGAAGCGCCGCGACATCCGCTGGAAGGCGAGCCCCGCCTTCGCCATGGACTTCCGTCCCGGCAACTGGGGGGCCTGACCATGCGCCGCCGCGACCTTGCCCTGCTGCCCGCAATCGGCCTCGCCGCCCCCGCGCTCGCACAGGCCGACCAGCGCCCCACCGTGACGGTGGCGGTGCAGAAGATCTCCAACTCCAACACACTGGAGACGCCGCGGGAGCAATCCAATGTAGGCTTCCGCATCTCCACCCTCTACGCCGAAAGCCTGATCGGCACGAACTGGACGGGCGACATGGGCCAGTTGCCCGAGCTCGCCTCCGCCTGGCGCCGCGTGGATGACCGCACCGTCGAGTTCGACCTGCGGCAGGGCGTGCGGATGCATGACGGCCGCACCATGACGGCCGAGGATGTGCAGTTCTCGCTGGCGGGTGCGCGCCTCTTCGGCAGCGGCGAGGGCCGCACGCGCGGCGGCATCACCGCCGGCCAGGACGGCCTCGAACCCCAGCCCGAGGTGATCGCCACCGCCCGCCGCACCTTCCCCGGCCTGGAGCGCGTCGAGATCGTGCGGGACGGCGTGGTGCGCTTCGTCAACCGCACGCCCGATGTTACCATCGAAGGGCGCGTGGCGCAGAATGTGGGTGTGATCTTCTCCCGCGCGGCCTTCGAGGCGGCGGGCAACTGGCTGGCCTGGGCGCGTCAGCCCGTCGGCACCGGCCCCTATCGCGTGGCGGAATTCCGCCCCGACCAGTCCCTGATCTTCGAGGCGCATGACGACTATTGGGGCGGCCGCCCGCCCGCGCGGCGCGTGCGCATCCTGGAAGTGCCGGAGGTGTCCTCGCGCATCAATGCGCTGGTTTCCGGCGAGGTGGATTTCGCGACCGACATCCCGCCTGACCAGGTGGCGGCGGTGGAGCGCAATGCCCGCTTCGAGGTTCTGGGCAGCCCCATCAACAACATCCGCCTCATCGTCTTCGACCAGAACCACGCCGTGCTGCGCAACCCGCTGGTACGCCGCGCCATGACGCACGCCATTGACCGGCGCGCGATCGTGGAGGCGCTCTGGGCCGGGCGCACCGAGGTCTCGCGCGGCATGCAGCTCGAATTCTTCGGCGACATGTATCTGCGCGAGTGGGACAACCCCCGCTTCGACCTGGCCGAGGCGCGCCGCCTGCTGCGCGAGGCCAATTATCGCGGCGAACCCATCCCCTATCGCTGCCTGAACAACTACTACATCAACCAGACCGCCACCGCGCAGGTGATGGTGGAGATGTGGCGGGCCGCGGGCCTGAACGTCCAGCTCCAGATGATGGAGAACTGGTCGCAGATCCAGGAACCGGGCCCCACCCGCGGCATCCGCGACTGGTCCAACACCCATGTCTTCAGCGACCCGGTGGGTTCGCTTTCGCGCGCCATGGGCCCTGGCGGACCGCTGCAGCGCAACCGCGAATGGACGAATGAGGAGTTCAACCGCCTCTCCGCCGAGCTGGACGGCGGCACCGACCGTGCCCGTCGCCGCGTGGTGTTCCAGCGCATGCTGGAGATCATCGAGCGCGAGGACCCCGGCTACATGGTGCTGCACACGGCGGCGACCTTCGTGGCCAAGCGGCGCGACATCCGGTGGAGGGCTTCGCGCGGCTGGCCGCTCGACTTCCGCGCCGGCAACCTGGCCTTCCCGGCATGACGGCGCCGCTGGTTTCGCTGCGCAGCCTGCATGTCAGCTTTGGCGGGCAGCCCGCGCTGCGCGGCATTGACCTCGACCTCGCGCGGGGCGAGGCGCTGGGGCTGGTGGGCGAGTCCGGCTGCGGAAAGTCCGTGACCTGGCTTGCCGCGCTGGGCCTGCTGCCCGGCAAGGCGCGTATCACCGGCAGCGTGAAGCTGGATGGTCAGGAACTGCTGGGCGCGCCTGCCTCCACGCTGGAACGCGTGCGCGGCGGTCGTGTCGCCATGATCTTCCAGGACCCTGCCAGCAGCCTCAACCCCGTGCACC
Source organism: Roseococcus microcysteis (assembly GCF_014764365.1). Classification (NCBI taxonomy): domain Bacteria; kingdom Pseudomonadati; phylum Pseudomonadota; class Alphaproteobacteria; order Acetobacterales; family Roseomonadaceae; genus Roseococcus; species Roseococcus microcysteis. The sequence continues at coordinate 702,907 of NZ_CP061718.1, forward strand.
GCATCGGCACGCAGATCATGGAAGCGCTGGCGCTGCACCGGGGCATCACGGGCGCATCAGCGCGGGCCGAGGCGCGGCGCCTGCTCGACCTGGTGGGCATCCCCGACGCGGCGCGGCGCATTGATGCCTACCCGCATGAATTCTCCGGCGGCCAGAACCAGCGCGTGATGATCGCGATGGCGTTGGCGGGCGACCCGGAGATGCTGGTGGCCGACGAACCCACCACCGCGCTCGACGTCACCATCCAGGCGCAGATCCTGGAGTTGCTGCGGTCGCTGCGGCGCGAGCGGAACATGGCGCTGGTGCTGATCAGCCATGACCTCGGCGTGGTGGCCGACAGTTGTGAGCGCGTGGCGGTCATGTATGCCGGCCGCATCGTGGAGGAAGCGCCGGTGGAGCGGCTCTTCGATGGCCCCGCCCACCCCTATGCCCAGGGGCTGCTGGGCGCGCTGCCGCCGCTGGATGGCGCGCGCCGGCGCCTCTCCGCCATTCCGGGCGGGGTGCCCGAGCCCTGGGCCATGCCCAAGGGCTGCGCCTTCGCCCCGCGCTGCCCCGCCCGCATGGGCGCCTGCGAGGCCGAGATGCCCAGTGATATCCCCGTGGGCCCGGCGCACCGGGCGGCCTGCCTGCGCGTGGCGCCGGCGCGCATGACCGCGATGCAGCACGCATGAGCGCCCTGCTCGAAGCCCGCGGCATCTCGCGCAGCTATCGTCTGCGTCGCGGCATATTGGGCGGCAGCGTGGAGGTCCGTGCGGTGGACCATGTCTCGCTCACCATCGAGCGCGGGCGGACCCTGGGCCTCGTGGGTGAGTCGGGCTGCGGCAAGTCCACCACCGGGCGGCTGGCGCTCGGCCTCGAACGGCCCGACAGCGGCGAAGTGCGCTTCGACGGCGCCCCCATGCCCGCCCCCAACTCCGCCGAATGGCGCCGCAGCCGCGCGCGCATGCAGATGGTGTTCCAGGACCCGCTGGGCGCGCTCGACCGCCGCCTGCCCATCGGCGCGCAGGTGGCCGAGCCGCTGGAAATCCATGGCCTCGACACCGCGCGCGTCATTCCCCTGCTGGAAAGCGTGGGGCTGCGGCGTGACCACGCGGCGCGCTACCCGCATGAACTCTCCGGCGGCCAGCGGCAGCGGGCCGTGCTGGCCCGCGCGCTCGCCACCGACCCGGCCTTCCTGGTCTGCGACGAGCCGATCAGCGCGCTCGACGTCTCCATCCAGGCGCAGGTGATGAACCTGCTGACCGACATCCAGGCCGAGCGCGGCGTGGGCATGCTCTTCATCAGCCACGATCTGCGCGCCGTGCGCCAGGTGAGCCACCGCGTCGCCGTGATGTATCTCGGCCGCATCGTGGAGGAGGGCGAGCCGGATGCCGTGCTGCACCGCCCCGCCCACCCCTACAGCCGCGCGCTCGTCTCGGCCATTCCGCAGCCGCGGCGGGCCGGGGCCAGGCTCGCCCCGCGCATCGTGCTGCAAGGCGACCCGCCCAACCCGGCCGACCGACCCTCGGGCTGCGCCTTCCATCCCCGCTGCGCCTTCGCCACCGAGATCTGCCGCGCCGTGGTGCCGGAACTGGCGCCGCGCGCCAGCGATGGCCGCACCGTCGCCTGCCACCGCGCCGATGACGACCTCCCGGCCGAGGCCTGGACCACGCCCCTCGAAAGGGTCGCCTGAATGCTGCGCTTCACCGTCACGCGCCTGCTGCGCGCGGTCATCACCATCGTGATGGTCGTCACCTTCGCCTTCGTGGTGCTGCGCCTTTCGGGCGACCCCGCGCAGATCATCATGGGGGCCGACGCTCCGCCCGAGGCGGTGGACGCCTTCCGCACCGCCTGGGGCCTCGATGAGCCGATCTGGGTGCAATACATCTCTTATTTCGGCGCCATCTTCTCGGGCGATCTGGGGCGCTCCATGCGCGACGGGCGCGAGGCCATCGTGCTGGTGCTGGAACGCATTCCGGCCACGCTGGCGCTGACCGTGCCGGCGCTGGTCATCAAGCTCGCACTCGGCATCCCGGCGGGCATCCTGGCCGCGCTTTATCGCAACTCGGCGCTCGACCGGGCGGTGATGATGTTCGCGGTGGCGGGCTTCACCATCCCCTCCTTCGTGCTGGGCTTGCTGCTGGTGCTGGTCTTCGCGGTGCAGCTGGGGTGGCTGCCCTCGGGCGGGCAGGAGAGCTGGCGCCACGCCATCCTGCCGGTGATCACGCTGGGCATCGGCGGTGCGGCCGCACTCGCCCGCTTCACCCGCAGCGCCATGCTGGAGGTGCTGGGCCAGCCCTATATCCGCACCGCCTCGGCCAAGGGCGTGGCCTGGCGGCGGGTCGTCGCCAACCATGCGCTGCCCAATGCCGCCATCCCGACCGTCACCATCATCGGCTTCATGTTCGGCTCGCTGATCGCGGGCGCCGTGGTGGTGGAGAGCGTCTTCTCCTGGCCCGGCGTGGGCCGCCTGCTGGTGACGGCCGTCTCCAACCGTGACCTCGCGGTGGTGCAGTGCATCCTGCTGCTGGTGGCCATGACCATGATCACCGCCAATCTGGTGGTGGACCTGCTCTATGGCGTGCTCGACCCGCGGCTGCGCGGCGGCGGACGCAAGGCGGAGGCCTGAACCATGCCCGAAGCCCCCATGACCGATGTGGCACTCGGCGCGCCGCCCGCCCGCAAGCGCGAATTGCCGCCAGCCCTCGTCACCTTCGGCCTGTTCTGGGTCGGGCTGATGCTGGTGGTGGCGCTGCTGGCCGACTTCATCAGCCCCTACGCCTACACGGCGCTCGATCTTCGCAACCGCCTGGCGCCCCCTGTCTTTGCGGGCGGCACCTGGCTGCACCCGCTGGGCACGGATGAGCTGGGGCGTGATGTGCTCTCGCGGCTGATCTACTCCATCCGCACCAGCCTCATCATCGCCTTCGGCGCCACCATCGTGGGCGCGGTGCTGGGCACCACGCTGGGCTTCCTCGCCGCGCATTTCCGCGGGGTGGTGGAGAATTTCGTGATGGCGCTGGTGGATTTCTCCGCCTCCATCCCCTTCCTGATCCTCGCTCTCGCGGTGCTGGCCTTCTTCGGCAATTCCATGCTGCTCTTCGTCCTCCTGCTGGGGCTGCATGCATGGGAGCGCTATGCGCGCATCGCGCGCGGGCTTGCCATCTCGGCCTCGGCGCAGGGCTATGCGGGGGCGGTGCGGCAATTGGGCGCGCGGCCGCTGCGTGTCTATGGGCGGCACATCCTGCCCAACATCGCCTCCACGCTGATCGTCTCCATGACGCTGGCCTTCCCCGAGGTGATCCTGCTGGAGAGCGGCCTCTCCTTCCTCGGTCTGGGCGTGCAGCCGCCGGCCACCTCGCTCGGCAACATGGTGGGGTTCGGACGGGAGTATCTGACGCGCGCGCCCTGGATCCTGCTGGCGCCGGCCGTCGTCATCGTGTTGACCACGCTCTCCGTCTCCCTGATCGGGGATTGGCTGCGCGACCGGCTGGACCCCACACTGCGCTGAGAAGACCCGCGAGGAATGCCTGAGATGAAACGCTGCCTCATGGTCGCCCTGGACGGGTTGCGGCCGGACATGGTCAACGCCGCCAACACGCCTAACCTGGCGGCGCTTGCGACGCGCGGTACACGCTTCGCCAACAGCCGCAGTGTCTTCCCTTCGGAGACGCGGGTCGCCACGCCTTCGCTCATCACCGGCTGTCGGCCAGGCGGGCATGGCATGGTGGCGAACACGCTGTTCGACGCCTCCGTGGCGCCGGACCGGCTGCTGCGGACCAAGCTGGTCGAGGATGTGCTGGCCATGGCCGCGGGCGGCGAGACGCCGCTGCAACGCCCGAGCCTGGGTGAGCGCCTGGCCCGGCAAGGCAAGAGCTTCGCCCTGGTCAGCGCCGGCACGGCCGGGGCCGCGCGGCTGCTGCACCCGGCGGCCGAGCGCCTGGGCAGCTTCCGCTGGAATGTCGAGGACATGGAAGGCGCCACCGCCGCCGAGGTGCGCGACGCGCTGGGCGCCACGCCCCCGCACGGCACGCCCAACACGGCTCGGGTGGAATTCGCCGGCCGCGTGCTGCTCGAACACGTCCTGCCGCGCCACCGGCCGGATGTGGCGCTGATCTGGCTCTCCGAACCGGACGTGGCGTTCCACTGGGCCGGCCTGGGTTCACAGGCGACGCTGGAGGCCCTGCGCGCGGCCGATGCCGTGCTGGGCCGCATCATCGCCTGGCGCGACGCACAGCCCGATGCGGCCGAGATCGGCCTCATCATCCTCTCCGACCACGGCCATGTCACCGGCCATGGCAAGATGTCCCTGCGCGAGGAACTGTGCCGCGCGGGCTTCCGCGCCGGCACGGGCATGGCGGCGGATGTGGATGTGGTGGTCGCCCCCGCCTCGGCGCCCGGGCTGTGGCTGCGGGACGCGGCGCTCGCCCCGCAGATCGCGGATTATCTTGCCACCCAGGACTGGGCCGGGCCGCTGCTGGCGCGCGACCCTGGCATCCTCGCCCCGGGCCGTGCCCTGCCGCTGTCGCTGCTGGGCAGCGCGCATGCGCGCAGCGCGGACCTCGTCGTCACCTTCGCGGGCGATGAAGAGCCAGACCATTGGGGCCTGCCCGGCCGCGCGCCCTTCGACGCGCCGGACGTGCCCGATGGTGGCGGCATGCATGGCGGGCTGCACCGCGCCGAACTCGCCACCGTTCTGGTCATGCAGGGCGGCGCCTTCGGCGTCGGCATTGTCGCCCAGGAACCCGCGGACCTCACCGACATCGTGCCCACGCTGCTGCACGGCATGGGGCTCGCGGGCGAGGGCATGGAGGGGCGCGCGCTGCGCGCCGCCTTCCGCGCCGCCGATGATGCGCCGCCGCTGCGCGAGACCCTCGAAGCGCCCGGCAATTTCGTGCTGGAGGCGATGCGCGCCGCGGAAGGTGGACGCCTCTACCCCACCGCGCTGCGCCGCACCGGATGAGGGTCGCGCCGGGTTGACTCGCGCGGCCGCCGCGTGGCTACCATCCCGCCAATCAACGGGTTCGGGAGAGTGACATGGCGCCGTGCAAACCCTGTGAAGGGGCACCCCTCTGATGCGCCTCGGCACCGCCGAATCCCAACGCCCCACCACGCGCCTGCGGGCGCTGATGCAGTCCAACAAGCCGCTCGTCGTGCCGGGCTGTTACAACGCGCTCTCGGCGCGTGTGCTGGAGCATGCGGGTTTCCCGGCCGTCTACATGTCGGGCTATGGCACCTCACTCTCGCTGCTGGGCCTGCCCGATGCGGGCCTGGCCACACTGACCGAGATGGTCTTCAACGCGAAGTGCATCGCGGGCGCGGTGCGGGTGCCCGTGATCGCCGATGCCGATACGGGCCATGGCAATGCCATCAACGTGATCCGCACGGTGGAGGAGTTCCTGCGCGCGGGTGTCGCCGGCATCCATCTCGAAGACCAGGTGGCGCCCAAGCGCTGCGGCCATGTGGCCGGGCGCGAGGTGCTGCCGCGCGAGGAGGCCATCCAGAAGATCCGCGCCGCCGCGGCCACGCGCGATGCGCTGGACCCGGACTTCGTGCTGATCGCCCGCACCGATGCGCGCGGCGCCCATGGAGGTTCATTGGAGGAGGCCATCTGGCGCGCCAATGCCTTTCTGGACGCCGGCGCCGACATGGCCTTCGTGGAAGGCCCCGCCAATGTCGAGGAGGTGGCGCAGGTGGGCCGTGAGGTGAAGGGGCCCGTCTTCTACAACATGACCGGCATCTCGCCGCGCCTCTCGGAGGCGGACATGGCGCGCATGGGTATTGGCGTCTGCATCCTGCCGGGTGCCGCGATGCGCACCACCATCATGGCCGTGCACGACTTCGCCATGAGCATCCGCGAACACGGCACCATGGCCGAGGCCGCGCTGGACGCCCGCTTCAAGCAGCACCCCATGGGCAATCTGCACGGCTTCGCGGGGTTCGACCGCATCCGCGAGCTGGAAGGTCAGTTCCTGCCCGCCGAGGCCGCGGAGAAATACGAGGGCACGCTGGGCCACATGCCCGAGACGAAGGCCTGACCAAAGCCACAGGCACTGGCGTTGCCCGGGCCTGTCTATGGTATGCTGCGTTCACATGGGTTCACGCAACACGCTCCAGCCATTGGAGCGCAGCCTTCAGCGTTTTCGGTGATTCCACCTCAACGCATCCCGCTCTAGCTGACGCCGTGCAAGTGCAGGCCCGGTGCCGATGGCGCGGAGAGTCGCGGCCCTTCCTCGGCCACCTCGCGCAGGAGTGTGAGGGCTGTGCGCATATGCGTCTCCCAGCGCGGTGCCGCCCAACCGCGCAGCCGCAGCATTTGCGCCTCGCGGAAGGGGCTGCAGGGGGCGGCGTAGTTCTCGATCATCGCCTGCCAGGCCGGCAGGTCGCCAGGGTCGAGAAACTCGGGCACGCCCGCGCCCACCTCCTGGTGCGCGGGAATGGCGCTCGCGATCACGGGCACGCCCTGCGCCAGCGCCTCGGCCACGGGAAGGCCGAAACCCTCGGTGAAGCTCGGCATCAGGAGGGCGCGCGCGCCCAGCATCAGCCCAGCCAGTTCGCCATCGTTCAACCCGCCCAGTTCGCGCACCTCACGGCCCGCGAGCGGACCGCGTTCCAGCACGTCGAGCACCTGTTCGTTCTCCCAGCCGCGCCGCCCCACCAGCAGCAGCAGCGGCGTGGGCCCGCGCCCCGTCGCCGCCATGCGACGCCAGGCATGGAGCAGAAGCAGATGGTTCTTGCGCGGCTCGATGGTGCCGACCGCCAGGAAGTAGGGCCGCCCCTGCGCCAGCCCCGCCGCGCCAGACGCGGGCATGACCGGCGTCACGCCGAGTGGGGCCGCGACGACGGGCAGGCCAGGCCGCAGCCGCGGACGCAGCACGGCCGCGGTGGCGGCGGAATTGGTCAGCACCGCATCGGCGAGGGCGTTCACGGTGTCCAGGCGGCGGCGATGGCGCGCCACTTCGGCGGGCGGGGAGAATTCGGGCCAGTCCAGCGGGATCAGGTCATGCACCAGGGGCACGAAGCGCGCACCCGTCCGGCGCAGCAGCCGTGCGATGGCCCCGCCATGGTGCAATGGATGGTGCGAGACGTTCAGGTAGATGGCGGCCCGCCCCCGGGCCGAAGGATGCGGCAGCACGCCTGTCACACCCGCGGTCAGCAGCCCAACAGCCTGGCGGCGCAGTTCTGACAGGCGGCCGGCGGCGAGGGCGGGGCGGACGGCGCGAACCAGACGCCTGGCCCGGGCGCTCGGGAGGAGGCGAAACCCACCCCGATAGTCGAAGCCCACGAGATGCGTCTCCACCTCGCCTTCCGCATCCAGCAGATGCTCGGCATAGGCGAGTTCGACCCGGTCGATACCCGTGAGATTCCCACGAAAAACGCGCCAGAGAAGCCGGGAGACGTCGAGCCAGACGACCGGGGGCGATCCTGGGTTTACCGGAGGTCGGAGAACCGGCGGCAATGTCTCCGGCGCCAGCAGCGACACTTGCTGCGGCAGTGCGGTTAATATTCCGTCAACGGAGCTCACGACGGTCAATTTATCCTCCCCACACGCTTTTGTGGCGTTTCCGGCTGCGTCCCCAAAAGCGAATAGCTCCCTGACATGTTGAACTCTAAGTTTCGCTTCCTCTTGCGTAAAGAGTTTTTCCCGTTCAAGTTGCAGCCAAGGAAGATCAGGCGTTTCTTGGTCCGACAGCATGGTCGGCCATCGCCTTCGGGGAGTGCACGGATGGACCTGCCTCAGATCACGCCCCGGCGCACCCGGCTCGCCATCATCAGCACCTTCGACGAGCTTTGCGGCATCGCGGGCTACACCCGCGCGCTGGAGAAGCAGCTCTCACCGCACATGGACGTGACGGTGTTCGACCTCGACCAGTTTCTGCTGCGCAGCCCGCACCGGCGCGTGCGGCAGCAGGCGGACCGCCACATCCAGGAGATCGCGCGCGCCCTGCCCGCCTTTGACTTCGTGAACATCCAACTGGAATACGGCACGCTGGGCCTTACCGCGGAACGCATCCTGCGCCGGCTGGGCTGGCTGCTCGACGCCGCGCCGGCGGTCAGCATCACCTTCCACACCATGCTGGAGGTGAGCACCGGCCTGCGCTGGGCCGAAGCCGGCGCGGCACTGGCGCGGCTGCGGCCGCACCGCGCGGCGGCGGCGCTGGTGGGTGGGCTCCGCGACGACATTCTCGCCCGCCGCGCCTATGGGCTGCTGCGGCGCACGGAACGGCGCAAGACGCTGCGCCTCATCGCACACAACCGGCGGGATGCGCGGCTGCTGCGCGAGGTGATGGGCTTCCGCGACGTCTCCCATCACCCGCTCAGCTTCGTCAGCGCCAGCGAGAGCGAGACGGTCCGGGCCACCGCGCACCGGCATGACTTCCCGCAGCTGCGCCATTTGCCCGCGGATGCGAAGCTGATCGGCACCTTCGGCTTCCTCTCGCCCTACAAGGGGTTCGAGACGGCGGTGCGCGCGCTGCGCCTGCTGCCGCCCGACCACCACCTGCTGGTCTTCGGCGGTGTGCACCCGCAGGCCATCAAGCGGTACGCCACCATTGACCCCTACCTGGACCAGATCCTGCGCGAGGGTCGGGTGGGGCGCTCCGTGCTCGACGTTCTGCGCGAGGAGGGCGCGGGCGGACTGCGGCTGGAAGCCGATGCCGCGCGCGTGATGGAGACGCATCCCGGCGATCTCGGCCCACGCATCCATTTCATGGGCGTGCTGGACGATGCCGGCTTCGCACGCGCCATGGCCATCTGCGACACCGTCGTCATGCCTTACCTGGAGGTGGGCCAGACCAGCAGCGGCGCCATCGCGCTGGCGCTCAACATGGGTTGCCGCGTGGTGGCCAGTCGCACACGGGCCTTCCTCCAGCTCGCGCGCTATTTCCCCGACGAGATCGAGTTCTTCGACATCGGCAACTACGCAGAACTCGCCCAGCGCGTGATGGCCGAGCCCGCGCGCGACCGGCGCGGCGTCGAGATGCCCTTCAACACCCGCACCAATGCCGAGATGTATGTCCGCCTGCACGCAGCCCCCGCCGCGGCGCAGGCCGGGCGCTGAGCCGGAGCCGCAGCCCATGGCCGACGACGCGAGCGCGCCCCTCGCCGCCCTCCCTCCGCTGCCCCATGAGCTGGCGCAGCATTGGCGGGACCTGCTGGGCACCGAGCCCCCCCGGGATCTCGCTTCGCTGGTCGAGGCGCTGCCGGAGGCCCTCACACTCGCCACCCCGGTGCTGCCGCCCACCCTGCGCGAGGAGCTGGCGCGCCACCACGCCTATCTCCTGGCGCACGAGGCCTTCCAGGCCCATGCGCGGGGGACGTCGCTGCCCGACACGCCAGGCGTGCTGGCGGACTTCCTGCGCAACACCGCCTCCGTCCTGCGCGACGCCGCGGCGTTGACCGGCCCTGCGCTGCGGGCCGGCGTTCCTCCCTCGGTGCTGGCCCTCATCGAGGCCGCGGAGAGTCAGCTGGAAGGCTGGTGCTACCGCGAGAAATCCCTCTTCATCGCGCGGCTGGTGCTGGAGGAACGGCCCCTCGTCTGCGTCGAGGTGGGCGTCTATGGCGGGCGCTCCCTCATCCCTTGCGCCGCGGCACTGCGGCATCTGGGCCAGGGGCGAATCTGGGGCGTGGAGGGCTGGTCCGGCACGCTCGCGGTGCGCGACCGCGGCACGAAGGACAATGACGACTGGTGGGCCGGCCTCGATTTCGCGCCGATCAAGCGCGGCTTCCTGCGGTTCCTGGCCGAGCACGACCTGGTGCGCGAGGTGGGCATCCTGGAAGCGCCCTCGACCGAGGTGGCGACGCTCTTTCCCAGCATCGACTACCTGCACATCGATGGCTCCCACGCGCGGCTCGCCGCCGCCGAGGATGTGCTGCGCTATGGGCGCCGCGTGCGGCCGGGCGGCATCATCCTGTTCGACGACGCGCAATGGAAGACCACCACCGCCGCCCGAGAGCTGCTGGATGAGATGGCCGAATGCGTGGACCTCCTCCACCAGCCCGAGGCGCCCGGCAACATCTGTGCCGTGTATCGCCGCCATGCCCGCTGATGCCCCTACCTCTCGTCCCGCGCCCGCTGCGCGCGTGAAAGGCTGAATCCATGGAACATCCCCTTCCCGAAGGCGTGCCGGAGGCCATCGCCGCCCGCTTCCTGGTCCGGCATGACGACGTCTTCCTGCTGAGCGGCCCGGAAGTGAGCGCGAGCGGCCTCGACCTCACGGGTGTCACGCATGAGCCGGGCTGCCACCCGCTGCTGATGGAACTCGCCTGGAACGGGCTGGGCGAGGAGGAGCGTCCCTCGGCCAGCGTCACCTTCCACGCGATCTCGGCCGCGCGGCGTGCGCGGGGGGATGTGGTGGACCTCTCCATCACGCTGCGCCGGACGGGGACGGCCGCGAAGAACGGCCATCTCATCCTGCGCCTGCCCTTCCTGCCCGAGGCGGTGGAGGACCCGCGCTTCGGCACCGTCGCCGCACTCTCGCTCAAATGCGGGCGCATCGCGGTGGTGGAGGGGCTGGCGCTGGGCATCGCCGAAGGGCAGGACTTCCTCTTCGCGGGCCATATGCCGGTGCGGGCCGTGAGCCACCTTTCCGTGGCCTCGCGCATCGCGGCCCGGCCGCAATCGCCTTCCTTGCAGCTGGTCGCGGTGATCAAGCCCTTCGAGGGCGAGGTCACGCTGCGCTTCGCCCGCGGCTTCGCCGGGCAGGACTACGCCCCCTACAGCTTCAACCCCTATTACGAGAAGCTGGCGGCGCTGACCGGCCCGCCCGATCTCGGCCGGACGCGCGAGGCGCGGGCCGAATTCCTGCGCATGGCCGAGGCCGCCATGGCGCAGCATGACTACCGGGGCGGGCAATGCTTCCTCAAGCCCTGCTTCGTGGAGCGTGGGATGGACCCGCGCTTTCCCATGCTGATCGGCACGCCCAACTCGCTCTCCTGGTATGCGCAGAGCACCCAGCATCACGGCGGCTTCTATGTGACCGAGGGCTATGCGCGGCCGGGAGAGACCATCCTCGACTGCGGCGCCCATGCGGGCGAGATCGCGATGCTCTTCGCCAAGACCACCGGCCCCAGCGGCCGCGTGATCGCCTTCGACCCCTTCCCGCAGAACTACCTGCAGGTGGAGGCCCAGGCCATCCTGAACGACACGCCCTGGCTCACCTCCACGCGCACCGGCGTGGGCGTGAAGCGCGAGACGGTGATGACCGAGCTGGAAGTGCAGATGACCAGCGGCAACAAGCCCATCAACCGCGCCGCCAGCGCCTTCCCGCTCGCGATCGAACCGCTGGACGACTACCTGGACGCGCGCCCCTCCTTCCTCAAGCTCGACGTGGAGGGCGCCGAGGCGGGCGCGCTGATGGGCGCGCAGCGGATGCTGCGCGAATGCCGGCCACGCATCTTCATCGAGGTCCACCCGCAATTCCTGCCGCAGTTCGGCCAGAGCGCGGCCGACCTCTTCGCCGCCATCCCACGCGACATCTACCACGTGCAGTACAACGTCCCTGGCGCCCCGCCAGGCTGGCACGATTACGGCCCCGAGGCGCCGGCACAGTTCGATGGCAAGCCGGGCGGCCTGGTGCGGGCCTTCCCCAGATGAGACCCCCCGTGTGATCCGCGACGGCACCGGCCAGGAAGACCCTGCGGCACTCGCATCCCTGGTGCGGGAGGACCGCGCTGACGAGGCGCGCGCGCGCATCGCGGCGGCGATGGCGCGGGGCGAGGATGGACCCGCCCTGCGTCTTGCCGCGCTGCTGCTGGGCGCGGCCGCGCCGCGGGGCGAGGCCTGGACGCCTGAGGCGCTGGCGCCCCTGCTGCGTGCCCCCTTCCCGGCCGAACCCGCCGGACGGCTGGCCGGTGCCCTCGATCGCATGGCGGAGGCCCCAGGCGCGGAGTTCCCGCGCATCGAAGCCGCCTGCCTGCTGCTCCAGGCCGAAGAGCCGCATTGGGCCGAGCAGGCCATGCTGCCGCTCTGGCCTGAAGCCGGCACCGGGCCGCTTTTCGCCCGCGTGCTGAGCGGCATCTGGTCCGTGCTGGGCCGGCAGCGCCTGGCCATTGAGGCGGCGGAGGCGGCGGTGCGCCTCGACCCGCGCGCCGAGGAATATCTCATCCACCTGGCCGGGCTGCGCCTGCAACAGGGGGCACCCGGCGCGGCGCTGCTGGCGGCGGGGCGCGCCATCGGCCTGGCACCGGAGCATGCCGTGGCCTGGCGCATGGCCTCCGCCGCGCATCTGGCGCTGGGCCAGGTGGAGGAGGCCATCGCCGCCAGCCGCCGCGCCGCCTCCCTCTCGGCCGACCAGGTGGGTTTCGCGGAGGAGGTGCTGGTCTCCAGCGGCGCCGAGGCGCTCAACCGCGAACACGCGCCGCCGCCCGTCCACATCGAGGCGCCACGCCGCGAGACGCCCGCCTGGGCCCGCCTGCCCGCCAGCCTGCCGCCACGGCCCCGCGTCGCATGGGGCCCGCTGCTGCGCACGCGCGCGCGCATCGTGGACGCGCTGATGCTGCGCGAGGCGCGCACGCAATTCACCCATAGCCGGCTGGGCTATGCCTGGTCCCTGTTCGAGCCCATCACCCACGTCTTCATCCTGTTCGTCGCCATCGGCCTCATGGGCGGGAGCCGGGCGCCGATCGGCGACAGCCTGCCCGTCTTCTACATGACGGGCGTTCTGCCCTACCTCTTCTTCTGCCATGTGACCGAACGCGGCATGCACATGGCGCGCGACAGCCGGGTGCTGCTCTCGGTGCCGGTGGTGACACTGGGCGACATCGCGGCCGCGCGCCTGCTGCTGCGCGCGGCCACCGATGTGGTGGTCTTCCTCGTGACGCTCACGGCCTTCATCGCCATGGGCTTCGCGCGCCTGCCGGATGATCCGCTCTCGCTGCTCGCGGCCTATGTGGTGCTGTTCCTGCTGGCCAGCGGGATCGCGCTGGCGAACATGGTGCTGAGCGAGTTGAGCGAGCTGCCTGAACGGATCTGGACCGTCTCGCTGCGCGGCCTCTATTTCGTCTCGGGCATCTTCTACCATCCGAACATGATGCCGGCCGGCATCCGCGAATGGGCGCTGTGGAACCCGCTGCTCCACGCGCTGGAATGGGTGCGGCAGGCCTATTATCCGCTCTATGTCTCGCCCTATCTCGACACCGGCTACCTGCTGCGCTGGTCGCTGGCGTCCATGCTGCTGGGCGGGCTGCTGGTGGCGGCCTTCCACCGACGGCTGCGGGGGGCGACATGATCGTGCTGGACGGCGTCAGCAAGGCCTACCGGGCGCGCGACGGCAGCCGAAAGCCCATCCTGCGCGATGTCAGCATCGCCTTCCCGCCCGGACGCAATGTCGGCATCCTGGGCGGCAACGGGGCGGGCAAGTCCACCCTGCTGCGCCTGATCGCGGGCAGCGAGGCGCCCGATGCCGGGCGGATCGAGCGCCGCTGCCGCGTCTCCTTCAGCATGGGCTTCTCGGGCACCTTCCATGGCGGGCTGTCGGGGCGGGAGAACCTGCTCTTCCTCTCCCGCCTCTACGGGGCATCCCCGCGGGAGGTGCTGGATTTCGTGGCCGATTTCGCGGAACTCGGCCCTTGGCTCGACATGCCGATCGAGACCTACTCCTCCGGCATGGTGGCCAAGCTCGCCTTCGGGCTGTCGCTCGCCATCGATTTCGACGTCTATCTGGTGGACGAGATCACGGAGGTGGGCGATGCGCGCTTCCGCGCCAAATCCTCCCAGGCCTTCCGCGAGCGGCTGACGCGCTCCTCGCTCATTCTCGTCTCACACAGCAGCGCCACCATCCGCGCGCTGTGCGATTGCTGCGCCATTCTGGATGGCGGTTCCCTCACCCCCTATGACACGGTGGACGAGGCCATGGCCGCCTATGCGGCGTTGATGGGGGTCTCCCATGCTTGAGGAACGCGCACGCACCCCGGCCCGGCGCGAGGCGGCGGCACCGCCCGCGCCCGCGGCGCCACCGCCGCTCGCCGTGCCCTCCCTGGGGCGCCCCCGGAAGCGGGGCGGCACGCGCTGGTGGCTGCTGGCGGCGCTGGCGGGCTTCATGGCCTATGCCGCCTACCTCTTCCTCTGGGCGTCGGATGTCTATGTCAGCGAGGTCCGCTTCGCCGTGCGCCAGGCCGACCAGCCTAGGGTGCAGGGGGCCATGCCCATGATGGGCACGCCCATGCTCGCCACCGTCACCGAGAGCAATGCCGTGGTGCAGTTCCTCCGCAGCCATGACGCCTTGCAGACGCTGGAGGAGCGGCTCGACCTGCGGCGGATGTTCGGCGCGCCCACCATTGATCCCCTGGCGCGGCTGCCGGCCGATGCCTCGCCCGAGCGGCTGCGGCGCTACCTCTCCAGCCAGCTTCGCCCCTATTTCGACCACACCAATGGCATCGTGGCGGTGGAGGCGCGCGCCTTCTCGGCCGAGGACGCCCTGGCCCTGGCCCAGGCCACCCGCGCGCTCGCCGAGGAGCTGGTGAACCGCATGTCGCTCGCCGCCCGGCGCGGCCTGCTGGACGCGGTGGAGGCGGAGGTGGCCGAGGCCGAGACCCGCCTCGCCCGCGCCCGCGACGCGCTGCGCCGGTTCCGTGAGGCCAACGAGATCCTGGACCCCCGCCGCACCGCCGAGGCGAGCGACGAGCTGCGCGCCCGGCTGGAGGCCGAGATCACGCAGGAACGTGCGCGCCTCACCCAGCTGCGCCGCTTCACCGCCGACAACGCGCCCGCCATCGTGCAGCTGCGCCAGCGCATCGCCGCGCTGGAGGGGCAATTGCGCGAGATCGCGCAGCGCACCACCGGCCAGAACGCCGAGGCGCTGGCCGGTGCGCTGCGCGGCTATGAGACGCTGGAGACCGAGTCCATGCTCGCCCTGCGATCCTATGAGGCCTTGCTGGGCTCGCTGGAGCGCGCGCGCAGCGATGCGAGCCGCCAGCAGCTCTATCTGGCCGAGGTGGTGCGGCCCACCCTGCCCCGCTCCGCCGCCTATCCGCGCCGGCTGGAGCATCTGGGCACGGCGGCCGCGCTCGCCCTGCTGGGCGCGCTGCTCGGCCTGCTGCTGGCCCGCACCGTCCGCGACCACATGCACTGACACCTGTGCAGACCCACAGCCCCACCTATCTGGCGCTGCTCAACGAGGCCGCTGCCCATGCGGCGGGCCTGGCCGACCTTGAGCTGCCCCCGCACGAGATGGCGGGCTTCATGGCGGCGGCGCGCCTGGCGGATGCGCGGCTGCGCGAGGCCGGCGCGGAAGGCTTCGCCTCCGATCTCGCGCAGGCCAGCGCCAGGGTCGCGGCGGCCGGGGACGATGCCGCGGGCGAGGCGGCGCTGGGGGACTGGCTGGCGCTGCTGGCGGCGCATCGGCCCCAACTGCCCGCGCCCCTGGTCTTCTATGGCTACCTGCCGCTGCGCCATGCGGTGGCCCGCCTCGCCGAGGCGCTGGGGGCGCCGGAGGCGACGCAGGGCCTGGCCGAGGCCCTGGTCGCGCTGGGACGCGCCCTGCCCGAGCTGGCGCAGGCGCCCCTGATCCTCCCGCATCTCGACCACATCGCGTCCCATGGCGGGCCCGGGCGCGCGGAGATGCTGGACGGCGCCCTGCCCACCGCCCCGGCGCTGACCGTGGCGACCAGCCTCAGCCATGTGGCCTCCGTGCTGGAAGCGGGCCAGCCGGCCCCACCCGCCCCGCGCGAGGCCGGCGAGGCGGGGCTGCAGACCGGCGGCTTCCAGGCGGCCAACGGCTTGGCCAGCCCCCGCTGGCAGCGCGTGCTGCACGCCCACATCATGAAATGCGCCGGCACCTCGCTGAACAGCTGGCTCGACACGCTGGCGGGCGACCAGCGGCGCTGGGACGGGTTGATGCAGAGCACCCTGCTTCGCACCCGCACCGTTTTCCTGTCCGCCGCCGTGGTACATGGGCACCGCAACCTGATCGCACATGCCCCCCCGGCACGCTGCGACTGACCGTGCTGCGCGAACCGATGGCACGGCTTGTGTCCCA
Source organism: Roseococcus microcysteis (assembly GCF_014764365.1). Lineage (NCBI taxonomy): Bacteria > Pseudomonadati > Pseudomonadota > Alphaproteobacteria > Acetobacterales > Roseomonadaceae > Roseococcus > Roseococcus microcysteis. Next base: position 718,863 of record NZ_CP061718.1, read on the forward strand.
TATCTCCGACTGGCGGCGGCTCGATGACGCGGACACGCGCCATGGGCCGGCCGACCTGCACGAAATGGTGAGCGATACCCGGCGCCTGCCGCTCAAGGACTTCCTCATGCGGCACAGGCGCGGCCCCTACCGGCATTATGTGGACAACACGATGACGCGGATCCTCGCCTCCAGTCGGCTCGACAAGGCCTTCTGCGAGACGGCCGACCCCGCCTTGCTGCTGGGCGCCGCGCTGGCCTGCCTTGAGGAGGACATCGAGGTGGTGGGCCTCACCGAGGAGCTGGACCTGACGCGCAACGCCATCGCCGAACGCCTTGGCCTGCCGCCCGTCGCGGCTTTCCCCCGGCTGAACGACAGCGCCTCGGACCGCGTCCGGGCCATCGAGAGCGGCCCGGCCGCGCAGGAACTGGCGTCGCTGACCCGCTTCGACGCCCAGCTCCATGCCCGCGCCGTGGAGCTCTTCGATTCCCGCCACCGCGCCACCGCCCAGGCCTGGACGGACGAGGCCTTCGAGGCGCGCGACGCCGCCGCCACCACCGCCCTGCTGCGTGGTGACTTCGACGGCGAGGCGATGTGCTTCAGCGTGCGCGGCCCGCTCATCGGCCGCGGCTTCCACCCGCGCGACGGCGCGGGCACGCCCTTCCGGTCCCTGTGGTCCGGCCCCGGGCCCCGGCTGCTGCTCTACATGCCGGTGCCGCCCGGCATGCCGATCGAATTGCTGGTCTGGGTGCGCGGCTATGGCGACCCGTCGCTGCGGGGGCGCCTCGCGGTGCTGGTGGATGGCGCACCCGCTCCGCACCTCTTCGAGCCATTGCGCGGCCATGCCGAGCGGCTGGTCATTCCCTGCCGCCCGAGCCGTCCCTTCGTCCGGCTTGAGATCGACACGGGCGAGACCGTCCCGCATCCGGACGATCCACGCCCGCGCGGCATCGCCTTCGACACCTATGGGTGGCGGACGGCCTGACCGCCCTCAGCCCGCCGGCGCCGCGGCGCCGATGGTCTGCAGCACCTCGAAGCCCTCGAATTGCGGCGGGCCGATGGTGGTGGGCTTGGACCCCCCGGCCCCGGCATGGGCGCGGCGGAACTGCTCGGAGCGCGTCCAGCCCTCGAAGGCCTCGCGCGAGGCCCAGAGGGTGAAGGAGGAATAGAGCACATGGTCCTCCGCCGCCGGCCCGCGCAGCAGATGGAAGGTCATGAAGCCGTCCACCTCGTGCAGGTGGCTCTCGCGGTTGAGCCACATGGCCTCGAACTCGGCAGTGGCGGCCGGGATCACCCGGAAGCGGTTGCAGGCGACATACATGGGCGGTTTCTCCTCAGGTCAGGCCAGGCAGGAAGGCGGCCTTGGGGTTTGATGTGGGCGCGATCCGCGCGGCTTCACTCCCATTCCGACCAGAAGGCGGAAGGGTCCGGACGCGGCACGGGTGCTACGGGGGCGGCCGGCGTGCCGGCATAGATCCAGCCCAGCAGCAAATCGGCCTCGGCCAGGCCCAGGGCGCGCTTCACCACCGGGTCCTCCAGCGCGCCGGAGGAGAGCCAGATGGCGCCATAGCCCTGGGCGTGCAGCGCGTTCATCAGGTTCATGATGCCCGCCGCGGCCGTGGCCTCCTGTTCCCAGACCGGGATGCGGTGGTTGTGCCGCAGCGCGGCCCCCGCCGCGATCACCAGCGGGGCCCGCAGCGGCTTGCTTGCTTCGAGTTCCAGCCGCTCGGGCGGGGTTTCGGGGATGCGGCGGGCCAGCGAATCCGCCAGCACCTGGCCCCAGCGCGCCCGCGCCTCGCCCGCGATCATGCGGAAGCGCCAGGGGCGCAGCCCGCCATGGTCGGGTGCGCGCAAGGCCGCGGCCACCGACAATTCCAGCGCGGCCGCATCGGGCGCGGGCGGGCGAAGCTGCGTGGGCGAGACGGAGGCGCGGCCGAGCAGCATGGCCAGCGCCGTGTTGGGGGGGTTGTGATCGGGCATGGGGGGCTCCGGGCTGGCTTTAATGTAATTGCGACGCATTCTCATTTAGCATAGGCTCCGGCCGTTCCGAAAGAGACAGCTTGAAGGAAGGCCGCATGTCCCACACCCCTCCCTGCCCGGACGGCCATGCCGACACCGACCGGCCCGTGCACGCGCTGGACATCCCTGCCCTGCTGGTGGTGGGCGCGATGCGCGCCTGGGTGGCACCCCTGGTCAAGCCCGGACAGGAGCACCCGAACTGGCGCGAAATCCTGCGCCTGGCCGGGGTGCCCGGCGAGGGCGCGCAGGGCTTCAACCGGCTGATGGAGGTGGTGGCCGGCCATGCCCGGCGCCTGATCGAGGTGCGTTGCTGCCATTGCCCCGCCCTTGGCGAGGACGAGGTGCACATGCTCTCGCTCATGGGGGCATTGCAGCAGGGCGATGCCTTCATGCCGGTGCGGATTCTCACGGACTGGCTGCCGGCGGGCCAGGTGACGCCGGCGCTGGCCAGCGCGCAGCGCTTCGCCGCCATCCTGGCCGCGCAGGGGCTGCGCCTGCCCGGCCCCGCGCGGCCGGCCCTGATGCACTGACGGGCCGGGGCTGGCGCCCCCCGCCCGCCCATGGCTGGATGGCAACCTCAAGAAATCAGGAGGATGCCCATGTCCGCGACCCGCAAGACCGCCCTCATCACCGGCGCCGGCCGCAACATCGGCCGCGCCGTGGCGCTGGGCCTGGCGCAGGATGGCTTCGACGTCGTCATCAACGGCTCACGCGACCGCGCGGCCTGCGAGGCGGTGGCCGAGGCGGCCCGCGCGCATGGCGTGCGCGCCCAGGTCGTGATGGGCGATGTGGGCAGCGCCCCCGAATGCGCGCGCATCGCGCAGGAGGCGATGACACTTTCGGGTGGCGTGGATGTGCTGGTGAACAACGCCGCCCTGCGCCCCGCCAAACCCTTCCTGGAGATGAGCGAGGAGGAATGGCGCCGCGTCATCGCCGTGGACATGGATGCGGCGGTGTGGCTCTCGCGCGCCTGCCTGCCTGGCATGCTGGAACGCGGCTGGGGGCGTATCGTGAACTTCACCGGGATGAACGCCATCCATGGCTATGCCGGGCGCGCGCCGGTTTCGGTGGCCAAGCACGGGGTCTGGGGACTGACCAAGGCGCTGGCGAAGGAATTCGGGCCGCGCGGCGTCACGGTGAACGCCATCTCCCCTGGCCCGATCGCGGCCGATGACCCGGCCACGGGCGAGGGCGCGGCCTACCGCGCCGCGGCCGTGGCGAAAGTGCCGGTGGGACGCGAGGGCACGCCGGCCGAGGTGGCCGCCGTGCTGCGCCTGCTGGTTTCGTCGGGCGGTGCCTATGTGAACGGGCAGATGCTGCAGGTGAATGGCGGGGCACAGACCTGAGGAGTCCGCGCTGTTACGCCCTGATGTAGAAGGCCTCGATCTCGTTCCCCAACTCGGCCGTGCGCATGATCATGTCGGTCAGGTATTCGTGCAGCCCGGCCGAGAGGATCTCCTCGATCCGCCCGTAGCGCAGCCGGGCATGCAGCTCGCCCGCCATGCGGTGGCATTCGCCTCGCCGCCCCGCCTGGCCGGCCGCGATGCGGTCGAGCACCTCCAGCACGCGGCCATGGCAGGCGGTGAGGCTGCGCGGCAGCTCGGGCCGCAGGATGAGAAGTTCCGCGATCTTGGCCGGCTCCAGCCGGTCCTTGTAGACCCAGTGATAGGCCCGCAGCGCCGAGACCGATTGCAGGATGGCCTGCCACTGCGCGTATTCCACGGTCGCCTGCTGCGCGGGCGCCAGCAGATGGTGCTTCACGTCCAGCAACCGCGCCGTGTTGTCCGCACGCTCCAGCGCGGTGCCGAGCTGCACGAAGAGCCAGGGTTCGCCGCGCAGCATGGTGTCATGCGCCGCGCCGTTGAACAGCAGCACCCGCTCACGCACCCATTCGAGGAAGCCCGGCAGGCGTTCGCCCTGGAATTCGGCGTGGCGCAGCGTGTTCCAGGAATCGTTCAGCGCGCCCCACATGTCCACCGTCAGCGCGGTGCGCACGCTGCGCGCATTGTGCCGGGCGGCGGCGAAGCAGGAGATGATGCCGGTGGGGTTGTCCGGGTCGCGCACCAGGAAGTCCACGACGTTCTCTTGGCTGGCCTCCTCGTGCTTCCCGAAGAAGGCGGGCTCGCAGCCGGTGGCGATCAGCAGCGAGCGCCATTCATCGCCCTCCGCGCCCAGCTGCGCGGAAAGCCCCGCCATGCGCAACGCCACCGAAAGGCCGCGCGCCACATTGGCCGCGCGCTCGGTGTAGCGGCCCAGCCAGAAGAGACTGTCGGCGGAGCGGCTCAGCATGCCACGGCTCCTTGCGCGCCGCCTTCTTGGGGGTCGTTCTCCAGCACCCAGGTGTCCTTGGTGCCGCCGCCCTGGGAGGAGTTCACCACCAGCGAACCCTCGCGCAGCGCCACGCGCGTCAGCCCGCCGGGGACGATCCGCACCTCATCCTTCGTGGAGAGCACGAAGGGCCTGAGGTCCACATGCCGCGGCGCCACGCCGTTCGCGCAGAGGGTGGGCACGGTGGAGAGCGCGAGCGTCGGCTGGGCGATGTAGTCCGCGGGCCGCGCCTTGATGCGCGCCGCGAAATCCGCGCGCTCGGCCGCCGTGGCATGGGGGCCGATCATCATCCCATAGCCGCCGGAGCCCTGGGCGAGCTTCACGACCAGCTCATCCAGGTGGTCCAGCACATAGGCGCGGTCGGCGTCGCGCTCGCAGAGATAGGTGGGGACATTGGCCAGCTTGGGGTCCTCATTCAGGTAGAAGCGGATCATCTGCGGAACGAAGGGGTAGATCGCCTTGTCGTCCGCGATGCCGCAGCCGGGCGCGTTGCACAGCGCCACATTGCCCGCGCGATAGGCGGCCATGAGGCCGGGCACGCCCAGCATGGAATCGGGGCGGAAGGCACGCGGATCCAGGTAGTCGTCATCAATGCGGCGGTAGATCACGTCCACCCGGCGCGGGCCGGCCGTGGTCCGCATGAAGACCACGTTCTCGTCCACGAAGAGGTCGGCGCCTTCCACCACCTCCACGCCCATCTCGTCGGCCAGGAAGCAGTGCTCATAGTAGGCGCTGTTGAAGGCGCCCGGCGTCAGGATCACGACGGTGGGGTTGGGCCCCGCGCGGTCGGGTGCCGCGGCCTTCAGTGTGGTCAGCAAATCCTCGGGGTAGCGGTTCACCGGCGCCAGCCGGTGGCGCGCCAGCAAACGCGGGAAGAGGCGCAGCATCGCCTCCCGGTTTTCCAGCATGTAGGAGACGCCCGACGGCGTGCGCGCATTGTCCTCCAGCACATAGAACTGGTCCGGCCCGGTGCGGACCAGGTCGATGCCCGCGATATGGGTATAGACGCCGCCGGGGGGCTGGAAACCCTGCATCTCGGGCCGGAACTGTTCGTTGCCGGTGACGAGGCTTGCCGGGATCACGCCTGCCTTGAGAATTTCCTGCTTGCCATAGGCATCGGCCAGGAAGGCGTTCAGCGCGCGTACGCGCTGGGAGAGGCCGGCGCTGAGCCGGTCCCATTCGCTGCGGGCCAGCACGCGGGGGATGATGTCGAAGGGGATCAGCCGCTCCGGGTCGCCGCCCTCGCCATAGACGGCGAAGGTGATGCCGACACGGCGAAACAGCAGCTCGGCCTCGGCGCGCTTGGCCTCCAGCTCGGCAGGCGGGGTGCGCTCCAGCCAGGCGGCGACGGCGGCATAGGCGGCGCGCACCTCGGCACCCTGGCCCAGCTCGTCGAAGGCGGCGGGGGGGTGCGGGGCCCGCCCTGGGATTGGCTTTGACTCATAACGCCGAATTGACCAAGGCCTTGCGCCCGACGCAAGCCAGCCCGACGCAAAAAGCGGGGCAGCGGCACGGAGTTGCCGCCCGGACAGGCAGCGCCGGGCTGGGCCGGGGCGGCCCGGGGCGTATGATGGGCGACACGCCTCGGGGGGAACCACATCCATGGATCAGACGCCACAGCGCCTCACCGGCGCGCAATCCGTCATGGCCTGCTGCGCCGCGGCCGGCATGCCGGCCATCTTCGGCGTTCCGGGCGGTGGATCGAGCCTCGACCTCATCGCCGCCGCAAAGCGCCAGGGCATTCCCTTCGTACTGGCCCGGACCGAGGGGGGTGCCGGTATCATGGCCGGGGCCCTGGCGGAGCTGACCCATCGGCCCGTCGGCCTGCTGACCACGCGGGGCCCGGGCGTGTCCAACGCCGCCAATGCCATGGCCAATGCGGCGCTGGAACGGGCGCCCGTGATCCTCTTCGCCGATGGCTTCCCGGCGGCCGAGGCGCGCTTCACCACCCACCAATGGTTCGACCAGGCGGCGATGATGGCGCCCGTCACCTCCGCGCGGCTCCGCGCCCAGGAGGTGCCGGCGGGCGAGGCCACATGCGCCGCACTCGAAGCCGCGCTGGCCGCCCCGCGCGGCCCCGCCTATCTCGAACTGCCGGGCGATGTGGCGGGCGGCGCGGCCGTGTCCGGACCCGACTTCCGCATGCCCGAACTGCCGCCCCCCGATGCGGCGACCATCGCCGCCGCGCGCCGGATGATCGGGCAGGCGCAGCGCCCCGCCCTGGTCATCGGGCTGGAGGCCACCGCCCCGGCCCGCGCCGCCGCGACCCGCGCCCTGGTGGAGGCGCTGGGGGCGCCGGCCCTCGTCACCTACAAGGCCAAGGGCGTGGTGCCGGACCGCCACCCCCTGTTCGCCGGCGTCTTCACGGGCGGCGAGGCCGAGGCGCCACTGCTGCGCGAGGCGGACCTGATCATCCTGCTGGGCGCGGACCCGGTGGAGTTCATCGGCCAGGCCTGGCGCTATGCCGCCCCCGTGCTCGATTTCGCCACCGCCCCGCGCCGGCTCGACTACACGCCGCCCGCCCTCGCCATGCATGGCGCCTGGGAGGCGGCGGCCGAGGAATTGGCCGGCACCTGCCCCGCCCGCCCCTGGCCCACCGGCGAAGTGGCGCGGCGCCGCGCCGCCTGGGCGGAGTCGCTACGAAACACGGCCGGCGGCAATCGTGGCATGGCGCCGTCGGAGATCGTGACCACCACCCAGGCAGCGCTATCCGGTCATCCGCGCGTCGCGGTGGATGCGGGGGCGCATATGTTCCCCTGCACGACCTTCTGGGAATGCTTCGCGCCCGGGGACCTGCTGATTTCCAACGGCCTCGCCACCATGGGCTATGCGCTGCCCGCGGCCATCGCCGCCGCCTGGCACGACCCCGCGCGGGGTGCCTTGGCCTTCACGGGCGATGGCGGGCTGATGATGTGCCTCGGCGAATTGGCCACCGCCGCCGCCATGAAGCTGAACCTGACGGTGGTGGTGTTCAACGACGCGCTGCTCTCGCTGATCGACATCAAGAAAGGCGCGCGTGACCTGCCCGAGGGCGCGCTGGACTGGCCCGAAGCCGATTTCGCGCAGGTGATGCGCGGCATGGGAGGGACGGCCTGGCGGGTGGCGGATGCGGCCGGGCTGCGCGCGGCATTGGCCGAGGCGGAGGCGACGCCCGGCCCGCGCCTCATTGATGTGCGCACCGACCCCTCCAGCTATCCGGCGCAGATCAAGGCGCTGCGGGGCTGATATATCCGCGCGCGATTCACGCCTCCGGGCATCCGCCCTGCGGCGATCGCGACCAGCGGCGCGCGCAATTCACGCCTCCGGGCATCCGCCCTGCGGCGATCGCGACCAGCGGCGCGCGCGCGATTCACGCCTCCGGGCATCCGCCCTGCGGCGATCGCGACCAGCGGCGCGCGCGATTCACGCCTCCGGGCATCCGCCCTGCGGCGATCGCGCTTCAGCGCTTCCGATGAAGAAACTGCCCCATCATCCGCCCCGGCTCGTCGGTCTCGAAGGCGCGGGCGAAGGCGGGGATGCCTGCGGCGATGGCCTGGCTCAGCGGCAAATCCTCCCAGGCGCGGATCAGCGCCTTCTGGTCGGCGATGGCGCGCGGGCCGGCCTCCCGCAGCAGGTGCAGCCATTCGTCGAGGGCGCCGTCCAGCGCCTCCGGTTCCACCACCCGCTCGCAGAAGCCCCAGGATTCGGCGGTGGCGGCATCTATGGTCTCGGCCAGCAGCAGCAGGCGGCGCGTGCGGCCCCAGCCGATCAGGCCCGGCAGCAGCGCGGCCTCGACCACCGAAGGGATACCCACGCGCACCTCCGGCATGCCGAATTTCGCGGCGGTGGAAGCAAGCCGCATGTCACAGGCCGCCGCGATCTCCATCCCCGCGCCCAGGCACCAGCCCTGGATGCGCGCGATGACGGGCACGCGGCAGGCACGGATGGCGGCACTCACGCGATGGACCCGGGTGATGAATTCGCGCCCGCCCTCCGGCGTGGTGATGGCGCCCATCTCGCGGATGTCGGCGCCGCCGATGAAGGCGCGCGGCCCCTCGCCCGCCAGCACCACGGCGCGCGTGTCCGGCCCCACCGCGAAGGCCTCGGCCAGCGCCTCCAGCAGCGGCGAGTTCAGCGTGTTCAGCTTGGCGTCATTGGCCACGATGACGTGGCGGATGTCGCCGCGTTCCTCGATCTCGATGCGGCTCATCGGCGGGCTCCTGTCATTTGGGCATAGCCGCGCGCGATGGCGGCGAGTTCGTCCTGTGCGATCACCTGCGCGATGTCGGCGAAGCCCTCGGGCGCGCGTTCGCTGACCACATCCACCACGCGCTCGGGCCCGCCGCGACGGTTGGCGAGCACGATCTCGCGCGTGGCGGGCAGGCGTTCGGCCTCATAGGCGGCCAGGGCCTTTGGCACGGTCATTTCGCCCAGCAACCGCGCCAGCAGCCGCGCATCCAATATGGCCTGGGAGGCGCCATTGGAGCCCACCGGATACATGGGGTGCGCGGCGTCGCCCAGCAGCGTGACGCGGCCCTCGGTCCAGTGCGGCAGCGGGTCACGGTCGCACATGGGATATTCCCAGAATTCGGGCGTGGCACGGACCAGCGCCTCCACATCCAGCCAGGGCACGCGGAAGCGCTGCACATGGGGCAGCACATCCTCCAGCCGGCCGGGGCGCGACCAATCCTCGCGGCGCGGCGGCGGCTGCGTGGCATCGCCGATCTGGGCGCAGACCACCCAGTTCGTCAGGCGCGTCTGCGGCGTGGCGCCGGCGGCGATGGGGTAGAGCACCAGCTTCTCCCGCATGTCGCCGGCCACCGTCATCACGTCGCCGCCCTCGAAGACGGGCCAATCCACCGCGCCCCGCCACATCTGGATGCCGTTCCAGCGGATGCCGCCATCATGCGGGTGCATCAGCGCGCGCAGGGCGGAGTGGATGCCATCCGCCCCCACCAGCGCCTTGCCGCGCCGCGTGCTGCCATCGGTGAAGCGCACCGTCACCGCGCTTCTGTCCTGCATATAGCCTTGCAGCCGCTTGTTGGTGTGGATGCGCGCGGGTCCCAGGCGTTCCATCGCCGCCTGCCACAGCGCGCCGTGCAGCCGCCCGCGATGGATGGAGAATTGCGGCGCCTCATGCCCCGCATGCAGCCCGCGCGCCTCGGTCCAGATGCGGTTGCCGAAGCGGTCGAGGTAGCGCAACTCGCGGGTGCGGATGGCGATGGCGTCCAGCGCCTCCAGCAATCCCAGCGCGGACAATTCCCGGATGGCGTGCGGAAGGGTGTTGATGCCGACGCCGAGCTGCTTCACCTCGGGCGCGGCCTCGAAGACCTCGCACGGAATGCCGCGCTCATGCAGGGAGAGGGCCAGCGTCAGCCCGCCCACGCCCCCGCCCGCGATCAGCACCGGTGCCGTCATGCCCCCCTCCTCCTGCTTGCGGCGCAAGATGCCACGCGCCGTGCGCCCCGCACAGATCACGCTGGACAGGAAGCGCCACCGCTGCGAAAGCCCCACCCATGCCGCTCACCAAGCTCCATCCGCAAGGCTGGCCCCGCCCGCGCGGGCACACCCATGGCTGGGCCGGCAGCGGCCGCCTGGTGGTGCTGGGCGGCCAGGTGGGCTGCGACAGCGAGGGGCGCTTCCCCACGGGCTTCGTGGACCAGGCGCGCCAGGCCCTGTCCAACATCCTGGCCGTGCTGGCCGAAGCCGGCGGCGGCGCGCCCGACCTCGCGCGCATGACCTGGTTCGTGCTGAGCCTGCGCGACTACCAGGCGAACCTGCCCGCACTGGGCGATGCCTGGCGCGAGGTGATGGGCACGCATTTCCCGGCCATGACCTTCGTGCAGGTCTCGGCGCTGGTGGAGCCCGAGGCGCTGCTGGAAATCGAGGCCACCGCCATCCTCACCGACCGGCCATGAACGTCGCGGCGGAAATCCGCGCCGAGGCGTTGCGGCTGGGCTTTGATGCGGTGGGCTTCACCCGCGCCCATTTGCCGGAGGAGGCGCGCGCGCGGCTCGATGCCAGCCTCGCCGCCGGCCATCATGGCAGCATGGAATGGATGGAGCGACGCGTGGAGCAGCGCGCCCATCCCCAGGCCCTGTGGCCGGAGGCGGTCAGCGTCATCAGCCTCGGCCAGAATTACGGCCCCGATTACGACCCGCTGGCGAGCCTCGCACAGCCCTCCCGCGCCACGATCTCCTGCTACGCCCAGGGGCGCGACTATCACGACGTCGTGAAGAAGCGCCTCAAGGCGCTTGGGCAATGGATGGCACGGCGCTTCAAGGGCGAGCCGCTGAAGGTCTTCGTGGACACCGCCCCCGTCATGGAAAAGCCACTGGCGCAGCAGGCGGGGCTGGGCTGGCAGGGCAAGCACAGCAACCTGGTCAGCCGCGAATGGGGGTCCTGGCTGTTCCTGGGCGAGATCTACACCACACTCGACCTTCCGCCCGAGGCGCCCGAGCGCGACCATTGCGGCACCTGCCGCGCCTGCCTGGATGCCTGCCCGACATCCGCCTTCCCCGCGCCCTATGTGCTGGATGCGCGGCGCTGCCTCTCCTACCTCACCATCGAGCACCACGGCCCCATTCCGGAGGAATTCCGCGCTGCCATGGGCAACCGCATCTATGGCTGCGATGACTGCCTGGCCGCCTGCCCCTGGAACAAATTCGCCCGCGCAGCCGCCGAGATGGCGCTGCACCCGCGCGGCGAAGTGGCCCCACCCCTGGCCGAGCTGGCCGAACTGGACGATGCCGCCTTCCGCGCACGCTTTGCGGGCAGCCCCATCAAGCGGATCGGCCGCAACCGCTTCCTGCGCAACGTCGCCATCGCCATCGGCAACAGCGGCGATGCGGCGCTGCGCCCCGCCGCGCAGACACTGGCGCGCGACCCCGACCCCGTGCTGGCCGAGGCCGCCGCCTGGGCCCTGGAAAGGCTTCCCGCATGAGAGACGATGCCGCGCTTGTCCTGTTCTCCGGTGGGCAGGACAGCGCCACCTGCCTCGCCTGGGCGCTGGACCGCTTCGCCCATGTGGAGACGCTGGGCTTCGACTATGGCCAGCGCCACCGCGTGGAACTCGATTGCCGCGGCGCGCTGCGCGACGGCATGGCGAGCCCGCGCCTGGGCGAGGACCACCTGCTGGACCTCGGCGTGCTGGGCGCGCTGTCGGACACGGCCCTGACGCGCGAGGCCGAGATCGCGCTGCGCGAAGATGGCCTGCCCACCACCTTCGTCCCCGGCCGCAACCTGATCTTCCTGACCTTCGCGGCCGCGCTGGCGACACGGCGGGGCCTGCGCCACATCGTCACCGGCGTCTGCGAGACGGATTACTCGGGCTACCCCGATTGCCGCGACGACACCATCAAGGCGCTTCAGGTGGCCATCAACCTCGGCATGGCCTCCCGCTTCGTGCTGCACACGCCGCTGATGTGGCGGGACAAGCCAGCCACCTGGCGGCTGGCGGAGCGCCTCGGCGGCACAGCGCTGGTGGAACTGATCCGGCGCGAGAGCCATTCCTGCTACAAGGGCGTGCGCGACGTGCTGCACCCCTGGGGCCATGGCTGTGGCGAATGCCCGGCCTGCGAGCTGCGCGCCGCCGGCTGGGCGGGCTATGTCAGCGGATCGGCTCATCCCAGATTCGGGTCGTGATCTCGGCAGTGCTGCCGCGATCCAGGCGGACACGCGCCTCGAAGCTGAGCAGCACCCGCCCTTCCGCCGGGCGGCGGTGCAGGCAGGTCCAGCTGCCATTGGGCAGCATGGGCGCCACGCAGTTGAAACCGAGCGAGATGAGGTGCTGCACCGCCGGCCCGGAATCCGTGCCCGCCGGGGAAAGCCGCACCAGATCCGCGCGCAGCGCCTCCGCCCCCGCCACCTCGCCGCGGCGGAGGTAGCGGTCCACATCGGTGGGCGGCGCGCGGTCTGGCGAGAGCCAGGACAGGAACAGCAGCATGGCGGCCAGCACCAGCGCCATCGCCCCCGCCCTGGGCAGCGTACCGGACTGCCACATGCGCCCGCGCGTGACCTCGGGCTCGACGCCCATCAGGCGGCCTTCAGCCTCGGGTTGCCGAGGAAGCGGCCGGCGGCGGCGGTGGTCGTCTCCGCACCTTCCTCGAAGGTCGGGATGCCGTTGCACCACACCTTCACAACACCTTCCGACAGCGCGGTGGGGTTCTTGTAGGTCGCGTGGTCGCGCACCCGCGTCGGGTCGAACAGCACCAGGTCCGCGAAGGCGCCGGCGCGGATCACCCCGCGGTCGGGTATGCCGAAGATCTGCGCGGTGCGGCCCGTCATCTTGTGGATGGCGGTTTCCAGGCTGAACAGCTGCAAGTCGCGCACATAGCGGCCCAGCACCCGGGGGAAGGTGCCCCAGAGGCGCGGGTGCGGCTTCTCGTCATGCGGGATGCCATCGCTGCCGATCATGCTGCGCGGGTGAGCCATGATGCGCTGCACATCGGCCTCGTCCATCATGAAGCTGATGGCGCCGGCAGGCTGGAGCTTCTCGGCCGCCGCGCGCCGCGTCATGCCCCAATCCTGCGCGATGTCATCGAGGTCCCGCCCCGCCTGGTCCGGGTGCGGCACCGACCAGGTGATCTGGACCTTCACATCCTGGCGCAGCTTGTCGGGCATGAGCACGGTGGAGCCGGCCGGATAAGGATAGACGTCGAAGGCCACCGGCTGGTCCTGGCCCAGCGTGTCCATCAGGGCCAGCGTCTCGCGCGAGCGACCGAAATTCTCGCTCATCGAGCATTTGTGGTGGCTGATGACGACCTCCAGCGGCGCGCCCTCGCGCCCCGCCTCGCGCCCCACCCGCAGCGTCTCGCGGATGCTGTCCAGCACATGGTCGGCCTCGTCGCGCATATGGGTGGCGTAGAGGCCGCCCTCCTCCGCCAGCACCGAGGCGATGGCGATGCATTCCTCGGTCGTCGCCTGGGCATTGGGCGCGTAGTAGAGGCCGGTGGTGAAGCCGCAGGCGCCCTGGCGCAGGCTTTCGCGAAGGCGACCCTGCATGCGCGCGATCTCGTGGTCCTTCGCGGCGCGGTAGACATCGCCCTCCATGGCCTCGACGCGGAGCGACTGCGCGCCGCAGAAGGCCAGCGTGTTCACGGCGGGCGGGTTCTTGGCCAAGGCCTCCGCGTATTCGCCGAAGCTGCCGAGCGTGAACCAGCTCTCATCGCCCAGCAGGTCCAGTGGCGGCGGGGGGCGCTTGCTCATGCGGGTGGGCGCGAGGCTGACGCCGCAATTGCCCACCACCACGGTGGTGACGCCCTGGCTCGACTTGCAGTGCAGACAGTTCGGGCCGCAGAGCACGGCCCGGTCGTCATGGGTGTGGGCGTCAATGAAGCCGGGGGCGAGGGCCAGGCCCTTGGCGTCCAGCTCCGCCTGGCCGGAGGCCGAGCCGAGTTCGCCCACGGCCACCACACGGTCGCCCTCCACCGCCACATCGGCGGTGAAGCGGGGGGCGCCGGTGCCATCCAGCACGGTGGCGTCCCGGATCACCAGATCACAACGCAGGGGCATGGGCGGAACCTCATCTGAAGCGGAATCGGCCCTCAGGATGAACCCGGGACCGGCCCGCGCCAACCACCTGCCGGCCCGATTGCAAAGGCACCGGATGCTACTTAATCCATGCCTCAGAAGAGGGAGAAATCAGGAAATGCCCATGTTCCGCCGCACCGCCCTGGCCGCCGGGCTCACCGCCCTGCTGGCCGGCCCCGCCGCCGCCCAGACCCAGATCACCATCCAGCACCCGCTGCCGCTGAACAGCCATTACGGCGCCGGCGCAACCGCCTTGAAGGAGGCCTTCGAGCGCGCGGCCGGCAGCCGCTACCGCGTCGTCATCCAGCGCAATGACAATGAGCGCGAGGCGATCGAGAGCGTGCAGATCGGCACGATCGAATGCGTCATCACCTCCACCGGCCCGGTCGGCAACTTCGTGCCCGACACGCGCAACCTGGACGTGCCCTTCCTGTTCCGCGACAGCGCCCATGCCCGCGGCGTGCTGGACGGGCCGATTGGCCAGGAGTTGCTGTCCCGCTTCAACGCCCGGGGCCTCGCGGGCGTGGCCTGGATGGAGAACGGCTTCCGCCACCTCACCAATTCCCGGCGCGAAGTGAACAACCCCGCCGATATCCGCGGGCTGAAGGTGCGGACCATGGAGAACCAGGTGCATATGCGGGCCTTCTCCACGCTGGGCGCGCTGCCCACGCCGATGGCCTTCAGCGAACTGGTGCCCGCGCTCCAGCAGGGCACGGTGGATGGGCAGGAGAACCCCATCCCCGTCATCGTGGCCAACAACCTGAACCAGGTGCAGCGCTTCCTGACGCTGACCAGCCACGTCTATTCGCCGGCCGTACTGATCTGCAATCCGGCCATGCTGGCCCGCATGTCGGCCGCCGACCGGACGGCCTTCCAGGAAGCGGCCCGCGCGGGTGTGGCCGCCAACCGGGCGCGCGTGACGGCCGATGAGGAATCGGGCGTGGAGGAGCTGCGCCGGCGCGGCATGACGGTGGTGACGACCGTGAACACCGCCGCCTTCCAGGAGGCCCTGGCCCCGGCCTTCGCCGAATATGAGCGCACCCTGAACGCGGCCCTGCTGCGCCGCATCCGGGACTGGCAGCCGAACTGAGCGCTGGTTCGGGCGCGAATCGAAGGGGGTGCCGGGCGACCGGTGCCCCCTTTTTCATCACGCGCCCCTCGCCTGATTGTCCGATTGCAACCGGGCCGGAACATGCCCTATGCAATTGATACTCAGGGAGAGAAAAACGAAATGTCCATGTTCCGACGTTCGGCGCTGGCGGCGGGTATCGCCGCTTTCCTGGCCGGCCCCGCCATCGCCCAGACGCAGATCACCATCCAGCACGCCCTTCCGGCCAACAGCCACACCGGCGTGGGCCCCGCCGCCATCAAGGAAGTCTTTGAACGGCTGACCAATGGCCGCTACCGCGTGGTGGCCCAGCGCAACGACAATGAGCGCGAGATGGTCGAGAGCGTGCAGATCGGCACCATCGACTGCACCTTCACCTCCACCGGTCCCGTCGGCAACTTCGTGCCGGAGGTCCGCATCTTCGACGTGCCCTTCCTGTTCCGCGACACCGCCCATGCCCGCGGCGTGCTGGACAGCGAGATCGGCCAGCAGGTGCTGGCCCGCTTCAGCGCGCGCGGCCTGCACGGCGTGATCTGGACCGAAAACGGCTTCCGCCACCTGACGAATTCCCGTCGCGAGGTGAATGCGCCGGCGGACCTGCGCGGCCTCAAGGTCCGCACCATGGAGAACCAGGTCCATATGCGGGCCTTCACGGTGCTGGGTGCCCTGCCCACGCCCATGGCCTTCAGCGAACTGGTGCCCGCCCTGCAGCAGGGCACGGTGGATGGGCAGGAGAACCCGATCTCGGTGATCGTGGCGAACAACCTGAACCAGGTGCAGCGCTACATGACGCTGACGAACCACGTCTATTCGCCCTCCGTCATGATCTGCAACCCGGGCCTCATGCAGCGCATGACCCCGGCCGACCGCGAGCATTTCATGACCGCGGCCCGCGCCGCCCAGCGCGCCAACCGCGACCGCGTGACCCAGGATGACGCGAACGGCGTGGAACTGCTCCGCAGCCGCGGCATGACCGTGGTGACGACGGTGAACACGGCCGCCTTCCAGGAAGCCCTGGCCCCCGCCTTCGCCGAATGGGAGCGCAGCCTGGACGCCGCCCTGCTGCGCCGCATCCGCGACTGGCGCCCGAACTGAGCCTGGGTAAAGCCTTCTTGTCCGGGGGCGCGGTTCCGCCGCGCCCCCTTCGTCTGCCCGCCGGGGGTTTTTCATGAATGCGATGAATGTCCTGCCGCTCCAGATCATGGGCGTGGCCACGGTCCTGGCCGTGGCGCTGGCCCTCTGGGCGGGCTCGGGCGAGGCGGGCGCGCGGGGGCAGGTGCGCCGCGCCTTCCTGGCGGTGGATCGCCTCACCAGCGGGGCCGCGGCCATCCTCGCCACCCTCGCCATGGCGGTGGCCGTGGCCGCCGGCGCCTGGCAGGTGGTGGCGCGCTTCGCGACCGAGACCCCCTCGGTCTGGTCCGAGGCGCTGGTCCGCACCGCCATCGTCTGGGTCGCGTTCATCGGCGTCGCGGTGGCGCTGCGCGCCGGGGCGCTGGTGTCCATTGACGTGGCCCGCCGCCTCACCCGCGGCAATGTGCAGCGCGCGCTGGAGGCTGCCTCGCTGGCCGCCATCCTCTCGCTTCTCGGCGTCATGTTCTGGTTCGGCTGGATGATGGCCGAACGGGTGAAGTTCCAGGAGATGGCAGGGCTGGAGGTCTCGATGTCCTGGGGCTATGCCGCCATCCCCATCGGGGCCTGCTTCGCCATGATCGGCGCCATCGCCCATTTCCTCGACCGAAAGCCCACCGACGAGCTGGAGACCGCCCTATGAGCGGCATGATGCTGACCGTGATGCTGGTGCTCTTCGCCGCCGCCGTGCCGGTGGCGGTGGCCATCGGCATATCGGCCGTGGTGGGGATCGCGGGCTTTACCTCCTTCCCGCTGATCGTGGCGGCGCAGCAGTTGTTCGTGGCGCTCGACAAGTTCCCGCTGGCGGCCATCCCCTTCTTCATCCTGGCCGGTGCGCTGATGGAGATGGGTGGCATTTCCCGCCGCCTCGTGGAATTCGCGCGCTCCATCGTGGGCGGCATCCAGGGCGGGCTGCCGGCGACCTGCGTCGTCACCTGCATGATCTTCGCGGCCATCAGCGGTTCCTCGGTCGCCACCACCTTCGCCATCGGCGCCATCATGATCCCGGCGCTGGTGCGGGCGGGCTATCCGGTGGGCTTCGCGGCGGCGCTGCAGGCCACGGCGGCGGAGCTGGGCGTGGTCATCCCACCCTCCATTCCCATGATCCTCTATGGCGTCACCACCCAGACCTCGATCCCCGAGATGTTCATCGCGGGCATCGGCCCTGGCATCCTGATCGCGGGCGCGCTCATCGCCACGGTGCTGGTCTGGTGCCGCATCAAGGGCTGGGGCAAGCAGGATGGCGAGGGCCGCCTGCCCTTCCTCACCGCCACGCGCCAGGCCGGCTGGGCGCTGATGATGCCCGTGGTGGTGCTGGGCGGCATCTATGGCGGCATCACCACGCCGACCGAGGCCTCGGTCATCGCGGTGGTCTACGCGCTCATCGTGGGCGTGGTGATCCACCGCGAAATCCGCCTGCCGGACCTGTTTCCCATCTTCCGCAAGAGCGTCATCACCTCGGCGGTGATCCTGTTCATCATCGCCTGCGCGGGGCTGTTCTCCTGGCTGCTGAACCGCCAGGGCGTGCCGGACGCGGCGGCGGCCTGGCTCGCCACCTCATTCGACAGCCCGGCGCTGTTCCTGCTGGTGGTGAACCTGTTCCTGTTCCTGGTGGGGATGTTCGTGGAGACCTCGGCCTCCATCATCGTGCTCGCCCCCATCCTGCAGGAGGCGGCGGGGCGGCTCGGCGTGGATGCGGTGCATTTCGGCACCATCATGGTGGTGAACCTCGCCTTGGGCATGATCACCCCGCCCTTCGGCGTGAACCTCTTCGCCGCCGCCCAGGTGGCCGGCTGCGGGGTGGACCAGATGATGCGCTACCTGGTGGTGTTCATCGGCGTGGTCTTCGCTTGCCTCATGGTCATCACCTATGTGCCGACGCTGGTGCTGTTCCTGCCGCACCTCGTGTTTCGGTGAGAGGCCGTTTGGGAATGCTGGCGGCGGAGGATGCGCGAGGGATTTTTCGTCCCTGAAAGGCGCCGGGCGCGGCCGATGCTGGCAGCATCGGCAAGGCCGGCAACGCATCGGGGACGGAAAAGATCCGCGCAGCCGACCCGCCAGCGTTTTCAAGCGGCCTCAAAGCCTCCCCTTGCGCGGCGTCGCGGCGCCGCGCAGCATCCCTTGGCCACTAGTGCCGAGGAAACGAACAATGACAAGCATCACCCGCCGCACCGCAATGGGCGGCGCGCTGGGCGTCGCCGCCCTTCCTGTCGCGGGCCGCGCCCAGAGCCGCGACAACACCATCCGCATCGGTGTGCTGGCCGATTTCTCGGGCCCCTACCGCGACACCTCCGGGCCCACCTCCGTCGCCGCCGTGCAGCAGGCCATCGAGGATCTCGGCGTGGCGCAGCGCGGCATCAACGTCGAGGTCATCCAGGGCGACCACCTCAACCGCCCCGATGCCGCCCTGGCGCTGGCGCGGCGCTGGATCGACACCCAGGGCGTGGACATGATCTGCGAGGTGAACAACTCCGCCATCGCGCTCGCCGTCGCCAATCTGGTGCGCGAGCGGGACAAGGTGCAGCTCGCCTCGGGTGCCGCCTCCTCCGCACTGACCGGCCCGCAATGCAGCACCCACACCCTGCAATGGACCTATGACACCTGGATGTTCGCCAATGTGGTCGGCGGGGCCACGGTGCGCTCGGGCGGGGACAGCTGGTATTTCATCACGGCCGACTACGCCTTTGGCCACCAGCTGGAGCGCGACGCGGGGCAGTTCGTGACGCGGGCTGGCGGGCGGGTGATGGGCAGCGCACGCTACCCCTTCCCCGGCACGACCGACTTCAGCAGCTTCCTGCTCCAGGCCCAGGCCAGCCGCGCGAAGGTGGTGGGCCTCGCCATGGCCGCCGGCGACATGCAGAACTGCGTGAAGCAGGCGCATGAGTTCGGGCTGACGCGGCGCGGCCAGCAATTGGCCGGCATGATCATGTTCGTGCAGGACATCCGCACCATCGGCCTGGAATCCGCCCAGGGCATGG
This sequence comes from Roseococcus microcysteis, assembly GCF_014764365.1. Lineage (NCBI taxonomy): Bacteria > Pseudomonadati > Pseudomonadota > Alphaproteobacteria > Acetobacterales > Roseomonadaceae > Roseococcus > Roseococcus microcysteis. The sequence continues at coordinate 737,913 of NZ_CP061718.1, forward strand.
TGATGAGCGAGGTCTTCTACCACGACCTGAACGACCGCACGCGCGGCCTCGCGCAGCGCATCCTGCGCCGCACGCCGGACAACATGCCCAGCCAGGAACACGCCGGCACCTATTCCTGCGCGATCCACTACCTCAAGGCGGTGGCCGAGGTGGGCGTGGCACGCGCCAAGGCCTCGGGCATCGAGGTCATCAACGTGATGAAGCGCATGCCGACCGATGACGACGCCTTCGGCCCCGGCCGCGTGCGCGAGGATGGCCGCAAGATCCACCCCGCCTATCTCTTCGAGGTGAAGTCCCCCGCCGAGAGCCGCGGCATGTGGGATTTCTACAAGCTGCGCGCGACCGTCCCGGCCGAGGAGGCCTTCCGCCCCCTCGCCGACGGCGGCTGCCCGCTCGTTCGAGGGTAACGGTTGCGGGGATGACGCTTGCGGCTTCGCGGCTTCAGGCCCATCTCCAGGCCTTCCGAGAGGAGGCGAAGATGGTCCTGAAGCTGCTTTGCGCGCAGGTGGTCCTGACGAAGATGGCGGTGCGCGGGGCCTTCACCCTGGGCGCCGTCGCCGGCACGGCGGGCGTGGTCGGGTTGTGCGCGCTGCGTCGCGCGGCGAAGGAAGGCCGCATGTGCCGGGGCGCGTCGGCCAAGGCCTGATCAGGGCGCTTCCAGCGCCACCCGGCTGTGGTTGGCGCGATAGGGCGGCAAAGGCGAACAGCCGGGCGGCTGCGCGGCGGCGAGGCTGAGGCGCAGCAGTTCCAGATCCTCGGCGCCATCCACGTCATGCCAGGGCTGGAGCACGTCGAGGCGCAGCCCCTCCGCCGCCGCCCGGGCGCGGGTGGCGTCGAGCAGGCCAGGCGCGCTCCAGGGCATGCCCTCCAGCAGCGCGGGCAGCGGGCGCGCTATGGCGATGGCGCAATAGCCACCATCCAATGCGGGGATCAGCGCGGCATCCGCGCCCCCCGCGATGGCGGCGGGCAGCAATTCCAGCAAGGCCGGCGGCAAGGTCGGCGCATCGGTGCCGGTGAGCAGGGCGCAGCCGATGCCGGGTTGGAACAACATGTCGAAGGCCGCCCCCATCCGTGCCCCGAGGTCTCCACCCGGCTGCGGCGCCAGTGCCCAGCCGGGCAACAGCGCGGCCATCTCTTCGCTGGCGTCGGCGGGCGCGTGGAAGGCCGTGAGCGTGGCGCCATAGCGCGGGGCGAGGAAGCGCAGGATATCGGCGCTGTCCAGCAGGAAGGCCCGCGCCAAGGCCGCCGCGCGCGCCGCACCCACCACCGCGGCTAGCCTCGTCTTGCTGACGCCAGGGCGTGGCGCCTTGCACATCAACCCGAAGGCGGCGCGCACCGGATCAGGCCGCGTTCAGCACCCGGCCGGCGACGGCGTCGAGCTTGGCCAGCAGCGCCGGGTCGCGCTTTTCCGGCGCCGTGATCAGGGCGTATTCGAGGGCACGGTCACAGCCCGCCGGGCAAGGGCCGCGCGCGGCGCCGATGCGCGGGATCAGCGCCTTGACCAGGGCGCGCGCCTTTTCGGCATTGCCCTGCAGCACCTTCACCACTTGGTCCACCGTCACATGGTCATGGTCGGGGTGCCAGCAGTCGAAATCGGTCACCATGGCGACGGAGGCGTAGCAAAGCTCCGCCTCGCGGGCGAGCTTGGCCTCGGGCATGTTGGTCATGCCGATCACGTCGCAGCCCCAGGCGCGGTAGAGTTCGCTCTCCGCCTTGGTGCTGAATTGCGGGCCTTCCATGACGAGGTAGGTGGCCCCCCGCGTCATGGGCAGGCCGATCTCCGCCCCCGCCGCCTCGGCCGCGTCGGACAGGCGCGGGCAGGTCGGGTGCGCCACGCTGACATGCGCCACACAGCCCGGCCCGAAGAAGGATTTCTCCCGCGCGAAGGTGCGGTCAATGAACTGGTCCACCACCACGAAATGCCCGGGCGGCAGTTGCGCCCGCAGCGAACCCACGGCCGAGAGCGAGATCACGTCCGTGACGCCCGAGCGCTTCAGCGCATCAATGTTCGCGCGGTAGTTCAGCGCGGAGGGCGGTAGCGGATGCCCCTTGCCGTGGCGCGGCAGGAAGACGCAGCGCACCCCGCCCAGCGTGCCGAAGAGCATCTCGTCCGAGGGTTCGCCCCAGGGGGTGAAGACGCGCTTCCACTCGCGCCCCTCCAGCCCGTCAATGTCATAGATGCCGGAACCGCCGATGATCCCGATGACGGGCTGGAAGCTGGACATGACGACCTCAGCGCGCCGAGAGCGGCTTGTAGTCGCGCTTGGAGGCGCCGGTGTAGATCTGCCGCGGGCGGCCGATGCGCTGCGCCGGGTCCTCCACCAGTTCCTTCCACTGGCTCACCCAGCCCACGGTGCGGGCGACGGCGAAGATCACGGTGAACATGCTGGTCGGGATGTCCATCGCCTTCAGGATGATGCCCGAATAGAAGTCCACGTTCGGATAGAGCTTGCGCGAAATGAAGTAGTCGTCGCTGAGCGCGATGCGCTCCAGCTCGCGCGCGATCTCCAGCAGCGGCTCGTGCTCGACGCCGAGTGCCGCCAGCACCTCGTCGCAGCTTTCCTTCATGATCTTCGCGCGCGGGTCGAAGTTCTTGTAGACCCGGTGGCCGAAGCCCATCAGCTTCACGCCGCTGTTCTTGTCCTTCACGCCCTCGATGAAGGCCGGGATGTTCTTCACATCGCCGATCTCGGCCAGCATCTTCAGCACGGCCTCGTTCGCGCCGCCATGGGCCGGGCCCCAAAGGGCCGCGATGCCCGCCGCGATGCAGGCGAAGGGGTTGGCACCCGTGGAACCGGCCAGGCGGACGGTGGAGGTGGAGGCGTTCTGTTCATGGTCCGCGTGCAGGACCAGGATGCGGTCCATCGCCTTCGCCAGCACGTCGGGAACCTCGTATTCCTCGGCCGGCACGGACTTCAGCATGTGCAGGAAGTTGCGCGCATAGCCCTGCGGGCCGCTGGACAGCGCATTCTTCGGATACACGAAGGGCTGGCCCAGCGAATACTTGTAGGCCATGGCCGCGATGGTCGGCACCTTCGCGATCAGGCGGAAGGCCGCGATGCGCCGCTGCTCGGGGTCATTGATGTCGAGGTTGTCGTGGTAGAAGGCCGCCAGCGCGCCCACCACCCCGCACAGGATGGCCATGGGGTGCGCATCGCGGCGGAAGCCGTTGAAGAAGTTACGGATCTGCTCATGGACCATGGTGTGATAGGTCACACCATTGCTGAATTCCTTCAGCTGGGCGGCCGTCGGCAGCTCGCCATTCATCAGCAGGTAGCAGACCTCGGTGAAGTCGCTCTGCTCGGCCAGCTGCTCGATCGGGTAGCCGCGGTACATGAGCACCCCGGCATCGCCATCGATGTAGGTGATCTTGCTCTCGCAGCTGGCGGTCTCGCCATAGCCGGGGTCGAAGGTAAAGATGCCAAGATTGGCGTAGAGCTTGCGGATGTCCGCGACATCCGGGCCTTCGGTGCCGGACAGCAGGGGCAGCGTCGTGCTCCGGTTGGTGCCGTCCAGGGTGATCGTGATGGAGCCGTTGCTGCCGCTCATGCTGTTACCTTCCTGAAAACAAGGGCGCCGGTTCTATCGCCTCGCGCCGTGTTGCGGCGCAGAATAAGCGCTGGGCCGCGCTTGTCCATCACCGTAACGTGGAAAGCCTCAACCCAGCAGCCAGGCCCGCACTTCTTCCCACCCGGCCTGGTTGGGCGCGCAGATGATGCCGCCGGTATGGCGCAGGGGGGAATAGGGCGCGCCGTCGAACTGGGCGGAATACCCGCCGGCCTCGGCATGGATCAGCACGCCCGCGGCATGGTCCCAGGGGAGCAGCCGGTTATAGACCAGCACATGCGCGCCGCCCGTGTTCACCAGGCGGTATTCATGCGCGGCGCAGCGGAAATTCATGACCGAAGCAAAGCCCGCGAGCTTGGGCAGCACCGCCGCCTTCCGGTCGCGCGGCATGAAGCCCCAGGAAATGGCGCCCACCATGCGCGCGAGCGGCACGGGGGCGGAGACCCGGCAATCATGCAGGTGGCCTTCCTGCCCCTCCACCCAGGCCCCCTCGCCCCGTAGGGCGATCAGCGTGTCATCGCCCATGGGGTCATGGATCCAGGCGGCGATGGTCTCGCCCTGGTAGATCGCGGCCGCCATCACGCCGAAGAGGGGAACGCCCGCGGCGAAATTGGCCGTGCCGTCCACGGGGTCCACCACGATGCACAGCCGCGCCTCGGCCATGTTGGCAAGCTTGGAGGGGTCGGCCGCGGCCGCCTCCTCGCCCAGGATGACGGCCTCGGGGAAGAGGCGGCGCAGCCCGGCCTCGATATGGCGTTCGGCCGCCTCATCGGCCTCGGTGACGAGGTCGAGCGGGCCGGATTTGGTCCGTACATCGCCCGAGGCGAGACGGCGGAAGCGCGGCAGGATCTCGGCGCACGCGGCGGTCCGCAGAAGCTGCGCCACCTCCCGCGCCGCGGTCGCGGAAATTCTCATGGAAGCTGCCCGAAACGCGCGCGGTCGGCGGGCGAGAGACGGACGGTCAGGCGCACCGCGCGCTCCTCCTCCACCCGCTCCAGCACCTCGCCATGACGGTAGAGCCAGGCCAGGCGCGCGCCATCGGAGGGCGCCAGCGTCAGCTCCGCCGTCACCATGCCGGCGGAGAGGCGTTCGTCGAGCGTCGCGCGAAGCTGGTCCAGCCCCTCGCCCGTCAGGGCCGAGACGGCCAGCCCACCCTCGATGCGCGCGGCCACGGCTTCGGGCCCGCCCAGCAGGTCGGCCTTGTTCAGCACCTCGATGGTGCGCCCGCGCCAGTCATCGCCCATGGACGGGTGCTCGCCGTCGGCCATGCCATCCAGCACGGCATGGACATCGGCGCGCTGGGCCGCGCTGTCGGGGTGCGCCACGTCGCGCACATGCAGGATGATGTCAGCCGAGGCGACCTCCTCCAGCGTGGCGCGGAAGGCCTCGACGAGCTGCGTCGGCAATTCGCTGATGAAGCCCACCGTGTCCGACAGGATGGCCGGCCGGCCCGATGGCAGCGTGATCTGCCGCATGGTGGGGTCGAGCGTGGCGAAGAGCTGGTCCTGCGCCATCACCCCCGCACCGGTCAGCGCGTTGAACAGCGTGGACTTGCCGGCATTGGTGTAGCCCACCAGCGCGATGACGGGATAAGGCACGCGCTCACGTGACTTGCGGTGCAGGCCGCGGGTGCGGCGCACCTGCTCCAGCTCCTTCTTGAGGCGCACGATGCGCTCGCCGATCAGGCGGCGGTCAATCTCGATCTGGCTCTCGCCGGGGCCGCCCAGGAAGCCGAAGCCGCCGCGCTGGCGCTCCAGGTGGGTCCAGGACCGCACGAGGCGCGTGCGCTGGTATTCCAGATGCGCGAGCTCGACCTGCAGGCTGCCTTCGCGCGTGCGGGCACGCTCGCCGAAGATTTCCAGGATCAGGCCGGTGCGATCAATGACCTTGGCCTTCCAGGCGCGTTCCAGGTTGCGCTGCTGCACGGGCGTGAGTGCCGCGTCCACGACGACGAGGCCGGCCTCCTGCTCCTCCAGCGCGGCGCGCACCATCTCGACCTGGCCCTCGCCCAGCAGGGTGGAGGGCCGGCGGGCGCGCAGCGGATGGATGGCCTGGTGGACGATGGTCACGCCGATGGAGGCGGCGAGGCCCACGGCCTCCGCAAGGCGTGCCTCCGCCGCGCGCGGCATGGCGCCGGGCGGTGCGAATTCGGTGACGGAGCCGCGTGCCGTGCGGCCATAGGGCAGGATGACGGCGGCGCGGGTGGGGGGCGCCGCGGTCTCCTCACTCGTCGCGGGCAGTGGCGGGCTCCCGGTTCATGGTCAATGTGGTCTCGCGCACGGGCGCGGCGCCGCCGGACGCTGGCGCGGCCTGCGCGGCCGCCTGCGGGTCGAACAGCATGATGGGCGCGCCCGGCATCACGGTGCTGATGGCGTGCTTGTAGACCAGTTGCGTGTGCCCATCCCGCCGCAGCAGGACGGAGAAATTGTCGAACCAGGTGATGATGCCCTGGAGCTTCACGCCGTTCACGAGGAAGACCGTCACCGGCGTCTTGCTCTTCCGCACGTGATTCAGGAACACGTCCTGCACGTTCTGGGACTTCTCGGCCATGGTGGCCTCCTTCCTCTTCTTCATGGCGGGCAGGCCCGCTCGTCGCTCAACCGGGCTGAGTCTCGCGGGTTGCGGCGGGCTTGTCCAGGGCTGAGAGATGCACGGCCAGCGCAGCGCCATCCGCAAATGCCATATCTGGGGCACAATGCGTGACGCCGCCGTCATGTGCCGCATCACCGAGCAACACCGCGCGGCAGCCCGCCGCGCGCGCCGCCTCCATGTCGATCGCGGTGTCTCCGACATACCAGATGTCAGGGCCGGGCGGCAGGTCGAGCGCACGCAGCGCCATCAGCAAAGGTGCCGCGCTGGGCTTGTCCGCCACCGCGTCGCCGGCGCCCACAAGCACCTTGAAATGCTGGGCAAGGCCGAGATGCGCGGCCTCCTCGCGCAGCAACGCGCCCTGCTTGTTGGAAACGACACCCAGCGGCCAGGATGCGGCCGCTTCCAGCATCACCGCCGTACCCGGCAACGGCCGCACCGCGTCGAGGTGCGTGGCGTGGATCGCGTCGTAGAAGATGTCCCGCGCGCGCTCCCACTCATCCCCGAAATGGATGGGGAAAGAGTCACGCAGGGATTTGCGGACATTCGCCAGAACCTCCTCGCGCGACCAGGCGGGCTTGCCGAAGGCGGCGAAGGTCGTGTTGAGCGCGTATTGGATCGCGGCCCAGCCATCCACCAGCGTGTTGTCCCAGTCGAACAGCAGCGCGCGCGGCCTCATGCCGCATTGCCCGCCTGCTGGTGGACGTGGCGCGCGAAGAGATCGAAGAGGCGCCGCGTCATCGGCCCCGGCGTGCCATCGCCCACCGCCACGCCATCCACGGCCACGATGGGCTTCACGAAGGAGGTGGCGGAGGTCAGGAACACCTCGCGCGCCGTGGCCAGCGCGTCGCGGTGAAATTCCTCCAGGCTGTAGGGGATGCGCGCCGCGTCCAGCTCCGCAATCAGCGCGCCGCGGGTGCAGCCGGGCAGGATCACGGAATCGAGGTGGCGGGTCCGCAGCACGCCCTCCGCATCCACGATCCAGATGGTGGTGGCCGCGCCCTCGGTCACCATGCCGGTCACGGGGTCGTAGAGGATGGCCTCGCCCGCGCCCTGCTCGCGCGCCGCCTGGCGGGCCAGGCAATTGGGCAGCAGGTTCACGCTCTTGATGTCGCGCCGCGCCCAGCGCAGGTCGGGCGTGGTGATGGCCTTGATGGTCCAGCGCGCGATATCGCGCGGATAGGGGGGGATGCGGCGGATGGTGACCACCAGCGCCGGCGGCACCGGCTTCGTGGGGAAGGCATGGTCGCGCCGGGCCACGCCCCGCGTCACCTGCATGTAGAGCAGCCCCTCGGTGACGCGGTTGAGGCGCGCCACCTCCACCAGCACCATGCGGAGTGCCGCGCGCGGCATCGGCATGGGCAGCGCGACTTCCTTCAGGCTGCGCTCCAGCCGGTCCAAATGGCGGTCCTCGTCGATGAAGCGGTTGGCGTGCAGATGCACCACCTCATAGATGCCGTCACCGAACTGGTAGCCGCGGTCCTCGATGTTCACGCTGGCGTTGCGCTGCGGCAGATAGGCGCCGTTCACATAGGCAATCCGGGACATGCAGGGCTTTCCGCAAATGAGGCAGGCAGTCTAGGCCGTCCCGGCCGCCTTGTCCTCCGCCTGGACGTTCAGGAATTTCAGCTTGCGGTGCAGCGCGCTGCGTTCCATGCCCACGAAATTGGCGGTGCGGCTGATATTGCCGCCGAAGCGCATCAGCTGCGCTTCGAGGTATTGCCGCTCGAACATCTCCCGCGCCTCGCGCAGCGGCAGGGTCATGATCTCGCTGGAACGATCAAGCCGCAGCATGGCCGGCGCGGCGGAGACGATCTCGGGCGGCAGGGCCTCGGCGCGGATGGGCGCCTGCGCCTCGCCCGGCGCCATGATGAGCAGCCAGTCGATCAGGTTGCGCAGCTGCCGCACATTGCCGGGCCATTCATAGGTCTGCAACGCGGCAATCGTGTCCTCGGCCAATTCGCGCGGTTGCAGCCCCGAAGCCTCCACCGAGCGCGCCACGAAATGCCGCGCCAGCACCGGCACATCCTCACGCCGCTCGCGCAGGGCGGGCACGCGCAGCGGCACGACCGAGAGGCGGTAGAACAGATCCTCGCGGAAGCGCCCCGCCGCGATCTCGGCCTGGAGGTCGCGGTTGGTGGTGGCGATGACGCGCGCATCCACTTTGATGCGCGTGGCCCCTCCCACCCGCTCAAACCCCTGCTCCTGCAGCGCGCGCACGATCTTGCCCTGGGTCTCCAGCGGCATGTCCGCCACCTCGTCCAGCAGCAGCGTGCCGCCATGGGCGCGTTCCAGCGTGCCGATGCGGCGCGGGGAATCGCCCTGGGCTTCGACGCCGAACAGCTCCTCCTCGATGCGGGCGGGGTTCAGCGTGGCGCAGTTGAGTGCCACGAAGGGCTCGCCCGCCCGGCGGGAACGGGCGTGCAGCATGCGCGCCGCCACCTCCTTGCCCGAGCCCGCGGGGCCTGTGATCAGCACGCGCGAATTGGTGGGCGCCACCTTGTCGATGGCGCCGCGCAGCTGGGCGATGTGCGGCGAGATGCCCAGCAGCTCCGTCTCGGGGCCGGCGCGCAGGCGCAGCTCATTCACCTCGCGGCGCAGCCGGGCGGCCTCCAGCGCGCGCTCGACGATCAGCAGCAGGCGGTCGGACTTGAAGGGCTTCTCGATGAAGTCATAGGCGCCCTGCTGGATGGCCTGCACCGCCGTCTCGATGGTGCCGTGGCCCGAGATCATCACGCAGGGCACCTGCGGCTCCTCGCGGTGCATGGCCTCCAGGATGCCCAGCCCGTCCAGGCGCGAATTCTGCAGCCAGATGTCCAGGATCACGAGCGAGGGCTTGCGCGCGCGGAACTGCTGCAAGGCCGTGTCGCTGTTGTGCGCCTGGCGCGTGTCATAGCCCTCGTCCGAGAGAATCCCCTCGATCACGGCGCGGATGTCCGGCTCGTCATCCACGATCAGGATGTCATGCGCCATGGCCGCGCTCCATCACCACATCCCCGCCTGCCTCGGCCCCACGGACCTCCGCAGGGCTGCCTTCGGCCGGCCGGAGCGGCAGCAACAGCTCCGCCCGCGCACCGCGCCCGGTCGCCGCATCCCCCAGCAGGAGGCGGCCGCCGTGGTCCTCCATGATCTTCTTCACGATGGCAAGACCAAGGCCGGTGCCCTTGGGCTTGTGGGTGACGTAGGGTTCCGTCAGGCGCTCGCGCTCCTCGCCATCGGGCAGGCCGAGGCCGTCATCCTCGACACGGATCGCGACCATGCCCGCCCCACCGGATGCAGGCGCGAGGCTGATCCGGATATGGCCGAGCGGCCGGGAGCGGGAGGGCGTGGCGGGCGCCTCCTCATCCGCCGGCGCCTCCGCCTGGGCGCGCAGGCGGATGGAATCGGCCGCGTTCTGGAGCAGGTTGGCCAGGGCCTGCTGGATCAACCGCCGGTCGCAGGCCACATGCACGGGCATGCCGGGCGGGGACCATTCATAGGCGATTTCCGGGCTGCCGGTTCGTGGCAGCACCAGCGCCTCCTCCACGATGCGCGACAACTCCTCCTCGCGAATCACAGGCTGGGGCATGCGGGCGAAGGCGCTGAATTCGTCCACCATGCGGCCGATATCGCCCACCTGCCGCACGATGGTGTCGGTGCAGGCGGTGAAGGTCTCGGGGTCGTTGGTGATCTGCTTGAGGTAGCGGCGCTTCAGCCGCTCGGCGCTGAGCTGGATGGGCGTCAGCGGGTTCTTGATCTCGTGCGCGATGCGCCGCGCCACATCGGCCCAGGCCGCCTGGCGCTGAGCGGTCAGCAGGGCGGAGATGTCGTCGAAGGTGACGACGAAGCCCTGCCCCTCCATCTCGGGCGAGAGGCGGGCCAGCAGGGTCCGGCGCTCCGAGGGGGAACCCAGCTTGATTTCCGCCGTGCGCCCGGCGGGGCCGGCCAGCAGGGGCGCGAACTCCGGCACCACCTCGGCCAGGCGCCGCCCGATCTCGCGCTCCAGGTCGAGGCCCAGCAGCTTGCTGGCACCGCGATTGGGCAGGTTGATGCTGAGATCGGCGTCGAGGCCGATGACGCCCGCCGAAACCCCGCCCAGCACGGCCTCCGTGAAGCTCTGCCGGTCGGCGATCTGGCGATAGGCCTCCATCAGCTCGCTGCGCTGGGCGGCGAGCTGGTTGGTCATGCGGTTGAAGGCGCGCGACAGGCTGCCGACCTCGTCATCCGCGTCGCCCTCCTCCACCCGCACGGAGAGGTCGCCCGCCCGCACCCGCTCGGCCGCGGTGATGAGGCGCGAGATGGGCCGCGCCAGCTGGTTGGCGAGCACAAGGCCGATCAGCACCGCCGCCAGCAGCACCAGCAGCGCGCCGGCGGCGAAGATCATGATGAAGGTGATCTGCAGGCCGTCGCGATTTCGGTCCAGCGCCTGGTAGGCGGTGACGGCGGCCTCGGTGCGGCTGATATGCTCCAGCACCGTGCCATCGAGCGGCCGGCCGATCATCAGCATGAGGCCGGTCTGCGGCGCCAGCGCGAGAACGGCGCGCACCCGCCCCTCCTCCTCGCCCGCGACCACCGCCACCTCGCCATTGCGGGCGATGTCGATGGCCCAGCCGGGCGGTGGCGCCAGCATGAAGGCGGAGGTGACGCCGGCATGGGCGACGATGCGCCCCAGCAGCGGTTCGAAGACCACCGCCTCGGTCAGGCCGCGCTGACTGGCCTGCCCGCCCAGCACGCGCGCGAAGGCGAGGTTCTGGTCGGGCAGCAGGACCACCGCGCGGTTGAGGTCGTTCACCATGGCCAGCGCATCGGCGCGGATGGCGTTCTGGTGCTCCTGGAGATAGGCGCGCGAGGCGATGAGCGAGGCCTCCAGCGCCGTCCGCACACGGTCGTTGAACCAGGCCTGGATGCCCAGGTTGAAGAAGGTGACCGAGAAGCCCGCCACCAGCATGGCCGGCACCACCGCCACCACCGAGAACAGCAGCACGAGGCGCGTGTGCAGCCGCGACCCGGCCGAGCCGCGCCGTCGCTCCGCCCAGACGCGCACGAGCCGCCCGGCCAGCGAGGCCAGCAGCAGCAGCACGACCGCGGTGTTGCCCAGGAAGATGGCCGCGAGCTGCCCCGGGCTGGTGGGCCCGAAGGGCGAGCCGTCGGAGAGCACGACGAAGGTCGCCACCCCCATCACCAGCGCGGCCAGCGCCAGGCCCAGCGTCACGCCGCGCCCCAGCAGCATGTCGGCCAGCCGCCGCAGCAGGGGCACGCGCGGGCGGGCCGCCACGGCCATCAGGTCAGCCCACGCACCACGGGCAGGTCGAGGTCCTTCAGCTTCTTCCGCAAGGTGTTGCGGTTGAGGCCGAGCAGCGCCGCCGCCTTGATCTGGTTGCCCCGCGTGGCGCTGAGTGCCAGGCGCAGCAGCGGCCGCTCCACCTCGCTGATCACGCGCTCATGCAGGTCGCGCACGGGCATGCCGTCCTTGTGGGCCGCCATGAACAGCTTGAGGTGCCGCTCGACCGCCTGTTCCAGTGTCTCGGCGCTGCGCGGCGCGCCATCGGTGGGCGCATCGGCTTCGGCGAGTTCGGCCGAGACCGCCTCCTCCCCGATGATCTCCTGCGGGTAGAGGGCGGCCAGGCGCCGCATCAGGTTCTCCAGCTCCCGTGCGTTGCCGGGCCAGGCATGGCGCTTGAGGCGTTCCAGCGCCTCGGGGCTGAGCGACTTGGCGGGCAGGCCGGAGGCACGGGCGCGCTCCAGGAAATGCCGGGCCAGCAGGGGAATGTCCTCGGTGCGCTCGCGCAGCGGCGGCAGGCGGATGGGCACCACGTTCAGGCGGTAGAACAGGTCCTCGCGGAACAGGCCGGCGCGGATGGCGGCGCGCAGGTCGCGATGGGTGGCGGCGACGATGCGGACATTGGCCTTCACGGGGCTGCGGCCGCCGACGGTCGTGAACTCGCCCTCCTGCAGCACGCGCAGCAGGCGGGTCTGGGCCTCGGGCGGCATGTCGCCGATCTCGTCGAGGAAGAGCGTGCCGCCGGCCGCCTGCTCGAAGCGGCCGATGCCACGGGTCAGCGCGCCGGTGAAGGCGCCGCGCTCATGGCCGAAGAGTTCGCTCTCGATGAGTTCGCGCGGGATCGCCGCCATGTTGATCGCGACGAAGGGCCCCGTGCGGCGCTTGCCGTAGTCGTGCAGGGCGCGGGCAATGAGTTCCTTGCCCGTGCCGCTCTCGCCCGTGACCATGACGGTCAGGTCGGCGGTGGTGAGGCGCGCCACCGTCCGGTAGATCTCCTGCATGGCGGGCGAGCGGCCCACCAGCGGCAGGCGCTCGCCCCCCTCCTGACCGTCATCGGGCGGCAGGGCGGTGGCGGGTTGGGCCAGGGCGCGTTCCACCACCGCCAGCAATTCCTTCAGGTCGAAGGGCTTGGGCAGGTATTCGAAGGCGCCGCGCTGCGCCGCCTTCACCGCCGTGGTGAAGGTGGATTGCGCGGACATGACCACCACGCGCAGATCGGGCCGCACGCGCTTCATGCGTGGCAGCAGGTCGAGACCATTCTCGTCGGGCATCACGACATCGGTGATGACGAGGTCCCCTTCCCCATCCTCCACCCAGCGCCACAGCGTGGCGGCGGAGGAGGTGGCGCGCACATTGTAGCCCGCGCGCGACAGCGCCTGGGACAAGACAGTGCGGATCGCGCGGTCGTCATCGGCGATCAGGATGGTGCGCGTCTCGGTCATTCATCGGTCTCGGTCATGTCCTCGCCGGGCGGCGGCGCGGGAAGGGAAAGGCGGAAGGTGGTGCGGCCGGGGCGGCTGTCGCACTCGATCAGCCCTCCCTGGTTGGCGACGAGCTTGGCGACGATGGCGAGCCCCAGCCCCTGCCCGCCCCGCTTGGTGGTGACGAAGGGCTCGAACAGGGTGGCGCGCAGGGGCTCCGGAATGCCCGGGCCATTGTCGCGCACGGTGACGGTGAGCGGCAGGTGGACCCGCTCATTGGAGCCGGGCACGGCGATCCGCACGCCATGGTGATAGGCGGTGCCGAGCTGGATTTCACCCTCGCGGGCGTCCACCGCCTCGGCCGCGTTCTTCACCAGGTTCAGCATGATCTGGATGAGCTGATCGCGATCGCCCCAGACGGGCGGCAGCGAGGGGTCGTACTCCTCGGCGATCCGCAGGTGGCAGGCGAAGCCCGATTGCGCCACGCGGCGCACATGGTCCAGCACGGAATGGATGTTCACGGGGCGTGGGGTGATGGGCCGGTCGGAGAACATCTCCATCCGGTCCACCAGGGTGCGGATGCGGTCCGCCTCCTCCTGGATGAGGATGCAGAGGTCCCGATCGCCCTGCGACGCGCCCTGTTCCAGCAGCTGGGCCGCACCGCGGATGCCCGACAGCGGGTTCTTCACCTCATGCGCCAGCATCGCCGCCATGGCGGTGGCGCCGCGCGCCGCCCCCAGGAAATGCAGCTGCCGGTCGAGCATGGCGGCCGTCGAGCCATCCTGCAGCATCAGCACCACGCCGCCCGGCATGTCCGGCATGGGCGCGCCATAGGCCGAGACGCCGGAACGGTGCAGGCGCGGGCTTTCCAGCGTCAGGTCGTGGTCGGCCACCGGGCTGTCGGTGCGGCGCACCTGGTGCAGCAGCGCGAAGAGGCGGTTGTCGGGCGGCAACAGCTCACCCAGCGGCAGGCTCGCCAGCGTGACCTGGGAGTGTTGGAAGAACAGCTCGGCCGCCGGGTTGGCGAAGCGGAAATTGTCTTCCCCATCCAGGACCACGGCGGGCATGGGCAAGGCGGAGAGGATGTTCACCGCATCGGGCATGTCGCTGCCAGGGCGCGTGGGTGGCATGGCCAGTTGCCGCCTGCTCATGCCGCCTCGCGGAAGGCGTCGCGGCAGGCCTCGACGCCCCGCTCGATCAGGGGGCGGTAGAAGCCGTCCATCAGCGCCTCGGCCTCCTCCGGCGTGTCCACGCGGTTCACCTGGGCCCGGAACTCGGCGCTGCCGGGCAGGCCGCGCGAATACCAGGCGATGTGCTTGCGCGCCATGCGGACCCCCGTGTTCACGCCATGATGCGACAGGATGGCGCGGTAATGCCGCAGCAGGATCTCGTGCTGCTCGGCCAGGGTGGGGTCGGGCAGGCGAACCCCCTCGTTCAGGAAGGCCGCGACCTGGCGGGGGAACCAGGGCCGCCCGTAGCAGCCGCGGCCGATCATGACGCCATCCGCCCCGGACAGGCGCCGCGCCTCGGCCGCGTCATCCACGGTGAGGATGTCGCCATTGGCGATGACGGGGATGTCCACCGCCGCCTTCACCTCCGCGATGAAGGCCCAGTTGGCCGTGCCGGTGTAGAGCTGCTGCCGGGTGCGCCCATGGATGGTGACGAGGCGGATGCCGCATTCCTGGGCGATGCGCGCCAGCCGCGGCGCGTTCAGGCTGTTGTGATCCCAGCCCATGCGCATCTTCAGCGTGACGGGCACGGGCACCGCGCGCACCACGGCCTCCAGGATGGCGGCCGCCCGCACCTCGTCGCGCATGAGGGCTGAGCCCGCGCTCTGCCCCACCGCCACCTTCTTCACCGGGCAGCCGAAATTGATGTCCACGATGGCCGCCCCCCGGTCCACCACCAGGCGCGCGGCATCGGCCATGACCGTGGGCTCGCAGCCGGCCAGCTGGACGGAGCTGGGGGCGCCGAAGCCCTCGACCTCGGCCATCTTCAGGCTCTGGCGGTTCTCCCGGATCATGGCGGCGGAGGCGATCATCTCCGACACCACGAGCCCCGTGCCCTCGGCCCGCGCCAGGCGGCGGAATGGCAGGTCCGTCACGCCCGACATGGGGGCGAGGATGACGGGCGTCTGGATGCACACACCCTTGGCGAGGGTGATGGGCGCCAGGGGCTGCGACTGGGGGTTGCTCATCATTTGGGCAGCCATACGCAAATCCGGGCGCGGCGTCCATGTCGCCCTTGCATCGTCGCGGGGCGATTTGTCCCCGGTCATTTGCAGGGAACCCAAAGCGGGGTAGCGAGGCGGGCATGAAGATCGCCGCTCTCCTCTTGGCCGCCGGGACGGGTTCACGCTTCGGCGGCCCCGTCCCGAAGCAGTTCGCCCCCCTGGCCGGACGGCCCGTGCTGCGCCACGCGGCCGAGGCGCTGCTGGCCGGCGGCGCGGTGACATGGCTGCAACCCGTGGGCGAGGCCGATTCCATCGCCCCCGTGCTGGCCGGCCTGCCGCATCTGCCCATCGTGGCCGGGGGTGCCACCCGCCAGGCCAGCGTGCGGGCGGGGCTGGAGGCGCTGGCCGCGCATGCGCCCGATGTGGTGCTGATCCATGATGGGGCGCGGCCTTACCTCCCGCCCGGCACCATCCCTGCCCTGCTGGCGGCGCTGGAAAGCCACCCCGGCGCCATCCCCGCCGTGCCGGTGGCCGATACGCTGAAACGCGGCGCGGGCGGCGTGATCGCGGCCACCGTCCCGCGCGAGGGGCTGTTCCGCGCCCAGACGCCCCAGGCCTTCCGCTTCCCTGCCATCCTGGCCGCCCACCGCGCCGCCACCCAGGACGCCACCGACGACGCCGCGCTGCTGGAAGCGGCCGGCCTGCCCGTGGCCCTGGTCGAGGGGTCGGAGCGCAACATCAAGATCACCCGCCCGGAGGATTTGCCCCGCATGGAACATGACATGACCGCCCGGATGCTGCCGCGCGTGGGGACGGGCTTCGACGTGCACCGCCTCGTTCCTGGCCGGCCGCTGGTGCTGTGCGGGGTGGTGGTGCCGCATGAGATGGGCCTCGATGGCCATTCGGACGCCGATGTGGGCATCCATGCCCTGTGCGACGCCATCTATGGCGCCCTGGCCGAGGGCGATATCGGCACCTTCTTCCCGCCCTCGCAGATGAAGTGGAAGGATGCCGACAGCGCCCAGTTCCTGATCCACGCGGCCGGCCGGATCGCGGCAAGGGGCGGCATGCTGGTCAATGCCGACGTCACGCTGATCTGCGAGCGGCCCAAGATCGGCCCCCATGCCGCCGCGATGCGCGCGCGGCTGGCGGATCTGCTGGGCGTGGAAATCGGCCGCATCGGCGTGAAGGCCACCACCACGGAACGCCTGGGCTTCACCGGCCGCGGCGAAGGTATCGCCTGCCAGACCGCCGTGAGCCTGCTGCTGCCCGCCTGAACATAAAAAGAGGCCGCCCCCTTTCGGGAGCGGCCAAGGCAAGGTTGAGGAAGGCAAAGCTGTCGGGAGGGCGTAAGCCCTGCCGACCTACCTTAGATGGGGACCGTTCCGGTCCTCTTCAAGACCCTTTCGATAACGCATCGCCTAACAAAATTTCCATGACAACGAAGTTTCAACCCTCGCTCAGGCGGTGATTTCGCGCCCGCCCCGCACCCGCTATCCTCCCCCGCAACACATGGAGGATGCGATGACCGGACACACCCATGACGCGGCCATCATCGGCTGGGCCCATAGCCGCTTCGGCAAGATCGAGGACGCGCCCGACGCCGAGGCGCTGATCGGCCTCGTCGCCCGCCAGGCCATCGAGCATGCGGGGCTGGAACCCGCCGATGTGGACGCGGTCTTCCTCGGCCAGTTCAATGGCGGCTTCACGCCCCAGGAATTCCCGGCCTCGCTGGTGTTCCAGGCCGTGCCGGAACTCCGCTTCCGCCCCGCCACCCGCTATGAGAACGCCTGCGCCACGGGCAGCGCCGCCATCCATGGCGCGCTCGATTTCCTCGCCGCGAAGCGCGGCCGGATCACCCTGGTCGTGGGCGTGGAGAAGATGACCGCGACCCCCGGGCCGCGCGTGGGCGAGATCCTGCTCTCGGCCAGCCACCTCAAGACCGAGGGCGGCATCGAGGCGGGCTTCGCCGGCGTCTTCGCCCGGATCGCCGAGGCCTATTTCCAGCGCCATGGCGACCAGTCCGACGCCTTGGCCGCCATCGCCGCCAAGAATCACAAGAATGGCGTGGACAACCCCTGGGCGCAGATGCGCAAGGACCTGGGGTATGAGTTCTGCCGCGCCGAGAGCGAGAAGAACCCCTTCGTCGCCCGCCCCCTCAAGCGCACCGATTGCAGCCTGGTGAGCGACGGCGCCGCCGCCATCATCATCGCGGAGGGCGATGTGGCCCAGTCCGCCCCCCGCGCCGCCCGCTTCCGCGCCACCGCCCATGTGCAGGACTTCCTGCCCATCGCGCGCCGCGACATCACCCGCTTCGAGGGCCCGCGCGAGGCCTGGGCGCGCGCCTTCGAGGCGGCGGGGCTGGGCCTCTCCGACCTCTCCTTCGCCGAGGTGCATGACTGCTTCACCATCGCCGAACTCATCGAATACGAGGCGATGGGGCTGACGCCCGAGGGCCAGGGCCACCGCGCCATCCTGGAGGGCTGGACGGCCAAGGATGGAAAGCTGCCCATCAACCGCTCGGGCGGGTTGAAGGCCAAGGGCCACCCGATCGGCGCCACGGGGGTCTCCATGCACGCGCTCGCCGCCATGCAGCTGTGCGGCGAGGCGGGCGAGATGCAATTGCCCCGCGCCGAGGTGGCGGGCGTGTTCAACATGGGCGGCGCGGCCGTCGCCAACTATGTGAGCATCCTGGAGCGGGCGGGCTGACCCACCCGCAAGAGCGGGATGCGTCGAGGTGCAATCACCGAAGACGCTGAGTCCCGCTCTCAGCCATGGCTGGAGCGGGCCGCGGGAACGCAGCTCGCTCCAAGGGCCCCCGTCAGTCCAGCGTGGCGCCCGAGGCCTCCACCAGCCCCTGCCAGACGCGCTCCTGCTCGGCCATGTAGCGGCCATAGGCCTCGGGGCTCTCATCGGTCACGGGGGTGAAGCCCAGCGGCTCCATCCGGCCCTTGAACTCGTCCGAGCGCGCGATCTGGGTGAGGACCTGGTGCAGCCGCGCGATCACGGGGGCCGGCGTGCGCGCCGGCACGTTCACCGCGTACCAGGACTGCATGTCGATGCCCGCCTGCGGCAGCAGCTCGGCCATGCCGGGCACGTCGCGCAGCTCGGGCACATAGGTCACGCGCTCGGCGCTGCCCACGGCGAGCGCGCGGAAGCGGCCCTCGCGCACATGGGGCATCAGGGCCGGGATCACGTCGAACATCATGTCGATGTTGCCCGCCACGAGGTCCACGATGGCCGGACCGCCGCCGCGATAGGGCACATGGGTGATGTCCATGCCCGCCGCGCGGTTGATGCTGGAGAGCGTGAGGTGGCTGACCGTGCCCGTGCCGGAGGAACCCATGCTGATCCGCCCCGGATTGGCGCGGGCGGCGGCCACCAGCTCCCCGAAATTCTGCCAGGGGCGGCGGGCGTTCACGACCAGCAGCACGGTCCCCGTCACCACCCGCGTCACGGGGGCGAGGTCCCGGATGGGGTCGAAGGGCATGGAGCGGCGGTAGAGGAACTTGTTCGCCGCCAGCATGGAGGCGGTGCCGAGCAGGATGGTGTGCCCATCGGGCTCGGCCTTCGCGACCATGTCGCCGCCCAGGTTGCCGCCGGCGCCGCCGCGATTCTCGACCACCACGGTGGCGTTCAGCAGCGGCTGCATGCGCTCGGCCAGCAGGCGACCGGTGATGTCCACCGCGCCGCCGGGCGCGAAGGGGACGACGATGCGGATGGGGCGGGAGGGCCAGGCGGCCTGGGCGCGGGCGAGGCCAGGGGCGGCCAGCGGTGCCGCGAGGGCCGCGCCGAGCAGCGCGCGACGGGGGGCGTTCATGGGAAGTCTCCTGGGCTGCGGATGGGTGGCTTTCCCGGGTGTCCGGCAGGAAGGCCCGAAAGGCAAGCCCTCGTTCAGGGTGGGGGGGCCTGCTTCACCCCGCCCCAGTCCAGCAGCAGCGCATAGCCCACCGCCAGCACCACCGGCCCGAGGAAGAGGCCCAGGAAACCGAAGGCGAAGACCCCCCCCAAAGCGCCCAGCAGGGTCAGCAGCAGGGGCAGGTCCGCCCCGCGGGCGATCAGCCAGGGGCGGATCACATTGTCCACGGAGGAGATGCCCAGCGCCCCGTAGAGCAGCATGAACAGCCCCCAGCCCCAGGAATCGGTGGCGAAGAGCCAGATCGAGGCCGGCAGCCAGACCAGCGGCGCCCCCACCGGGAAGATGGAGATCACCCCGGCCACCACCCCCAGCAGGACAGGCTGCGGCACCCCTGCCACCCAGAGGCCGATGGCCGTCAGGAAGCCTTGCGCCAGCGCCGTGCCCAGCAGCCCATAGACCACGCCCCGCGTCACATTGCCCGTCAGCTCCCACAGGTGCAGCGCGCGGTCACCGGCCAGCCGCTCCAGCAGACGGTAGCAATGCGCCGCGATGGCCGGCCCGTCGCGGTAGATGAAGAAGGCGAGGATGATGGCCACCAGCACCTCCACCAGCCCCGACAACAGCAGCAGCAACAGCCCCAGCGCCTGCTGCGCGATGGTCCCGGCATAGGGGCCGACCAGCGCCGTGAGCTGCGAACTGTCGCCCGCCAGCGAGTCCCAGAAGCTGTTCAGCGGCCCGCCCACCAGCGGGATGGGCAGCAGCACGCCGGACAGATCCGGCAGCCCCTCGGTCAGCACGCGCTCGATCCAGGCGCGGATGCCGTCCACATCCTCGCGCGTGACGGGCGTCGCCAGCAGCAGGGGCAGGCCCAGCAGCAGGAATTCCAGCGCCACCATCACCACCGCCGCATAGCCCGGCCGCAGGGTCAGGCGGTTGGTGAGGAAGCGGAAGATGGGCCAGGTGCAGAAGACCAGGATGACCGCCCCCAGCAGGGCCGAGATGAAGGGCCGCAGCACCAGGAAGCAGGCCAGCGCCAGCAGGCCCGCTGCCAGCAGCCCGATCAGCCGGGCTACTGAGTCCTTGCTTTCCATACGGAACCCTATCGTTTTGCGGTGGTCTGCGTAGAATGGCCCCGTGAACGTCCTCGCACCACCCCGGCCGCGGCTTTCCGTCGAGATCGTCTTCGATCTCGTCTGCCCCTGGTGCTATCTGGGCGTGCGCCGCCTGCTGCGCGTCCTGGCCGAGCGGCCGGACCTGCAGGCCGAACTGCTCTGGCGCCCCTTCCTGCTGAACCCGGACATCGCCCCCGGCGGCGTCCCCCGCCAGGACTGGCTGACCCGGAAATTTGGCGGCGAGGAACGCGCCCGCCGCCTGCACGGCACCATCGCCGAGCTGGGCCAGGCCGAGGGCATCGCCTTCCGCTTCGAGCTGATGCGCCGCATCCCCTCCAGCCTGGATGGCCACCGGCTGCTGCGCTGGGCCGCCCCACAGGGGCCGCTGGACGGCCTCGTGGAGCGCATCTTCCAGGCCTATTTCAGCGAGGGGCAGGATATCGGCCAGCACAGCGTCCTGGCCGCGCTGGCCGCCGCCGAGGGGCTCGACCCCGCCGAAGCCCGCCAATTCCTGGCCAGCCCCGCCGAGACCGAGTGGGTCCATCTGGAGAACCTCCGCGCCCATCGCCTGGGCATCAACGGGGTGCCCTGCTTCCTGGTGGACGGGCAGCACGCCATCGCCGGCGCCCAAGAGGGCGAGGTGCTGCAACGCCTGATCGAGGTGGCACTCGCCACCTCCTGACCTCCGACCTGGACGGCGCCCGGGAAAGCCCGACAATGGCGGGACAACCACAAAGGGGGCCCGTTCCATGACGCATCTGACCATCGGCAGCGTGATCTTCCCGGACCTCGACCAGGTGGACCTGACCGGGCCGCACGAGATCTTGTCCCGCCTGCCCGATTCGACCTGGCGCCTCTACGGGCCCAGCCTCGACCCCGTCACCGACATGAAGGGCCTGCGAATTCTGCCCGATGCCGTGCTGGAGGATGCGCCGCAGCTCGACGTGCTGCACGTCCCGGGCGGCTTCGGCGTGGACGCTGCCATGCGCGACCCGCGCCTGCTGGACTGGCTGAAGCGCCAGGCCGAAGGGGCGCAACTGGTCTTCACCGTCTGCACCGGCTCCCTGCTGCTGGGCGCCACCGGGCTGCTGCGCGGCCGCCGCGCCACCACCCATTGGGCCAGCCACCACCTGCTGCCCCTGCTGGGCGCCACCCCGGTGGATGAACGCGTGGTCGAGGACGGCAAGTTCGTGACCGCGGCCGGCGTGACCTCGGGCTTCGACGGCGCCCTGCACGTGGCCGCCAAGCTGCGTGGGTCCGAGGCGGCCCAGTTCATCCAGCTCTACATGCAGTATGACCCCCACCCGCCCTTCCAGGCCGGAAACCCCCGCACCGCCCCCGCCGCGACGCGCGACCAAGCCACCGCCGCCTTCGCGAACGTCGTCGCCGCGCGCGAGGCGGTGCTGCGGGGACTGCAGCTCACGGGGTGAGGTGAGGCCCCGGGGAGGGCGCTGCCCTCCCCAGACCCCTCCCGCCGAGGGCCCAGGCCCTCGGAACCCTTTTGACTTAATGGGTATTCAGAGGGAGGGGCGTCACGGGCGCGCGCGTGATGCAGGGCACAACGTGCCCCTCCCTCCGAATACCCACTGAATCGAACGGGGTTAGGGGCCCATGGCCCCTGGCGGGGGTCCGGGGGCGGCAGCCCCCGCCGGGCCTCAACGCGCCCGTGCGATGCAGAACCGCACCACCTCGGCCAGGGCGTGGCGGAAGGGGTTGTCGGGGAAGCCGGCCAGGGATTGCAGGGCGGCCTCGCCATAGGCTTCCGCGCGGGCGATGGTCTTGGCGACGGCGCCGTGGCGCGTCATCAGGCGCTGGGCTTCGGCGAAATCGCTCTCGTCCTGCTGGCGTTCCTCGATGGTGCGGCGCCAGAACTGCTGCTCGGCCGCGTCGCCGGCGTGGAAGGCGGCGAGCACGGGCAGGGTGATCTTGCCCTCGCGGAAATCGTCGCCGACGGTCTTGCCCAGCTTTTCCTGTTCGGCCGCGTAGTCGAGGGCGTCGTCCACCAGCTGGAAGGCGATGCCGAGGTTGCGGCCATAGGAATCCAGCGCCTCGGCTTCCGCCTCGGGCCGGTCGGCGACGACGGCGCCGAGGCGTGTGGCGGCGGCGAAGAGCGAGGCTGTCTTGCCCTCGATGACTTCGAGGTATTGCGCTTCGGTCGTGCCCAGGTCGTTCTGGATGAGGAGTTGCAGCACCTCGCCCTCCGCCAGCGTGGCGGCGGCCGAGGAGAGGATGCGCATCACCTCCAGGTTTCCATCCTCCACCATCAGGCGGAAGGCGCGGGCGAAGAGGAAGTCGCCCACCAGGACCGAGGGCTTGTTGCCGAAGAGGGCGTTGGCGCTGGCCTGGCCGCGGCGCAGGGTGCTTTCGTCCACCACATCGTCATGCAGCAGGGTGGCGGTGTGGATGAACTCCACGCAGGCGGCGAGTGCCACATGGCGCGGCCCCTCATAGCCGCACATGCGCGAGGCACCCAACGTCAGCACCGGCCGCAGCCGCTTCCCACCCGAGCTGACCAGATGCGCGGCGAGCTGCGGGATGAGGGCCACCGGGCTGTGCATGCGCTCGACGATCAGGCGGTTGCACTGCGCCAGGTCCTCGGCCACGAGGGCGGTGAGGCGTTTCAGCGCGTCCTCGCCATGCCCGGCCGCGCCCTGGTCCTTCGCCTCGATCACACCACCCACGCTGTCATGCCCCCGAAACGCGCCATGTCCCGCGCGATGGCCAATGGTCAGAAAAGACGCGGCCGGCCCAGGGCCGCTCAACCGGACATCACGGCTTGACCGTTCCGCGCCGCGCCGCAGGATAGGCCCCGGCACAGATGGCGGCAAGGCAAGGCCTGGCAAGGGCTCGGCACCGCTGGAGGGGACGCGCGTGGAGGTTGTGGCGGAGGATGGTGACCCGGTGCGCATGCAGTTCCTGGCCGCCCTGCTGCGCGATGCCGGCATCGAGCCCGTGATGCTGGACGCGAACCTGGCGGGGCTGGGGCTGGCCGTCTTCCCCCGGCGCCTGGCCGTGCGACGCGAGGATGGGCCGCGCGCCCGGCGCATCCTGGCCGATGCCGGGGTCTGAGCCGCCCGCCGAGGCCTTCACCGAGGATGCGTTGCTGGGGGGCCGCGTGCGGCTGACCCAGCCGCGCGAGGGGTTTCGTGCCGCGCTCGACCCCGTGCTGCTGGCCGCCTTCATCCCCGCCCGGCCCGGCGAGACGGTGCTGGAGGCCGGCTGCGGCAGCGGGGCGGCCTTCCTTTGCCTCGCGGTCCGGGTGCCCGGGGTGGCCGTGCAGGCCGTCGAGCGCGACGCCGAGATGGCGGCGCTGGCTCGGCGCAACGCGGAGGGCAATGGCGCGGCGGCGATGATCCATGCCGCCGACATCCGCACCCCGCCCCCCCTGCCTCGCTGCGACCACGCCTTCGCCAACCCGCCCTATTGGCCGGGCGGCACGCCCTCGCCCCAGCCGCGCCGGCGCGACGCCGCGCATGAGGATGCGGCGCTGGAGGATTGGGTGGCCATGCTGGCGCGGCCGCTGCGGCACCTTGGCACGCTGACGCTGGTGTTGCCTGCCGGCCGCTTCGCCGCCGCCGCGGCGGCGCTGCGCGGCGCGGGCTGCGGGTCGGTGCGGCTGCTGCCGCTCTGGCCGCGCGCGGGGGTGGCGGCCAAGCGCGTGCTGATCCAGGCGCGGCGGGGCGGGCGGGGGGCGGATGAGGTGCTGCCCGGCCTTGTCCTCCACGCCGCGGACGGCTCCTTCACGCCCGCGGCCGAGGCCGTGCTGCGCGGGGGTGCCGCGCTACCGTAGCGCGCTGGCCGCCGGGCAGGCCGTGCGCCCGCCATCCACCTGCAGATGCGCGCCCGTGATGGCCGAGGCCGCGTCCGAACACAGGAACAGCACCGCCGCCGTGACCTCGGCCGGGGTGGAATAGCGGCCCAGCGGGATATTGGCCTTGTAGCGTTCCGCCGCGTCGTTCACGCCGCGCAGCCCGGCCTGTTCCTCCAGCGAATGGATCATGCGCGTCTCGGTGGGGCCGGGGCAGACGGCGTTCACCCGCACGCCCTGCCGCGCCACCTCGCCCGCCACCGAGCGCGTGATGCCCAGCACCGCATGCTTGGAGCCCACATAGGGCGCGAGCCCCATGGAGCCCGCCAGAGCCGCCGTGGAGGCCGTGTTCACCACCGCGCCCGCGCCCTGGCGCAGCATCACGGGCAGCACCGCGCGCAGGCCGAGGAAGACGCCCTTCACGTTGACGGCCATGACGGCGTCGAAGACTTCCTCCTCCTGCTCGACCAGGGGGCGGACATGGCCCTCGATGCCGGCATTGTTGAAGAAGCAGTGGATGCCACCCCAGCTCTCCACGGCGGCGGCGACATAGGAAGCGACATCGGCCGCGCGCGTGACGTCCGCGATGCGCGACTGCGCGTCATGGCCTTCCGCCCGCAGCGCGGCGGCGGCGTCATGCACGGCCGGGTCACGGTCCACCAGCAGCACGTGGGCACCTTCGCGCGCGAAGCCCTGTGCGGCGTCGAGGCCGAGGCCATTGGCCGCCCCGGTCACCACCGCCACCTTGTCCTTGAAGCGCATCCTCCCCTCCTTCTTGTGTGTTCTAGGATAGCCCGTCGCGCAGCGCCGCCGCGGCGCCGCTGATATAGGTGGCGGCGGGGCGGATGATGGCGCCCATGGTCAGCATGCCGTGCAGCATGTCGGCCGCGTGCAGGTGCTGCACCCGCACCCCCTCGCGCTCCAGCCGCGCGGCATAGTCGCGCCCCTCGTCGCAGAGCGGGTCATGCGCCACGGTCAGCACATAGGCGGGCGCGGTCCCGGCCAGCGAAGGCGCGCGCAGCGGCGAGGCGCGCCAGTCATTCCAGCTCCCGGGGTCGGGCGCGTAGTGGTCGCGGAACCACTCCATGATGACGGCGGTCAGCGGCACGCCACCGGTGAAGCGGGCATAGCTCTCGTGCCGCATCGCCATGTCGGTCGCGGGGTAGAGCAGCAGCTGGAACTTCACCGGCGGCAACGCGCCATCACGCGACATCAGCGCCAGCACCGCCGCCATGGAACCGCCCGCGCTGTCACCGCCCACCGCGAGCCGTGCGGGGTCCATGCCATAGGTCGCGGCATTCTCCGCCATGTGGCGGAAGGCGGCGGCGCAATCTTCGATGGCGGCGGGGAAGCGGTGCTCGGGCGCCAGGCGGTAGTCCACCGAGAGCACGGCGCAGCCCGCCTGGTTCGCCAGGCTGCGCGCCAGATGGTCATGGGTGTCGATGTCGCCGAAGACCCAGCCGCCGCCATGCATGTAGAGCATCCCGGGGAGCACCTGGCCCGGCACGCTGCCGGCCGGGCGGTAGAGGCGCGCACGGTTGCCGCCGGGCAGCACGAGGTCACGCGCCTCGGCCACCTCGGGCGGGGGCGGCTGCAGGACGGGGCGGCCGGCGGCGTAGAGTTCGCGCGCCTCCTCGGGTGAGATCAGGTTGAAGGCGGGACGGCCCGAGGCCTTCACCATCTCCAGCAGCGTGAGGCAATCGGGGTGGAGGGGGGCGGCCATGGGCTCTCCTGACGAATGCGATGGCAAGCAGGTTGGGCCAAGCGCGGCCACCCGGCAACATGCCCGCAACGAGGAGAAGCTTGCGCGGCGCGGGCCGGATCAGGCCAGATGGCCGGGCATGGACGGCCCTTCCCTGACCCCCTCCCCGCTCGTCATCTGCCTCGGCAATGCCGTGGCGGATCATGTGTTCCGCGTGGACGATGTGCCCCAGCCGCCGGCCAAGGCCCGTGCGCGCGGCTATGCGCTGACAGCGGGCGGCATGGCGGCCAATGCGGCCATCGCGGCGCGGCGCCTGGGCGGGCGGGCCGCCTTCTGGGGGCGCCTTGGCGATGACGCGAACGGGGCCATGCTGCTGGCGGCGCTGGCGGCCGAAGGGGTGGCCACCGATGCGGTGCGCGTGATCCCGGGCGCGGTCAGCCCCGTCTCCGCCGTGCTGGTGGATGCGGTGGGGGAGCGCGCGATCCTGGGCTATCGCGGCGAACACCTGGCTGTGGACCCGGCCTGGTTGCCGCTCGGTGCCCTGGCCGGTGCGGGCGCGTTGCTGTGTGACCCGCGCTGGCATGAAGGGGCGGTGGCGGCGCTGGCCGCGGCGGAGACGGCCAACCTGCCCAGCGTGCTGGACGCTGAGCGCAGCGAGACGCGCATCCTGCTCGACCTCGTGCCCCGCGCGCGGCATGCCATCTTCTCCGTCCCCGGGCTGATGAACTTCGCCCCCGGCGCGCGCCCGGCGGAAGGCCTGCGCCGGGCCCTGGCCGAGGGCGTGACCGAGGTCGCGGCCGTCACGCGCGGCGAGAAGGGCGTGCTGTGGCTGACGCGCGGCCAGCGCACGCCGCGCGAGATGCCGGCCTTCCCGGTCGCCGCCACCAACACCACCGGCGCGGGCGACGTGTTCCACGGGGCCTATGCGCTCGCCATCGCCGAGGGCCGGCCGGTGGAGGCGGCACTGCGTTTCGCCAATGCCGCGGGCGCCCTGCGCGCGCGGGACGGCACCACCGCCACCCGCGCCGAGACCGAGGCTTTCCTGGCCGAACAGGGCTAGCCGCACGGGCCCGAAGACGCTTCCGGCACCCCGCCGATCCATGCGAGGATCGCACCGCCCAAGTTGAGGATGCGCCACTCCGTGACACCGCCCGACACGAACAGCCCCGCCCCCGTCGCCCGTGGCGCGGAGGCCATGCGCGATGCCATCCTGCGCAAGCTGACCTTCGACATCGGCAAGAGCCGCGCCGGCGCGCTGGACCGCGACTGGTTCATGGCCACCGCGCTCGCGGTGCGCGACCATGTGGTGCAGCCCTGGCTGAATGACATGCGCGCCGCCTACGACACCGGCGAGAAGCAGGTCTACTACCTCTCGCTCGAATTCCTCATCGGCCGGCTGCTGCGCGAGAACATGTCGAATTTCGGCCTGATGGCCGATGTGCGGGCGGCGCTGGTCTCGCTCGATGTCAGCCCCGCCTTGGTCGAGGCCTGCGAGCCCGACGCGGCGCTTGGCAATGGCGGCCTCGGGCGGCTCGCGGCCTGTTTCATGGAGAGCCTCGCCTCCCTCTCCATCCCCGCCTTCGGCTATGGCATCCGCTACGACCACGGGCTGTTCAAGCAGGCCATCCGCGACGGCTGGCAGGAGGAATTCCCCGAGGATTGGCTGAACTTCTCGAACCCCTGGGAATTCGCGCGCCCCGAGATCGCCCACCCCATCGGCTTCGGCGGCAGCGTCGAGGAGGTGGAGGGCGGCGACGGCAGCATCCGCCATGTCTGGAAGCCCGCCGAGACGGTGCTGGCCGTGGCCTATGACACGCCCATCGTGGGCTGGCGCGGCAAGCATGTGAACACGCTGCGCCTGTGGTCAGCCCGCGCACCCGACGTGCTGCGGCTGGAGGCCTTCAACCGCGGCGACCATATCGGCGCCGTCTCCGAACGCGCGCGGGCCGAGGCCATCAGCCGCATCCTCTACCCGGCCGATGACAGCCCCTCGGGGCAGGAGTTGCGGCTGAGGCAGGAATTCTTCTTCTCCTCGGCCGCGCTGCAGGACCTGATCCGGCGGCACCAGCGCGTCTATGGCAGCCTGAACACATTGCCCGACCGCGTCGCCATCCAGCTCAACGACACCCACCCCGCCATCGTGGTGGCGGAGCTGATGCGCATCCTGCTCGATGACAACGGGATGGAATGGGCCGACGCCTGGCGCGTCACCCAGGGCTGCATCAGCTACACCAACCACACCCTGCTGCCCGAGGCGCTGGAGAGCTGGCCCGTGGCGCTGATGGAACAGCTGCTGCCGCGCCACATGCAGATCATCTACATGATCAATGCCGTGCATCTGGGCGAGGTGTCGGAAGCCTATCCGGGCGACAACCGGCTGCTGGCCTCCCTGTCGCTCATCGAGGAGCAGTCCGGGCGGCGCGTTCGCATGGGGCACCTGGCCTTCGTGGGCAGCCACAAGGTGAACGGCGTCTCGGCCCTGCATTCGGAACTGCTGAAGCAGACGGTCTTCCGCGACTTCCACATGCTCCAGCCCCACAAGCTGACCAACAAGACCAATGGCGTGACCTTCCGGCGCTGGCTGCAGCAGTGCAACCCCTGCCTGACCGAGCTGCTGGTCGAGAGCATCGGGCCGGATTTCCTGGACGACCCCGAAGCGCTGCGGGGGCTGGAGAAGCTCGCGGGCGATGCCGGTTTCCAGCACCGCTTCGCCGAAGTGAAGCGCGTGAACAAGCAGGCGCTGGCGCAGGTGATCCGCGAACGCACGGGCATCCGCGTGGACCCGACGGCCATGTTCGACATCCACATCAAGCGCATCCACGAATACAAGCGGCAATTGCTGAACGTGCTGGAGACCATCGCGCTCTACGACGCGATCCGCGCCGAGCCGCACCGCGACTGGCAGCCCCGCGTGAAGATCTTCGCGGGCAAGGCGGCGGCGAGCTACCATCGCGCCAAGCTCATCATCAAGCTGGCGCATGACGTGGCGCGGATGGTCAACCGCGACCCGATGATGCGCGACCGGCTGAAGGTGGTGTTCCTGCCCAACTACAACGTCTCGCTGGCCGAGGTGATCATCCCCGCCGCCGACCTGTCCGAGCAGATCAGCACGGCGGGCATGGAGGCATCGGGCACCGGCAACATGAAGCTCGGCCTCAATGGCGCACTCACCATCGGCACGCTGGACGGCGCCAATGTCGAGATGCTGGAGCATGTGGGCGCGGAGAACATGTTCATCTTCGGCCTGACCACGCCGGAGGTGGAGAAGCGCCGAAGGGAAGGCTGGCACGGGCAGATGGCCATCGGGGCCTCCTTCCGCCTCTCGCAGGTGATGGACCAGTTGAGTTCCGGCGTGCTCTCGCCCGATGATCGCGGCCGCTATGCCGAGATGGTGCGGAATTTGCGCGACCATGACCACTTCCTCGTCACCGCCGATTTCGACAGCTACTTCGCCAAGCAGCGCGAGGTGGACATGCTCTGGGCGCAGCAGGCCGAATGGCAGCGCGCGGCCATCCTGAACACGGCGCGTCTGGGCTGGTTCTCCTCCGACCGCACCATCCGCGAATACGCGGAGGAGATCTGGCGCGTGCCGGTGGAACGTTGAGCGGCACGGCGATGGAAGACTGGCGCGCCAGCGAGGCGGAGCTGGCCTCCTTCCTGGCCGCCGCCCATGGCGACCCCTTCGCCCTGCTGGGCCCGCACGCGACCGAGGGCGGGGTGGTGTGGCGCGCCTTCTTCCCCGGCGCCTCGCGCGTGGAGGCGCTGTTGCCGCAGGGTGCGCGGCCGATCGCGCCGCGCGGCGAGCAGGGCTTCTTCGAGGGTTTCCTGCCCGGAGTGCGGCGCGAGGCCTGCACGCGGCTGCGCGTCCATGAGCCGGCCGGCGCGCGGGAGGTCCATGACGCCTATGCGCTGGGCCCCGCACTCGGCCCACTTGACGACCATCTTCTTCTCGAAGGCACGCATCATCGGCTGCATGAGCGGCTGGGCGCGCATCCCGGCACGCATGGGGGCGTGGCGGGCACGCGCTTCGCGGTCTGGGCGCCGCATGCCAAGCGCGTCTCGGTGGTGGGCGACTTCAACTTCTGGGACGGGCGGCGCCACACCATGCGCCGGCGCGTGGACAGCGGCATCTGGGAGCTGTTCCTGCCCGGCATCGGCCCCGGCACGGTCTATAAATATGAGCTGCTCGGCCCCGCGGGGACGCTGCTGCCGCTAAAGGCCGACCCCTTCGGCTTCGCGGCGGAACTGCGCCCCGCCAATGCCTCGGTCGTGGCGGATCTGGACGGCTTCGAATGGACGGATGCCGCCTGGATGGCCGCGCGCGCCAAATCCGCGCCGCGCACGCAACCCATGTCGGTCTACGAGGTTCACGCCCCGTCGTGGAAGCGACACCCCGATGGGAGGTTCTGGAACTGGGATGAATTGGCGGCCGACCTCATCCCTTATGTCCGTTCGCTCGGCTTCACCCACATCCAGCTCATGCCCGTGATGGAGCATCCGCTCGATGCCTCCTGGGGCTATCAGCCCGTGGGCATGCATGCGGTGACGGCGCGGCTGGGCGGGCCGCGCGGCCTGATGCGTTTTATCAACGCCGCGCATGAGGCCGGGCTCGGCGTCCTGCTCGACTGGGTGCCGGCGCATTTCCCGCAGGACGCGCATGGCCTGGCGCGCTTCGACGGCACGCCGCTCTTCGAGCATCCCGATCCGCAGCGCGGTTTCCACCCGGACTGGGGCACGGCCATCTACGACTATGGCCGCACCGAGGTGCGCGCCTTCCTCGCCTCCAACGCCATGTTCTGGATCGAGCGCTTCCACGCCGATGGGCTCAGGGTGGACGCCGTCTCCTCCATGATCCACCTCGACTATTCGCGCGGGCCCGGCGAATGGTCGCCCAATGCCGATGGCGGCAATGACAACCGCGACGCCATCGCCTGCCTGCGCCACATCAACGCGCTGGTGCGGCGCGCCGGCCAAGGTGCCGTGATGATCGCAGAGGAAGCCACGGATTGGTCCGGCGTCACGGCACCGGCCGAGGAAGGCGGGCTCGGCTTCGACTTCAAGTGGAACATGGGCTGGATGAACGACACGCTGCGCTATGTGGCGAAGGAGCCCATCCATCGCGGCTGGCACCACCAGCTGATGAACTTCTCCCTCATGTACGCCTTCAACGAGAACTTCATCCTGCCGCTCAGCCATGACGAGGTGGTGCATGGCAAGGGCTCCCTGCTGGGGCGCATGCCCAAGGGCGGCGACGGCGCCGATGACTGGCAGCGCTTCGCGAACCTGCGCGCCTATCTCGGCTACATGTGGGGCCACCCGGGCAAGAAGCTGCTCTTCATGGGCAATGAGATCGCGCAATGGCGCGAGTGGTCGGAGGCGCGGGAACTCGACTGGTGGCTGTTGCAGCACGCGCGACACACCGGCGTGCAGACCCTGGTGCGCGACCTCAACGCCCTGCACCAGGCGCTGCCCGCGCTGCACGCGGCCGATGCGCAGCCCGAGGGCTTCCACTGGATTGACGCCGATGACAGCGCCGATTGCACCTTCACCTGGCTGCGCCACGACGGTGAGGGCGGCGCGCCCGTGGCCGTGCTGTGCAACTTCACCGCCGCCCCGCGCGAGGCGCATCTGATCGGCCTGCCCGCGGCCGGACGCTGGCGCGAATTGCTGAACACGGACGCGACCGTCTATGGCGGCTCGGGCCTCGGCAATCTCGGCGTGGTGCGCGCCCGGGACATGCCCGCCTTCGGCCAGCCCGCCTCGGCCTGGGTCATGCTGCCGCCACTCGCTGTTGTCTATCTGGCGCCCGAAGAATGGCCGCCACCGGAGGAAAACGATGCCTGACCGCCAATTGGCGCCCGCGCCCCTGGCCCGCACCGCCATGGCCTTCGTGCTGGCGGGGGGCCGCGGCTCCCGCCTGATGGAGCTGACGGACCGCCGCGCCAAGCCCGCCGTCTATTTTGGCGGCAAGTCGCGCATCATCGACTTCGCGCTGTCCAACGCACTGAACTCGGGCATCCGCCGCGTGGCGGTGGCGACGCAATACAAGGCCCACAGCCTGATCCGGCATTTGCAGCGCGGCTGGAACTTCTTCCGCGGCGAGCGCAACGAGAGCTTCGACATCCTGCCCGCCAGCCAGCGCGTCAGCGAGAACAGCTGGTATCTCGGCACGGCCGATGCGGTCTACCAGAACATTGACATCATCGAGGACGCCGCACCGCGCCACATCGTGATCCTGGCGGGCGACCACGTCTACAAGATGGACTACGAACGCATGCTGCAGCAGCATGTGGACAGCGGCGCCGACGTCACCGTCTCCTGCCTCGCCTTCCCGCGCGAGCAATCCTCAGGCTTCGGCATCATGGCCGTGGACCGCAATTCCCGCATCACGAACTTCCTGGAGAAGCCCAAGGACCCGCCCGGCATTCCGGACCGGCCGGACCTGGCACTCGCCTCCATGGGCATCTACGTCTTCGAGACGCGCTATCTGCTGCAACTGCTGAAGCGCGACGCCGAGAACCCGGAGTCCAGCCATGATTTCGGCAAGGACATCATCCCCTGGATCGTGGAGAACGGCCACGCGGTCGCGCACCGCTTCGAGCGCTCCTGCGTGATGTCCGTGCGCGAATCCTCGCCCTATTGGCGCGACGTGGGGACGGTGGACGCCTATTGGGAGGCGAATATCGACCTCACGGACATCGTCCCCCCGCTCGACCTCTATGACCAGGACTGGCCCATCTGGACGCATGCCGAGGTCGTGCCTCCCGCCAAGTTCGTCCATGACGAGGAAGGGCGTCGGGGCGAGGCCATCTCCTCGCTGGTGTCGGGCGGCTGCATCATCTCGGGCGGTTCGGCGCGGCGGTCCCTGCTGTTCACCAACGTCCACGTCCATTCCTATGCCCGCCTGCACGAGGCGGTGGTGCTGCCGGGCGTGGATGTGGGGCGCGGGGCGCGCCTTTCCCGCGTGGTGGTGGATCGCTCCTGCCGCATTCCCGAGGGGCTGGTGGTGGGCGAGGACCCCGAGCTGGACGCCCAGCGTTTCCGCCGGTCGGAGAGCGGCGTCGTGCTCATCACCCAGGCCATGCTGGACCGGCTGAAGTGAACTGGCCGCCCAGGCCTTCGGCGATGCCGCAGGACGCAGCGCCCGCCGCCCCCCGCCCCTCGCTGCGCGTGCTGGCCGTGGCGTCGGAGGCCTTTCCCTGGATCAAGACCGGGGGCCTCGCCGATGTGGTGGGCGCCCTGCCCGCCGCCCTGGCGCCCGAGGGCGTCGAGGTCACGACGCTGCTGCCCGGCTATCCGGCGGTGATGGCGGCCCTCGAAACCGTGCAGCGGGTGGAGCCCCTCCCCGATCTGCTGGGTGGCCCCGCGCGGCTGGTCCATGCGGCGCCGGGCGGGCAGCATGTGGTGGCACTGGACGCGCCGCATTTCTTTGCCCGCGGGGGTTCGCCCTACCTAGCCCCCTGGGGGCAGGACTGGCCGGACAACCCGATGCGCTTCGCCGCCCTCTCGCGCGCCGCGGCGACCTTGGCGCAGACGGGCGGCTTCGACGCGCTGCACGCGCATGACTGGCAGGCGGGGCTGGCGCCGGCCTATCTGCGCTTCGACGCGCCGCGCCTGCCCAGCCTCTTCACGCTGCACAACCTGGCCTTCCAGGGGCAGTTCCCGGCCGACATCTTCCCGGCGCTGGGCCTGCCCTGGGACGCCTTCGGTCCCGCCGGCGTCGAGTATTACGGGCAGGTGGGCTACCTCAAGGCGGGGCTGTGGTTCGCCGACCGCATCACCACCGTCTCGCCCAGCTATGCCGCGGAAATCCGCACGCCCGAATGGGGCATGGGGCTGGATGGGCTGCTGCGCGGCCGGGCGCGGGCGCTGGAGGGCATCCTGAACGGGCTCGACACCGACGAATGGAACCCCGCGACGGACCCGCTGCTGCCCGCCCATTACGATGCGGCGGACCCCTCGGCACGCGCCGCCAACAAGGTGCATCTCCAGGCGCGGATGGGCCTCGCCCCCGACCCGGATGCGCCGCTCTTCGCCTTCATCGGCCGCCTCACCTGGCAGAAGGGCATTGATCTGGTGCTGGAGGCCCTGCCCGCCGTGCTCGACAATGGCGCGCAGATCGCGCTGCTCGGCACCGGCGATGGCGCGCTGGAAGACCGGGTGCATGGCGCGACGGCGGCCAATCCCGGCCGGGTGGGCAGCTTCATCGGCTTCGACGAGGGCTTTGCGCGGCTCTGCTATGGCGGGGCGGATGCGGTAATCCTGCCCTCGCGCTTCGAGCCCTGTGGCCTCGGGCAGCTCTGCGCCTTGCGCTATGGCGCGCTGCCCCTGGTGGCGCGCGTGGGCGGGTTGGCCGACACGGTGGTGGACGCCAACGAAATGGCGCTGGCGGCCGGCGCCGGCACGGGGTTCAACTTCGCCCCCGTCACCCACCCCATGCTCCAGGCCAGCATCGAGCGCGCCATCCGCCTCTATCGCCAGCCCGAGACCTGGGCGCGGCTGCGCGCCAACGCCATGGCAACCGATGTCTCCTGGGCACGTTCCGCCCGGAGATATGCCACATTGTTCCACGAAATGCGCGCCGGTGGCTGAGGCCCTCGGCGCGACCCCCGGCCCCAAGGGGCTTTCCGTCGCCATTCCTGCCCCCGGTGCCACCGCCCTTTGGCTGTGCCTCTTCGAGGGCGAGGAGGAGGTGGCGCGGCACCGGCTCACCCCCGGCGCGGACGAGGTGTTCCGCGGCCTCATCCCCGGCGTGGGGGTCGGCGCGCGCTACGGGTTGCGCGCGGAGGGGCCGGCCAGCCTCGGCCGCTTCAACCCCGCCAAACTGCTGATCGACCCCTGGGCGCGGGCGCTGGACCGGCCGCAGCCCTTCCATGCCAGCCAATTCGACACGGGCGTCGCGCCCAGCGCGGAGGACAGCGCGCCGCACATGGCCAAGGCGGTCGTCACGGCCGACCTGCCCCCGCTGGACTGGGCGCCGCTGCCCCCCCGCCCCCAGGTGATCTACGAGGCGCATGTGCGGGGCCTCACCATGCGCCACCCGGAAGTGCCGGCCGACATCCGCGGCACCTTCGCGGCGCTGGCCCACCCGGCCGTGATCGCGCATCTGCAGGGCCTCGGCGTCACGCATCTGGAACTCCTGCCCTGCGCGGCCTGGGCGGATGAGCGGCATCTGCCCGCGCTCGGCCTGACCAATTACTGGGGCTACAACCCCGTGGCCTTCCTCGCCCCGGACCCGCGCCTTGCGCCCGGGGGCATGGCGGAGGTGCGCGCCGCCGTCGCCGCCCTGCGCGCGGCGGGCATCGGCGTGCTCCTGGACGTGGTGTTCAACCACACGGCCGAAAGCGACGCCCAGGGCGCCACCCTCAGCCTGCGCGGCCTGGGCGAGGCGCATTGGTATCGCGCCGGCGCCAACCAGTCGGGCTGCGGCAATGTGCTGGCGCTGGACCGGCCCTGGCCGCTGCGCCTGGTCATGGACGCGCTGCGCCATTGGGCCGAGGGCGCGGGGGTGGACGGGTTCCGCCTCGACCTCGCCACCACGCTCGGCCGGCGCGAGGGTCACGGCTTCGACCCCCACGCCCCCCTGCTGGCCGCCATGCGCCAGGACCCCGTGCTGCGCACCCGGCGTATCATTGCCGAGCCCTGGGACATGGAGGCGCACAGCCTGGGCGCCTTCCCCCCCGGCTGGGGCGAGTGGAATGACAGCTTCCGCGACGATGTCCGGCGCTTCTGGCGGGGCGATGCGGGCATGGCCGGGCGCCTCGCCACGCGGCTGGCCGGCTCCTCCGACCTGCTGCCCGGGCGGCCGGGCGACAGCGTGAACTTCGTGACCGCCCATGACGGCTTCACCCTGGCCGACCTGGTCAGCCATGCCGCGCGGCACAACCTCGCCAATGGCGAATTCAACCGCGACGGCACGGCGGACAACCTCTCCTGGAACCACGGGGTGGAGGGCGCGACCGAAGACCCCGCCATCCGCGCCCGCCGCGCCAATGACGCGCGCGCCCTGCTGGCCACGCTGCTGCTGGCGCGCGGCGTGCCCATGCTCGCCATGGGCGATGAGCTGGGCCGCGGCCAGGGCGGCAACAACAACGCCTATTGCCAGGACAATGACATCTCCTGGCTGGACTGGGCGAAGGGCGACACCGCGCTGCGCGACTTCACCGCGCGCCTGATCGCCGCCCGCCTCGCCCACCCCGCCCTGCACGCCACGGTGCCCTTGACCGGCGAGGCGCAGGACGGCTTCCGGGACGTGGCTTGGCTGACACTCACGGGCGAACCGCTGGAGGGCGCCGCCTGGGAGCGCGCCCGCAGCCTGATGGTGGCCCTGCACCATGAGGGCGACCGCGTGGTGGCGCTCTTCCACCGCGACGAGGCGGCAGCCGTGGCACACCTGCCCCTGCCTCGCTGGGGCCATCGCTGGCGCCTGCTGGCCGACAGCGCGGAGCCTGCGCGCGAGGGGGAGGCCGCCTCGCCGCTCTCCATCGCGCCGCGCTCCGTCGTGCTGCTGGTGGAGGAAAGCCGGCCCGCCCGAAAGGCGGGGGCGCCGGAACCCGCCCTGCTGGGCCGCCTCGCCGAGGCCGCGGCCCTTGCGCCCATCTGGCATGACGTGGAGGGGCGCCGGCATCTGGTGCCCGAGGGCACGCTGCGCGCGCTACTCGGCGCGCTCGGCCTGCCCGCCGAGACCGCCGCGCAGGCGCGTGATAGCTTGGCCCGCCGCATGACCGTCCCGCTGCTGCCGCCCCATGTCGCCGGCATCACCGGCCAGCCCACCCGGCTGAAGGTGGGCACGGCCCGCCGCCTGACGCTCGCACTGCATCTGGAAGGCGGGGAGCGGCGCGAACTGGCCCTGCTGCCGCAGGATGGCCTCGTCACCCTGCCGCCTCTGCCCAGCGGCCGCCATCGGCTGGAACACGGCACGGCGCTCTGCCACCTGACCATCGCGCCCGCCCAGGCCGTGCCGCCGCCGCCGGGCCGGCATTTCGGCGCCACCGCGCAGATCTACGCGCTGCGCCACGCGCGGGACCAGGGCCTGGGCGACTTCACCGCGGTTGGCGAGCTGGCCCGGGCCTTGCGGGCGGAGGGCGCGCTCTGGCTCGGTCTCTCGCCGCCGCATGCGCTGCACCTGATGGACCGCGCCCGCGCCAGCCCCTACCAGCCGAGCGACCGGCGCTTCCTGGAACCCTTCCTGATTGACGTGTCACGGCTGGCCTCTGCCCAGGGTCTAACTTGGCCTGGTGCCGGGCATCAGGTGGATTACGACGCCGCCTGGGCCGCCAAGCGTGCGGTGCTGGCCGCGGAATGGGCACGCGTGGGCGCCGCCGACCCCGAATTTCAGGCATTCCGCCGCGCCGGCGGCACCGCGCTCGAGGATTTCGCGACCTATGGCGCGCTGGCCGAGCACCATGGCCATGGCGATCCGGCGCGCTGGGGCGCGGGGCTGGCCCACGCGCATGACCGCAGCGTGGCCGATTTCGCCGCGCGCCACGCCGATGCCGTGGGCTTCCACGCCTTCCTGCAATTCCTGGCCGACCGCCAACTGGCCGAGGCCGCGCGCGGCGGGGCCGGGCTCTACCGTGACTTGGCCGTGGGCTCCGCCCCCGATGGCGCCGAGGCCTGGTGCCGCGCCCTGCCCACCTTGCGCGGCTTCTCCATGGGCGCGCCGCCGGACCCGCTGGGCCCGCAGGGCCAAGTCTGGGGCGTGCCGCCGCCCGACCCCGTGGCCTCGATGGAAGAGGGCCATGCGGGCTTCGCCGCCCTCATCCGCGCCAATATGCGCCACGCCGCCGCGCTGCGCATTGACCATGTGCTGGGGCTGAAGCGTTTGTTCCTCGTGCCCGATGGCGCCCCGGCCTCGGAGGGCTGCTACCTGGCGCAGGACCTGCCCGGCCTGCTCGGCGAAATCCGGCTGGAAAGCCACCGCGCCGGCTGCGCCGTGGTGGGCGAGGATCTCGGCACCGTGCCCGAGGGCCTGCGCGAGGCGCTGGGCGAGGCTGGGCTGCTGTCCTACCGCGTGCTGTGGTTCGAGCGGGAGGGGCAGCGCTTCATTCCCCCCGCACGCTGGCCCGAGGCCGCCGTGGCCTGCGTCGCCACCCATGACGTGCCGACGCTGGCCGGCTGGTGGGAGGGCGAGGACATCCGGGAACGGGAGGCGCTGGGTCTCTTCGACGCCGCCGCCGCCCGCGCGGCCCGCGCCGAGCGCGCCGCCGAGCGCACGCAACTGCTGGACGCCCTGGCCGCCTCCGGCCACCCCCTGCCCGCAGGCGCGGCCGACGGCCCCTTCACGCCCGATATCGCGGCCGCCATCCATGGGCACGTCGCGGCCACGCCCAGCGCGGTCCTGCTTGTGCAGGCTGAAGATCTGGCCGGAGAGCGCGTGGCGGTGAACCTGCCAGGGACCGACCGGCAGCGGCCCAATTGGCGGCTGCGCCTTTCCGAAGATGGCGCGGGCCTTACCGCCACACCCATCGGGCGCGCCATCCTGGATGCGGTGCGGCGGGAGCGGGGCGCCTCACCAGCGGCGTGAGGGCCCGCAATCCAGGTGAACGAAGCCATCGCGGCGATAGAGCCCTACGCCACCCACCTGCATATCGGCCGCCGCACGCGCCACGGCGAGCGAGTTGCGGTCCGGCAGGCGGCAATCCGCCGCCATGCCCGACATGTGCAGCGAGGCGGTGGAGACCCGCCGCGACTGCCGAGCGCGGGCCGCATTGGTCTCGGGCGCGCGGTAGCCGCTGACCACCTCCCAGGTGGCGTCGGAATTCAACCGGCCCTGGACCCCCACCAGCACGTCGAAGAGGCGCGGGTCCATGGGCGTCGCTTCCTGCGCGCCCGGGTCACGCATCACCCAGTCGAGCTGTTGCAGGGCGCTGCGGTCGTAATGACCGTCACGCCAGTAGATGCCGGAGAAGCTCTCGCCGGTCTGCATGCGGCGCAGACTGATGCGGCGGGTGCTGCCGGCCACAGCCTGGGCCAAGGCGGGGCTGGCCAGCGGCGCGGTGGCCAGCGCCAGCGCGCCGCCCAACATGGCACGGCGGCCCAGCACGGGTTCGCAGGAGACCCCCTCCAGCCCCTCGCAGGCCGGGCACGAATGCGCAAAGAGCCGCATGCTCAGCCCCGCGAGGCCAGGGGCACGCCATCGCGCGCGGGCGCGGCCATGGCACGGGCATAGGCGGCATCCAGCCCGTAGATGTCCTGTCGGATCCGGACCTCGTTCCCCCGCACCATCACCGTGTCGTAGTGCAACCGGATGGGCAGGGTGCGGCGCAGCGCGATCACGATGGTCTGCCGGCTGTCCAGCACGCGGTCGGCCCGTGCCTGGTCCCAGCCCCCATTGCCGGAGAGCAGCAGCAGCAACAGGTCCATCGGGCGTTCCAGCCGGATGCAGCCCGAGGAGAAGGCGCGGTCCGTCATGCGGAAGAGGTGACGGTCCGGCGTGTCGTGCAGGAAGATGTCGTCCCGGTTCGGCATGATGAACTTCAGCCGGCCGAGCGCATTCGCATCCCCCGCATCCTGGCGGATGAAATAGGGGAAGCGGTCGGGGCGGATGGCGTGCCAGTCCACCGACATGGGGTCCACCTCGACCGTCTCGCCCGCCACGCGCTGGAAGATGCGGAAGCCCCGCTGCGCCACCGCCTGAGGGTCGCGCCGCAGCCGCGGCAGCAAATCCTGCGCGGCGTTGCGCTGGGGCACGCCCCAGGGCGGGTTGAACTGCACGGAGGTCAGCCGCGTGGTGATCATGGGCGTGGCGCGGTCGGCCCGGCCCACGATCACGACCATGTCCATCAGCGTCCGCCCCTCCTCGATCACGGCCAGGCGGAAATCGGGGATGTTCACGTCCACATGCCGCTCGCGCGGGGCGGGGGCTTCGGCGCGGCGCATGTCGAGGGCGACGCGGAGCTGGTCCACCAGCTCCTGCGGGGTGCGGTTCAGCGCGGCCATGGTGCCACCGCCCACCCGGCCATCGGCCTCCAGCCCCGCCTGGGCCTGGAAGCGGCGCACGGCGTCGGCAAGCTTCGCATCGAAGAGATCGCCATCGCCCGGGTCGGCGGCGAAGACGGGGTCGGTCGCGGCGAGGCGCGCGCGCAGGGCGGGCACCCGGACCGCGTCCGACCGGCCCGTCTCCAGCACCCGGCCATTGCCGCGCGGCACGCTGCCCCAGCCCGTCTCGGCCCGCAGCCGCGCCGCGGCCAGCGCGGATTTGAGCGGCAGGGTGCCCGGCGCCCGGTGGGCCGCGGCGTCAATGACGGCGGCGGGTTCCTCGGCGGCGGCGATCCGCTCGAACCAGGTGGCGAGCGCGGCGGGGTCGGCGCTGCGGCGTAGATCCACACGGCCCGGCAATTGCGTGACCCGCCCCTGCACCAGGTCGGTCAGCGCGCCGGCGGCGGCATTGGCGACGGCGTAGGGGTCCTGCGCGCGCACGGCGTCGAGCCCATACCAGCCGGGGTTCAGACCATCCTCGTCGAGGCGCAGCAGCCTCTCGCCCAGCCGGCGCAGCGCCTCTGGCGAGGCGGTGAGCGTGCGTGTGCCCTCGGGCGGCGCCATGGGGGCCATGACGGGCCGATTGGTGGCGGCGGCGGGACCGGCGATCAGCGCGGCCAGGCCACCCAGCAAGAGGCGACGTTCCATGCGGGTGGTCTTACACCCCCCCGCCGCCCCCGCCAAGCGCGGACTGCCCGTCCGACGCGGCAAGCGCCCG
Organism: Roseococcus microcysteis; assembly: GCF_014764365.1. Lineage (NCBI taxonomy): Bacteria > Pseudomonadati > Pseudomonadota > Alphaproteobacteria > Acetobacterales > Roseomonadaceae > Roseococcus > Roseococcus microcysteis. The sequence goes on from NZ_CP061718.1 coordinate 778,102, forward strand.
CGCACCCAAGGAAATTCGGCGGTTGACCCGGGGGCCGGGGCCGGGCGAGCCTTCCTCCATGAGCCCGCTCGACGCCCCCGAACGCCGCAACAGCGACCTCGACGCCGCCCTGGCCGAGGCCCGCACCCTCTATGCCAAGGCGCGGCCCGCCAGTGCCGAAGCGCACCAGGCCGCCCAGGCCGTGATGCCCGGGGGCAGCACGCGCTCGGTGCTGTTCTGGACCCCCTTCCCCATCAGCATGGCGCGCGGCGAGGGCGCGCGGCTGTGGGATGCGGACGGCCTGGAGTACCGGGATTTCCTGGGCGAGTACACGGCCGGGCTGTTCGGCCACAGCGAGCGCCGCATCCTCGCCGCGGCCCAGGCCGCCATGGCGCGCGGCATCAACCTTGCGGCCGCCGGCCGGGACGAGGCCGCCTTCGCGGGCCTGGTGTGCGCCCGCTTCCCGTCGGTGGAACGGGTGCGCTTCACCAATTCGGGCACCGAGGCCAACATCATGGCGCTGGCCACCGCCCGCGCCTTCACCGGCCGCACCGACATGATGGTGGCGCGCGGCGCCTATCACGGCGGCGTGCTGACCTTCGCCAAGGAACGCAGCGCGGTAAACCTGCCGGTGCCCACGCGCTTCATGGACTACAACGACCCTGAGGGCGCCGCCGCCGCCATCCGCGCGGCGGGCGATGCGCTGGCGGCCGTGCTGGTCGAGCCCATGCTGGGCTCGGGCGGCTGCATCCCGGCGAGCCGCGAATTCCTGGCCGCGCTGCGCGAGGCCTGCGCGGAGACGGGGGCCGTGCTCATCTTCGACGAGGTGATGACCAGCCGCCACGGACCCGGCGGCATGCAGGCGCGGCATGGCATCACGCCCGACATGACCACGCTCGGCAAATACATCGCGGGCGGCTTCAACGTGGGCGCCTTCGGTGGCCGCGCCGACATCATGGATGTGTTCAACGGCCACCGCGCCAATGCCCTGCCCCATGCCGGCACCTTCAACAACAATGTCTGGTCCATGGCGGCGGGGCGGGTGGCGCTGGGGGAGATCTTTACCGGCGAGGCCGCGGAAGCCCTTTTCGCCCGCGGCGAGACCCTGCGCGCGCGGCTCAACGCCGCCTGCGCCGAAGCCGGCCTGCCCATGCAGTTCACCGGCGCGGGCAGCATGATGACGGTGCATTTCCGCGCCGGCGCCATCACCGCGCCCTACACCTCCACGCCGGAGGATGAGCAGCGGCGGGAACTGTTTTTCCTCGATATGCTGGCGGCCGGCATCTATGTGGCGCGGCGCGGGATGATCAGCCTGTCGCTGCCACTGTCCGATGCGGACCTGGATGCGCTGGTCGAGGCGGTGCGGGAATTCCTGGCCGCACGGGGGCAGGTGCTGCGCCAGTAACGCAACCTTGAGTTGATCACCGCCAGGTCAACTGATGATCCAGCCGACCACGACCACCAGGCCGATCAGGATCCCGGCCGCACGCATCAGCACCCAGAATTCGCCGCCCTGCACTTCCTCGTCCAGACGGGCAGATGACAGGGCACGCGGCGTAGGTTGGGGTTTTTTCCTAGCCTTGTCCGTAACTTGATTCGCGACATTGTGATTGACCATGACCATTCTCCTCGGGGCAGGAGTGGCTCGCCGTCATGGGCGCATGCAGAAGGTGGCGCGACTGGCCTAAGCTTGACAAGGGCGAAATGTTTCGGCGTGCTTCATCAAGCACTTGACGGGTCTGATGCAACGCCTTTGCAGAAATAAATCATAGATTCCCCGGAGACGACCCGCCATGACCAGCGCCCTGATCTTCGAACGGCAGAGCATCCCGGGCGAGGCGCTGGATCGGCGCGGGGCCGCGCTGGCCGGAGGGTTGCGGGGGCTCGGCCTCAAGGAAAATGACGCGGTGGCGGTGCTGCTGCGCAACGGGCCGGTCTGGGCGGATGTGATCCTCGCCTGCAGGATCGGCGGCACCTACTACGCCGCGCTGAACTGGCACCTGACCCCGCCCGAGATCGCCTTCATCCTGGCCGACAGCGGGGCCAAGGCGCTGATCGCGGACGCGGCGCTGCTGCCCGCCTTGCGCGAGATCCTCCCGCCCGGCCTGCCGGTCCTGGCGGTGGGCGGGGCGGAGGGCGCGCTGGATTATGAGACCTGGCTCGCCGCCCAGCCCCCCTATGCCGGCCCCCCCGCCAGTCCGCGCGGGCAGATGGGCTATACCTCCGGCATCACCGGCCGGCCGAAGGGCGTGCGGCGCCTGCCCATCCCGCTCGGTGAACTGCCGGCCCGCCAGGCGCGGATGCGCCGCGTGGTGGAGGAGACGCTGGGGGTGACGGAGGGCAGCCGCGTGCTGGTCTCGGCCCCGCTCTACCATGCCGGGCCCACCGTGATCGCGCAGAACGCCCTGGCCTTCGGCGACCTCCTGGTGCTGGCGCCGCGCTTCGACGCGGAGGAAACGCTGGCGCTGATCGAGCGCCACCGCATCACCACCGTCTATCTCGTGCCCGTGATGTATGTCCGGCTGCTGCGCCTGCCGCCGGAGGTGCGGGCGCGCTACGACATTTCCTCGCTGAAGGTCGTGGCCTCCACCGGCGCCCCCTGCGCGCCCGAGGTCAAGCGCGCCATGATCGAATGGTTCGGCCCCATCATCACCGAGACCTATGCCAGCACCGAGACCGGCATGCTGACCGCCTGCCGCGCGGAGGACAGCCTGGCCCGCCCCGGCACGGCGGGCCGCCCCGTGGCCGATGTCACGCTGCGCATCCTGGATGAGGAAGGCCGCCCCTGCCCGCCCGGCGTCGTGGGCCGCATCTATGCCCGCAACCACGCCTATCCGGACTGGACCTACCACAACAACCCGGAAGCGCGGGCGGCCGTGGAGCATGAGGGCCTCTTCACCCTGGGCGACATGGGCTGGCTGGACGGCGACGGCTTCCTCTACGTGGCCGACCGCGCCTCGGACATGGTGATCTCGGGCGGCGTGAACATCTACCCGGCCGAGATCGAGGCCGCGCTGCTGCGCCAGCCGGCCGTGCTGGATTGCGCCGTCTTCGGCGTGCCAGACGAGGAATATGGGGAGAGGCTGCACGCCGTGGTGCAGCTCGAAGCCGGGGCGGCGCTGGACGCGGCGGCCTTGCAGGAGGGGCTGCGCGGGGTTTTGGCCGGCTTCAAGGTGCCCCGCAGCTACGAGGCGGTGGAGGCCATGCCGCGCGACCCCAATGGCAAGCTGCTGAAGCGCAAGCTGCGCGCACCCTTCTGGGAAGGCCGCGCGCGGGCGGTCTAGCCTGTCACCTTGTAGCCCTCGCCCTCGATGGCGGCGACCATCGCCAGGCGGTCCAGCACCGTCTCGGCGCGCACAAGCCCGCCCTCCAGCGTCACCGCCACCTGGGCCGCGGGGTCGCGCGCCTGGATGGCCTCGGTTACGGCGCGCACGCAATGGCCGCAGGTCAGGCCCTGCACCGTCAGTTCCATGGTGGCCATGCTCAGCTCTCCAGATGTTCGATGATGGGGCATTCGGGCCGCGTATTGCCCTGGCAGGCCCGCGCCAGATGCCGCAGCGAGGCCGCGACGGCCTGGAGCGAGCGCGCCTTCTCCTCCAGCGCCTCGACATGGGACAGCGCGATGCGCTGCACCTCGGCACTTTTGCGCCCGCTGTCCTGCCACAGCGCGAGCAGCCGCTTCACCTCGGAGAGGGGGAAGGCCAGTTCCCGCGCATGCCGGATGAAGCGCAGCACCGACACGTCCTGCTCGGTGTAGGCGCGGTAATTGTTCATCCGCCGCTCGGGCCGCACCAGGCCCAGCGTCTCGTAGTGGCGGATCATCTTGGCGCTGACGCCGCTCGCGGCCGCCGCCTCGCCGATGTTCATTCCGGGGTCCCCCTCTCCTTGGCTTCTCTCCACGTCCAGCGGGAGAGCAGCAGCGCATTGCCCAGCACCGAGACGGAGGAGGCCGCCATGGCCGCCCCCGCCAATGCGGGCGACAGAAATCCGAACGCCGCCAGCGGCAGCCCGGCCGAATTGTAGATGAAGGCCCAGAACAGATTCTGCCGGACCTTGCGCCGCGTGGCCCGCGCCACTTCCAGCGCCGCCGGCACAAGGCGGGGGTCGCCACGCAGCAGCGTGACCCCGGCGGCCGCGATGGCCGCGTCCGTGCCGCTGCCCATGGCGATGCCGAGATCGGCCGCCGCCAGAGCCGGCGCGTCATTCACCCCATCGCCCACCATGGCAACCTTCAGCCCCTGGGCCTGCCAGCCCGCGATGCGGGCGGATTTGTCGGCGGGGAGCAGCCCGGCCTCGACCTCGGTGATGCCGAGACGGGACGCGACCGCCTGGGCCGCCGCGGGCGAATCACCCGACAGCATGGCCACCCGCACGCCCATGGCGGCCAGACGCGCCACGGCCTCGGCGGCGCCGGGCTTCACGGCGTCCTCGAAGGCCAGCAGGGCCAGCACCCGCTCGCCCTCCACCAGCCAGGCCAAAGTGCGGCCGGCGGCCTCATGTTCGGCGGCCTCGGTCGTGAAGGCGGGTGCGGCACCGCTCTCGGCCAGCAGGCGCGGGCCGCCCAGTTGCAGGGCGCGGCCCGCCACCACGCCGCGCACGCCTCGTCCGGGCAGGGCGCGGAAATCCTCGACGGGTGCCGTGGCGCCACCATGGGCGGCCAGCACGGCGCGGGCCAGCGGGTGCTCACTGCCAGCCTGCAGCGCGGCGGCGAGCGCCAGCGCGCCCGGCTCCGCCTCATGAAGCGCCGCCAGCACGGGCCGCCCTTCGGTCAGCGTGCCCGTCTTGTCGAAGGCGACGAGGGTGGCGGCATGGCCGCGCTCGATGGAATCCGCGTCGCGCAGCAGGATGCCCGCCCGCGCCGCGGCCCCGGTGCCGGCCATGATGGCGGCGGGCGTGGCAAGGCCCAGCGCGCAGGGGCAGGCGATGACCAGCACGGCGACCGCGTGCAGGATGGCCTCCTCGCCCCCGCGCCGAGCGCCAGCCAGGCCAGCAGCGTGACGAAGGACAGCGCCATCACCACCGGCACAAAGACCGCCGAGACGCGGTCCACCAGCTTCTGGATGGGAGCGCGGCTGGCCTGGGCGGCGGCGACCAGGGCGGCCACGCGCGCCAGCACCGTGTCCTCGCCGGTGGCGGTGACGCGGAGCGTCAAATGCCCGTCCAGCACCACCGTGCCGGTGATCAGCGCATCGCCCGGATGCTTGGGCACCGGGCGGCTTTCGCCGGTGATGGCGGCCTCGTCCAGCCCCGCCTCGCCGCGCTCGATCACGCCATCGGCGGGCACGCGCTCGCCAGGGCGCAGCGCCACGCGGTCCTCCACGCGCAGCAGGGCGGCGGGGACTTCGCGCTCCTCGCCATTCTCGATGCGGCGGGCGGTGCGGGGGCGGAGGTCCAGCAGGGCGCGGATGGCGCCGGCGGTGGAGCGCTTGGCCCGCGCCTCCAGCCGCTTGCCCAGCAGGACGAAGAAGATGATGAGGGCGGCGGCCTCGAAATAGAGGTGGTCATGCCCCAGCAGCAGCATCCAGAGCGACAGCCCGAAGGCCGCGCTGGTGCCGATGGCCACCAGCAGGTCCATGTTGCCCGTGCCGGCGCGCAGCGCGGCCCAGCCGGCGCGGTAGAAGCGGAAGCCCAGCCCGAATTGAAGCGGCGTGGCCAGCGCCAGCTGCCACCAGCCGCCCGGCATCCAGGCCATGCCCTGGCCCAGCGCCATGCCCAGCATCCCGGCCATGAAGGGCAGGGCCAGGAGGAAGGCGGCGCCCAGCGCCAGATCCTCGCGCGGCAGGCGGCGGCGTTGCTCCGTCTCGGCCAGGGCATAGCCGGCGCGGGTGAGGGCCGCCTCCAGCGCGGAGGTTTCGGTGCCGGCCATGATGCGCAGGGTGGCGCGCTCGGTGGCCAGGTTCACCCCGGCCTCGATCACCCCCGGCACGGCCCGCAGGGCGCGCTCGACCCGGCCCACGCAGGAGGCGCAGCTCATGCCCGTGACGCCCAGCTCCAGCACCTCTTCCCGCAGGCCGTAGCCCGCGCGGCGCAGCGCGGCCTCCAGGGCGGGCAGATCGGCGGTGCCGGTGACGGTGGCGCTTTCATCGGCCAGGTTCACCCGTGCCTCGGCCACGCCGGGCACGGCGGCCAGCGCGGCCTCCGCGCGGCGCACGCAGCTGGCGCAGCTCAGCCCCGACAAAGCGAGGGTGGTCCGGGAAAGGGTGGCGGCGTGATCCATCATGTTCCGACAGGTGGTGCCTGACACCATGGCAGGGTCAAGGCCGGATTGACCTTGCGCCAGCGCAAGCGGGACGGCACATGGCTGGCATGCGCGCATTCATGGCCACCCTGCTGCTGGGGGCGACCCTGGCTTTCCCCTCCCTCGCCCAGAATGCGGCGCAACCACAGGAATTCCGGGTGGTGAACCGCTCGGGCGTACCGGCCACCGCCCTGCACGCCGTCCGCAGCCCGCGCGGCGGGGCGGGCGACTGGGGGCCCAACCTGCTGCGCCCCGACCGGCCCCTGCCCGATGGCGGAGGCTTCCGCGTGACGCCCAGCGCCGATGCCGGCTGCCGCTTCGACCTGCGACTCGTGGCCCAGGACGGGCGCGAGGCCGTGCTGCGCGACCAGGATATCTGCGTGAACCGCAACCTGGACCTCCAGCGCCTGGCCGCCGCCGTCGCAGCCGCGCCCCGCATGGCCGGCCCCGCCAACCCCCAGGTGCCGCGTGCCGAGCCCAACCGGCGGGCCCAGCGCGTCTCCACCGGCTCGGGCTTCCTCATCGCCGATGGCCTGGTGATGACGAACCAGCATGTGATTGATGGCTGCAACCGCATCATCCTCAACACGCCCTCCGGCCATTGGCTGGCCGCCGCCCCGCCCGCGCGGGCCGATGCGGCGCTCGACCTCGCCATCCTGAACGTCCCCGGGCTGGTGGGGCCCGCCCTGCCCTTCCGCGAGGCGCCCGCCCTGCGCCGGGGCGAGGGGGTGGTGGCCTATGGCTTCCCGCTGGCTGGCCTGCTGAGCTCCGAACCCAAGCTGACGCGCGGCGAGGTGAACGGGCTGCGCGGCCTGCGCGACAACCCCAACCAGTTCCAGATCAGCGCCGAGGTCCAGCCCGGCAATTCCGGCGGGCCGCTGCTGGACATGCAGGGAAATGTGGTGGGCGTCATCGTCTCCAAGCTCAACGCCCAGCGCCTGGCGCAGAGCACGGGCGACATCGCGCAGAACATCAACTTCGCGGTGCAGGGGCGCACGGCACTGGAATTCGCGCGCCGCGCCGGCATCACGCCCCTGTTGGCCGAAAGCCGGGGGCGCGACCTGTCCACGGCGGATGTGGGGGATGTCGCGCACCGCTCCACACTCTTCATACGCTGCGAGAGGTAGGCCCCTCGCGGAACCGGGCGGGCTTGGCTAGTCTGCCGCCCAACAAGCCGAGGAGGTTTCCATGCAACGCCGTGCCGTGCTGGCCGCGCCGCTGCTCGCCGCGCCGCTTCTCCTGCCGAGCCCCGCCTCGGCCCAGGCCGCGCTGGTGAGCGAGGAATTCATGGTCCCGTCCGGCGATGCGGGGATCGAGCTGTTCCTGCGCAACAAGCGTCCGGAGAACCTCACCAGCTTCTCGCCCGCGCGCACCGTGCTGTTCGTGCATGGCGCGACCTACCCGGCCCACACCTCCTTCGACCTGCCGCTGGGGGGGCTGTCCTGGATGGACTACATGGCCGGCCGCGGCTTCGACGTGTGGTGCCTCGATTTGCGCGGCTACGGCCGCAGCACCCGCCCGCCCGAGATGGCCCAGCCGCCCGAGGCCAACCCGCCCCTGGTGCGCGGCGAGGTCGCGGTGGCCGACATCGCCGCCGCCGCCGCCTTCATCCGCGAGCGCCGCTCCGTCCCCCGCCTGATCCATATGGGCTGGTCCTGGGGCACCGCGCTGATGGGCCGCTTCGCCGCCGACAACCCGACCCTGGTCGAACGCTTGGTCCTCTTCGCCCCCGTCTGGCTGCGCGAGGGCGCGAGCCCGGCCGGCGATGCGATGGGCGCCTACCGCTTCGTCACCCAGGCCCAGGCGCGCGAGCGCTGGATGAATGGCGTGCCGCAAGCGGCCCGCGCCAACCTGATCCCCGGCGGTTGGTTCGAGCATTGGGCCGGCGTCACCTGGGCCACGGATCCCGAAGGGTTGCGCCGCAGCCCCGCGGCGCTGCGCGCGCCCAATGGCGTGCTGCAGGACAGCCGCGAATACTGGCAGGCGGGCCGCCCCTTCTGGGAACCCGGCCGCGTCACCGCCCCCACCCTGCTGGTGGTGGGCGAATGGGACCGCGACACGCCGCCCTCCATGGCCTTCACCATCCTGCCGCTGCTGACCTCCTCGCCCGGGCGGCGGATGGTGCTGCTGGGCGAGGGCACCCACACCATGCTCATGGAGCGCAACCGGGGCGCTCTGTTCCAGGCCGTGCAGGTCTTTCTTGAAGAGGCATCCGCGTGACATTTCCGACCAACCCCACCATCTGCTTCGCCCATGTGGCCTATCGCTGCGCCGAGCGTTTCGCCGAGCGGGGCGCGCCCTTCCCCCATTTCGAGGTGCGCTCCCTGGCCGAACTCGAGGCGCGGATCGGCGAGGCGGATGTGCTGGTGGTCAGCGGCCTCTGGCGCAACACCCTGCCCGCGCTCTCGCCCCGGCTGAAGTTCGTCCAGTCGCTGTCGGCCGGCACGGACCAGTATGACCGCGCGGTCTTCGCGCAGCACGGCATCCGCCTGGCTTCCGCCGCCGGCGCCAATGCCAATGCGGTCAGCGAGCATGCGGTGGGGCTGATGCTGGGCATCACGCGCAAGCTGTTCGTGGCGCGCGACGACCAGCACAAGAAGTTCTTCTCCGGCATGAAGGGTGACTTCGCGCAGCGCGAGGATGAGCTGGCCGGCAAGACCGCCATCGTCGTCGGCACGGGGCGCATCGGCGCGCGGCTGATCAAGCTGCTCAAGGCCTTCGACATGCATGTCATCGGCGTCCGGCAGAACCCGGCCAGCGGCACGGCGGGCGCCGATGAGGTGCATGCCACCTCCGCCCTGCCCGGCCTGCTGCCGCGCGCGGATTTCGTGGTGCTGGTCTGCCCGCTGACCGACGCCACGCGCGGCCTGATCGGCGCCGAAGCACTGGCGGCCATGAAGCCCGGCGCCTACCTCGTCAACTGCGCGCGCGGCGCCGTGGTGGACGAGCCCGCGCTGATCACCGCCCTGCAATCCAACGCCATCCGTGGCGCCGCGCTGGACGTGATGATGGCCGAGCCGCTGCCCGAGGAATCCCCTCTCTGGACGCTGCCCAATTGCTACCTGACGCCGCATACCGGCGGCGAGACCTGCGCCTATGAGATCAACGTGCTGGACCTGATGATGGAGAACATCGGCCGTCTCCAGCGCGGCGAGGCCAGCCTCGTGAACCAGGTGGCCTGAGCCATGGCGCTGGTGCTCTCGCCGCGCTGGTCCTGGTGCGCCGAGACCGGCCTCAGGGAGCACCCGCATTTCGTCATCGAGAATGGCCGCATCACGGCCATTCTCAACGAGGCGCCGAGCCTGGACGCCGAACGCATCGCCCTACCCCAGGGGCTGCTGACGCCGGGGCTGATCAACCTGCACAACCACGCCTTCTCGGCCCCGCTGTTCCGGGGGCTGGCGGATGACATCCAGCCGGGCAGCCTGCCGGGGCACATCCTGTTCTCGCTGCTGATGCCGCTGGGCGACCTGGTCGCCGAGATCATGGAGCCGGACGCCATCGGCGACGCGGTGGAGATGGCGCTGCTCGAATGCCTGATGACGGGCACGACGGCGATGCTCGACATCTGGCGCCCGCAGCAGCATGAATTCGTGCCCCGCGCCACGGCGCTGGGCCTGCGCACCTGGTCCTGCCCCTACACCTTCACCGTGCCCAACCTCGCCATGGGGCCCGAGGGCACGCCGGTCTGGCAGGGTGAGGATGCCTCCGACGCCAGCTTCGACTTCGTGATGAAGCTGCACGCCGAATGGCACCAGGGGCCGGACGGGCTGGCCTCGGTGGGCTTCGGGCCGCATGGGCCCGACAGCAACTCGCCCGAATTGCTGCGGCGCGTGGATGCGGCGGCGCGGGAGATGGGCGCCATCGTCTCCGTCCATTGCGCGCAGAACCCGCTGGAGATCGCAGCCGTGCGCGCCGCCCATGGCAAGGGCAGCGTGGAGCATCTGCGCGATTGCGGCCTGCTGCGCCCGGGCGTGATCCTGGGCCATTGCTTCCTCGCGACCGATGAGGAGATCGCGATGGTGCGCGAGGCCGATGCCACCATCGCCTGCTGCCCGCTGGGTTTTGCGCGCTCCGGCAAGGGCGTGCCCATTGCGCGCTTCCTCGATTCCGGCGTGCGGCTCGGCATCGGCACGGATGGCGTGACGCTCGACATGGTGGACGAATTGCGCGCCGCCGCGCTGCTCGCCAAGACGCAATCCACCAATCCGGGCGCGGGCAGCGCCGAACGCCTGCTGACGGCCGCCACGCGCGACAGCGCCGATGCGCTGGGCCGCCCCGATCTCGGGCGGCTGACACCCGGCGCCCGGGCCGATGTCGTGATGTTCGACCTCTCCGCCGCACGCTACCAGCCCATCTGGAACCCCCTGCGCGCGCTGCTGACCAATGGGCGCGGCAGCGACGTCCACACCGTCGTCACCGCCGGCGAAATCCGGGTGCGCGGCGGCGACCTGGTGCGCGGCGACGCCGATGCCATCATCCGCCGCGGGGCCGCCGCCATCGAGCGCGTCTGGGCCGAGGCCGCGCGCCGTGGGGCCATACCCGCGGCACTTGCTTCACAAAGGGAATTCGCGTGACCACCGACGAGACCATCGCCTCCATCCGCGGCCACGCCGCCTACCAGGCCGCCTGCGACGTGCTGCGCGCCGAGCATGACCGCACGGTGCAGGACATCATCACCCTCACGGAAATCCCCGCCCCGCCCTTCGCGGAAGAGAAGCGCGCGGCCGCCTATCTCGACATGCTGCGCGCCCATGGGCTGGACGAGGTCGCGCAGGACGAGGTCGGCAACGTCATGGGCCTGCGCCGTGGCTTCGGCAATGGCGACATCCTGGTGGTGGCGGCGCATCTCGACACCGTCTTCCCCGCCGGCACCGATGTGCGGGTGCGGCGCGAGGGCACCAAGCTGTTCGCCCCCGGCGTGGGCGACGACACGCGCAGCCTGGCCGTGAACCTCGCCTTCCTGCGCGCCATGGACGCGGCGGGCATCCGCACGCGGCATGACATCCTGTTCGTCGGTGATGTGGGCGAGGAAGGGCTGGGCGATTTGCGCGGCATCCGGCACCTCTTCGCGACCCATCCGAAGCGCGAGCGCATCCGTGGCTTCCTGACGGTGGACAGCCCGGAGGTGGAGCGCATCGTCACCGGCGGCATCGGCTCCCGCCGCTTCCGCGTGACCTTCCGTGGCCCGGGTGGCCACAGCTACGCCGCCTTCGGCATGGTGAACCCGATGTATGCCATGGCCGAGGCCGCGCGCAGCCTCGCCGCCATCCGCGTGCCCCGCGAACCCGTGACGACGCATTGCGTCAGCGTGGTCTCGGGCGGCACCTCGATCAACGCCATCCCGGAGACGGTGACGATGGAGGTGGATTTGCGCTCCGCCTCGGCCGAGGAATTGTCCAAGCTGGAACGCGCCTTCCTGGCCGGCGTCGAAGGCGCCGTGGCCGCCGAGAACATGGCGCGCGAGGGCACCATCCGCGTGGAGATCACCCCCGTGGGCGACAGGCCCGCGGGCCACACGCCCAATGGCGCGCCCATCGCGCGGCTGGCCGCGGCGGCGGTGGCGGCGGAGGGCTACAGCCCCTCCTTCGAATGGTCCTCCACCGATGCCAACATCCCGATGAGCCTCGGCATCCCGGCCCTTCGCATCGGCTCGGGCGGGCGCGGGGGCCGCGCGCATTCGCTGGAGGAATGGATCGACGTGGAGATCGAGGATTCGCTGCGCGGCATGCGCGCGAGCCTCGCCACGATCCTGGCCGTCGCGGAGATGGAGTTGGCATGATGTTCGCCACCGATTCACGCCTCCGGGCTGCCGCCCTCCGGCGATCGGGGGCGGCATGACCCTCATCGTCCGCATGGGCGACGTGACGCCCTATTCCCCCGCCAACCACCACGGCACCGTCAACCACCGCCTCATCGGCCCCGAAACGGTGGGTGCGCGCCAGGTCGAGATGCTGCACGGCACGCTGCAGCCCGGCGGCTCCGCCCTGCCCCACGCCCATCCGGGGCTGGAGCAGATCTGCTACCTGCTGGAAGGCCGCGCCCGCGTCGCCTGCAATGGCGAAGAGGGCGAGATGGGGCCCGGCGATGCCTGCTTCTTCCCCGCCGATGCCGAACACCTTTTCCAGGTGATTGGCGACACGCCGGTGCGCGTGCTCGTGATCTACGCACCACCCTATGGCGAGAACCCCGAGAAGGTGATCCGCCGCACTGACCATGGAGGATAACGTCATGTTCCAACGCCGCACGCTGCTGGGCGCATCGCTCGCCCTGCCCGCGCTGTCAGCCCCTGCCCTGGCCCAGGGCGGCTGGCGCCCCTCGCGCCCCATCACGCTCGTCGTGCCCTTCGGCGCCGGCTCGGGCACGGATGCCGTCACGCGCATCCTCGCCCAGATGCTCTCGGCAGAGATGGATGGCGCGACCATCACCGTGGAGAACCGCGCCGGCGCCAATGGCACCATCGCCGCCATGGCCGTGGCCCGCGCCCAGCCTGACGGGCACACGCTGCTCGTCACCACCAACACGCCGCACGCCGCCAACCCCTGGCTGCTGCGCCGGCTGGACTATGACCCGATCGCGGACTTCACGCCCATCTCGCGCCTGGGCAACTACGCCTTCTGGCTGGTGGTGCACCCCGACATCCCGGCCCGCACCCTGCCGGAATTCATCGCCCATGTGCGCGCCAATCCGGGGCGCATCACCTACGCCTCGGGCAATGGCTCGGGCATCGTCGGCGGTGCGGCGGTGGCCAAGCATGCGGGGGTGGAGATGACGCATGTGCCCTACCGCTCGGTCCCGCCCGCGCTGACGGACCTGCTGACCAACCGCGTGAACTGCATGGTGGTGGATTTCGCCCCCTCCATCGCGCATGTGAGCGAGGGGCGGCTGCGCGCGCTGGGCGTCACCTCCGGCCAGCGTTCGCGGCTGGCGCCCGATGTGCCCACCCTCGCCGAAGGCGGCATGACCGGCTTCGAGATGCTGAGCTGGGCGGCCCTGCTGGGCCCTGCCCGCCTGCCGGCCGAGGTCACGGCCACGCTGGGCGCCGCCATGCAGCGCCTGGGCGCCAAGCCCGAATACCGCGAACGCATGGCGCAGGCGCGGTTCGAGGGCCTCACCTCCACGCCCGAGGAGCTCGGCCGCTTCATCGTGGCGCAGATCGCCGCCTGGGGCGAGATGATCCGCAGCGCGGGGATCGAGCCCGAATGAGACCATGAGGCGGCGCCGCCGCCCCTCCCTCTGGCGCGGCGCGCTGCTGGGCCTGTTGCTGCTGGTGCTGGCGGTGCCGGCGCTGGCGCTCGGCCTCGTCTGGTGGACGCTGCCGCCGCGCGACGAAAGCCTCGCCCTGCCCGGCCTCTCCGCGCCGGTGGAGGTGAGCTTCGACGCGCATGGCGTCCCGCGCATCCGCGCCGCCACGGAGCGCGACGCCACCATGGCGCTGGGCTACCTCCATGCCCGCGACCGCCTCTTCCAGATGGAGGCGATGCGGCGCGGGGCGGAGGGGCGGCTTTCCGAGATCGCGGGCGGCGCGGCGCTGCGGCTCGACCGTTTCTCGCGCGTGCTGGGCCTGGCCCAGCGGGCCGAGGCGGACCTCGCGGGGCTCGAGCCCGCGACGCGCGACATGCTGGACGCCTATGCGGCCGGGGTGAATGCCTGGATCGCGGCGCGCGGCCGCTTCGCCGCGCCGGAATTCCTGCTGCTCGGCGCGCCCGAGCCCTGGGAGCCGCGGCATTCCCTGCTCTGGGCCAAGGTGATGGGGCTTTGGCTCTCCAACAATTTCCGCGTGGAGATGGAACGCGCGCGCCTCGCCGCCCTCCTCCCCGCCGAGCGGCTGTGGGATCTCTGGCCGCTGGATGGCAGCGCGGGGCGACCCGACCTTGCCGCGCTGCCGCAGCTGGACCGCGTGCTGGCCGCGATCCCGGTCTTTGGCGAGGACGCGCCCCTGCCCAGCTCGGCCTCCAATTCCTGGGCCGTGGCGGGGCCGCGCGCGGGCGGCACGGCGCCCTTGCTCGCGGCCGACCCGCATCTGGGCTATGGCGCCCCCGTGCTGTGGTACCTGGTGCGCGTGGAGCTGGCCGATGGCGGCCTGCGCGCGGGCGCCACCTCGCCCGGCGTGCCCTTCCTGGTGTTCGGCCGCACGCAGGACCTCGCCTGGGGCTTCACCACCACCCATTCCGACACGCAGGACGTCTATATCGAGCCGGAATCCGCCGCCCGCGTGGTGCGGACCGAGACCATCCGCGTGCGTGGGCGCGAGCCCGTCACCTTCGAGGTGCGCGAGACCGAAAACGGCCCCGTGCTCTCGGACCTCGACGAGACGCCGCGCACCGATGGCCGGGTTCTGGCCGTGCGCATGGCCAACCTGGAGCCGAACGACACCGCGGCGGACGGGCTGCGGCGCCTGGCGCTCGCGCGGGACCTCGCCGGCGCACGCGACGCCGCCGCGCGCATCACCTCGCCGCCGCAGAACCTGATGGTGGCGGCGCGCGATGGCGGCATCGCCATGTACCTCACCGGCCGCACTCCCCTCCGCAGCGAGGGCGATGGCTCCTTCCCCGGCACCGCGCCCTGGCGGGGCTTCATCCCATTCGACGATCTGCCGCATGTGGAGAACCCGGGGAGCGGCCTGCTGGTGAACGCCAACAACCGCGTGAGCCCGGAGGGCCACCCCGCCTTCCTCGGCCGCGACTGGTATGGCGACTGGCGCTTCCGCCGCATCCATGAACTGCTCTCGCCCGGCGCGCGCTTCACGCTGGCCGGCTTCGCGGCGGTGCAGATGGACACGCTCTCCCTGCCGGCGCGGGAGGCCCTGCCCTTCCTCAACACCCTGCCCCGCGGCTCGGGCGCGGTGGGGGCGGCGCAGGCCCTGCTGGCGGGCTGGGATGGCGACATGGACCCGGCCCGGCCGGAACCGCTGATCTGGGCCGCCTTCTCCCACCACATGCCGCGGCTTGCGGTCGCCCAGGCGGGGGCGCCCGACGCCCCCACCAGCGCGGAATTCCTGCGCTTCCTGCTGACGGACCCGCGCGGCGAATGGTGGTGCGGCGGGGATTGCCGGGCCATGGCGGCGCTGGCCATGGCGGAAGCGGTGGCGGACCTCGTGGCCCGCTTCGGCCCCGAGCCCGCCCAATGGCGCTGGGGCCAGGCGCACCAGGCCCGCTTCGACCACCCGCTGCTGCGCTTTGTGCCCGTGCTGAACCGGCTGACAGGCCTGGCCGCGCCCGTGGGCGGCGACGGCCACACCGTGCAGCGCCAGAGCTTCCGCATAGCCGGGCCGGAGCCCTTCGCGGCCGTGCATGGCGCGGGGCTGCGGATCGCGGTGGACCTGTCGGACCCCGACGCCACGGAGGCCATCATCGGCACCGGGCAGTCCGGCCACCCGCTCTCGCGCCACTGGGGGGATCTGCTGGAACGCTGGCGGGCGGGCGAGACCCTGCGCCTCACGCGTGAGCCCGCCGCCACGACCGCCCGGCTGCGCCTGACACCCTGATGCTGCAACCCGTCACGCTGGGGCTGCTCGCGGCCTTTGTCGGCTTCTCCTCCTCCTTCGCGGTGGTGCTGGCGGGCTTCGCGGCCATGGGCGCGACGCCGGCCCAGGCGGCGTCCGGCCTCGTGGTGCTGTGCCTGCTGATGGGGGGGCTGGGGCTGGCCTTCTCCGTGTGGTGGCGCATGCCCATCAGCATCGCCTGGTCCACGCCGGGGGCGGCGCTGCTGGCGGGCTCGGCCATGCCCGAGGGCGGGTTCCCGGCCGCGGTCGGCGCCTTCCTCGTGGCCTCGGCGCTGGTGGTGGTGGCGGGGCTGTGGCGGCCCTTTGCCCAGGCCGTGGAGCGCATCCCGGCGCCTCTGGCAGCGGCCATGCTGGCGGGCGTGTTGCTCGACCTCTGCTTGGCGCCGGTGCGGGCGGTGGGGGCAATTCCCTGGCTTGCCCTGCCGGTGGTGCTGGCCTGGGCGGTGATGCTGAGGCTCAACCGGCTCTGGGCCGTGCCGGTCGCGGTGCTGGTCGCGGTGGCCGTGCTGCTGCTGGGGCCGGGACTGCCGGGGGCCTCGGGCTTCACGCCACCCGTGCTGGAATTCGTGGCGCCGCGGCTGGAATGGGGCACGCTGGCGGGTATCGCGCTGCCGCTCTTCCTGGTCACGATGGCGTCGCAGAACTTGCCGGGCCTCGCGGTGCTGCATGCCAACGGGTATCGGCCGGGCGTGCGGCCCATCTTCGTGGCCACCGGGCTGGGCAGCTTCGCCGGTGGCTTCGCGGGCGGGCAGCTGGTGAACCTCGCCGCCATCACGGCGGCGCTTTGCGCGGGGCCGGAATCCCACCCCGATCCGCGTCGCCGCTGGGTGGCGGGGGCGGTGGCCAGTGCGGGCTATCTGGGCTTCGCCGTGCTGTCCGGCATGGCGGCGGTGATCGTGGCGGCGGCCCCGCCGTTGCTCATCCAGGCCGTGGCGGGCTTGGCGCTGCTGGGCTCGCTGGCGGGTGCCTTGGCCACGGCGCTGGAGCGCGAATCCGCACGCGTCCCGGCCATCACCACCTTCGTGGTCAGCGCCTCGGGGTTGACCGTGGGGGGCGTGGGGGCCGCCTTCTGGGGGCTGGTGGCGGGCGGGGCACTGTGGTGGCTGTTGCGACCGCGAGATTAGCCCTGTCATCAAACTGTCATCTTCAACCGGAATGGCGTAAACCTCGTTCACCACCGTGAACGAATTCCGCTTCCTCCTTCAGCTCGCCGGCGAGGCCGCGCTTCTCCTTTGGGGGCTGCACATGGTGCAGTCCGGCATCCAGCGCGCCTATGGCGGGCGGCTGCAATCCATCCTGGGCGCGGCGCTGGGCCGGCCCTGGCGGGCGGTGCTGGCAGGGCTGGGCGTCACCGCGGTCCTGCAAAGCAGCACCGCCACGGCGCTGATGGTGGGCTCCTTCGCCGCCGCCGGGCTGGTGGGCCTGGCACCGGCGCTGGCGGCCATGCTGGGGGCCAATCTGGGCACGGCGCTGCTGGTGCAGGCCCTCTCCTTCGACATGGCCTGGCTGTCGCCGCTCCTGATCCTGGCGGGCGTCGTCGCCTTCCGGCGCGCGGGCCGCACCCGCACGCGCGACCTCGCGCGGGTCGCCATCGGGCTGGGGCTGATGCTGCTGGCGCTGGCGCTGCTGGGTGCCACACTCGCGCCCGTGGAACGCTCAGCGGGGCTGCGCGAGGTGCTGGCCGTGCTGGCCGACATGCCCCTGGTCCTGGTGCTGATGGCGGCTATCCTGGCCTGGGCGGCGCATTCCTCGGTGGCCGGCGTGCTCTTCGTCGCGGCGCTGGCGGGCGGCGGCAGCCTGCAACCCGAGGCGGCGGTGGCCATGGTGCTGGGCGCCAATCTCGGCACGGCGCTGAACCCGCTGCTGCAGGCGCAGGGCGGCACGGGGGGGCCGCCGCGGCTGCGCCTGCCGCTGGGCAACCTGATGAACCGGGCCCTGGGCTGCGCCGTGGCATTGGCCTTGCTGCCAAGCTTCACCGCCCTGATGGCGGCGCTGGACCCCGACCCGGTGCGGCTGGTCGCCAACGCACACCTGGCCTTCAATTTGATGACAGCATTGGTGGCGCTGCCCCTGCTGCGTCCGCAAGCCTGGCTGCTGACGCGGCTATTGCACCCGCCCCCGCCCGAGGCCGACCCTGCCGCCCCCCGCTACCTCGACCGCGGGGCGCTCGGCACCCCCTCCGTCGCGCTGGCCCACGCGACGCGCGAGGCGCTGCGGGTGGCGGATGTGCTGAAGGACATGCTGGCCGCTTCCGCCCATGGCTTCGCCACCGAGGACCGGGGGGCCGGCAAGCCCGTCGCGCGCATGGACGACACGGTGGACGGGCTGCACCGCGCCATCCACGCCTACCTCGCCGCCCTGCCCGCCGAGGCGCTGGGTGATGAGGAGGCGGGCCGCGCCCGGCGCATCCAGGGCTTCGTGATCGCCCTGGAGCAAGCGGCCGATGTGCTGGCTCGGGACCTCGCGCAGCACGCCGCCAAGCGCCAGCGCCGTGGGCTCGACCTCACGCGGGAGGGGCAGGACATGCTGGACGCGGTGCATGCCGCGCTGGGCGCGCAGCTGACGCTGGCCGTGACGGTCTTCCTCTCGGAGGACCTCGACGCCGCGCGCCGCCTCGTCGCGGCCAAGGAGAAGCTGCGCGAGACCGAGCGTGAGGCGGCCCGCCGCGTGGTCACGGCCGGCGGCGCCCTGGCCAGCGAAGGCGGCGCCGTGCCCAGCTTCGTGCTGGACTGCGTGCGTGACCTGCGCCGCGTCTCGGCGCACCTGGCCAGCGTGGCGCATCCGGTGCTGGAGCAGCATGGCGTGCTGCTGCCCAGCCGCCTGCTGCCGGGCAATTGAACCTGGCTACGCCGCCAGGATCGCCTCCACCACCTCCTGCACCGCCAGCGCCTCGCCGAGCGTGGCGAGGTCCACGCTCTCGCCCCGCGTGAGCGCGGCCAGCTTGTCGAGCTGGCGCGACAGGGTCAGCGGGCGCATCTGCGGGTTGGGCAGGGCGTCAGGGGCGGCGTGCCAGCCGCCATCGGCGCCCTGGCGCTCGGCGAAGGACCAGTCGCGCAGGCGCAGCGCGCCCTTGGTGCCGGTCACAACGAAGAGGTTGTGGTCCTCCGCCGCCACGGTGCCGACCGAACCTTCCAGCGTCACCGGCACGTCCCCAGCCATCAGGCGCGCTGTGATGGCCGTCTCGCAGGCCTCGCCGCCCGGGAATTCGGCGTGTGCCTGCTCCAGCCGCAGCCCACCGCCCAGGCGCTGCGCGAGAAAGAGGAAATGCGACACCACCTCGCGCGTAAAGCCGCCCTCGGCGCGCAGCGCGAGCCAGGAGGCGGCGGCCGCCTGCCAGGCACGCGGCCAGGCGGCGAAGGCCACCTTGATGGAGATGGACTGGATCTCGCCTACCTCCGGCAGCCAGGCGCGCAGCTGCGCGACGGCCGGCGAGGAGGCCATGGGGAAGTTCACCGCCGCCCGCTGCCCGGCCGCGGCCGCCACGAAGGCGCGCGCCGCCGCCACGTCGGAGGCGAGCGGCTTCTCCAGGAAGAGCGAACGCCCCGCCCCCAGCACCGCCTGCCCATGCGCGATGTGCGAGGCGGGGGGCGAGGCGACATAGACGGCCTCGGCCGCCCCGATCGCCGCCTCGGCGCTGTCCAGCATGGGCACCGCGCCCGTGATGGCAGCCAGCCGCGCCGCCGCCGCGGGCGAAGGGTCCCACACGCCCACAACCCGCGTGCCGCCATGGTCCAGCGCCGCGCGCAACAGGCGCTCGCCCATGATGCCGAGGCCGATGATGGAAAGCTGCATGGGGGTGATCCTCGCCTATTCCGGCTTGCGCGGGCCCGATCCAGCCCGCAGAACAATGACGGACCGGCAATGGCGCAATCGGGGCGCCGCCGCAACGGGGATACGTTTCATGGAACAGGCCCGCCGCATTGACGTGATCTCGGACGCGATCTGCCCCTGGTGCTGGATCGGCAAGCGGCAGCTGGAAGCCGCGCTGAGCCAGCTCGGCGGCGGTTTCGCCGTGTATTGGCGCCCCTACCAGCTCAACCCCGACATGCCCGTCGAGGGCGTCGAGCGCGCCAGCTACCGCGCGGCCAAGTTCGGCAGCCTCGAACGCTCGCGGGAGGCCGATGCGCGCGTGGCCGAGGCCGGGCGCGCCGTGGGCCTCGAATTCCGCCACGACCGCATGCTGCGCACGCCCAACACCATCAAGGCCCATCGCCTCATCCGCTGGGCGGCCGGGCCGCGCCAGGATGCCATGGTGGAAGCCCTGTTCCAGGCCTATTTCCACGACGGCCAGGACATCGGCGACGACGCCACCCTCGCCGCCCTCGCCACCGGCGCCGGCTTTGACGGTGCCGCCGAATTCCTCGCCTCCGGCGCCGAGGAGGCCGAAATCCGCGCCGAAGACGCCCAGTTCCGCCGCATCGGCATCTCCGGCGTGCCGAGTTTCGCCCTGGACGGCCGCGTGATGTTCAGCGGCGCCTGGCCCGCCGAGCGCATGGCGGAGGTCTTCACCCAGCGGGTGGCGTAGGGGGCGCTGTGTCCCGGGAGGGCGCCGCCCTCCCGGACCCTCCCGCCAAAGGCCGGGGGCCTTTGGAAACCTCTCAGTGTGATGGGGTTGGAGAGGGAGGGGCCTGGTGCGCGCGTGACAAGGTCACACCCGCGACGCCCCTCCCTCTCCAACCCCATGAGACGGGGTCCCAGGGGCCTGGGCCCCTGGCAGGGGGTTCGGGGGGACGGCGTCCCCCCGAGAGCCAGCCTCCCTACGCTACCGCTGCGCGATGATCCCGCCGCTGATGCTGGCCGGGATGCGGGGGCGCCAGGCGTTGGCGTCCACGGTGGTGATGAAGTCTTGCAGCGCGCTGTTGAAGGCGCCGGGGTCTTCCAGGTTCATCGTGTGCCCGCATTTGGGCATGACGAGCAGCGCCGAGGTGGAGATGGTGCGCTTGAGGTAGAGGGCGGGTTCGAGGGTCGGGTCGTCCTCGTCGCCGGCGATGATGAAGGTGGGGACGGTCATCTTCCGGAACCCGGCTTCGAGGTCGAAGAGCGAGGGGCGCTCGCGCTGGCAGCCCAGCATGGTCAGCGCGGAGCCTTCGGTAGAATGCTCGCACATCTGCGCCTCGAATTCGGCGAAGCCGCGCGGGTCCTTTTCCTCGAAGATGAGGCGCGTCGGGCCATGGGCGTAGATGCGGCCGAATTCCTGCATGCCGCCTGCGCGGAGCTTCGCCACCGAGGCATCGATCTCCGCCTGGAACTGCGCGCGCTTGTCGGGCGCGGCGCCATAGCCCACCCCGGCCGCGGTCAGGCTGCGGGCCAGGTGCGGGTGGCGCAGGCCGAGATGCAGGGCCGCGAAGGCACCCATGGAGAGGCCGACCACATGCGCGGGGCCAAGACCCAGCCCCTGGATCACGGCCGCGATATCGTCGGTGGCGCGGTCCTGCGAATAGGCACGCGGATCGGTCGGCACGTCCGAGGGCGGGTATCCACGGGCATGGTAGGCGATGCAGCGATAGCGGCGGGAGAAGTAGCGGATCTGCGGCTCCCAGCTGCGCGCATCGCCGGCGAATTCATGGACGAAGACGATGGGGGTGCCGCTTCCGGCCTCGACGTAATGGAGCGCGACACCATCATCGGTCATGACATGGGGCATGGGCTTCTCCTGCTGTTGCCAGCGAGGATGCGGCGGGCCTAAGGAGAGGTCCAGACGCGACCATGCGGCGAAAACATGCAGGGTTGCGCCCCTCACCCACTGGAAATCGGACTTGATTGGTCCTATTTAAGCCGGAGCAGAAGGATACCGCTGTGCTCAGGCTCTCCAGACTGACGGATTACGCGGTCGTGGTCCTGGCCCGCATGGGCGAGGAGGCCGCCGCCTTGCAAAGCGCCCCGGGCCTTGCCACGCGCACCGGCCTGCCCGAGCCCACCGTGGCCAAGGTGCTGAAGACCCTGGCCCAGGCCGGGGTGGTGGAAGGGCTGCGCGGCGCGCGCGGCGGCTACCGCCTGGCCAAGCCGCTGCCCGACATCAAGCTGACCGAGGTGATCGTGGCCTTCGACGGCCCCATCGCGCTGACCGCCTGCGTGGATGGTGGGTCGGGGCTGTGCGAGAGCGAGCATCTTTGCCCCGTGCGCGGTCGTTGGGATCCGGTGAACACCGCGATCCGCGATGCGCTCGAGAAGATTTCCGTGGCCGAACTGGCGGGGCACGCGCTCGCCCCCGTCGAGGCCGATTTCCGCCTGGCTGCCGAGTAGGAGCACGCAATGCCCGCCGTCGCAGAAACCATCGAGACCGTCCAGTCCGCCCAGGAAGGCGGCTACAAGTTCGGCTTCGAGACCAAGATCGAGATGGAGTTCGCCCCCAAGGGGCTGAACGAGGACATCGTCCGCTTCATCTCCGCCAAGAAGGGTGAGCCGGAATGGCTGCTGGAATGGCGGCTGAAGGCCTATGCCATGTGGCTGAAGATGGAGGAGCCCGATTGGGCCGCCGTCTCCTACCCCAAATTCGACTACCAGGACGCCTACTACTACGCCGCGCCGAAGAACAAGGTGGTGCCGAAGTCGCTTGACGAGGTGGACCCCGAACTGCTCCGCACCTACGAGAAGCTGGGCATTCCCCTGCGCGAGCAGGAGCGGCTGCAGGGCATCGCGGTGGACGCGGTGTTCGACAGCGTCTCCGTCGCCACCTCCTACAAGGAGCGGCTGGGCAAGGAGGGCATCATCTTCTGCTCGATCAGCGAGGCGGTGCACACGCACCCGGAGCTGGTGAAGCAGTATCTCGGCAGCGTGGTGCCGCAGGGCGACAACTACTTCGCCTGCCTGAACAGCGCGGTCTTCACCGATGGCAGCTTCGTCTACATCCCCAAGGGCGTGCGCTGCCCGATGGAGCTGTCCACCTATTTCCGCATCAACGCCCAGAACACCGGCCAGTTCGAGCGCACGCTGATCATCGCGGAAGCGGGCAGCCATGTCTCCTACCTGGAAGGCTGCACCGCGCCCCAGCGCGACGAGAACCAGATGCATGCCGCGGTGGTCGAGCTGGTGGCCATGGACGACGCCACCATCAAGTATTCCACCGTGCAGAACTGGTACCCCGGCGACGCCGAAGGCAAGGGCGGCATCTACAACTTCGTGACCAAACGCGGCGCCTGCCGTGGCGCGCGGTCCAAGATTTCCTGGACGCAGGTGGAGACGGGCTCGGCCATCACCTGGAAATATCCCTCCTGCATTCTGCAGGGCGATGACAGCGTGGGCGAGTTCTATTCCGTCGCCATCACCAACAACCGCCAGCAGGCCGATACCGGGACGAAGATGTGGCATATCGGGAAGAACACCCGGTCCACCATCGTCTCCAAGGGCATCAGCGCGGGGCATGGGCAGAACACCTATCGAGGCCTGGTAAAGATCAGCCCCAAGGCCACCGGCGCCCGCAACTTCACCCAGTGCGACAGCCTGCTGATCGGCGACCAGTGCGGGGCGCACACCGTGCCCTACATCGAGAACCGCTG
This sequence comes from Roseococcus microcysteis, assembly GCF_014764365.1. Taxonomy (NCBI): domain Bacteria; kingdom Pseudomonadati; phylum Pseudomonadota; class Alphaproteobacteria; order Acetobacterales; family Roseomonadaceae; genus Roseococcus; species Roseococcus microcysteis. The sequence continues at coordinate 801,320 of NZ_CP061718.1, forward strand.
CGCCACCGCGAAGATCGAGCATGAGGCGACCACCAGCCGCATCGCCGAGGACCAGCTGTTCTACTGCCGCGCCCGCGGCCTGAACCAGGAGGAGGCGGTGGGCCTCATCGTGAACGGCTTCTGCCGCGAAGTGCTCAAGGAATTGCCCATGGAATTCGCGGTGGAGGCGCAGAAGCTGCTCGCCATCTCGCTGGAAGGGAGCGTTGGCTGACCATGTTGAAGATCGAGAACCTGACCGCGGAAATCGACGGCAAGCAGATCCTGAACGGCATCAACCTCGAGGTGCCGGCGGGCGAGGTGCACGCCATCATGGGCCCCAACGGCTCGGGCAAGTCCACCCTGTCCTACGTGCTCTCGGGGCGTGAGGGCTATGAGATCACGGGCGGCAGCGCCACCTTCAACGGCGTGGACCTGCTGGCGATGGAGCCGGAGGAGCGCGCGGCGTCGGGCGTGTTTCTCGCCTTCCAGTACCCGGTGGAACTGCCCGGCGTGGGTAATGCCAACTTCCTCCGCACCGCGCTGAACGCCATCCGCCGCGCGCGCGGCGAGGCGGAGGTGGACGCCATGCAGTTCCTCAAGCTCTCGCGCGCCAAGATCAAGGCGCTGCAGATGAGCGAGGACATGCTGAAGCGCAACGTGAATGTGGGCTTCTCCGGCGGCGAGAAGAAGCGCAACGAGGTGCTGCAGATGGCGCTGCTGGAACCCAAGCTCGCCATCCTCGACGAGACCGACAGCGGCCTCGACATCGACGCGCTGAAGATCGTGGCCGATGGCGTGAACGCCATGCGCGGGCCGGGCTTCTCGGCGCTCGTCATCACCCACTACCAGCGCCTGCTGGACCACATCACGCCCGACCGCGTGCATGTGCTGATGGGCGGGCGCATCGTGAAGACCGGTGGCCCCGAGCTCGCGCTGGAGCTGGAGGCGGAGGGCTACGCGAAGGTGGCGGCATGAACACCATGGTGACCGGTGCCGCTTCCTTCCTGGGCCGCTTTGAGGGCCTGCGCGAACGCCTGCCTGGCGGCCGCACGCCCTGGGTGGCGAAGCTGCGCGCCGAAGCGGCCGAGAGTTTCCGCGCCCAGGGCCTGCCCGGCCGGCGCATCGAGGCCTGGCACTACACGGATCTCGGCGTGCTGGCGCAGCTTGGCTTCACCGAGGCGCTGACGCTGGCGGACGAGGCCCCTGCCCTGCCGCCCGCCCGCGCCGCGCACCGCGCCGTCTTTGTGGATGGCCGCTTCGCGTCCGCGCTGTCGCAACTGCCGGCGGGTGCGGCGCCGCTGGCCGAGGCGCTGGACGCCACCGAAGGCCGGCTGGGCGCGCTGGCGCAGACCCTGCCGATCGTGGCGCTGAACACCATGCTGTTCGAGGATGGGCTGGTGTTGGACGTGCCGGCGGGCGTGGATGCGGGGGAGATGGAACTGCTCTCCTTCGCCACCCATGCCGGCCGCGCCATTGCCTTCCATCCGCGCCACCTGATCCGCCTCGGCGAAGGCGCCAGGCTCACGCTGATCGACACCAGCCTGGGCGAGGCGGAGGCCACCTATCTGCACAACCCGGTCTATGAGATCGCGGTGGCGGAGGGGGCGGAACTCACGCATGTCCGCATCCAGCGCGAGGGTCGCGCGGGCTTTCAGCTTTCCACCGTGCTGGCCACGGTGCAGGCCGGCGGCACCTATGACAATTTCACGCTGAATGCCGGCGGGCGGCTGGTCCGCAACGAGATCCATGTGGCGCTGCAAGGCCCCAAGGCCGCCTGCCACATGAATGGCGCGCAGCTGGTGGCCGAGGGGCAGCACGCGGACACCACCACCTTCCTCGACCACGCAGCCCCGGACTGCCCCAGCCGGCAGACCTACAAGACGGTGCTGGCCGGGCGTTCGCGCGGCGTGTTCCAGGGCAAGATCCTGGTGCGACAGGCCGCGCAGCGCACCGATGGCTACCAGATGAACCAGGCGCTGCTGCTCTCGGACGATGCCGAGATCAACGCCAAGCCGCAGCTCGAAATCTACGCCGACGACGTGAAGTGCAGCCATGGCGCGACGGTGGGCGCCCTGGACGAAGCGCAGCTCTTCTACTTGCGCGCACGCGGCATCCCGGCCAGCACCGCCCGCGCCATGCTGGTCGAGGCCTTCCTGACCGAAGCGATCGAGGGCGTGATCAACCCCCTCGCGCAGGAGGCGCTGTCCGAGGCCATCTCCGGCTGGTGGCAGAAAGAAGCGGTGTGATGGACGCCCTCCCCGCCCGGCTGGACGTGGCGCGCATCCGCCAGGATTTCCCGATCCTTGGCACGCAGGTGCGCGGCAAGCCACTGGTCTTCCTGGACAGCGGCGCCTCCGCCCAGAAGCCGCGCGCCGTGATCGAGGCGATGACGCGCTGCATGGAAACGGCCTATGCCAATGTCCATCGCGGCGCCTATCACCTGAGTGAGGTCGCCACCGCCAATTTCGAGGCGGCGCGCGAGGCGGCGCAGCGTTTCCTGGGTGCCGCGACGCCCGAGGAAATCGTCTTCACCCGCAACTCCACCGAGGCCTTCAACCTTGTCGCGCACAGCTTCGGCCGCGCGCTGCTCAAGCGCGGGCAGGTGGTGCTGGTCTCGGAGATGGAGCACCACGCGAACCTGGTGCCCTGGCAAATGCTGCGCGATGCGGGCTTCGGCATCGGGCTGCGCTTCATCCGCGTGACCGATGCGGGGGAACTCGACCTGGACGACTATGCCCGGCACCTCGCGCAGGGCGATGTCGGGCTCGTTTCCGTCACGCACATGTCCAATGTGCTGGGCACCGTGACGCCGGCCGCCCGCATCGCGCGCATGGCGCATGAGGCCGGCGCCCGCGTCATGTTTGACGGCAGCCAGGCCGCGGTCCACCGCGCCGTGGATGTGCGCGCCATTGACGCGGATTTCTACGCCTTCACCGGGCACAAGCTGTACGGGCCCACCGGCATCGGCGTGCTCTATGGCAAGCGCGAATTGCTGGACTCCATGCCTCCCTTCCAGGGCGGCGGCGACATGATCGAGACGGTCACGCTGGAAGGCTCCACCTGGGCCGCGCCCCCTGCCCGCTTCGAACCCGGCACGCCCGCCATCATCGAGGCGGCGGGCCTGCTGGCGGCCATCGAGTACGTGAACGCCATCGGCATGGAGGCCATCGAGGCGCATGAGCGCACGCTGGTGGAACACGCCTCCGCCACCCTCGCCCAGGTGCCCGGCCTGACCCTGCTGGGCTCGGCGCAGGACCGGGGCGGCGTCTTCGCCTTCTCCCTGGACGTGGCGCACCCGCATGACCTGTCCACCTTCCTCGACCGGCGGGGCATCTGCGTCCGCGCCGGCCGCCATTGCGCGGAGCCGCTGCATGCGCGCTTCGGGCTGGAGGGCGGCACCTCCCGTGCCTCCTTCGGCCTCTACACCACCGCCGAGGAAATCGACGCGCTGGCCGAGGCGCTGGTCGCCGCGCGGAAATTCTTCGCATGACGGGGCAGGCGGCCGGGTTCGAGGAATTGCGGGACCTCTACCAGGAGGTCATCCTCGACCATGGCCGCAAGCCTCGGAACCATTTCCGCATGGAGGTCTTCGACGCCTCCGCCCGCGGTGACAACCCGATGTGCGGCGACCGGGTGGAGCTTTTCCTGGCGCTGGCGGATGGCCATATCAGCAAGGCCAGCTTCATCGGCCGCGGCTGCGCCATCAGCCAGGCCAGCGCCTCGCTGCTGACGGAGCTGGTGCCGGGCCTGACGCCCGGGGAGGCCCGCGCCATGGGCGCCCGCCTGCGCGAGATGGCGAAGACCGGTGTGCGCGATGGCAGCACACCGGCGTTGGAACGGCTGTCCGCCCTGTCGGGCGTGCATGAATTTCCCAGCCGGGTGAAGTGCGCCACGCTCGCGTGGCACGCGCTCGACGCCGCGCTGGATGGATCGAAGGAGGCGAGCAGTGAGTGACCAGGCCGCCAGCCACGGAAGCTGGACCCCGGAGGGCGAAACCCTGCCGGCCGTGACCGAAGAGGGCGTCATCGAGGCGCTGAAGACCGTCTTCGACCCCGAAATTCCCGTGGACATCTACGAACTCGGTCTCGTCTACGCGATCGAGCTGGAGGAGGGCGGGCGCGTGAAGGTCGAGATGACGCTGACCACCCCCTCCTGCCCCTCGGCGCAGGAATTGCCCTCCATGGCCGAGGAGGCCATCCGCCAGATGCCCGGCGTCACCGATTGCCAGGTCGAGATCGTGTGGGACCCGCCCTGGGACCAGTCGCGGATGAGCGAGGATGCGCGCCTCGCGCTGAACATGTTCTGATGAAGGGAGTGCCGTCATGAGCACCACCACCGAAGCCCCGCGCGTGAAGCGGGAATTGCCGCCCCTGATGTCCCTCTCCGAGGCGGCTGCCGAACGCCTGCGCCGCCTCTACGACAAGGCGGAAGCCGGCAAGCTGCTGCGCATCGGCGTGAAGACGAAGGGCTGCTCCGGCATGGCCTATGATTTGAGCTTCGTGGAAAGCCAAGGGCCGGGCGATGAGCGCGTGACCGACAAGGGCATCACCATCCTGGTGGACCGCAAGGCCACCCTCTACCTCCTCGGCACCACCATGGACTACGAGGTGAAGCCGATGAGCGCCGGCTTCGTCTTCGTGAATCCGAACGAGAAGGGCCGCTGCGGCTGCGGCGAGAGCTTCCACGTCTGAGGCGCGCGGCCTCAGCTGAAGAGGCTGTAGAACATCCTGAGGCTGGTCACGGCCAGGAACAGCGCGAAGGCCCGCTTCAGCCAGAGCGGCTTGATGGTGTGGGCCAGCTTCACGCCCCAGGGCGTGGCGATGATGGAGCTGGGCACGATCAGCGCAAAGCCGATCAGGCTGACATAGCCGAGCGACCAGGGCGGCAGATTCGGATCATTCCAGCCGCCCCAGATGAAGCCGATGGTGGCTGGCACCGAGATGATCAGGCCGAAGACGCTGGAGGTGGCCACCGCCGCGCGGATGGGGTGGCCGAACATGGACAGGATCGGCACGCCCAGCGTGCCGCCGCCGATTCCCATCATCGCGCTCACGCTGCCGATGCCCATGCCGAGTGCCGCGCGCGGCGGGCCTTCGGGCACCTTCTCCGCCACGCGGAAATCCACGCCCGTGAAGCCCATGTTCAGCGCCACCAGCAGCGCGACCACGGCGAAGACGGCCGTCAGCCCTTCGCCGCGCACATGCACGGCCAGTGCGGTGCCGATGGCCACACCCAGCATCATGGGCAGCCAGATGGAGCGCAGCAGCGTCTCGTCCATCGCGCCCGTGGCGCGGTGCTTGCGCGCCGAGACGATGGAGGTGGGGATGATGGTGGCGAGCGAGGTGCCCACCGCCAGCTTCATCTGGATGGCGTCCGGGATGTCGAAGAAGGGAAAGACGTTGAACAGCAGCGGCACGATGACGATGCCGCCGCCCACGCCCAGCAGCCCCGCCAGCGTCCCGGAGACGACGCCCGTCGCCACCATGGCCGCCGCAAGCGCCATCAGCCACCCCACATCATACATCGCGCGTCCCCGGCAGGTTGTGTTCGCGCCGGTCCTGTAACCCTCCCGACACCCGTCGCATAGCGCAAGGCGCGGCCCCCACCTTCCCGCGTGGCGCATGGCGTTCTAGCCTCCGCGCGAACACAGGCAGGAGGAATGGCCACATGATGCTCAAGGACAAGGTCGCCATCGTCACGGGCTCCGGTGGGGGTATCGGGCGCGAGATCGCGGTCGCCATGGCGGAAGCCGGCGCCAAGGTCGTCATCAACGACATCGGCGCCTCGCTGGGCGGCGAGGGCTTCTCGACCAGCCCGGCCGAGCAGACCAAGGCCATCATCGAACAGAAGGGCGGCCAGGCCGTCATCAACACCGACAGCGTCTCCGAGTGGGAGAATGCGAAGAAGATCGTCCAGACCGCCATTGATGCCTTTGGCCGCGTGGACATCGTGGTGAACAACGCGGGCATCCTGCGCGACCAGATCTTCCACCGGATGACGCCGGAGGAGTGGCTCTCTGTCATCAACGTCCACCTGAACGGCAGCTTCTTCATGAGCCGCGCCGCGGCCGAGCATTTCCGCAAGCAGGAAAGCGGCAGCTTCGTCCACATCACCTCGACCTCGGGGCTGATCGGCAATTTCGGCCAGGCGAACTACTCCGCCGCCAAGCTCGGCATCGTGGCGCTGTCGAAGTCCATCGCGCTGGACATGAAGCGCTACAATGTCCGCTCGAACTGCCTGGCCCCCTTCGCCTGGTCGCGCATGACCAGCTCCATCCCCGCCGAGACGCCGGAGCAGAAGGCGCGCGTGGAGCGCATCATGCGGATGGGCCCGGAGAAGAACGCGCCGCTCGCGGTGTTCCTGGCCTCGGACGCGGCCAAGGAGGTGACAGGCCAGATCTTCGCGCCCCGCATGCATGAGCTGTTCCTGTTCAGCCAGAACCGCCCCATCCGCTCGGTCCACAGCGAAAGCGGCTGGACGCCGGAGAAGATCGCGGAAGTCGCGCTGCCGGCCTTCCGTGCGAACTTCGTGCCCATGGAGCGCTCGGGCGACGTGTTCAGCTGGGACCCCGTGTGACGTGAACTTCGAGCTCAACGAGGAGCAGAAGGCCTTCCAGGAGGTGGTGCGCGGCTTCGCCGAGCGCCACCTCGCCAAGGGCGCGGTGGAACGCGCCCACACGGTGGGCTTTCCGTGGGATGTCGCGAAGCTGATGGCCGAACAAGGCTTGTTCGGCATCATGCTGCCCGAGGAGGATGGCGGGGCCGGCGGCACCGTCTTCGACGCGGTGCTGGCCATGGAGCAGATCGCGCAGGTCTGCCCGCGCAGCGCGGACGTGCTGCAGGCCGGCAATTTCGGCGCCTTCCGCACCTTCGCGGAATACGCTTCGCCCTACCAGAAGGAACGGTTCTTCAAGCCGCTTCTGGCCGGTGAGGCCGTGGCGGCGGTCGGCATGACGGAGCCCGACGCGGGTTCGGCGCTCACCGACCTCAAGACGCATTGCACGCCGGATGGCGAGGGCTTCCGGCTGAACGGCCAGAAGGTCTTCACCACCAACAGCGCGGAAGCCAATGTCTTCGTCATCTACTGCCGCTTCGGGCCTGGCGTGGGCGGCATCGGCAGCGTTCTCGTTGAGCGGGGCATGGAGGGGTTCAGCCTCGGCCAGCCCAGCCTCTACATGAACGATGAGGAGTGGTGCGCCCTCTACTTCGACAATGTCTACATCCCGCCCGAGATGGTGCTGCTGGGCCCCGGCGGCTTCAAGAAGCAGATCGGCGGCTTCAATGTGGAGCGCGTGGGCAATACGACGCGGGCGCTGGCGCTGGGCGAATACTGCTTCACCGCGGCGCGCGACCACGCCATGACGCGCCGGCAGTTCGGCCGCCCGCTGATGGAATTCCAAGGCCTGCAATGGAAGTTCGCCGAGATGCGCGTGGCGCTCGATGCCGCGCGGCTGCTGCTCTACCGCGCGGCGGTGAATGCCGGGCGCGGCCTGCCGGACGCACAGGAAGTCGCCATCGCCAAATATGCCTGCAACCAGGCGGGCTGGCTTGCCTCCAATGAATCCATGCAGGTGATGGGCGGCACGGGCTATTCGAAGGACCTGCTCATCGAATACTGCGTGCGCCGCACCCGCGGCTGGATGATCGCGGGCGGCAGCCTGGAGGTGATGAAGAACCGCATCGCCGAAGGCGTGTTCGGGCAGACATTCTCACAGCGTCCGCCGAAATGAAGGCGTTGCTGGAGCCCCGCCGGATCGCCCTGGTGGGCGCCTCCGGCGACCCTGCCCGCCTGACCGCGCGGGCGCAGATCTATCTGCGCCGGCACGGCTATCAGGGTGAGCTTTTCCCGGTGAACCCGCGTGCCAGCGAAATCCTGGGCGAACCCGCCTTCGCGCGCGTCGAGGACATCCCGGGCGAGATCGACTTCGCCTATATCCTGCTGGGCACGCAGCAGGTGGAAGCGCAGCTTGCAGCCGTGGCGGCCAAGGGGGCCAAGGTCGCCTGCATCCTGGCCGATGGCTTCGCGGAAGCGGGGCCGGAGGGCCAGGCCTTGCAGGACCGCTGCGTCGCGGCCGCGAAGGCCGCGGGGCTGCGCCTGCTCGGCCCCAATTCCATGGGCATCATCAACATCCCGGCCCGCATCGCGGCCAGCGTGAACGCCGCACTCGAAGCCGAGACGCTGCCCGCCGGGCGCCTCGCCCTCGTCAGCCAGTCCGGCTCCATGCTGGGCGCCATCATGGGGCGCGGGGCCGCGCGGGGCATGGGGTTCTCGCACCTCATCGCCACGGGCAACGAGGCCGACCTCACCGCCGGCGAAATTGCCGCCATGCTGGTGGACGAGCCAGGCGTGGACGCGGTGATGCTCTTCCTGGAGGCCATCCGGGAGCCGCAGCACTACGCGCACGCCGCCTGGAAAGCACACCGCGCGGGAAAACCCATCATCGCCTACAAGCTCGGCCGCTCGCCCTACGGGGCGGAGCTGGCCACCAGCCACACCGGCGCCCTGGCCGGCAGCGACATGGCGGCCGAAGCCTTCTTCCGTGCGCATGGCATCCTGCGCGCCACCATGCTGGAGAGTTTTCTGGAGCTTCCCGCCCTGGTCCTGGGGCGCAAGCCGCATGTATCCACCCACCGCGCCGTCTCGGTGATGACCACCACCGGCGGCGGCGGCGCCATGGCGGTGGACGCGCTGGGCGTGGCCGGCATCGAGGCGCGCATCCCCGACGCGCACGCCACCGCGAAGCTGCACGCGGTGGACATGCACCCGCATGGCCGACTGCTGGACATGACGCTAGCCGGCACCAAGCCCGACCGGGTGGAGGCCGCCATCGTGGCACTCGCCGCCGCGCGGGACACGGATGTGGTGGTGCCCGTCATCGGCTCCTCCGCGCAGTTCCGGCCGCATGACGCGGTGGCGGGCATCGTGCGCGGGCGGGACGCGGTGGGCGATGCGAAGCCCGTGGCCGCCTTCCTCGTGCCCCAGGCCGATGCCTCGCTGCGGCTGCTGGCCGAGGCCGGCATTCCCGCCTTCCGCACGCCTGAATCGCTGGCGGATGCCATGCGCGCCTTCCTCGACTGGCGCGCGCCGCTGCCGGCCCCGCACATGGCCGCGCCCGAAGTGACGCTGCCCGAAAGGCCTGATGAGGCCGATGCGCGCGAGGTCTTCGCGGCCCTCGGCCTGCGCACGGACTATGCCCGCTTCAGCGACACGCCGCCCGAGGGGCTGCGCTATCCGGTGGCGCTGAAGATCCTCTCGCCGGATCTCGCGCACAAGACCGAGGTGGGCGGCGTCGCGCTCAACATCCCCGATGAGGCGGCGCTGCGTTCGGCCATGCTGAACATGCGCGCGCGGGTGGAGAAGGCCGCACCCCAGGCGCGGATCACCGGCTTCCTGGCGCAGCCCATGGCCAAGGGGTTGGCCGAGGTCATCCTGGGCTTCCGCCGCGATCCGGAAGTTGGGCCGGTGGTGCTGCTGGGCGCCGGCGGCGTGCTGGCGGAACTGCACCGCGACGTGGCGCTTCGCCTCGCGCCACTGCACCTCGACGAGGCCCGCGGCATGATCGCGGAGGTGCGGGCGCTGCGCGTCATCGAGGGCTGGCGTGGCCTGCCGCGCGGCGATGTGGAGGCTTTGGCCCACGCCATCGCCGCCGTCTCGCGCCTCGCCGCCATGGAGGGCATCGCGGAGGCCGAGATCAACCCGCTGATGATCCATGAGAGCGGCGTGACCGTCGCCGATGCCTGGATCGTGAGGAGGTGAGCATGGACCCGAAACCGCTGATCGAGGCGCGCTACGGCCACCTCCCCTTCGACCCGCCGGCCGAAATCCCGGACACGCTGGGCGCCCTGCTCGACCGTCGCGTCACGCGCCGCTACCGCGCGGAGCCCGTCTCCGACGCGCTGCTGGACACGGTGCTGGCCGCCGCCTCCTCGGCCCCCTCCAAGAGCGACATGCAGCAATGGTCGGTGGTGGTGCTGCGCGATCCCGCCAAGATCGCGGCCATCGCGGACTGGATCGGCACCATGCCCTGGATCAAGCAGGCGCCGGTGTTTCTCGTCTTCTGCGCCGATGTGCGCCGTGGCCGCGACATCTGCGACCGCGCGGGGCGCGAACATGCCAATGACAATCTCGACACCGTGCTGAACGCGACGGTGGATGCCGCGCTCGCCATGGGGATGACCATTGCGGCGGCCGATGCGGCGGGCCTGGGCACCTGCCCCATCTCCTATGTGCGGAACCACATGGAGAAGGTCGGGCCCCTGCTCGGCCTGCCCAAGGGCGTCTTCCCGATTGCCGGCCTGACGCTGGGCGTGCCCGAGGCGCGCAACGAACCCTCCGCCCGCCTGCCGCCCTCGGTCACCATCCACCGCGAACGCTATGACGCCTCGGGCGAGGCGCAGGCCCTGTCGGCCTATGACGCAAGGCGCGAACGGGCCAAGCCGCGCTATCCGGAAATCCACGGCCCGGCGCCCGAGGGCTGCAGCTGGACCGAGAACGTCGCCCGCCAGCTCTCGGTGCCGGAACGCGCGGGTTTCCGCGCCTGGCTGCGCTCGCGCGGCTTCGCCCTTGACTGAACCCACGGCCGACAATCCCGGCAGTGCCGATGCGGCGGGCGTGACGCGCCGTCGCGTCCATCCCCGCCACGCCGCCAGCCTCGTTCTGTGGCGCGAGGGACCGTCCGGCCCCGAGGTGCTGATGGGCCGCCGCCACCACGCGCTGCGCTTCATGCCAGGCGTGCTGGTCTTCCCCGGCGGACGGGTGGACCGCACCGACTACAAGGCGCCCGCCATCAGCGAGTTGCGGGCGCCCACGCTGGCCATGCTGCGGCTCTCCTCGCCCGCCAGCCTCGCCCGCGCGCTGGCGGTCGCCGCCGCGCGCGAGCTGCACGAGGAAACCGCGCTGGTGCTGGGCGAGATGCGCGGCGGGCGGGTCGCGCCGGATCTGGGCTGCATGGACTATCTCAGCCGCGCCATCACGCCGGCTGGCCGGCCCATCCGCTTCCATGCGCGCTTCCTGGTGGCCCCCGCCAGCGCGGCCCAGGGCGAACTCCGCGGCTCGGGCGAGTTGGAGGAATTGCGCTTCTTCCCGCTCACAGGCCTCGCCGGTCAGCCCGTGATGCGGATCACTGCCATGATCCTGGAGGAATTCCAGTCCTGGCTCTCCATGGACCAGGCGGCGCGCGACGCCCGCGCGCTTATGGCCATCAAGGGCCGCGATCGCTTTTCCGCGGAACGCAAATGGCCCTCAAGCGAGGCGCCATAGCTCACCCTCGCGGATGGCCGCGCCCTCGCCTTCCAGCATGATGAGTTGCGCCAGCAGGCTCCGCCCCGCCGCGCGCACGAGGCGCGGATCGAGCGGGCCATAGACCGGACCCACCAGCGCCTCGGCCGCGATGGGCCCGTGTTCGCGCAGCGCCGCGATCACCCGGGCCTCGCGCTTCTGCCGGTGGAGGCTCAGCGCATCCAGGAAGGGCATGGGGTCGGGCAGCTTCGGCCCATGGCCGGGGAGGTAGAGCCTGTCCTGCCCCTCGCGCGCGCGCAGCTTCGCCAGGCTGTCGCGATAGGCGCGCATGTCGCCATCGGGCGGGCTGACCACGCTGGTGGACCAGGACATGACATGGTCGGCGCTGAACAGGATGCCGGTGCCCTCCAGCGCGAAGCACAGATGGTTGCCGCAATGGCCCGGTGTGAACAAAGCGGTCAGGCGCCAATCCGCGCCCTCGATCGCGCCGCCATCGGGCACGCGGACATCGGGCATGAAGTCATGGTCGCCCCCTTCCTGCCCGTCATGCGGCGGCGTCGCGTGCGGGCCATGGGCGTAGCTCGGCGCGCCCGTCGCGGCTTGCAGCGCGCGGGCACCCGGCGAATGGTCCCGGTGGGTGTGCGAGACGATGACATGCGTGATCGTCTCGCCGCTGGTCGCGGCCAGGATGGCCTGCAGATGCGCCGCATCTTCCGGCCCCGGATCCAGCACCGCGACAGACTTGCCGCCACCGATCAGGTAGGTGTTGGTGCCGCGGAAGGTGAAGGCCGAGGGGTTGTTGCACAGCACCCGCCGCACGCCGGGGGCGATATGCTCCACCGTGCCGTATTCGAGGGGGTCGTCTCGCAGGAAGGGGACGTTCAACGCTTCACTCCTCGGCGCATTTCGCGCTGCATGATGTAGAGGGCGGCCAGCACGATCAATCCGGCGCCGACGAAGGTCGCGATGCCGGGCGTGTCGCCGAAGAAGATCCAGCCCAGCAGCACGGCCCAGAGGATGCCCGTGTAGGAATAGGCGCCAAGGGAGGAGACCTGCGCGGACGCATAGGCCTCCGTCAGCATCACCTGCGCGATGCCGCCCACCAGCCCCACCCCCAGCAGCAGCAGGAATTCCCAGGGCGTGGGGGTCACCCAGACGAAGGGAAGCGCCAGCCCCGTGAAGCAGGTCATGAGGATGGACTGCCAGGTGACGATGGTGGTGGAGCTTTCGGTGGCGGAGAGGCTGCGCACCAGCAGCGTCGTCATGGCCGAAAACACGCCGTGCAGCACCGCGATGGACATGCCCAGCGCGATCCATGGATCGATGCGGCCCTGGAAGGCCCCCTGCCCCAGCGCGATGACCAGGATGCCGCCGAAGCCGAGCAGCACCGCGCTGAACCGATGGATGCCCACCCGCTCGCCCAGGAAGGGAATGGCCAGCAGCGTGACGAAGAGTGGCGTGGTGAAGGTCAGCGCCGTCTGCTCGGCCAGCGGCAGCACGGTCAGCGAGAAGAAGGCGCAGCTCATCGCCATGGTGCCCGTCATGGCGCGGCCCACATGCTGCGGCAGGCGCTGGGTGCGAAGCCGCACCCCCTGGCCCAGCCGCGCCACGATCAGCAGCACCACCGGCAGGGCCAGCACGCTGCGGAAGAACATGATCTCGAGGAAATGGATGCGGTCGCCCACCAGCTTCACCAGCGCGCCCATCAGGGTGAACAGCGCGGTGGCCCCCAGCATGAGCAGCGCCCCGCGCCTCGCATCATGACGCAGCGCCATGTCTCGCCCTTTCCTCGGCGCGGCGCACGCGCTCGCGGTGCAGGTTGTAGATGCCGGCGGCGATGACCACGGCGGCCCCGGCCAGGGTCGTCCAGGCCGGAACCTCCGCGAAGATCACGAAGCCCAGCACCAGGCCCCAGAGCAGGGGGGTGTATTCCAGCGGCGCGAGCGAGGCCACCCGCGTCAGCGCGAAGGCACGGGCGAAGAGCAGGTGCGCGATGGCATTGGACACGCCGAAGAACAGCAGCAGGAAGAACATCGGCCAGGAGGGGAAGAGGTTGGGCGGTCGCCCCTCCGGCCACAGCGCCGTCACCGGCAGCAGGGCGAGGCCGAGCGGGATGTGCATCAGCATCAGCCAGAAGGCGATGGTGGCCGCCGTGTCCGTGCTGGCCAAGGTCCGCGTCCAGATGCGGCTGACGGCCATGCCGACCACGGCCACCAGCAGCACCGCCACCTCCCACCGCCAGAGGTCACCCCCCGGCTGAAGCATGAACAGCACGCCCGAAAAGCCCAGCAGGCAGGAGATCCAGCGTCGCCAGCCCACGGATTCGCCCAACATGGGAATGGCCAACAACGTCATCAGCAGCGGGGCGGCCGCCGCGACCGCATAGGAATCCGCGAGACCGAGGCCCGCCAGCCAGACAAAGTACCACAGCGCCGAGACCGCGCAGTGCAGGAAGGACCGCCCCAGGACCAGACGGCCATTGCGCGGCCACAACCCCAGGCCGCGCGCGATGGCGGCAACGGCCACCGCCCCCACCACCCCGCGCCAGAGCATGGCACCCGCCACGCCGATCTCGGGCAGGGCGAACTTCACCGCGGCATCGGCACCGGTGATGATGAAATAGCCCAGCGCCGCGAGCGCAATCCCGCGCACCGCCGCCTCGCCGCTGGTGGAGCGGCCCGGAATGGGGTCGTTACGCAAGCGGGGCACCCGCCGTTCCGTAGGCCCTCACCCGGCCCCCATCATGCTGCTGCGCCATGTCCCCGCCCTGCGCGTCCGGGGGCAGTCTTCGCCCTTGCACCCCCCGCTGTCCATCAGTGGGAAACGCCGCCCTGCCCCCGCCATGATGGGGGCTGGTCTTGGCCACGATCAGGGCACACAAGGGCAGCGTGGAGCAAACCGAATACGCGCTGATGGATGCGGTCGAGGACCGCATGTGGTGGTATCGCACCTTGCACGGCCATGCCCTGGCCGCGCTGGCGGCGTTGCCCGCCGATGCGCGCATCCTGGATGCGGGCTGCGGCACGGGCGGGCTGCTGGCGAAGCTGCGCGCCGCGCGGCCCGGCGCGCCCCTCTTCGGCGTGGAATACGCGCCCGAAGCCGCCCGTCGCGCCGCCACCAAGGCCGGTGCCGCGGTCGCCGCCGGCACCGTCAACGCCCTGCCCTTCCCCGATGCGAGCTTCGACGCGGTGGTAAGCCTGGACGTGCTCTGTCACGCGGCGGTGGACGAAGGCGCGGCGCTGGCGGAATTCACCCGCGTGCTGCGGCCCGGCGGCCTTCTGGTGCTGAACCTGCCCGCCCATGAATGGCTGCGCTCGGCCCATGACGCGCGGGTACACAATGCGCGCCGCTATGCGCGGGGCGAGGTGGCGGGCAAACTCGCCGCCGCGGGCCTTGCCGAGATTTCCCCCCGCCACTGGAACAGCCTGTTGCTGCCACTCATGTTGCTGCAACGGCGCCTGGTGAAGCGCGACGACCACGCCGCCTCCGACGTGAAGCCCTTTCCCCCCTGGCTTGATCGCAGCCTCAGCGGCATCTGCGCGTTGGAATCCGCGATGCTTCGCGCGGGGCTGCGCTTCCCCGCCGGGGGGTCCATCCTCGCCACCGCCCGCAAGCCCGGACCTGTGCCATGACCGAGACCCATTACCCCGTGGGGCTTTCCATCGTCGTTCCCGTCTATCGTGGCGCCGCCACGGTCGGAAAGCTGGTGGAGGCGCTCTCCGCCCTGAAGCCCGCGGGCGGCATCGAGATCGTCCTGGTGAACGACGGCAGCCCCGATGACAGCGGCGATGTCTGCCGGCGCCTGGCCGAAACCGCCACCGTGCCCCTGACCTATGTCGAGCACGCACGCAATTTCGGCGAGCACAACGCGGTGCTGACCGGGCTGCGCCATGCCCGCGGCGCCTACATCATCAACATGGATGACGACCTGCAGAACCCGCCGGAGGAGGTGATCCGCCTCTATGACCATGCGCGGCTGGGCGGCTGGGACGTGGTCTATACGCGCTACGCCAAGAAGGAGCATGAGGGCTGGCGCAACCTCGGCTCCAAATTCGCCAACAAGGTGGCGGATTCGCTGCTGGACAAGCCCAAGGGCCTCTACCTCTCCTCCTTCCGCTGCATGAGCGCGCTCGTGGCGCAGGAGGTCGTGAAATACACCGGCCCCTACCCCTACATTGACGGCCTGATCATGCAGGTGACGCAGCGCATCGCCTCCATCGAGGTGGCGCATTACCCACGCGCCGAAGGCCGGTCCAACTACACCATGCGTCGCCTGGTGCGGCTGTGGCTCAACCTCGCCACCAATTTCTCCATCCTGCCGCTGCGCTTCGCGACCATGGCGGGGGTGGCCATGGGGGCGCTGGGCTTCCTGCTGGCGCTGTTCGTGGTGATCGAGGCGCTGTTCTTCGTCACGCCCTCGGGCTGGGCGTCCATGATGGTGCTGATCCTGCTCGTCTCCGGCGCGCAATTCATGATGCTGGGGCTGCTCGGCGAATATGTCGGCCGCGCCTTCCTCTCGGCCAATGGCAAGCCGCAGGGGGTGGTGCGTGAGGTGATCCAGGCGCGCGCCCCGGTCCGCGCGGAATGAGCCTCTACTGGGCGGCCCTGGCCGCGGCCATTTCCTCCTCGCTGGTGGGGCAGGTGCTGCTGAAGGCCGGCGCGGATGCGGCGGCGCAGATGTCCTTCTTCCTGCAATTGCTGCGTTGGCAGACCATCCTGGGCATCGGCTTCTATGGCGCGGGCGCGCTGCTCTACATCCTGGCGCTGCGCCGCATCCCGATGAGCGTGGCGCTGCCCTGCACGGCGGCGAGCTATGTCGTGATCGCCGCCATCGGCTGGTACTTCTTCCAGGAACCACTGGGGGCGCAGAAGCTGGCCGCCATCTTCCTCATCGCGACGGGGGTGGTGCTGCTGGCGACGGCGTGATGCGCCCGACCGGCGGCGCGCCCCGCTTCATCCGGCCGTGAAAGCCTGGGTCCGAACCAGTCGCGCATAGAGTCCGCCCGCCGCCATCAGCTCGGCATGGGTGCCCTGCTCCACATCGCGCCCCTCATTCATCACCACGATGCGGTCGGCATTCTGCACGGTGGCGAGGCGGTGCGCGATGACCAGCGTGGTCCGCCCCTGGCGCAGCCTGGCCAGCGCCTCCTGCACCGCGGCCTCGTTCTCCGCGTCCAGCGCGCTGGTGGCCTCGTCCAGTAGCAGCACGCGCGGGTCGCGCAGCAGGGCGCGGGCGAGGCTCACCCGCTGGCGCTGCCCGCCCGAGAGCCTGCCCCCGCCCGGCCCCAGCACCGTGTCGTAGCCTTGCGGCAGGGCTTCCAGAAAGGCATGGGCCTGGGCGGCACGCGCGGCGGCCTCGACCTCGGCGCGGGTGGCGCCGGGACGGCCGCAGGCGATGTTGGCCAGCGCCGTGTCGTCGAAGATCACCGCCTCCTGCCCCACGAAGGCGATGGCGTCGCGCAGCGAGGCCAGCGTCACCTCCCGCACATCCGCCCCATCCAACAGGATGCGCCCGGCCGTCGCGTCATGCAGCCGCGGCAGCAGCGCGATGGCGGTGGACTTTCCCGCGCCGGACGGCCCGACCAGCGCCACCGTCTGCCCAGGCTCCGCCAGGAAATCCAACCGCTCGATCGCCGGGATCTCGCTGCCCGGGTAGTGGAAGCCCACGCCCTCGAAGCGCAGCGCGCCGCGCCCGGCGGGCAGCGGAAGTGCCGCGGGCGCATCGGTCACGCGGCGCGGCGTGTCCATCACGCCGAAGACGCGGTTGAGCCCGGCCAACCCCTCCTGCAAAGCGGCGTTCAGACTTCCCAGCGCGCGCACCGGCCGCGCCGCGATCAGCACCGCCGCCACGAAACCCGTGAACTCGCCGATGGTTCCCTGGCCCGTGGTCACCCGCCAGCCCACCACCAGCAGCACCAGGGCGACCGTCAGCCCGCCCAGCACCTCCAGAATAGGGTCCACGCGCGCGCGGGCGCGGACGATGCGCAGCAGGCTCTCCCGCAGGGCGGCGAAGGCCTGGCGGGCCCGACCCTCCTCCTGCGCCTCCAACCGGTAGGTTCGGACCACACGCGCGGCCGCGAAACTCTCGTTCAGCAAGGCGGAGGTGTCGCCCGCCCGGTCCTGCATGCCCCTGGCCGCCCGCCGCACCCGCTTGCCGATGACGGCGATGGGCCAGGCCGCGATGGGATAGAGAAGCGCCGCCATCAACGCCAGTTGCCAGTCGAGCCACAGCATTGAGGCCACCAGCCCCACGATGGTCAGCGCATCCCCCGCGCCATTCAGGCTGCGCGCGATGGCCTCGCGGATGGCGGCGGCATCGGTCGTGAAGCGCATGGCCTGCCGCGCCGGCGCCTCGGCGGCGATGGTGGCATAGTCCGCGCGGGTCAGCGCGCCGAACAGCCCGTTCTGGATGTGCTCGATGGTGCCCAGCGCCGCCCCGTGCAGGTTGACCTGCTGGAGATACATGAAGGCCGCCCGCACCGAGGTGGCCAGGATGATGACCAGGGGCAGCCAGACCAGCGCCTCGGTCCGCCCCGCGGTGAAGAGGTCGAAAGCCTGCTGGATGATGATAGGATAGATGGCCGTGCTCGCCGCCAGCCCCAGGGTGAAGACCATGGCCAGGAAGAAGCGCCGCCGCTCATGGACCAGGTGTTCGCGCCAGAGGCGACGGATGAGGGGCAGCGAGGCGGTCTCGGCCAGGGCTTTGGAAGGCATGCCCCCCGGCTAAAGCAAGCCGCGCAGGTGGTCCAGGCAAGCCTCGCGCCCCGCTTCGGCGCCGCCTTCCAGCCACCAGGCGCGGGTCGCGGCCAGCAGGGCGCCCACGCGCGGGCCGGGCGGCACGCCCAAGGCCAGCGCGTCCCGCCCCTGGAGCGGGAAATCCGGCCCCGGGCCGAGGTCGAACAGGGGGGCAAGGTCAAGGCGTCCCTGCGCGGCGGCCACCAGGGCCACCTCACCCGGCCGGGCATGACCGCGCGCCGCCACCTCGGCCGCGAAGCGCCGGCGGGCGCGGGGGTCGGTGGGGTCGGCGGGCACCGTCCCGATGGCGTGCAGGGCGCGCAGCCGCGCCGCCTCCTCGCCCGAGAATTTCAGCCGGCGCGCCAGGGCCGCGATGTCCGTGCCCACCGGCAGCAACAGCGCCAGGCGCAGCAGCACATCCCCCTCGCCCCGCGCCACGGCGGCATCGAGCCGCGTGGGGGCCCCGGCCTCGGGCAGAATGGCGGGCAGCACGCCGCTTTTTGCCATCAGCGTGAGGGCGGCGCGCGGGTCGGGCGCGGCCAGCAACCGCTTGATCTCGCTCCAGACACGTTCGGCCGAAAGGCGGGCGAGGCCCGGCACGGCGGCGCGGATGGCGTCCAGCGCCTCGGCATCGGGGACCTCGCCGCCATAACGCGCCTGAAAGCGGAAGAAGCGCAGCGCGCGGAGGTAATCCTCCGCCAGCCGCGTGGCCGCATCCCCCACGAAGCGCACCCGCCGCGCGGCGAGGTCCGCCACGCCGCCGAAGGGGTCGTGCAGCGTGCCATCGCCCTCCATGGACATGGCGTTGATGGTGAAGTCGCGCCGGGCGGCGTCCTCCTTCCAGTCGGTGGTCCAGGCCACCTCGGCGTGGCGGCCATCGGTCACGACATCGCGCCGGAGGGAGGTCACCTCGATGGGCGCGCGGTCCAGCACGGCGGTGACGGTGCCATGCGCGAGCCCCGTCTCGAAGACGCGCAAGCCCGCGGCCTTGAGGCGGCGGGCGATCTCCTCCGGCGGGAAGGGTGCGGCCATGTCGATGTCGTGCACCGGCAGCGCGGCCAGGTGGTCCCGCACGCAGCCGCCCACCGCCCGCGCGCCCGGCAGGGCCGCGAAGATGGCGCGCGGCGCGGGGTCGGCCAGGAAGGCGGGGGCGGGCACGGTCTCAGCGCTGGCGCTGCACCGGGGGCGGGGTGCTGCCCTCGATGCGGGCGGGGACGTAATCGTCGTCGCGGTCAATGCTGCGCGACAGGCCGTAATAGAAGGCAAGTCCCACTGTCATCACCACCGCGATGCCCGCCAGCCCCAGCACGAGCGGCGGCGGCGTGATGCCCTCCTGCTGCCCCGCGAGATACCACCAGAGCGCGTAGATGCCGAAGGGCAGCAGGAAAAGGATCAGTCCGAAAACGACGCCCATGAATGGAAACCCCTGGAGAAATGACGCGCGGGCGGCGCTCAGCCCTGCCCCCTCAAGCCCCGCGCGAGCTCAACGAGTATGGTGGCGGTGGCGCCCCAGATGAACTCCTGCTCATGTGGCCAGACCCAGTATTCGCGCAACTGTCCTTTCCATTCCGCGCGTTCGCGGCGCGGGGCGGCGGGGTCGAGCACGGTGGCCAGCGGCAATTCGAAGGCCAGCGCCACCTCGCCGGGGTCGGGCTGGAGGGTGAAGCCCGGCTGAAGCAGACCGATGACGGGCGTGATCTCGAAGCCGGTCAGCGTGCGCTGCACGGGCATGCGGCCCGCAAGCTCCGGCCAGCGGGGGTCGAGGCCCACCTCCTCCATCGCCTCGCGCAGCGCCGCCTGTTCGGGCGTCTCGCCAGGCTCGATGCGGCCGCCGGGGAAGCTCACCTGGCCGGGATGGGAGGAGAGGTGCGCCGCGCGCCGCGTCAGCAGAACGGAGGGTCCATCGGCATGCAGCACGAGCGGCACCAGCACGGCGCAAAGCCGCGTGGCGGCGCCGGGTTCCTCCGTGGACGGAATGGCGGGCGCCGCCTCGAACACTCCGGGACGGGCGAGGCGGTCGCGCAGTTCGCCTGGGCTCACTCCGCGGCCATGTCGAGGGCGGTGACCTCGTCAATGGGGAAGAAGACGCCCTCGCTCCAGACGCCCATGATCTCGCGCCCGTCCATGCGCTCGGTCACGGCCAGCGCCACCATCTCATAGAAGACGGCGCGGTTGATCTTGGCCTCGAGCCCCGGGCGGATGGTGACATAGGGGCGGGGTTCGCGCGTGCGGCGGTCGAGCTGGATGCGGATGGGGTGCTTGCGGCCCGCGGTCACCACCTCATCGCAATTGGTACGGAAGGTGAGGCACTGCTGGGGGGCGAGGCCGGTGCCGCAATCGCAATGGCGCCAGACCATCTCGACTGCGACGAAGGGGGCGTCCTCGACGGTGATGCGGCCGCGTTCGACCGGCGTTTCGAGGAGATAGGAGCCATCGGGTTCACGCTTGAGCACCGAGGCGAAGAGGCAGACCAGTTCCTTCCGGCCGATGGGACTGCCCTTGTAGAACCAGGTCCCGTCGCGGGCGATCCGCATGTCCAGGTCGCCGCAATCATGTTTGGGGCGGGGTGGCGGGCTGCCCTTGCCGGTCAGCGTGCTGCCCTGGGTTGGACCACGGGCCCATTCCGGAACCGTTCCCTCCCGTGTGCCTCCATTCGGAGCTTTGTTCCGACGTTCCGGCGGCATAGGCTTCCCTGACGTGCAAAGCATGAGTGGTCATCATCGCGAAGGAGGGAAAAAGGGCTGGCGCCGAGGCACCGCATCCCCAATCTCTCCTGAACAGCAATATGGGAACCGTAACCGCATGGGTGAAGTGTCCGACGCAGATTCCCTGCTGGCCGAGATCGAAGCCCTCGGTGCCCGGCTGCAAAAGGCCCGGGAATCCGTGGGCCGGGTCATCTTCGGGCAGGAGGATGTGGTCGAGCAGACGCTGATCACCCTGCTCTCCGGCGGCCATGTGCTGCTGGTGGGCGTGCCGGGACTCGGCAAGACGAAGCTGGTCGAGACGCTGGGCACCGTCATGGGCCTGGGCGAGCGGCGGGTGCAGTTCACCCCCGATTTGATGCCCGCCGACATCCTGGGCAGCGAGGTGCTGGAGGAGGATGCCGAGGGCCGCCGCGCCTTCCGCTTCCTGCCCGGCCCCATCTTCTGCCAGCTTCTCATGGCCGATGAGATCAACCGCGCGAGCCCGCGCACCCAATCCGCCCTGCTCCAGGCCATGCAGGAGCGGAAGGTCGCCATCGGCGGCCGCGTGCTGCCCCTGCCCGAGCCCTTCCATGTGCTCGCCACCCAGAATCCGATCGAGCAGGAGGGCACCTACCCCCTGCCCGAGGCGCAGCT
Source organism: Roseococcus microcysteis (assembly GCF_014764365.1). NCBI lineage: Bacteria > Pseudomonadati > Pseudomonadota > Alphaproteobacteria > Acetobacterales > Roseomonadaceae > Roseococcus > Roseococcus microcysteis. Next base: position 822,610 of record NZ_CP061718.1, read on the forward strand.
CGACCGCTTCCTGCTGGAGGTGGAGGTCGTCTACCCCGACGAGGCCGCCGAGCGCGCCATGCTGCTGGCCACCACCGGCGCGGAGGAGGACAAGGCCCAGCCGGTGCTGACCGGGGCCGAGCTGGTGGCCGCCCAATCCCTCATCCGCCGCATCCCGGTGGGCGAGCAGGTGGTGGACGCCATCCTGAAGCTGGTGCGCGGCGCCCGCCCTTCCGAGGACGGGCTTCGCGAGGTGCGGGAGAACCTGGCCTGGGGCCCCGGCCCCCGCGCCGCCCAGGCGCTGATGCTGGCAACGCGCGCGCGGGCCGTGCTGGATGGCCGGCTCTCGCCCAGCGTGGAGGATGTGCTGGCGCTGGCTGAACCCGTGCTGCGGCACCGCATGGCGCTCTCCTTCTCGGCGCGGGCCGATGGCGTGAAGCTTTCCGAGGTCATCGCGGCCCTGAAGGCCTCCATTGGCTGAGGCGGCGCCCCGCCTTTCGGCCGCCGCCGCAGAGGCGGTGGCGGCGCGCCTCCCCGCCCTGGTGGTGGAGGCCGACCGGGTCGCCAGCACCGTGATGCAGGGCGTGCATGGACGCCGCCGCGCGGGCCATGGCGATGCCTTCTGGCAATTCCGGCCCTACACGGCGGGCGATGCGGCCTCGCGCGTGGATTGGCGGCAGAGTGCGCGCTCCGACCGGCTCTATGTGCGCGAGACGGAGTGGGAGGCCGCGCAGACCGTGCTGCTCTGGCGCGACCCCACGGCCTCGATGGAATGGCGCTCCGACAAGCGGCTGCACCCCAAGGCGCAGCGCGCGGATCTGCTGCTGCTGGCGCTCGCTTCGCTGCTGCTGCGCGGGGGCGAGCGGGTGCGGCTGCTGCCCGGCCAGGGCCGCGCCTTCATGGGAAGGGCCGCGCTGCCCGCCCTGGCAGCGGCGCTGCTGCGCCCACACGTCGGCGCGCCCGAGGCCGACGCGACCCTGCCCCGCCATGCGCGCCTCGTCATGTTCAGTGACTTCCTGCAGCCGCTGCCGCAGGTGCAGGCGACGCTCTCCTCCTTCGCCGCCCGGCCCTTGCGCGGGCAGATGGTGCAGGTGCTGGACCCCGCCGAGGAAACCCTGCCCTATCACGGCCGCGTGGTCTTCGAGGGGCTGGAGGGTGAGGCGCCGCTGGTGGTCCCGCGCGTGGAGAATGTGCGCGGCCTCTACGCCGAACGCCTCGCCGCCCACCGTGCCGCGCTGGCCGCCATGGCGCGTGCCACGGATTGGGGGTTCCTCACCCACCGCACCGACCACCCGCCCCAGGCGGCGCTGCTGGCGCTGTGGCAGGCGATGGGGTCCACGCCATGATCAGCTTCGCCGCGCCCTGGCTGCTGCTGGCCCTGCCCGCCCTGCCGATATTGTGGTGGTTGCTGCGCGTGACACCGCCGCAGCCTCGGCGCCAGGCCTTCCCCGCCGCCCTCCTGCTGCGCGACCTCCCGCTGACCGAGGAGACGCCGGCCCGCACGCCCTGGTGGGTGCTGCTGCTGCGGCTGCTGGCCGCCGCGCTGCTCATTCTTGGCCTGGCGCGGCCGGTCTGGGGGCCGGGCGGGACGGCGCAGGGCACCGGCACGCTGCTGCTGGTGGTGGATGACGGCTGGGCCTCCGGCCCCGACTGGCCGCTGCGCATCGCCATCGCGCAGTCCGAGCTGGACCGGGCGGGGCGCGAAGGCCGCCCCACGGCCCTGCTCGCCACCACCCCGGGCGAGGGCGCGCAGCCCCCCCGCGTCATCGGCCCCATGCCGGCCGAGGATCTGGCGCCGCGCCTCGCCGCGCTGCGCCCGCGCGCCTGGGCACCGGACCGGGCGGCGGCGCTGGCCGCGCTCGATGCCTGGCGCGCCCAGGCGCCAGGGGCGGTGACGCCGATCTATCTTTCCGACGGCCTCTCCCACCGGGCCGACCCGGCGGCCGACGCGCTGATGGCGCGCCTCGCCACCCTCGGCCCGCTGACCCTGGCCCGCGCCGATGGACGTCCCGTGCGGCTGCTCAGCCCACCCCGCACCGAGGGTGACAGCCTGCGTGTGACGCTGCGCCAATCGCCGGTCGGCGCGCCGAGCGAGGCGCAGGTCATCGCCCGCGGCCAGGATGGACGCGCCTTGGCCCAGGCCGAGTTCCGCCTCGCCGCCGGCGCCACCGAGGGCGAGGCGGTGCTGGAATTGCCCACGGAAATCCGCAACCGCGTCTTCCGCCTGGACCTCGCGGGCGAGGCCGGGCCGGGTGCGGTGGTCCTGCTGGACGAGCGCTTCCGCCGGCGCCCCGTGGGCCTGCTGCCCGGCGCGGAGGAGACGGCAGACACACCCTTGATCGGCGACCTGTTTTATCTGGAACGCGCCCTCGCTCCTTATGCCGAGCTGCGCCGCGACACGGCCGAACGCCTGCTGGCCCGCCCCCTCTCCGTGCTGATGCTGGCCGACCGGCCCATCGCGCCGGGTGCCGAGCTGGATGCGCTGACGCGCTTCGTGAACGAGGGCGGCACGCTGATCCGCTTCGCCGGCGCCCGCCTGGCGGAACGGCCTGACACCCTTCTGCCCGTGCCGCTGCGGGCCGAGCGGCAATTGGGCGGCGCCCTGTCCTGGGAGCAGCCGCAGCGCCTGGCCGCCTTCCCGGAGGGCTCGCCTTTCGCCGGCCTGCCCGTGCCGGCCGAGGTCAGCATCTCACGCCAGGTCCTGGCCGAACCCTCCGCGCGGCTGGCGGAGCGCATCTGGGCGCGGCTCGCCGACGGCACGCCGCTGGTCACGGCGGAATCGCGCGGCGAGGGGCGCATCGTGCTGTTCCACGTCACCGCCACGGCCGAATGGTCGGACCTGCCGCTCTCGGGCCTCTTCGTGCAGATGCTGCGGCGGTTGGTGGCGCTCTCGGCCGGCGTCTCGGGACAGGAGGGCGAGGGCATGCTGGCGCCGCTGGAGGCTTTGGACGGTTTCGGGCGCCTCGCTCCCCCGCCCCCCGGCGCCCAGCCCTTGGCACCCGGGGATGACCCCATGCCCTCCGCCCGGCACCCGCCCGGCTGGTATGGCACCCAGGGGCCGGAAGGCTTCCGTCGCGCGCTGAACCTCGGCGCCACCCTGCCCCCCCGGTGCTGCACGCGCCGCCGCCCGCCGGCACCACGCTGCGCTCCATCGCGGGCATTCCGCCCGAGCAGGATCTCGGCCCCTGGCTGCTCGCCGCGGCGCTGGTGTTGCTGATGGTGGACCTGCTGGCCTCGCTCCGGCTGCGTGGGCTGCTGGGGCCCGTGCGGGCGGCGGGGCTCGCGCTGGCGCTGCTGCTGCCCGGCGCCGCCCTGGCCCAGCCGGCCGAGCCCGGGGAGCACGCGCTGGTCACGCGGCTGGCCTATGTCGTCACCGGCGATGCGGGCACGGACCAGATCATGCACCAAGGTCTCGCCGGCCTGTCGGATTTCGTGAACCGCCGCACCGCGGCCGCCCTGGCCGAGCCGGTGGGGGTGGTGCCGGGGCGCGACGACCTCAGCTTCTTCCCCCTGCTCTATTTCACCGTGCGGCCGGATGCCGCGGCGCTCGATGCCGCGGCCGTCGAGGCGCTGAACACCTTCATGCGCCAGGGCGGCATCATCCTCTTCGACACGCGCGACGAGGGCTCGGGCGAAGGCTTCGCCCCCGGCGCGCGGGCCGCGCTGCGGCGCGTCACGCAGGGCCTCGCCATCCCGCCCCTCGCCCCGGTGCCCGAGGACCATGTGTTGCGCCGCGCCTTCTACCTGCTGGCCGACCTGCCCGGGCGCTTCACCGGCGGCACCGTCTGGGTCAGCCGCGAGCAGGACCGCGCCAATGACAGCGTGAGCCCCGTGGTCATCGGCGGGCATGACTGGGCCGGCGCCTGGGCGGTGGATGCGGGCGGGCAGAACATCCATGCGGCCGTGCCAGGGGGTGCCCGGCAGCGGACGCTGGCCTACCGGTTCGGGGCCAACCTCGTGATCTACGCGCTGACGGGCAACTACAAGGGCGACCAGGTCCATGTGCCCGCCATCCTGGAAAGGCTCGGCAATTGACGGGAACCGCGCTGACCTTCGACCTTGCTCCGGTCCTGCCGCTCTGGCTGATCGGCACGCTGGCCGCGCTGGCCCTGCTGGTGCTGGTGCCGGCCTTCTGGCGCGGGGCGCGCGGGGTGTGGTGGCGGGCGGCCGCCTTCGCCCTGCTGATCGCGGCACTCTCCGGGCCGCGCCTCGTCGAGCAGACGCGCGAGACGCGGCCCGATATCGCCCTGCTGCTGCTGGACCGTTCGGCCAGCATGGCGGCGGTGCGCGGACGGCCCGACGCGCTGGAGGCCGCGCGCGCCGCCATCGAGGCGCGCATCGCCCGGCTGCGCGACGTGGAGCTGCGCGTGGCCGAGATCGAGGAGGGCGGCACCCAGGGCACGCGCGGCTTCGCGGCGCTGGACCGGGCGCTGGCCGATGTGCCCGCGGCCCGGCTCGCGGGCGTCATCATGCTCTCGGACGGGCAGGTGCACGATGCTCCCACCGAGGCCAATTGGTCGGCCGGCGACGGCGTGCCGGTCCATGTCCTGATGCCCGGCCGCGCGGGCGAGGTGGACCGGCGCATCCGCCTGATCGAGGCGCCGGGCTTCGGCATCGTGGGCCGCGAGGTGGAGCTGCGCCTCATCGTGGAGGACCTGGGCGACCCCCGCCCCGAGGGGAGCACGCGCCTGACGCTCCGCCGCGACGGGGAGGCCCCGGTGACGCAGAGCGTGCCCGTGGGGCAGGAGCACCGCATCTCCGTGCCCATCGAGCGCGCCGGCCCCTCGGTCATCGACATCATGGCCGAGGCGCGGCCCGGTGAGGTGAGCGACGTGAACAACCGCGTCGTCGTCACCATCAATGGCGTGCGCGACCGGCTGCGCGTGCTGCTGGTGAGCGGCGAGCCCCATGCCGGCCAGCGCACCTGGCGGCGACTGCTGAAGGCCGATCCGGGCGTGGACCTGGTGCATTTCACCATCCTCCGCCCGCCCGAGAAGGATGACCTGACCCCCCTGAACGAACTCGCGCTCATCGCCTTTCCGGTGCGCGAGCTGTTCCAGGTGAAGCTGCGCGAATTCGACCTCGTCATCTTCGACCGCTTCGCCAATCGCGGCATCCTGCCGCCCAGCTACATGCGCAACATCGCGGAATATGTGCGCCAGGGCGGCGCGCTGCTGCTGTCGGTGGGGCCTGAGTATGTGGGCGGCACCAGCCTGGCCAACACGCCCTTGGGCGCGGTGCTGCCGGCGCGACCGCTCAGCCCGGCCCAGGCCATCTCGGAGCAGCCTTTCCGCCCACGCGTCACGCCACCCGGCGCGCGCCATCCCGTGACCGAGGGGCTGACCGGCGCCAACCCCGACGAGGGCACCGAGGCCGCCTGGGGCCGCTGGTACCGCACCATCCGCACCGAGGCGCGGGCCGGCACCACGGTCATGGAAGGCGCCCAGGGCGCGCCGCTTCTGGTGCTGGACCGGGTGGGCCAGGGCCGCGTGGCCCTGATGCTGTCGGACCACATCTGGCTCTGGTCGCGCGGCTATGATGGCGGCGGGCCGCAGCAGGAATTGCTGCGCCGCGTCGCCCACTGGCTGATGCGCGAGCCGGAACTGGAGGAGGAGGCGCTGACGGCCCGTATCGAGGAAGGCCGCCTGCTGGTCCAGCGGCGCAGCGTGGAGGGGACGGCGCCCCCCGAAGTGACGATCACGGCCCCGGACGGCACGACCCGCCGCCTCACCCTCTCGGGCGATGCGGGCAGCGGCCGCGCCACCGGCGAGGCCCCGGCCGACCAGCCCGGGCTGTGGCAGGTCAGTGACGGACGGCGCCAGGCCTTTGCCGCCGCCATGCCCGCCAACCCGCCGGAATTCGCCGATCTGCGCGCGGACCCGGCGCTGATGCGGCCGGTGGTCTCCGCCACGGGCGGGGCCGCGCGCTATGTGGGCGGCGGGCCGGCCATTCCCGACATTCGCCGTGTGGCGGCGGGGCGGGATGCGGCGGGGTCCGGCTGGATCGGCCTGCGCCAGCGCGAGGACCACACGGTGACGGGCATCGCGGCCATGCCCCTGCTGCCGCCCTGGCTGGCCTTGGCGCTGCTGCTGGGGGTGGCGGTGATGGGCTGGCGGCGGGAGGCGCGCTAACCCGCCTCCAGCCGCGCGCGCAGCAGCGATCTCGGAACCTTCCCATAGGCCGATTTCGGCAGTTCGTCCCAGAAGACGAAGCGATGCGGATGCTTGTAGCGCGCGAGCACGGGCGCGAGGTGCGCCAGCAGCGCCGCTGGGTCGGGGGCGGTTCCGCGCGGCACGACGCAAGCCACGCCCACCTCGCCCCATTTCGCATCGGGCACGCCGACCACGGCGCATTCCAGCACATCAGGGTGGGTCAGCAGCGCCTCCTCCACCTCGCGCGGATAGATGTTGGATCCGCCCGAGATGAACATGTCGGACGCCCGGCCGGTGATGAACAGGAAACCCTGGGCATCGAGGTGTCCCAGGTCTCCGGTGTGGAACCAGCCATCACGGAAGGCGGCGGCATTGGCCTCGGGGTTGTCGTGATAGCCGGCGAAGACGGCGGGGCCGCGCACGCAGATTTCGCCGGTCTCGCCCGGTGGCAGGCGCTGGCCCGCCGGGTCCAGGATGGCGAGGTCCATGCCCGTGCGCGGCACGCCGCAGCTTCCCGCGCGCGGGTCGGCATCGTTCAGGCTGTGCTGGTCCGGCCGCAGCACGGTGATGTTGCCCGTCACCTCGCCCAGGCCGAAATACTGCACGAGGCAGGGGCCCAGGCGCTCCAGCGCGCGCTTCTGGTCGGCGCGGTACATGGGCGCCCCCGCATAGATCACGTGGCGGAGCGCGTGCGGCGCGGCGTCGGGGTGGGCCGCCAACATGTTGAGAATGGTCGGCACGGTGAACATGTTGGTCACGCGGTGCTCCGCGATCAGCCGCCAGGCCTCGCCCGGCTCCATCCGCTCGCCGGGCAGCAGGATGGAGCAGGCGCCGCGCGCCACCTGGGCCAGCGCATGGATCCCCGCGCCGTGGCTGAGGGGTGCCACCACCAGCGAGACGTCATGCTCGGTCAGACCCGGCATGAGGTCGGCCAGGTGGTTGTTCACCACGAAGCCCAGCTGCCCGTGGGTCAACACCGCGGCCTTGGGGCGGCCGGTGGTGCCGGAGGTGAAGAAGAACCAGGCGGGGTGGTCCGGCGCCACATCCGCCTCATGGTCGGCGGGCGGGCGGGGCGTGTCGGCGATCAGCGCCTCCACATCCACCTCGCCCGCGCGCGCGTCGCCCAGGGCGAGCACCAGCCGGCAGGCGGGGCTGGCGTCCCGCACCGCATCGGCATGGGCGGCGAAGCCGTGGTCGCGCAGCATGGCCACCGCGCCCGAGGCGGCGCCGAGATAGGCGGCCTCGGCCGGCGTCAGGCGCACATTGGTGGGCACGAAGACGGCGCCGGCCTTCCAGCAGGCCCAGACCGCCTCGAACATCAGGTTGGAGTTGCGCGAATGGACGAGCACGCGGTCGCCGGGTGCCACGCCATGCGCGCGCAGGGCGGCGGCGAGGCGGTCCACCCGCGCGTCCAGCTCGGCCCAGGACCACACGCGGTCGCGCCAGCGCAGCGCGGGGGCGGCCGGCAGGCGCCGCGCCGTCCAGGTCAGCAGCCGCCCGAGATTGGCCGCAAGGATCACGGCATCAGCCCGGCCGTGGAAAAGCCGCCATCCACCGCGATGGCCTGGCCGGTGACATAGCCGCTCCGCGCGGGGTCGAGCAGGAAGAGGGCCATCTGCGCGATCTCTTCCGGCTCGGCGTAGCGGCGCAGCGGCACGCGGGCGTGCCAGGCCGCGCGGGTGGCGGCGTCGTGCAGTTCGCGCACCATGGGCGTCTCGACGGGGCCGGGGCAGATGGCGTTCACGCGGATGCCGCGGGGGGCCAGGTCCACCGCCATGGCGGCCGCCATGTTGATGACCGCGGCCTTGGAGGCCGAATAGGCCACGCGGTCCGCCATGCCGACCAGCCCCGAGACCGAGGCGATGAAGACGATGGAGCCGCCCTCTTCCATCCGCCGCGCCGCCGCCTGGGCCGCGAGGAAGCTGCCCGTGACGTTCACCTCCAGCACGCGCCGGAAGGTGGAGGGGGCGGCGGTGAGGCTCGGCGTATTGGCCGAGATGCCGGCGGCACAGACGAGGCCCGTGAGCCCCGCGAGCCCTTCCATCCAGGCGGCGACGGCCGCGTCATCGGTCACGTCCAGGCGGGTTGCACCCGCGCCGGCGTTCAGGTCGGCCACGGCGGCCTGGCCGCCCGCTTCCCGCACCGCCTCCGCCACCGCCGCCCCGATGCCCGAGGCGCCACCCGTCACCGCGACCAGACCCGCCATGATCCATCCCTTCCCATAGATGGGCGCTTGCCGGGCGCCCTTGGGTTCATCATTCTGCGGGGACACAGACGGCGCAAGCCGCACCCGTCCTGGAGGGACCGCCCGAATGACCACCCGTCGCAGCCTGCTGCTGGCCTCCGCGCTGGCCGCCCCCTTGGCCGCCCCCGCCATCGCGGCCGCCCAGACCTACCGGCCCGAATACAAGCTCTCGGTCGTGGGCAACCGGCCCATCCCCTTCGCCGAGGGCGCCTTCCAATGGGCCGAGCTGGTGACGCAGCGCAGCGGCGGGCGCATCAATGTGCGCGTCTATCCGGGCAGCCAGCTCGTGGGCGGGGACCAGACGCGGGAATTGCTGGCCATGCGCCAGGGCGTCATCGACATGTGCGTCTTCAGCACCATCAACATCGCGCCCCAGGTGCGCGAGGCCGGCGTCTTCCAGCTGCCCTTCCTGATGCCCGACCACCGCGCCTTCGACGCGCTGATCGAGGGCGAGGTGGGCCGCGACATCATGCAGGTGATGGATGGCCGCGACGTGGTGGGCCTCGCCTTCGGCGAAAACGGCTTCCGCGAAATCAGCAATTCGCGCCGCGCCATCCGCACGCCGGCCGATCTGCGCGGCCTCAAGATCCGCTTCGCCGCCGGCGCCATCTTCAACGACATCTTCACCGGCATGGGCGCCAACCCGCTGCAGATGTCCTTCGCGGACCTCCAGCCGGCGCTCAGCTCCGGCGCGGTGGATGGCCAGGAGAACCCGGTCAACCTCTTCCTCGCCTTCCGCATGGACACGCTGGCGCAGCGCCACATGACCATCTGGAACTATGTGAACGACGCGCTGATCTTCGGCGTCTCGAAATCGGTCTGGAACAGCTTCAACGCCGAGGACCAGGCGCTGCTGCGCGACTGCGCGCGGGAGGCGGCGGCGAACAACATCCGCCTGGCCCGCGCGGGCCTCGGCATCCCGGGCACGGATGACGCCGCACTCCAGGAACTCCGCCGCCGCAACGTGGAGGTGACGGTGCTGAGCGTGGAGGAAAAGCGCGCCTTCGCCCAGGCGCTGCGCCCCGTGCATGAGCGCTGGGCCAGCCGCATCGGCACCGGGCTGGTGCAGAAGGCCGAGGCCGCCATCCGCGCGCTGTCCTGATGGCGGAACCGCGCACCCGCCTGCCGCTCTCGCTGGAGCGGGTGCTGCTGGCGGCCGGCATGGCGGCGATGGCGCTGATCACGCTCGCCAACGTGGTCACGCGCTATTTGACCGACGTCTCGCTCGCCTTCACCGAGGAATACTCGGTGGCCCTGATCGTGATCGTGACGCTGGTGGGCACGGCTCTCGCCACCGCCACGGGGCGTCATATCCGGATTGATTGGCTGACGGGCAAGCTCTCGCCGCGCGGGCAGCGCTGGGCCGAAATCACGGGCATGGCGCTGCTGTTCTTCTGCTTCGCGCTGCTCGCCTGGTATGGCGGGCTAATGGCCTGGGATGAGTATCGCTTCGAGGCGCTCTCGCCCGGGCTCGGCCACCCGCAATGGCTGTATTCCGTGTGGCTGCCGCTGCTGTCGCTGCTGGTGATGGCGCGCGCGGCGGGGCGCATCTGGCGGCTGCTGCGGGGCGAGGACGCGTGACGGGCGGCATCCTTTTCGCGGCCTTCCTGGTCATGCTGCTGGGGGGCGTGCCGATCGGCGTGGCACTCGGCCTCGCGGGTGCGGCGGCCATCGTGCTGTCGGACCAGGCGATGATGGCCATGCCCACCAACGTCTCTGCCGGCATCGCGAAATACCCGCTGATCGCCCTGCCCATGTTCATCCTGGTGGGTTGCGTCTTCGACCGTGCGGGGGTGGCGCTGCGCCTCGTGCGCTTCGCCACCACGCTGGTGGGCGCGGGGCGCGGGGCGCTCGCTTCCGTTTCGGTGCTGGTCGCGATGGTGATGGGTGGCATCTCGGGCTCCGGCCCCGCCACGGCGGCGGCGGTGGGCAAGGTGATGACGGATGGCATGGTGCGCGACGGCTATCCGCGCCCCTTCATCGCGAGCGTGGTGGGGGCGGCGGCGGCGGTGGACATTCTGATCCCGCCCTCCATCGCCTTCATCATCTATGCGGTGATGGTGCCTGGCGTCTCGGTGCCGGCCATCTTCATGGCGGGGCTGTTTCCGGGGCTATTGGCCGGCGTCGCGATCCTGGTGCCCATCCTGTTGATCTCCTGGTTACGGGATTTCGGGGGGCGCAACCCCGACCGGGGCGGGCTCTCTGTGTGGCGCGCCTTCCGCGAGGCCTTCTGGGGGCTGATGGCACCCGTGGTCATCCTGGGCGGCATGCGGATCGGCGCCTTCACGCCGACCGAGGCCGCGGTCATGGCCGTCTTCTACGGCCTGTTCGTGGGCTTCGTGATCTATCGCAGCCTGACGCTGCGCGACCTCTACGAGATCCTGGTGGAAGCGGGCGAGATTTCGGCCGTCATCCTCATGGTGGTGGCACTCGCCACCGTCTTCGCCTGGGCCACCTCCACGCTCGGCATGGTGCAGCCGGTGGTGGGGGCGATCCTGGGGCTGGGGTTAGGCGAATATGGCACGCTGGCACTGCTGGTGGTGCTGGTGATCGTGGTGGGGATGTTCCTGGATGGCATTTCCATCTTCCTCATCCTGCTGCCGCTGCTGCTGCCCATCGCGCGGCATTTCGGGTGGGACCCGACCTGGTTCGGCATCATCCTCACCATGAAGATCGCGATCGGGCAGTTCACGCCGCCCATGGCGGTGAACATGATGGTGAGTTGCCGCATCGCGGGCGTCTCCATGCAGACCACCATCCCTTGGGTGAGCTGGATGGTGCTGGCCATGCTGGCGGCGCTGGCGCTGGTCATCGCGTTGCCGGGCATCGCGCTATGGCTGCCGCGCAGCATGGGGATGCTTTAGCGACGGATCGCCTCGGGCGGAATCGCCCAAGGCGTGAATCTGCCGTTCGACAGGCGCGCCGGGGGGTTGCCGAGCGCATGATTTCGCTTCGGAATACGGGCAACAGCAGTTGAGGAAACCGCCATGCCGGCCACCGAAGCCCTGCGCGACCCGCGCAGCCTGAAGCGCCTTCTCGCCCCCCGCAGCCTGGCCGTGATCGGCGTTTCCGGCGAGGCCACGGGCTTCGGCGCGCGCACCGTGCAGAACATGGCGAATTTCGACGGGCCGGTGTGGTGCGTGAACCCGAAATATGCGGGGCAGGAGCTGCATGGCCGCCCCTGCTACGCCTCGGTGGACGAGCTTCCGGGCGCTCCCGATTCGGCCGTGATCGCGCTGCCGCGCACCGGCGTGATGGCCGCCGTGCAGGCGCTGGCGAAGAAGGGCGGCGGCGGTGCGGTGCTCTATGCCTCCGGCTATGGCGAGACGGACCTGCCCGAGCGCGCGGTCGAGGAGCAAGAGCTGCGCGACACCGCCCGCGCCCTGGGCTTCCCGCTGCTCGGCGCCAATTGCCTGGGTTTCTGCGACCACACGCAGCGCGCGGGCGCCACCTTCATGCCCGACTACTTCAAGATGACCGCACCCGCCGGCGGCGTGGGCGTCGTCAGCCAGTCGGGCGCGCTCGGCTACGCACTGATGCAGGCGGCCGAGCGCGGCTTCGCCATGTGCCATATGGCCACCGCGGGCAATGCCACCGACCTCGATGTCTGTGACCTCGTGGCCTTCCAGCTCTCCATGCCCGAATGCCGCTCCATCGCGCTGGCTGTGGAAGGGTTGCGTGATGCGCGGCGCCTCTTTGAACTGGGCGAATTGGCGCGCAAGGCCGGCAAGCCGATCGTCGTCCTGAAGCTCGGTCGCGGCGAGATCGGCGCCAAGGCGGCCATGTCGCATACGGGCAGCCTGGCCGGCAGCACGGCGGCCTGGAGTGCGGGCTTCCAACGCGCCGGCATGCTGGAGGTCGAGGATTTCGACGCGCTGCTGGAGACGGCGGGCTTCTTCGCCAAGGCCGGTCCGCCCAAGGCGCGCGGCGTGGGCATCCTCACCCCCTCGGGCGGTGCGGGCATCATGGCCGCCGACCACGCGGAATTCGCGGGCCTCGCCTTGCCCCAGCCCGCGCCGGCGACGGAGGCCATCTTCCGCGCCACGCTCCCGGACTTCGGCAGCCCGCGCAACCCCTGCGACATGACCGCGCAGGTCGCCACCAATCCCAAGTATTTCGAGGATTGCATGCTGGCGATGCTGAATGACGACCAGTACGCGACCGTCGTTTTCCCGGTGGTCTATCACAACCCCGCCCCCGGCGCGACGCCGGCCCGCATGAAGACGATGGAGCCGATGGCGGCCGCGACCGGCAAGCCCATCTGCATCGCCTGGGTGCCGGAGAGCCTGGAGGGGCCGGGCGCCGAGGCCGCGGATGTCTCGCCCAACCTGGTGCTGTTCCGCTCGATGCGGCGGATGATGAATGCGCTGCGGCTGTGGTTCCACCACCATGACCCGAAGCCCGCGCCCGCGACGCCGGATGCCGCTGCCAGCGCCGCCGCCGCGAAGCTGCCGGCCGGCGAACAGACGTTGATGGAGGCCGCCGCCAAGACCGCCTTCGCCGAAGCCGGCCTGCCCGTGGTGCGCGAACTGCGCGCCGCCACCGCCGAGGACGCCGTGCGGGCCGCGCAGAGCCTCGGCTATCCGGTGGTGCTGAAGGTGGACAGCCCCGACATCGCCCACAAGACCGAGGTGGGCGGCGTGCAGCTCAACCTGGGCGATTCCGGCGCCGTCACCGCCGCCTTCGCGCGCATCAAGGACGGCGCTGCGCAACACGCGCCTCGCGCGCGGGTGGATGGCGTGCTGGTGCAGCGGATGGAGGCGAGGGGCGTCGAGCTCATCCTCGGCGCGCGGCGTGATCCGCAATTCGGCGTGATGGTGCTGGTGGGCCTGGGCGGCGTGCAGGCGGAGCTGTGGAAGGATGTGGCGCTGGAAGTGGCGCCCGTCTCACCCGAGGGCGCGATGGCCATGCTCAAGCGCCTCAAGGCCTGGCCGCTGCTGGACGGGTTCCGGGGCGCGGCGAAGGTGGATGTGGCAGCGGTGGCCGACGCCATCGCCCGCTTCTCGGCCTTCGCCGCCGCCGCCGGAGATCGGCTGGAGGAGGCCGAGATCAACCCGCTGGTCTGCCGCCCGGATGGCTGCGTGGCCGTGGACGGGCTGATGAAGCTGAACGGCTGAAGCCATCGCGTCTGATCGGCCCCGGTGGGTTTCACCGGGGCCGCGTGATCAGCCGCGCAGCAAGGTTTCAGTATCCTTCGCGCAGCAGCGGGAAGGCGCTGTGGACATTCGGGAACACCACCGGCGGCGCGCCGATGTGCACATGCTTGCGCGTCAACTCGCCGAAGCTGTTCACGCCCGTCAGGCCGAGCGCCTTGGTCGTCTCGTCCTCCAGGATTTCCAGCACGCGGCTGACACCCGAGGCGCCCTCCGCGGCCAGCCCGTAGAGGTAGAGGCGCCCCAGCCCCACCCAATCCGCTCCCAGCGCCACGGCCTTCACCAGGTCGGTGCCGCGGCTGAAGCTGCCATCCACCATGATCTTGGCGCGGCCGGCCACGGCCTCCACCACCTCGGGCAGCACGTCGAGCGAACCACGCCCGCCATCCAGCTGCCGCCCGCCATGGTTGGAGACGTAGATCACGTCCACCCCATGCTCGCAGGCGATGGCGGCGTCCTCGCCGGTGCCGATGCCCTTCAGGATCAGGGGGATCTTGTGCTTCTCCTTGAAGCGCGCGACCTCGCGCCAGGACAGCGCCGCCTGGTGGTCCATGCCGGTGTTGGCCGCGCGCCAGGTCTTGACGAAGCGCTTGGCCATGTCGCGTTCGCGGCGGCTGTAATGGGCGGTGTCCACCGTCATGCAGAAGGCGTCATAGCCGGCGGCGATGGCACGCTTGGCATGGTCATCCACGAAGTCGTCGCCGCCACGGACATAGAGCTGGAAGACGCGCGGGCCGCGCCCGGCGGCGGCCGTCTCCTCCATGCCGGGCTTGCTCACGCTGCTGAGCATGTAGGGCACGCCGTAATCGCCGGCGCCCTTCGCCACGCTGGCGCCGCCGCCGGGTTCGAAGCTTTCCAGCGACCCCACGGGGGCGAGGAAGACCGGCAGGCGAATCCGGTGGCCGAAGAAATCCACCCCCGTGTCCACGCGCGAGACGTCGTTCAGCACGCGCGGCCGCAGCGCGACCGTGTCGATGGCCATGCGGTTGCGGGCCAGCGTCGTCTCGGTCTCGGTGCCGCCGATCAGGTAGTCCCAGATGTTCGCGTTCAGCTTCTGCTTCGCCGCCTTCACGAACTCATGCAGGACCAGATATTTGCCGCCATCCAACTCGTTGGAATTCAGCCTCTCGCTCATGGAGCACCTCCCGTTTCAGGATGACGCTAGGCGGGGCAAGATGACCGGACAAGGTCAGGAGACATGCAATGCGGTGGAGTGAGCGGCGCGCGGCGGCGAGGGCTGTGCTGGAGGGGCATGACTGCATCCACCCCGCCTCGGTGCATGAGCCGGTGGCGGCGCGGATCGCCGAGGATCTGGGCTATGAACTCGGCATGTTCGCCGGCAGCACGGGCAGCCTGGCCGTGCTGGGCGCCCCCGACATCATCCTGCTGACGCTGACCGAATTCGCGGAACAGGCGCGGCGCATCAACCGCGCGGCCTCCCGCCTGCCGCTGGTGGTGGATGCGGACCATGGCTACGGCAACGCGCTGAACGTCATGCGCACGGTGGAGGAGCTGGAGGTGGCGGGAGTCGCCGCGCTCTCCATCGAGGACACCGCCCTGCCCCGCCCCTTCGGCACGGAGAAGCCCGTGCTGATTCCGCTCGACGAGGGCGTGGCCAAGATGCGCGCGGCGGTGGCGGCGCGCGACGATGCCTCGCTCATCATCTTCGCGCGGACGGGGGCCGTCTCCATCACGGGGCTGGAAGATGCGCTGGCGCGGGTGCGTGCCTACAACCACACCGGCACGGATGGCATCTTCCTGACCGGCGTGACGAAGCGCGCGGAGCTGGACGCGCTGGCCGCCGAGGCGAAGCTGCCGCTGGTTCTGGGCACGCTGTCCGACGAGATCAGCGACCGCGCCTATCTGGCCAGCCGCGGTGTGCGGATCGCCTTGCAGGGGCACCTGCCCTTCCAGGCGGCCATCCAGGCCATCCACGCGACCCTGAAGGCCTTGCGCGAGGGCACACCGCCCGCCCAGGTGGGCGGGACAGCCCCCAAGGCGCTGCGCGAGGCGGCGATGCGCGAGGCCGACTATGCGGAACTCGCGCGGCGTTTCCTGGGCTGATGCCCCTCGTGGATCCAGGGGCTTGAATCGGCCGCGCGGCTACACCTTGTGGATGGCCCGCCAGATCACCTCCGGCGTGGCGGGCATGTCCAGGTGGTTCACCCCCACGGGCCGCAGCGCCTCCACCAGCGCGTTCATCACGGCCGGCAGGCTGCCGGCGCAGCCCGCCTCGCCGCAGCCCTTGGCGCCGAGCGGGTTCGTGGTGCAAGGCACCTCGCGCGAGGACAGCTGGAAGTCCGGCAAATCCTCCGCGCGCGGCAGGCCGTAATCCATGAAGCTGGCCGAGAGAAGCTGGCCTTCCTCACTATAGGCCACCCGCTCATGCAGCGCCTGGCCGATACCCTGGACGATGCCGCCATGCGCCTGGCCCGCCACCAGCAGCGGGTTCACGATGACGCCGAAGTCGTTCACCGCCACATAGTTCAGGAAGGTGACGTGGCCCGTGTCGGGGTCCACCTCCAGCTCGCAGACATGGCAGCCGTTCGGGTAGGCCTGGGGCGCCTGGTCGAAGACATGCGTCACGTCGAGGCTGGAGGGCACCTCGCTCGGCAGGCTGTGGCTTTCGCGCAGTTTCTCCGCCAGTTCCATGATGCCGATGGCGCGGTCGGTGCCGGCCACGACGAAGCGGCCCCATTCGAATTCGATATCGGCCGGTGCCGTCTCCAGCACATGCGCGGCGGCGAGCTTGCCCTTCTCCACCACCAGCGCCGAGGCCTCCACGATCGCGGCCCCCGAAGCCATCAGCGACTTCGAGCCACCCGTGCCGCCGCCCGCCACCAGCTCATCGCTGTCGCCCTGCTTGAGGCGGATGGCCTCGAAGGGCACGCCCAGCTTCTGGTGCAGCACCTGGGCGAAGGCCGACCAATGGCCCTGCCCATAGTCCAGCGTGCCGGTGATGATGGTGACGGTGCCATCCTTCTCGAAGCGGATGCCGCCCTGCTCCTTCATGGGCGGCGCGGTGCATTCCAGGAAATTGCCCACGCCGATGCCGCGCAGCATGCCGCGCGCCTTGGATTCCGCGCGGCGGGATTCGAAATTGGCGAAGTCTGCGGCGCGCAGCGCGTCCTCCAGGATCGCGGAGAACTCGCCCCCGTCATAGACGCTGCCCGTGGGGGCGGCGTAGGGGAACTGGTCAGGCCTGATGTGGTTCAGGCGGCGGATCGCGACGGGGTCCTTGCCCATTTCGCGGGCGGCTTCCTCGATCAGCCGCTCCATGAAGTAGTTGCCCTCGGGCCGCCCCGCGCCGCGATAGGCCGAGACGGGGGTGGTGTTGGTCAGCAAGCTCTTCGTCCGCACCTCGATCAGCGGCATGGTGTAGTTGGACTGCACGTTCTTCACGAAATTGCCCGTGCCCATCAGCGGGGCCACGGTGGACAGGTAGGCGCCCATATTCGCGTAGCTGGTCAGCCGCACGGCCAGGAATTTTCCTTCACTGTCCAGCGCCAGTTCCGCCACCACCTCGTGGTCGCGCCCGTGCTGGTCGGACTGGAAGGCGCCGCTGCGGTCATCGGTCCACTTCACCGGGCGGCCCAATTGCTTCGCCGCGTGCAGCAGCGGCAGGTATTCCGGATAGGCATTGGCCTTCATGCCGAAGCTGCCGCCCACATTGCCGGTCAGCACGCGCACCTTCTCGCGCGGCATCTTCAGGATGTCATCGGCCAGCTGGTTCCGCAGGCCGAAGACGCCCTGGCAGCCCACATGCAGGATGAAGCGGCCCTCGGCGGCGTCATATTCGCCGATGGCGCTGCGCGGCTCCATCGCCGCCACCACGACGCGGCTGTTGCGGATGGAGAGCTTCTGGACATGCGCCGCGGCGGCGAAGGCCTCGGCCACCTGGGCGGCGTCGCCGAAGGCGAAGTCCAGCACGCAATTGCCGGGGATGTCGTCATAGAGCAGCGGGGCGTCCGGCGCGGCGGCGGCGGAGGCCTCGGTCACCGCCGGCAGCATGTCCACGTCCAGCATGATGAGTTCGGCCGCATCGCGCGCCTGGGCGCGCGTCTCGGCCACCACCACGGCAATGGGGTCGCCCACGAAGCGCAGCCGGTCGCTGGCCAGGGCTGGACGGTGGGTGGTGCGCAGCGCGCTGCCATCGGCGTTCTTCAGCGGCATGGCGCAGACCATGGCGCCATATCCCTCGAGGTCGGCCGCCGTGATCACGGCCTGCACGCCCGGCGCCTCACGGGCCGCGCTCACATCCAGCGAGAGCACCTTCGCATGGGCATAGGGGCTGCGGAACACCCAGGCATGAAGCTGGCCGGGCAGCGCCACGTCATCCGTGTAGCGCCCCTGCCCCTGCAGCAGCTTCGGGTCCTCCTGCCGCGGCACGGGCTGGCCGATGCCGAATTTCAGGCGCGTCGGGTCGAAGGGCAGGTTGGTGTCCGGCATCGCTGTCATCCATGCAAGGGTCACACAGATGGTAGGCACCACGGGGGCTTCCGCAAGGCCGCCCGTCGCGCCACGCTCAATCCCATGGTTTCGCCGCCCCTTCCCGCATGACGCCCACCCTGAACGGCATGATCCTTGCGGCGGGGGCGGGCTTCACCTTCGCCCTGCTGAACCTGAACCTGCGCGTGCTGGCGAGCGAGCTTCCCCCCTTCCAGGTCCAGTTCCTGCGCTATGGGGCGGGGCTGGTGGTCATGATCCCCTGGATCATCCAGGCGGGTATCGCCGCCTATGTGCCGCGGGCCCTGGGCGGGCAGCTCTGGCGGGGGGTGGCGCATACGGCAGCGCTGTTCTTCTGGTTCTCGGCCCTGCCGCATATTCCTTTCGCGACGCTGACGGCCATCGGCTTCACCGGGCCCATCTTCATCATGCTGGGGGCGGTGCTGTTTCTGAAGGAGCGCATGTTCTGGCAGCGCTGGGCCGCGGCCCTGCTGGGCTTCCTGGGCGTGCTGGTGGTGGTCGCACCCAGCTTCACCGGCACGGGCGGGCACCATGCGCTGCTGATGCTGGCCTCCGCCCCCCTGTTCGCGGCCTCCTTCCTCATCGCCAAGGCGCTGACGCGGCATGACACGCCGCAGGTGATCGTCGCCTGGCAGTCGCTGACGGTCGCGGTCTTCACCCTGCCCGTAGCGGTCTGGCTCTGGGAATGGCCGAGCCTGGCGCAATGGGGCATCGTGCTGCTCTGTGGGGCGCTGGGCAGCCTAGGGCATTGGATGCTGACCATGGCCTATCGCATCGCCGACATCTCGGCGGCCCAACCAGTGAAGTTCCTGGACCTGATCTGGGCCGCCTGCCTCGGCTACCTGGCCTTCTCGGAAATCCCGACCACGACCACCCTGGCCGGTGCCGCCGTGATCTTCCTCTCCACCAGCTGGATCGCGCGCGTCGAGGCGCGGCGCGGACGGAGTACCCCCGCATGACGCCCGACATCATCGAACTCGACCACGCCGCCACCCGCCACGAGACCCGCTGCGGCGATGGCCATGTGGTCTGGCGCAGCTGGGGCGAGGGCCAGCCGCTGGTGCTGCTGCATGGCGGCTCGGGCAGCTGGCGGCATTGGGCGCGCAATGTGGGGCCGCTCTCGCGCCATTACCGCGTGCTGGCGGCCGACATCCCGGGCCTGGGCGAGAGCGCCATGCCCCCCGGCGAGGCCACGCCGCAATCGGCCGCGCTGCCGCTGCGCGACGGTCTCGTGCAATTGCTGGGGCCTGAGCGGCGCTACCACCTGACGGGCTTCTCCTTCGGCGCCAATGTCAGTGGGCAGTTGGCGGCGCTGGAGGGGGAGCATGTCCGCACGCTGACGCTGGTGGGCGCGGCCTCGCTGGGCCTCGCACGCCCGCCGCTGGAATTGCTGAAGGTGCGCGACAAGCAGGGCGCGGCCCGGGTCGAGGCCAACCGCGAGAATCTGAAGCGCCTCATGTTCCACGACCCGGCGAAGATTGATGCCACGGCGCTGGCCATCCAGGACTGGCACACCAACCATGCGCGGCTCCGCAGCCGGGGCTTCGCCTCCGGCACGTCGCTGAAGGATGCGCTGGAGCGCGTGACCGCGCCGCTCAACGGCATCTGGGGCGAATTCGACGCCGTGGCCTTCCCGAACGTGGCCGCGCGGCTGGACGTGATCCGCGCGCGCGACCCCTCGATGCTGGAGGCCGTCATCCCCGCCGCCGGCCATTGGGTGGCCTATGAGGCGGCGGAGGAATTCAACGCCGCACTTCTTTCGATTCTGGCGCGACGTGAAGGAAGAACAGCGCAATGAACGCCATCACCGACAGCGCGATGGTCAGCCAGAGCGCGTGGGCGCCGTAGCCCTCCACCACGAAGCCGAACAGGGCCGGCGCCAGCGCCCCCATGAAGCGGGCCGGCGCCACCACCAGCCCCTGCCGCGCGCCATACCCCGCCGCCCCGAAGATCGCGAGCGGCAGGGTGCCGCGCACGATGGTCTGGATGCCGTTCCCCGCCCCGTGCAGCAGCACGAAGGGCGCGGCCAGCGGCCCGCCGAAGATCAGCAGCAGCACCGCGCCCAAGGGGTGGGTGGTCAGCGCGATCCGTGCTGACAGCAGCGGGTGGGCCCGCCGCAGCAGGGTGAATTCGAAGACCCGCGCGGCCACCTGGGCCGGCCCCATCAGCGCGCCGGCGGCGATCGCGGCCGCGGGCGTGGCGCCGGCAGCCACCAGCAGCCCCGGCAGATGCGCCGCCAGTGCCGAGGCCGAGAACCCGCCCGAGACGAAGATGAAGGCCATGAGCCACGCCGCGCGGCGGGTGCGGCGCGCCGTCTCAGCGTCGGGGGGTGGCGCGGGCTGCGCCTCGGGGGCCCGCACCGTCCCGCGCGGCAGCAGCGCGTTGAGCGGCAGGGCGAGCAGCAGCATCACCAGCGCCCAGCCCGCGCAGGCGCCGCGCCAGCCGAACTCCGCCTGCATCCAGGCCGTGACGGGCCAGCCCACCGTGCTGGCGAAGCCCGCGATCAGGGTGATGCCCGTGATGGCGCCGCGCGCGTCACGCCCATAGATGCGCGCCAACGCGGCAAAGCCCGCGTCGTACAGGCCCATCGCCATGCCGATGCCCAGCACGGCGAAGCCCAGGAACATCACCACCGGCCCTTGCGCCATGGCCAGCACTGCCAGCCCCGTGGCCAGCACCAGGTTGGAGGCGATCAGCACCGCGCGCCCGCCATGCTGGTCAATGGCCCGGCCCACGCGCGGCCCCAGGAAGGCCGTCAGCAGCAGGGCGCAGGAGAAGGCGACGAAGATGGTGGAGGCGTTCACCCCCAGCTCATCCGCCATCCGCCCCGCCAGGATGGCCGGGATGTAGTAGCTGCCGGCCCAGGCGAGCGTCTGGGTGGTGCCCAGGATGGCGATGACGAGCGCCTTGCTCATGGCGCGGGCGGGTAAGTGATGGTGACCACCTCGATCTCCTCAAGGCCGGCAGGGGTCCGCAGCTTCACGACATCGCCGACGGTCTTGCCCAGCAATGCCCGCGCCACGGGCGAAACCCAGGAGATGCGGCCCTGCGTCGCGTCCGCCTCCTCCATGCCCACGATGGTGATGGTCACTTCGCTGTCGTCCATCCGGGCATAGGTGACGGTGGCGCCGAAGAAGATCTTGTCGCGCCGGGTCTGTTTCGCGGCATCCACCACCTCCGCACGCTCCAGCCGGCGGCGGAGGAAGCGCACGCGGCTGTCAATCTGTCGCAGGCGGCGCTTGCCGTACTGGTAGTCGGCGTTCTCGCTGCGGTCGCCGAGGCCCGCGGCCCACGAGACCACTTCCACCACCTTGGGCCGTTCGCCATGCCACAGCTCATGCAGTTCGCGCGTCAGCGCCGCATGGCCGGCGGGCGTCATGTAGAAGGGGGTGCCGGGGGGAAGACCGGGTGGGCCTTCCTCCTCATCATCCTCGTCAGCCAAGGCCCGCTCCGAGGGAAGACAGCGCCTCGGCCACGGCGGCGCGGCCCGTCTCGCTCAGCGGCGCCTGGGGCGGCAGCGGGTCGCCCACCGCGAAGCCCTGGATTTGCAACGCGCCCTTGATGCAGGCGGCCAGGGCGTATTGGGCGAACAGCTCGTTGAAGCGCCAGAGGCGGCGTTGCAGCGGCAGCGCCTCGGCCCAGTTGCCGGCGCGGCAGAGATCGTAGAGCCGCACGCTCTCGCGCGGGATCACGCAGGCGGGGCCGGCCATCCAGCCCACGCCGCCGATGAGCATGACGGCGGCCGGGATGTGGGCGGAGGCGCTGAACACATCCATCCGCCCCTCCACCGCATTCATGATGGACAGCAGCCGACCGGTGTTCGTGCTGGCATCCTTGATGGCCACGATGCGCGGGTGGTGGGACAGCTTCGTGATGGCCGGCAGGGAGAGGTCGCTGCGCTGGAAATTCGGGTTGGTGTAGAGAACGAGGGGCAGCCCGGTCGCATCCGCCAGCGCGGTGAAATAGCTGACCACGCCCGCTTCGGGGACGGGGAAATAGGCCTCCATCACGCCCAGGATGCCGTCCGCGCCCAGCCTTTCGTAGTCGCGCGCCTGGGCCATCGCATCGGCCGTGGTGGTGGCCGCAACCCCTGCCACCACCGGCACCCGGCCGCGCGCCTGTTCCACCACGATGCGGACGATCTCGTGCCTCTGGGCGTGGCTGAGATAGGCAAACTCGCCCGTGGAGCCGAGCGGCGTCAGCCCATGCACGCCGGCACCGATCAGATGCTCGACCAGGTCGCGCAGCGGGGCCTCCAGCACCGCGCCATCGGGGCCGATGGGTGAGACCAGGTACGGGAAGACCCCGGCAAAACGGCTCATGCGAGGTACATGCCCCCGTTGATGTGATAGACCTGCCCCGTGATGAAACCCGCCTTCGGGCCAGCCAGGAAGACCGCCAGCTCCGCGATCTCCTCCGGGCGGCCAATGCGGCCCACGGGGAAGGTGGTGCTACGGGCGGCGATCTCCTCCTCCGTCATGCCGAAGCGCGGCTGGGCGGTGTCGGTCAGGCCGGGCGCGATGGCGTTGACCCGGATGGCGGGCGCCAGCGCCAGGGCCGTGGCGCGCGTCAGCCCCACCACGCCGTTCTTGCTGGCGGTGTAGTGCACCCCGCGCGGATCACCCCGCACGGCCGAGGAGGACAAGTTGATCACCGAACCCGGCCGCCCCGCCAGCGCGCGGGCGAAGGCCTGGGTCAGGAAGGCGCCGGCCTTGAGGTTGATGCCCAGCACGGCGTCCCACTCGGCTTCCTCCATGGCCAGGAAGTCGCAGCGGGGGAAGATGCCGGCATTGTTCACCAGGATGTCCGGCACGCCCAGCGCTTCCACGGCCGCGGCGTGCAATGCCCGCACCTCCGGCACGGTCGCCACGCTGCCCTGCAGCAACGCGCAGCGCCGCCCCATGGCCCGGATTTCGGTGGCGAGGTCCACCGGCTCGGCATCCAGCCAGTTCACCGCCACATCCGCCCCCGCCGCGGCGAGCGCGCGGGCAATGGCGGCGCCGATGCCCTGCTGCGCGCCCGTGACCAGCGCGATACGGCCGGCCAGCTCGCTCATTCGGCGGCGAGCTTCAGCGCGGTGGGGTCGCGCCGCGCCAGGCGGGCCAGCTGGTAGTCCACCTCCGCCCGCGTGGCGTCGGACAGCTTCGGCCCCGGCGCGCGCAGGGTCGGGTGCGCGATGATGCCGCGCCGCGCCAGGATGTATTTCCGCACGGCGAGGCCGAGGCCCGGCTGCAATTCGGTGCGGATCAGCGGCAGGTGCGCCTCGAAGGCGTCCATCGCCTCGTCGCGCTTGCCGTCCAGCAGCAGGTTGCGCACGCGCACCAGCATCTCGGGGAAGGCGTAGCCCGTCATCATGCCGTCGGCGCCGCGCAGCGTCTCCTCGGGGAGGTATTGCCCGCCATTGCCGCCATAGATGGCGATGCGGGGCATCTCGCCCGCCTTCATCATGGAAACGAGGGCGCTGATCTTGTCGAGGCCCGGCCAGTCCTCGGCCTTGAGCATGACGAGGCGCGGATCGGCCTTGGCCAGGGTGGCGATCATCCGCGCCGTCATGGTCACGTTGGTCAATTGAGGAAAATCCTGCAGGCACCAGGGCGCGGGTGCGACGGCCTCCGAGGCGCCCTGCATCCAGGAGATGATGGCCTCATCCCCGCGCAGACCCATGGGGGGCGCGATCATGACGCCGGCCGCGCCTGCGTCCATGGAGCCGCGCGCCAGCGCGCGCATGGGCGCATAGCCCGGCGCCGAGACGCCCACGATGACCGGCAGGCCCGCCGCATGCTTCAGCACGATGCGCACCAGGCGCAGCGATTCCTCGGCATCCAGCTTGGGCGCCTCGCCCATGATGCCCAGGATGGTGAGGCCCGTGGCGCCGGCGGCCACATAGGCCTCGGTCATGCTGGCGGCGCTGCGTTCATCCAGCGTGCCATCGGGCAGGAAGGGCGTGGGGCAAATGACGCAGACGCCTTGGGCCTGGGCGGTGAGCATGGGACTTCTCCTGAACTTTGCGCGAACCTAAACCCGTCTTCTGCCCCTGCGAAGGATGTCCCATGCCCCTGCCCGGCGGAATGCCCCCGACAAGCCGTGATCTTGTCGGCCATGCGAACCAGCCGCCCGACCCGCGATGGCCGGGCGGCGCGCGCCTGGCGCTCTCCTTCGTGGTGAATGTGGAGGAAGGGGCGGAGCTCAGCCTCGCCAGCGGCGATGCGCGCAATGAAAGCGTGCACGAAATCCGCGAGGAGGTGGTGGGCGTGCCCGACCCCTGCATGGAGACCCACTACGCCTATGGCGCGCGGGCCGGCATCTGGCGAATCCTGGATGCCTTCGACCGGCATGGGGTGAAGGCCACCTTCTCTTCCTGCGGCCGCGCCATTGCCGCCAACCCGCATCTGGCCGCCGCCCCGCACGCCGCCGGCCACGAGATCAGCGCCCATGGCTGGCGCTGGGAAAGCCACGCCAACATGGACGAGGCGACCGAGCGCGAGGTCATCGCCGCCACCGTTGCCGCCATCCGTGACGCGACCGGGGAACGGCCGGTGGGCTGGCACACGCGCTCGGCCTCCTCGCCCAACACGCGGCGGCTGCTGCGGGAGGAAGGGGGCTTCCTCTACGACAGCGACGCCTATGACGACGACCTGCCGCGCCTTCACGCGCCAGGCCATGTCATCCTGCCCTATGCCTTCGACACGAATGACATGCGCTTCTCGCCCGGCGGCGGCTTCGTCCAGGCCGAGGATTTTTCACGGTACTGCATCGGCGCCGTGGACTGGCTGCTGGCGGAGGGCGCGCGGGCGCCCAAGATGCTCTCCATCGGCCTGCATCTGCGCATCATCGGCCGGCCCGGGCGCATGGCGGGGCTGGAGGCGGTGCTGGCCCATGTGGCACGAACCCCCGGCATCTGGGTGGCGCGGCGGCGGGATATCGCGGCGCATTGGCTGGCCCGCGCGGACCAGAAGGGATGATTTCTGCCGCGGAAAAACCATGAAGGCGGACCAGCCTCCGCATCATGCCCGATGCCCTGCCCCTGGACCCCCCGCGCCCGGCGCTGTCCGTGGTGGTGCCCTGCTACAATGAGCAGGAGGTGCTGCCCGAATTCCACCGCCGCCTCGGCGCCGTGTTGTCCGCCCAGGACCTGCCCTGGGAGGTGGTCTATGTGAATGACGGCTCGCGCGATGCCACGCTCGGGCTGATGCTGGACCTGGCCGCGACCGATCCGCGCGTGGCCGTGGTCAACCTCTCGCGCAATTTCGGCAAGGAGATCGCGCTGACGGCGGGCCTCGACCACGCGCGCGGCAGCGAGGGCGTGGTCGTGATCGACGCCGACCTCCAGGACCCGCCCGAGGTCATCCCCGAATTGCTGGCCGCCTGGCGCCGCGGCTTCGACGTGGCCTATGCCCAGCGCAGCGCCCGCCACGGCGAGGGCTGGCTGAAGCGGACCACCGCCGCCGGCTTCTACCGGCTGATGCAGCGGGTCGGCGGCCGCGTGGCCCTGCCCCCCGACACCGGCGATTTCCGCTTCATGTCCCGCCGCGCGCTGGATGCGCTGCTGCAACTGCGGGAGCAGCACCGCTTCATGAAGGGCCTCTTCGCCTGGGTGGGCTTCCCGGCCGTGGCCGTGCCCTATGCGCGCGCGCCCCGCGCCGCGGGCACCACCAAGTGGAACTGGTGGAAGCTGTGGAACCTTTCGCTGGAGGGCATCACCAGCTTCACCCTGGGGCCGCTGAAGCTCGCCTCCTATGTGGGGCTGGCGGTGGCGGTGCTGGCGGGGCTCTACATCGTGCAGCTCCTGGTCCGCACGCTGGTCTTCGGCAATGAGGTGGCGGGCTATCCGAGCCTGATGGCCGTGGTGCTGTTCATGGGCGGCGTGCAGATGATGATGCTGGGCATCATCGGCGAATATCTCGGCCGCATCTTCAACGAGACGAAACGCCGGCCCCTCTACATCGTGGAGCGCCATCTGCGCTCCGGCATGGTGCCGACGGAGCGCCCCCTCGCGGGACAGCAGGCGGGCTGAGACGGCGCGCCGCAATTGTGGCGGCGCTGCCTTGATTGCGTCCCGATGTCGCGCTTGCAATTTCAGATTTTCGCCAGGCGCAACTCCGTGCCGCATGGTTGACCTTCACCTGGGACAGATCAGCCATGTCGCGCGCGGCCGAACGTCCGCCGAGCGCCACCTCGAAGCACACCTGCGAACCCTTTCCAATCAGTGAATTCGGGGATGCTGCTGCTGTGAATTATCAATCCGCGATGGACTGATCCGGAAGCCTCCTGGGCTTCTTTGCCGCCCCGGGCATGGATTTCGAGCGCGCCACAATATTGCCTTGGGCGGGTCCAAAAGCCGCCTGCGATCAACCGGATAACGGCAGCGTGGTCAGGAAGGGACGGTCCCTTCCACCGCCACGGCAACCCTGACGGGCCACCCCCGGCCCAGTTACGGAAGGTTCGATATGCCCGGCCTGGACGCATTCTCGTCCCTGCAACGCGACCCCGCCTCGCGCGAGAGCGTGATGGGCGCCGGCTATGCCGCACCCTCCATGGTGCTGGCCCCCCCGCATGCCGCTTGGCGCAGCGGGGCGCGCCCCTTCCTGAAGCGCGCCCTCGACGTCCTGGGCGCGGGGGTGCTGCTGCTGCTGCTCGCCCCCCTCATGCTCGTGCTGGCCTGGCTGGTGCGCGGCGATGGTGGCCCCGCCTTCTATGCCCACCGCCGCGTGGGCCGGGGTGGCGAGGGTTTTGGCTGCCTCAAGTTCCGCTCCATGGTGGTGGACAGCCAGGCGCGGCTCGACGCCCTGCTGGCCAGCGACGCGGAGGCACGCGCCGAATGGGAGGCCACCCGAAAGCTGCGCCAGGACCCGCGCGTGACGGCCGTCGGCCGCTTTCTCCGCGCCACCTCGCTCGACGAGCTGCCCCAGCTGATCAATGTGCTGCGCGGCGAGATGAGCCTGGTGGGCCCCCGCCCCGTCATCCAGTCGGAGCTGGACCAGTTCTACGGCGCGGCCGCCGCGCACTATATCAGCGTGCGCCCCGGCATCACCGGCCTGTGGCAGGTCTCGGGCCGGTCGGACACCAGCTACGCCCAGCGCGTGGCGCTGGACGTGGCCTATGTGGCCAGCCCCTCACTGTGGAACGACATCCGCATCCTGCTGCGGACCCCGCTCGCCGTGCTGTCGCGCCGCGGCGCCTGCTGAGCTAAGCTTCACCCCGCCACCTCCGGGTTTCAGTGTGATGAGTGACACCGCGCGCGACCGCGCCGGGGCAGGCCGGCTCTTGTCCGGCATGGTCTGGAACGGGCTGGGCCGCGGCCTTCCCCTTCTGCTGGCCCTGGTGCTCACGCCCGTGCTGGTGGGCCAGATGGGGCTGGAACGCTGGGGCCTCTTCACCCTGGCCCTCGCGCTGGTCGGCGTCTTCGGCATCTTCGACCTGGGCGTGGGCCCGGCCCTGACCCGGGCGCTTTCCGAACGCATGACGGCCGAGACGCCCCATGCCGAGGCCGAGACGGGCCGGCTGGTCGGCACCGCCATGGCGGCGCTGGCGGGTTTCGCGGCGCTGGGGGCCGCCGCCCTCTGGGCCGCTTTGCCCTGGCTGATGGGCTCCGCACTGAACGTGCCCGAATCCCTCCAGGCCGAGGCGCTGGCCGCCTTTCGTATTCTGGCGGTGGCCGCGCCGCTGGTGGTGGTGAATGCGGCGCTCTGGGGCGTGCTGGCGGCGCACCAGCGCTTCCGGGCGGCCAACCTCGTCACCATTCCCGTGGCGGCAATGTATTACCTGGGGCCGGTGCTGGTGCTGATGGTGTGGCAGAGCCTGGTCGGCGTCATGCTGGCGCTGGTGGCCTGCCGGCTGGCCAATACCCTGTCCTATGCCTGGCTGTGCCGGGGGCTGCTGCCACCGCTGCGGCTGGGATCGCCCTTGCTGGTGCTTCCGCTGCTGCGGATCGGGGGGTGGATGACAGCCTCCTCCATGATGAACCAGGCGCTGATCTATGCCGACCGCTTCCTGGTGGGCGCGGTGCTGACGCTGGCGGCGGTGGCCTATTACGCGACGCCGCTGGACCTCGTGCTGCGCATGTGGATCATTCCCGTGGCGGTGGCGCAGGCGCTGTTGCCGGCCATGGCCTCGGCCTTCCGCTTGCTGCCGGAGGCCACGGCCGGCCTGCTGCGGCGCGGCGCGCTGATGATCATGCTGCTGACCCTGCCGCCCTGCCTGATCCTGGCCGGCTTCGCCGAGACGGCGCTGCGGCTCTGGCTCGGCGCGGGCTTCGCGGCGGAGAGTGCCATGGTGCTGCGTATCCTGGCGGGCGGCATCTTCTTCTCCTGCCTCGCCTACGCCCCCGGGGCGCTGCTGGATGCGATCGGGCGCCCCGATGTGACCGCCAAGTTCATGCTGGCGCAGATCGTGGTCTTCCTGCCGCTCTCCGCCGCGCTGCTGCTGGCCTTCGGCATCCAGGGCGCGGCGCTGGCCTGGGCGTTGCGCGCCGCGGCCGATGCGGGGGGCAAGCTGTTCTTCGCGGCCCGGCTCTACCCGGCCGCCGCCGAGGCACCCCGCGCGCTGCTGCCGGCCCTGGTGGCGGCCGCGGTCGCGCTGGCCGCCACGGCGCTGGCGCCCGAGGGAATGTGGTCCGCCCTGGTGGCGGGATTGGGCTTCGCGCTGGCGCTGGCGCTGGCCGTCGCGCGCCTGCCGGCCGAGGAACGCCGCGCCCTCGCCCCCCTTCTGCGCCGCCCCTGGGCAGTGCGACAGGTGCTCCGCCCATGATCACGCTGAACGGACGTTTCCTCACCCAGGGCCTGACCGGCGTGCAGCGCTATGCGCGCGAGATCACGCTGGCGCTGGATGCCTTGGCCGCGCGGGGCGAGGCCCCGCCGATGACGCTGCTGGCCCCGCCAGGTGCCGTGGGGATGGAGGCCTTCCCGCACCTGGCCCCCCGCGTGGTGGGTGGGCGCGGCGGCCAGGCCTGGGAACAATGGGATCTGCCCCGCGCCGCGCAGGGCCTGCTGCTGAACCTGGGCAATACCGGGCCGCTGCTGGCCGGGCGACGGCAGGCCGTCGTGATCCATGACGCCGGCGTCTTCGACACGCCGGAGAGCTACGGGTGGAAGTTCCGCCTCTGGTATCGCGTCATGCAGCGCGGGCTGGCGCGGCGCGGGGCGCGCATCCTCAGCGTCTCGGAATTCTCGGCGGGGCGGATCGCGGCGGCGCTGGGCATTCCCCAAGCGGGCATCGGCGTCACGCTGGAGGGCGGCGAGCACATCCTGCGCGAGACCGCCGACCCAGGCGTGCTGGCGCGGCATGGGCTGGAGCCAGGCCGCTACGCGCTCGTCATCGGCACGGGGGCCGCGCACAAGAATCTGGGTATCGTGCGCCGCGCCATGGCGGCGCAGGGGCTCGTCCTGGCCGTAGCCGGCGCCAAGGACGCCGCCGTCTTCCGCACGGGCGAGGCCGAGGGCGGCGGCGAGGTCCGCGCCCTGGGCCGCGTCTCCGACGCCGAGTTGCGCGCGCTGTATGAGAACGCGCTGACCCTGCTCTTCCCCTCGCGCTACGAGGGCTTCGGCCTGCCGCCGCTGGAGGCCATGTGGTGCGGCTGCCCCGTCATCGCCGCCCGCGCGGGCGCCGTGCCCGAGGTCTGCGGCGAGGCCGCCCTCTGGTTCGACCCGGAAGCGCCGGACGCTTTGGGCGACGCCATCGCCACCCTCGCCACCGACGCCGCGCGGCGCCAGGCCCTCATCGCCGCCGGGCGCGCCCGCGCCGCGCATTTCTCCTGGGAGGCGGCCGCGCGTCGGCTGCTGGGGTTCATCACCACATGAAGACCGCCATCATCCACGAATGGCTGGACAACTACGCCGGCAGCGAGCGCGTGCTGGAGCAGATGATCGCCTGCTATCCCGAGGCCGACCTCTTCGCCCTGGTGGATTTCCTGCCCGAGGGCGAACGCGGCTTCCTGCAAGGCAAGGTGCCGCGCACCAGCTTCCTCCAGCGCCTGCCCATGGCGCGCAAGCGCTTCCGCAACTACCTCCAGCTCATGCCGCTGGCCGTCGAGCAGTTCGATCTGCGTGGCTATGACCTGGTGCTGTCCTCCTCCCACGCCGTCGCCAAGGGCGTGATCACGGGGCCGGGCACCACCCATGTCAGCTATGTGCATTCGCCCATGCGCTATGCCTGGGATTTGCAGGGGCAATATCTGGAACAGTCGGGCCTGACGCGCGGGGTGAAATCCGTCTACACGCGCTGGCTGCTGCACCGGATGCGGATGTGGGACCAGGCGAGCGCGGCCCGCCCGGACCTGATCCTCGCCAATTCCAGCTACATCCAGCGGCGCATCGCCAAGGTCTGGCGGCGGGAGGCGGAGGTGCTGCACCCGCCCGTGGACATTGAAGGCTTTCCGCTGGCCACCGGCTCCCGCCCCCACTTCGTCGTGGCCGGGCGGCAGGTCGCCTATAAGCGCATCGAGCTGGTGGCCGAGGCTTTCCGCACCCTGCCGGAGTTCAAGCTGGTCATCGCGGGCGACGGGCCCTCGGCGCCGCTGGTGCGCCAGGCCGCCGGCGGCGCGCCCAACATCGAGATCCGCGGCCGCGTGCCCCAGGCGGAATTGGTGGCGCTGCTGCAATCCGCCCGCGCCTTCGTCTTCCCCGCCGAGGAGGATTTCGGCATCGGCATGGTCGAGGCCCAGGCCTGCGGCGCGCCGCTGATCGTCTTCGGCCGCGGCGGCGCGCGCGACATCGTCACTGATGCCACCGGCCTCACCTTCGCGGAGCAGACGCCGGAAAGCCTCGCCGCCGCCATCCGCGCCTTCGTGGCGCAAGAGGCGCGCTTCACGCCCCATGCCTGCCGCGCCAATGCCGAGCGCTTCGGCATTCCGCAATTCCGCGCGGGGCTGCGCGCGGCCGTGGCGGGGGCGCTGGCATGATCTCGCTGGTGGTGGCCACTCTGGGGCGGGTGGAGGAGATCGGCGCGCTGTTCGACAGCCTCGCCGCGCAGGACACCGCCTTCGAGGTGATCCTGGTGGACCAGAACCCGGATGCGCGGCTTGATGCGCTCGTGGCCGAATGGACGCCGCGCCTGAACCTGCGCCATCTGCGCGCGCCCCGCCCCCATGCCAATGCGGCGCGCAACCTCGGGCTCCGCCACGCGCGCGGTGATCTCGTGGCCTTCCCCGATGATGACTGCCTGCTGCCGCCCGGCACGTTGGCCCGGGTGCGGGCCACCTTCGACGCCGCCCCGGCGCTGGCCGCGCTGACCGGGCCGGCGGCGGCGCCCGAGGGCGGACTCGGCTCCGGCCGGTGGAACGGCAAGGCGGGGCCGATCACGCTGGAGAATGTCTGGACCAGCGTGATCGAATTCAACCTTTGGCTCCGGCGCGATGCGGCGCTGCGTCTCGGCGGCTTCGACGAGGGGATGGGCCCCGGCGCCCGCTTCGGCAGCGCCGAGGGCAATGACCTGGTCTGCCGCGCCTTGTCCGCGGGCATGGAGGCCCGCTACGACCCCGCCCTGCGCGTGGTCCACCCCGACAAGCGCCTGACACAAGAGGCGGTGGCGCGGGCGCAGCGCTACGGGCTTGGCCTCGGCTTCGCGCTGCGACGCCATCCGGTGCCGCTGGCGGTGCGGGCGGCCTTCCTCTACCGGCCGCTGGGCGGGGCGCTGGTCTCGCTGGCCCGCGGGCGGGGGCTGCACGCGCGCTACTACATGGCCAGCCTGCTTGGCCGCGCCCAGGGCATGCTGGCCAGCCCCCTGCCCTGGCCCGCGCCCCTGGAACCCGCGCCATGAAGATCGCGATCGGCATCGCCACCCGCGGCCGCCCAGGCATCCTGGGCGAGGTGCTGGCCGAGCTCGACCGCCAGACCCGCGCGCCCGACCGCGTGCTGGTCTGCCATGTGACGCCCGAGGATGTGGCCGACCTGCCCGCCCGCTTCCCCGGCGTGGAGTTCCTGGCCCAGAATCCCGGCGGCCTGCCGCGCCAACGCAACCGCATCCTGGACGCGGTGCCGGATTGCGACCTGCTGCTCTATCTCGACGACGACTTCCTGCCCGCGCCGGAATGGCTGGCCGTGCTGGAGGGGGTGATGACGGCCCACCCCGGCTGCGCGGTCGCGACCGGGACCGTCATCGCCGATGGCGCCAAGGGGCCGGGCCTCACGGTCGCGGAGGGCCGGGCCCTCCTGGCCGCCGACAGGCCGCCTGAGGATGCCCTCGCGGTCCAGCCGCATTTCAACGGCTATGGCTGCAACATGGCCGTGCGCCTCGCCCCCATGCGCGAACACGGGCTGCGCTTCGACGAACGCCTGCCCCTTTATGCCTGGTATGAGGATATTGACCTCACGCGCCGGCTGTTGCCGCACGGCAATATCCTTCGCCTGGCCGGGGCGCGGGGGGTGCATCTGGGCGCCAAGTCGGGGCGCGTGCCCGGGGTGCGGCTGGGCTACAGCCAGGTGGTGAACCCCATCTACCTGGCCCGGAAAGGCAGCTTTCCCTGGAACCACGCCATTCCCTCGGCGGCGCGGCATTGTCTCATCAACCTGCTCCGCAGCGCCCGGCCGGAGCCCGAGGTGGACCGCTGGGGCCGCTTCCGCGGCAACATGATCGGCCTATGGGACCTGCTGCGCGGCCGCGCCGCGCCGGAGCGCATCCTGGACCTATAGCTGCCTCAGGATGGCGAGGACGGAGACGACCATCCCCTCCATGGCCACCGCCGCCAGGATCAGCCCCATGACGCGCGAGAGGATGGAAATGCCCGCCCGCCGCAGGAACTGCACAAGCGGCGTGGCAAAGCGCATCACCAGGTAGACCAGCGCCAGCACCAGCACGAGGGCGAGCGCCGTGCTGCTCTGCTCGGCGAACAGGAACCGGTCCTTGTCCGTCAGGACCACCACGGTCAGCATCGTGCCGGGCCCCGCAATGGCGGGCATGGCCAGCGGAAACACCGCGCGCTCGGTCGGCGTGATGTCCGGCTGAGTGGGCGGCGGCGTCTGCACCGTGTCGAAGATCATGGACAGGGCGAAAAGCAGGAGCACCAGCGAACCCGCCAAGCGGAAGGTGTTCAGCCCCACGCCCAGTGCCTGCAGCAGGAATTGTCCCGCCACAAGGAAGACCATCAGGATGCCGAAGGAGATCAGCACGGCGTGAAAGGCCACGCGGTTTCGCACCGCGCGCTCCAGCCCCACCGTCGTGGCCAGGAAGATCGGCAGCTTGCCCAGCGGGTTCAGCACGACCAGCAGGGTGATGAAGTCCGTGAGGAAGTTGGTCGTCATCAGCAGCCTGGGTCGAATTGCAGAGCGGGGCACATTTCACCAGTAGAACACAAAGCGAGCCGATTCGTTGGCCGCCCAGGCCTCTCAACTCACAGGCTGTGAATGAAGCTGCGTGTAGAGGCCAGCATGCCCTCCACCGCCAGCGCGGCCAGGATCAGGCCCATGACGCGCGAGAGGATGCTGATGCCGGCGCGGCGCAGCACCTGCACCAGCAGCGTGGCAAAGCGCATCACGATGAAGCAGACCGCCAGCGCCAGGACCAGGGCGAGGGCGGTGTCCACCTGATGGGCCCAGTCGAAGCGGTCATTGTCGGTCAGCACCACGACCGTCAGCATGGTCCCCGGCCCCGCGAGCGCGGGCATGGCGATGGGGAAGATTGCGCGTTCCATCGGTGTCGTGTCGGTGGCGCCCGGCGGCGGCGGGGGCGCGCTGTCGAAGATCATGGACAGGGCGAAGAGCAGCAGGACCAGCGAGCCCGCCATGCGGAAGGCCGTCAGCCCCACCCCCAGCCCCTGCAACAGGAACTGCCCCGCCACCAGGAAGAACATCAGCACGCCGAAGGAGATGACGATGGCCCACATCGCCACGCGGTTGCGTGTCTTGCTGTCCAGCGCCGCGGTCTGGGCGAGGAAGATGGGCAGCTTCGCCACCGGGTTCAGCACGACCAGCAGCGTGACGAAATCGCTGAAGAAGTCGGTGACGAAGGGATGGAACATCAATCCGGCCTCATGCCTGACGCGGAAGCCAGCATGGACGCTCGGCTGCCCGCCGTCACCTGGAGTTGTTCAGGGCGCCGGGAACAGCGCGCTGGTGCGCCCCAGCAGCCAATAGGCCAGCAGGCCCACATATTCGCGCGCCGCCCATTCGGCCTGGCCCAGGCGGAAGGAAAAGGGCGGGTCGAACCAGCCCGCCCCGCCCGGACGGGTGGAGTAGTTCACGGGCCAGGCGGTGATGTCCCAACCTGCGCGTCGAAACGTGCCCATGGAGCGCGGCATGTGGCTGGCCGAGGTGACCAGCAGCCAGGTCTCGCCGGGGGCGGGGTTCACCTGGGCGTGGGTGAGTGCGGCATTTTCCCAGGTGTTGCGGGAGCGGTCCTCGAAGACCACCCGCTCCCCCTCCAGGCCCAGCGAGGCGAAGAGGGCGCGCGCCACATCGGCCTCGCTCATCTGGCCGGGGGCCAGCGCCGCGGAGCCGCCGGTGAAGACGATGCGCGCCTCCGGCCGCAGCCGGGCGAGCGCCACGGCCTCGGTCATGCGCTCGGCCGCGCCGTTGAGCGCGGGGATGCCGCGCCCCTCGGTCAGCGCCTGTTCCACCGCGCCCCCCAGGATGACCACGCCATCCACCCGCGCGGGCAGTTCGGGGCGGGGGAAACGGTCTTCCAGCGGCAGGGTGATCCAGGCGGCCAGCGGCGTCAGCAGCACCGCCACATACCAGGAGAGGCCCAGCAGTGCCGGCCAGCGCCCGAAGCGCCGGCGGGCGATGAGCAGGCCCACACCCAGGCAGACCAGGAAGAGCGCGAAGGTGTTGGGGCGCGCGAAGAGCCAGAACAGCTTCGAGAGGGTGAAGAGGAAGTCTTCCATCAATTGCCCTCCCGCAGGCGATGGATCACGACCGCGCCATGCGGGTTGTCGAAGGGTGCCATCGGTTCATATTCCGCATCGAGCGAGGCCGTGATCAAGGCCCGGGCCTCCGGACGCACGCCATACCAGTGCTGGACATCCTGCACGATGAAGCGCGGACGGGTGGCCAGCACGCGCGCCAGCTCGGCATCCATGTTCACCCCCACCAGATCCCCGAAAGGCCCGGTCAGATGGGCCGGGAAGGGAAAGCGCGTGGGCAGGGGCGAGCCGGTGAGGAAATAGATCACGGGCTGGGAGTTGGCGACGAAGACCACGTCGCCGGGTCGCATCTCGGCGCGGATGGCGTCCGCGATGCGGGTGGGGGCATCGGGCTGGCCCAGGTGGAAGCCCGGCATGATCCGCTTCCTCAGGTCGAGGAGGAAGGGATTCAGCACCATCGCCACCACCACGCCGCCCGCCAGCCATTGCCCCCGAACCGGCGCCGCATGGGCCGCGGCGCCGAAGATGCCGAGCGCCGAGAGCAGCACGAGCGGCGGCAGCAGGATCAGGAAGTAATGGTCGAAATAATGGCCCGGCACCGCCACCGCCAGCACCGCAACCGCGAGCCAGGCGAGGCCGAACCAGGTCAGGTGCCGCATCACGGGCGAGAGGTGGCGCAGCAGCAGCAGGGCCGGGATGGGCAGCACGAAGAGCCAGTGCATCTCCAGCAGGATCAGGCTGACGCGGTGGCGCACCACCTCGGCCGGCGCGCCCTCGGACGCATATTGGAAGGGGGCGAGGATGGAACTCTCCAGCCAGTCGGCGAATTCGCCGCGCAGGGCGTAGAGGCCCGCCACCAGCAGCGTGGGCAGCAGGCAGAGGATGAGATAGGCGCCCGCCATGGCGAGGAGCCGCCCCCAGCGCCGCGCCTGGAGGGTGGGCCAGGCCAGCAGGGCGAAGGCGAGGCAGCCCTCGGGCGTCACCACCGGCTTGATGGTGAGCGCGAGCCCGATCAGCACCCCCATCCCCAGAAGCCGCGGCCATTCCGGCCCCCGCCACAGCGCCAGCGCGAAGGCGCCCACCACCATGGGCGCGAAGAGGATCTCGGTGTTGGTCGTCAGCCCGCCCAGCAACACGCTGTGGCCGGCGTAGAGAAGGGCGGCCCCCAGCCCCAGCGACCGCGGCCCACCGGCCGCGCGCACCAGCGCGATCAGCGCGTAGCAGGTGGCCATGACGCAGATGGCGCCCAGCAGGCGCACGGTGGTGATGCTCTCGCCCAGAATGGTGAAGGCGATCAGGATCATGGCCGGCGCGCCCACCGGGTGCATGTCCCACACGCCCGAAAGCGGCCAGACGCCCCGCGCCCATTCCCGCGCCTGGAGCAGATAGAGGCTCTCATCCCAATCCATCACGGAGGGCAGGAAGGAGAACCAGCGCAGCCCCAGCACCAGCGGCGGGATGGCCAGCAGCGCCAGCACCCAGGCGAGGCGGCGGCTCATCGCTTGATCCCCAGCTGGACTTCCCGCCGCCAGATGTAGAGGCCCGACGCCACCAGAATCAGGATGCCCAGCGCGTCCCAGCCATCGGGCGCCTCGGCCCAGATGACGGCGCCGAGCAGGGTGGTCCAGACGATGCCGGAATATTCGAAGGGGGCCACCAGGGTGGGCTCACCCTTGCGATAGGCCTCGGTCATCAGCAGCTGCGCGAAGGCGGACGCGATGCCGATGCCCAGCAGGAACACCCATTGGGTCGGGCTGGGCCAGACCCAGACCGGAATGCTGGCGGCCAGCGCCAGGATGGAACAGCCGATGGCGAACCACAGCACGATGGCGACGCCCGGCTCCCCCTTCTCGCCGAGGCGCCGGATGCTGATCATGGCCATGGCCCAGGCGAAGGCGCCGAACAGCACGACCAGGCTGGGCCAGAGGTCGGCGGCGTCGGTGTCGCCGGGGCTGACCATGAACAGCACGCCCAGGAAGCCCACCAGCACGGCGAGGCCCCGCCGCCAGCCCACACGCTCACCCAGCAGTGGCACGGCCAGCAGCGTGAGAAACAAAGGCATGGTGAAGCCCAGCGCCGTGACATTGGCGAGCGGTAGGGTGGTGTAGCCATAGAAGGCGGTGATCATGCCGAGCAGCCCCCAGAAGACTCGCGCGGCATGGCCGAGGGGGTGGCGCGTGCGGAGCACCTTCCACCCGCCCGCCGCCGGCAACATGGGCAGCAACACCGGCAGGGCGAAAAGGCTGCGGAAGAGCACGAGTTGCGCCAGCGGAATGGTGCCGCCCAGCGTCTTCACGAAGGCCGCCGCCACGGCGAAGAGCAGGGCCGCGGCCAGGATCGCCATGATGGCGCGGCGGCGCGCGGCGCGGAGCGCGAGGGAGGGATCGGGCGTCATGGCTTTCGGGTGTGAACCTGGCGGGACGGTTTGGATAGGCCCTGATTCGGGCGAACCCATGGTGCCCGCCCGCATTTCCGCGCCCGCCGAAGTGATCTAGGCTTCGCGCCGCATGACCGCCCGACCGCCCAAGGCCCCGCCCATTCCCGCCCATCCCGGCCTCGATGTCCGCACGGATGAGCTTGTCTGGTCGGGGCGCTTTCCGCTGCAACGGGTGGTGTTCACCTATACGCGCTTCGACGGCACGCCCTCGCGCGAATTGACCTGGGAGCTGTGGCGCCGCGGCCAGGGTGTGGCCCTGCTGCCCTATGATCCCTGGGCGGACCGGGTCGCGCTGATCGAGCAATTCCGGCTGCCCATCCTGGCCGCCGGCTACCCGCCCATCGAAACGGAATGCGTGGCGGGCCTGCTGGAGGCGGGCGAGGACCCCGCTGAGGCCGCGCGGCGTGAGACCCAGGAGGAGGCGGGCCTCGACCCCGACCGCATCGAGAAGATCGGCCGCTTCTTTCTGATGCAGGGCGGCTGCGACGAGATGATGCACCTCTATTGCGGCCGCGCCCGCCTGCCCGAACCCGGCGCGGGCGCCACGCATGGGCTGGCGGCGGAGGGGGAGGATATCCGCCTGCTCATCCTTCCGGCCGTGGACGCCTTCGCGCGCCTCGACGCCAACACCATCACCAACGCCACCGCCGCGCTGTGCCTGCATTGGCTGCGCCAGCACCGCGCGCGGCTGCGCCAGGACTGGACCGCCGCATGACCGATGCCCTGTTCCGCAACAACGCCTATGCCCAGGAGGCCGCGGCGCATGTCGTCTCGGCCGGCCCCGAGGGCCTGGTGCTGGACCGCAGCATCTTCTACCCGCGCGCCGGCGGCCAGCCGGGCGACAGCGGCAAGCTCTGCTGGAACGGCGGCGATGCCGCCATCACCGAGGCCGTGAAGGGCGAGGGCGACGCCATCCTGCACAAGCTGGCGGACGGCGCCCCCCTGCCCGCCCCGGGCACCCAGGTCACGCTGGTGCTGGACTGGGCGCGCCGCCACCGGCACATGCGGATGCACAGCGCCATGCATCTGCTGTGCAGCCTGATCCCGGGCGCCGGCGTCACCGGCGGCCAGGTGGGCGCGGAGAAATCCCGCCTCGACTTCGACCTGGCCGAGCCACCCACCAAGGAATGGCTGACCGAACGGCTGAACGCCCTGGTGGAGGCGAACCACCCCATCACCGAGGAATGGATCAGCGAGGCGGAGCTGGAGGCCAATCCCGGTCTCGTCCGCACCCTCTCGGTGCAGCCCCCGCGCGGCGCGGGCCGCATCCGCCTGGTGCGGATCGGCCCCCAGGCGGCACCCGTGGACCTGCAGCCCTGCGGCGGCACGCATGTGCGCAGCACCGCCGAGATCGGGCGCCTCGAAGTCCTGAAACTGGAAAACAAGGGCCGGCAGAACCGCCGGATCAGCCTCGCCCTGGTGGAGAACTGACATGGACGCGATCGTCAACACCGAATGGCTGGCGGCCCATCTGGGCCAGCCGGACCTCGTCGTCTTCGACATCACGAAATACCTGCCGAACGAGCCCTTCGACGGCCGCACGAAATTCGCCGAGGCGCATATCCCCGGCGCGCATTTCTTCGACATGGACGAGGTGGCGGACACCGAAAACCCGCTGCCGCACATGATCCCGACCGCCGCCCGCTTCGAGAAGCTGCTGGGCGCCATGGGTGTCACCCGCGCCGCGCGGGTGGTGTTCTACGACCAGAAGGGGATGCAGTCCTCGCCGCGCGGCTGGTGGCTGATGCGCCTCTTTGGCCACGAGAAAGTGGCGGTGCTGGATGGCGGCCTGCCGAAATGGCTGCGCGAGGGCCGCGCCACCGCCTCCGGCGCGCCCGCTACCCCCGCGCCCGCGACCTATGTGGCCGACTTCATGGCCCGCCGCGTGGCCGGCATCGGCGATGTGAAGCGTCTGCTGGAAGATGGCTCGGCGCTGGTGCTGGACGCCCGCGCCGCCGGCCGCTTCGCCGGCACCGCGCCCGAGCCCCGCGCCGGCCTGCCCTCCGGCCACATGCCGGGGGCCGCCAACCTGCCCTTCAACGAGCTGCTGGCCGCCGATGGCACCATGCTGCCGCCCGATGCGCTCCGCGCCCGCTTCGCCGCCGCCGGCGCCACTGGCGAAAAGCCGTTGGTGACGAGCTGCGGCACCGGCGTCACCGCCTGCGTGCTGGCGCTGGGCGCCGTGCGCGCGGGCCTGCCCGAACCCGCCGTCTATGACGGCTCCTGGACCGAATGGGCGAGCCGCCCCGAAACAGAAAAGGTCTCTTCCTGATGCCCGACGACCATCGCCGCCGCCACGGCTTCTCCACCCGCATGAGCCATGCCGGGCGCGCGGGCGTGCGCATCCATGGCTTCGTGAACCCGGCGGTGCACCGCGGCTCCACCGTGCTGTTCCCGGATGCCGCCTCGCGCATGGCGGCCGCGTCCAAGCGCTACGAACAGCACATGACCTATGGCACGCAGGGGGGCCCCACCCACTACGCGCTGGAAGACGTGATCGCGGAGATCGAGGGCGGCACGCGCTGCACCATCGTGGGCACGGGCCTCGCCGCCGTGGCCGTCCCGCTGCTGGCCTATCTCAAGGCGGGCGACCATTGCCTGATGCCCGACAGCGTCTATGGCCCGGCGCGCAACCTGGCCACCGGCCTCATGCAGGGCTGGGGCATCGAGACGACCTTCTACGATCCCTGCGTGGACGAGGCGGGCATGCGCGCCCTCATCCGCCCCAACACCAAGGTGGTCTATACGGAAAGCCCCGGCAGCCACACCTTCGAGGTGCAGGACATCCCGGCCATCGCCCGCGCCGCCCATGCGGCGGGTGCGAAGGTGATGATGGACAACACCTGGGGCATCCACACCTTCCAGCCCTTCGCGCATGGGGTGGATGTCTCCATCCAGGCGCTGACCAAGTATGTGGGCGGGCACAGCGACATCCTGCTGGGCAGCGTCACGGTCAACAGCGAGGAGGACCACCTCGCGGTGCGCTCCGCCGCCTCGGCCATGGGCCATTACGCGAGCCCGGATGATTGCTGGCTGGCCCTGCGCGGCGTGCGCACCATGGCGGTGCGCCTCAAGACCCAGGCCGCGGCCGCGCTGGAGATCGCCGCCTGGCTGGAGCAGCAGCCGCAGATCCAGAAGGTGCTGCATCCGGCGCTCCCTTCCCATCCGCAGCATGCGCTTTTCAAGCGCGACTTCACGGGGGCATGCTCGCTCTTCGGCATCGTGCTGGACGCGCGCTATTCCCATGAGGACATGCTGCGCTTCGTGGACGGGCTTTCCCTGTTCGGCATCGGCGCGAGCTGGGGCGGGTATGAGAGCCTGGCCATCCCCACCACGGGCTTCATCACCCGCAGCGCGAACACCGGGGATTTCGGCGGGCAGACGGTGCGCATCCATATCGGCCTCGAGGACGTGGCCGACCTGAAGGCGGACCTGGCACAGGGCCTGCACGCGCTGGGTTGAGAAGCGGCGCCCGGGTCCCGCCCGGGCGCAACCCATTCCTGAAGGTGGCGTTACGGCGGCTTAACCCTTCGCGAAGGAGGCCATCGCATGCGCCATTCGAACGCCCGCACGACCCTTCCCATCGCCCGCCGCCCGCTGGGCCGCGCGCTGCTCGGAGGGGGGCTGATGGCCGCGTTCCTCGCCCCCTCGGCCCGTGCCGAACGCCGCACGCTCCGCACGGAGGTGGGCGAGGTCCAGGTGGAGCGTATCGCCCAAGTGGAGCACCCCTGGGGCCTCGCCTTCCTGGAGGGCGACCGCTTCCTGGTGACGGAGCGCAACAAGGGCGCGGTCCGCATGGGCCGGCGTGGGGGTTCGCTCTCCGAACCGCTGCAGGGCGCGCCCGAGGTCTATCGTTATCCGGGTCCCACTGATCGCAGCCAGGGCGGGATGTTCGACATCGCCCTGCACCCGGATTTCAACCAGAACCGCACGATCTTCCTCAGCCATTCGCGCTGGACGGAACAGGGTGCGGGCACCGCCGTCACGCGCGCGCGTCTGACCGAGGGCGACAACCCGCGCCTTGAGGATGTGCGGAACATCTTCATGATGAACAACCCCGATGGCAGCGGCCTGCATTTCGGCGGGCGTCTGGCCTTCGACCCGCGCGACGGCAGCCTGCTGCTCTCCATCGGCGACCGGCGGAA
This sequence comes from Roseococcus microcysteis, assembly GCF_014764365.1. Classification (NCBI taxonomy): domain Bacteria; kingdom Pseudomonadati; phylum Pseudomonadota; class Alphaproteobacteria; order Acetobacterales; family Roseomonadaceae; genus Roseococcus; species Roseococcus microcysteis. The sequence goes on from NZ_CP061718.1 coordinate 863,980, forward strand.
CATGAACCGTTCCCAGGACCCGAAGGACCATGCGGGCTCCATCATCCGCATGACCACCGATGGCGACCCGGCGCCCGGCAACCCCTTCCTCAATGAATCCGACAAGGACCATCACATCTACGCCATCGGCCTGCGGAACGTGCAGGGCATGGCCTTCGACCCGGAATCGCACCAGCTCTGGGTCAATGACCACGGGCCGTTGCGGGGGGATGAGATCCATCTCATCCGGGCCGGTCGGAACTATGGGTGGCCCTATCTGACGGGAGGGCGCGACTATTCCGGCGCGCCGCTGGGCGAAGGCACGCGCCGCGAGGGCATGGAGAGCGCCTTCCATATCTTCGAGCGCACCGTCGCGCCGTCGGGCCTCGTGGTCTATCGCGGCGATATGTTCCCGGAATGGCGCGGCGCGCTGCTGCATGGCGGCCTTGAGGCCCGCGCTTTGGTCCGCACGCGCATGGCCAATGGACGGGTCGTGGGCGAGGAATGGATGCTGCGGGACCTCGACCGCCGCATCCGGGACGTGCGTGTCCATCGCGACGGCTCGGTCTGGTTGTTGACCGAGCACGAGGATGGCGAGGTTCTGCGCGTGTCGCGGGGCTAGCTAGCCCCGCGGCAGCTCCTGCTCCACCAGGCGCGAGAAGAAGCTCGCGCCGATCGGCAGCAGATCGTCATTGAAGTCATAGGTCGTGGTGTGGGCGGGGCTCTTGCCCCGCTCGCCGTCGCGCTGGCCGAGATGGACGAAGCAGCCGGGGCGCTCCAGCAGGAAATAGGCGAAGTCCTCGGCGCCCATGGCGGGGGGGCGGTTGCGGATCACGCGGTCGCCGCCCAGCACCTGCCCCACGGCCTTGGCCGCGCGCTCGGCCTCGTTCGCGTGGTTCACGGTGGGCGGGTAGCCGCGGCGGTAGGTGACCGTCACCTCGGCATCGTGCATGGCCCCCACCCCGGTCGCGATCTGGGTGATGAGGCGTTCCATCTCCGCCCGCGTCTCGGCCTTCAGCGTGCGGACGGTGCCACGGATTTCGGCCGTGTCGGGGATGACGTTGCTCGCCGTGCCGGCGTGGAACTGGCAGAGGCTCAGCACCGCGCTGTCCAGCGGGTCCACGCGGCGCGCGACCAGCGCCTGCAGGTTCACCACGATCTGCGCGCCGACCAGCACCGGATCAATGCCGATATGCGGCCGCGCGGCATGGCCGCCCCGCCCGCGCACATGGATGGTGACGCCATCCGCCGCCGCCAGCACGGGGCCGGCCACCACCGCCGCCTCGCCCAGCGGCAGGTTGGAGGCGTTGTGGACCCCATAGACGGTGTCGAAGGGGAAGCGGTCGAGCAGGCCGTCCTCCAGCATGCGCCTGGCCCCTGCCCCACCCTCTTCCGCCGGCTGGAAGATGAAGACCACGGTGCCGTCGAAATTGCGTGTCTCGGCCAGATATTTGGCCGCACCCAGCAGCATGGTCGTGTGCCCGTCATGGCCGCAGGCGTGCATCTTGCCGGGCACGGTCGAGGCATAGGGCAGCCCCGTCTCCTCCGGCATGGGCAGGGCGTCCATGTCGGCGCGCAACCCGATGGCCCGCCCGCCACTGCCGCTGCGCAGAACGCCCACGACACCGGTCGCACCCAGGCCGCGATGCACCTCGATGCCCCATTCCGCGAGCTTGGTGGCCACGATCTCGCTGGTGCGATGCTCCTCGTAGCAGAGTTCGGGATGGGCATGGATGTCCTGCCGCCAGGCGGTCATCTCGGCGTGGAAATCGGCGATGCGGTTGATGATGGGCATGGGCGGCACCTCAGAATGAAAAGAGGCGCCGAGCATCGCCCGGCGCCCCCCTTTCGTCACTCCCCTGCCGGGCTCAGCGCCGGGGCGGGATTTCCGAAACGCCCAGGCGCGCGGGCGCCGTGCCACCCTCGAAGACGCCGACCCAGATGTCGTACTGGCCCGAGGCGGGGCGCGTCAGCACGATGCCGGGGTCGAGGCCGATGAAGTCGTCATTGCAGATCCAGGACCCGTCCGGCAGGTTCACCACCAGCGTCGTGTCGCGGCTGGAATTGGCGAAGATGTAGAGCGGGAAGCCACCCGCCGTGTAGTTCAGCCGCACGTCCGGAGCATCGGCGATGCTGCCCGCGCAATCGCGCCCGAGGCGGCCGGCCGGAATGTTGCCGCCCGCCACGAGGTCGACATGCTGCGGGTCGGGCATGAAGCCGGCCGTCAGGTTCAGCGTGCCGAAGGCGGGGGGCAGGTTGAAGTTCTGCGCCAGGACGGGAGCGGCAAGGGCCGCGACGCCCAGGGCGGCCGCGCCCAGGACCATGTTCGAAACGCGCATTGGCGCATAGCCTTCTGTCTGGTGTTTCCGGGAATGCAACCATAGCGTGCCGTTCCATGAGACGGCAAGGTGAGCCCCGGACCGGGGCTTCCGCCTGGGCGCGAGGGGCGCATACTCGGCGCCATGACTCTGCTGCTCGCGCTCGACCAGGGCACCACCTCCACCCGCGCCATCGCGTTCGACTCGGCGCTGGAGCCCCGCGCCACCGCCCAAATTCCCCTGCCACAGCACTTTCCCACCCCCGGCTGGGTGGAGCACGACGCGGAGGAGATCTTCGCCCACAGCCTGACCGTGCTGCGCGAGGCGCTGGCGCGCGTGGGCGGCACACCCGCCGACGTCGCGGGAATCGGCATCACCAACCAGCGCGAGACCACCGTGCTGTGGGAACGGCGGACGGGCCGGCCGGTCGGGCGCGCCATTGTCTGGCAGGACCGGCGCACCGCCCCCGCCTGCGAGGCGCTGCGCGCGGCGGGCCATGAGCCGCTGGTCACCGCCCGCACCGGCCTGCTGCTGGACCCCTATTTCGCGGCGACCAAGCTCGGCTGGATGCTGGACAATATCGCCGGCGCCCGGACGGCCGCCGAGCGGGGCGAGCTCTGCTTCGGCACCATCGATTCCTGGCTGCTGTTCCGCCTGACCGAGGGCCGCGTCCACGCCACCGACGCGAGCAACGCCGCGCGCACCTTGTTGCTGGACATCCGCACGGGCAACTGGGACCCGGAGCTGCTGGAGCTGTTCCGCATTCCCGCGGCCCTGCTGCCGGAGGTGCGCGACAACGCCGCCCCCTTCGGCGAGACCAAGCTGCTGGGCGGCTCCATCCCCATCCTCGGCATGGCGGGGGACCAGCAGGCGGCCACGCTGGGCCAGGCCTGCTTCGCACCGGGGATGATCAAGTCCACCTATGGCACGGGCTGCTTCGCCCTGCTGGTGACGGGCGAGGCACCGGTGCCCTCGACGAACCGGCTGCTGACCACCATCGCATGGCAGCTGGGCGGGCGGCGGCACTATGCGCTGGAAGGCTCCATCTTCGTGGCCGGTGCCGCCGTGCAATGGCTGCGCGACGGCCTCGGCATCATCCGCGAGGCGCGCGAGGCGGGCGAGCTCGCCGCACAGGCCAACCCGGCCGAGCGGGTGACCCTGGTGCCGGCCTTCACGGGCCTCGGCGCGCCCTGGTGGGATGCGGCGGCGCGCGGCGCCATCCTGGGGCTGACCCGTGCCTCCGGCCGCGCCGAGATCTGCCGCGCCGCCCTGGAATCCGTGGCACTCCAGACCGCCGATCTGCTGGAGGCCATGCGCCGCGACTGGCCCGAAATGGGCCGCACGGTGCTGCGCGTGGATGGCGGCATGGCGGCCAGCGACTGGACCATGCAGTTCCTGGCCGACATCCTGGGCGCCCCGGTGGACCGGCCCGTGGTGCAGGAGACCACCGCGCTGGGTGCCGCCTACCTGGCCGGGGTGCAAGCCGGATTGCTCGCCCCGCCTGGCGGGGCCGCGACCCATTGGCGGCTCGACCGCCGCTTCCAGCCCGGCATGGCGCGCGACGAGGCAGCCCGGCGCCACGCCGAATGGCAGGACGCCGTGCGAAGGGTGCGCTCGGCCGGTTGACCGGGGGCGCGCGCGGTGCCGAACTGCGCGGGATGAGCACCTTTCACCTCGGCAATGGCGCGGGCTTCTCGGGCGACCGCGTGGACGCCCCCATCCCCGTGCTGCGCAGCCTGATCGCGCGCGGCGGCCCGGCCGCCCTGTTCTTCGAGACGCTGGGCGAGCGCACGGTGGCCCTCGCGCATCTGGAAAAGCGCGCAAACCCCGCCCGCGGCTATGAGCCCATGCTGGAGCGGTTGCTGGACCCCATCCTGGTGGAGGCCCATGCCCACCGCATCCCGCTGCTGGGCAATTGGGGCGCCGCCAACCCGCCGGCCGCGGCGCTGGCCGTGGCGAAGCTGGCCATGGCCAAGGGGCTGCCCCAGCTTCGCATCGGCCTGGTGGAGGGCGATGACGTGACGCCGCTGGTGGCCGGCGGGCAGTTGCCGGTGCACGAAGCCGATGCGGGGCTGGACATGGGCGGCTGGTCGCTCATCGCCGCCAACGCCTATATCGGCGCCGAGCCGCTGGTGGAGGCGCTGGCCCAGGGCGCCGATGTGGTGGTCGCGGGGCGCACCAGCGACCCGGCGCTGGCCATCGCCCCCCTCGCCCATCATTTCGGCTGGCGCTTCGACGATTGGGAGCGACTGGCGCTCGGCGCCGCCACCGGCCACCTGCTGGAATGCGGCAGCCAGGTCACGGGCGGCGTCTTCTGGGACCCGGGCTTCAAGGACATCCCGGACCCCGCCAATATCGGCTTTCCCATCGCGGAGGTGACGGCCGAAGGCGGCCTGGTCATCACCAAGCCCGAGGGCACGGGCGGCATCGTGGATCTGCGCACGGTGAAGGAGCAGCTTCTCTATGAACTGCACGACCCGGCCCACTACATCACCCCCGACGTGGTGCTAGACATCACGCAATGCCGGCTGGAACAGGTGGGTCCGGACCGTGTGGCAGTCCATGGCCTGCGCGGCCGCCCCCGCCCGGACACGCTGAAGGTGACGGCGAGCTTCGAGGGAAGCTGGCTGGGCGAGGGCGAGGTCTCGGTCGCCGGCCCCAACGCGCTGGCCCGCGCCCGCGCCACGGCCGATGTGCTGCTGGAACGGATGAAGCTGCGTGGCCTGGATGTGCGGGCGCGGGTGGACCTGATCGGCGTCGCCTCCGTGCATGATGATGACGGGGGCAGCCTGTGGCGCGGATATGTCGGTCCGGAACCGCAGGACATCCGCATCCGCCTGGCCGTCGAGGCGCGCACCCGCGACGACGCCGACCAGGCCTCGCGCGAGGTGCTGGCCATGCTCTGCTGCGGCACGGCGGGCACCGGGGGTGCCAGGTGGCGGGTGACGCCACGCATCCTCACCCGCAGCCACCTCGTGCTGCGCGAGCGCGTGCCCACGCGCGTCACCACCCGGACCGCAAAGGAGATCGCGGCATGAAGGAGGTTCCGCTGCACGCCATCGCGCACAGCCGTGCGGGCGACAAGGGCAACCGGCTGAACATGTCGCTCATCCCCTACGACCCCGCGCATTACGAGCTGATCGCGGCGCAGGTGACGGAGGCGCGCGTGCTGGACCTGTTCCGCCACCGCGGCGCCACCGGCTGCAAGCGGTATGACCTGCCCAAGCTGCACGCCTTCAACTTCGTGGTGGATGAGGTGCTGGAAGGCGGCGTGAATGGCAGCCTGAACCTCGACGGCCATGGCAAGACGCACAGCTTCCGCCTGCTGGAGCTGACCATTCGCCTGCCGGCATGAAGCGGCCGGGCCTGACACCCGGGGCCCGCCCCAATCCCGCCACGAGTGTGCGGCAAGAGGCCGCGCTTCAAGACTGCGGGTGGGGCGATGGCGCCGCCCAGGCCGCCCTTCCCATGGCCCTACCGCGCCCGCACACCCCTGTTCACTGCTCCATCACGGATGGGACTCTCGATGCATGCCCTGCCTAGCCTTCCCAAATCCCTGACGGGCATCGAGGGATTTGACGACCTGACCCTGGGCGGACTGCCGAAGGGGCGCCCCTCGCTGGTTTGCGGCTCCGCCGGCTGCGGCAAGACGCTCTTCGCCACCACCTTCCTGGTGCATGGCGCGCGGGATTACGACGAAGCCGGCGTCTTCGTCACCTTCGAGGAACGGCCGGCCGACATCATCGCCAATGTGGCCTCGCTGGGCTTCGACATGGACCGCCTCATCGCCGAGGGAAAGCTGGCGATGGAGCACATCGCCATCAACCCCGCCGAGCTGGCGGAGATCGGCGAATACGACCTGGAAGGCCTCTTCCTGCGCCTGGAAATGGCCATTGACGCGGTGGGGGCCAAGCGTGTCGTCCTCGACACCATCGAGAGCCTCTTCTCCGCCTTCACCAACCAGGCAGTGCTGCGCGCCGAGCTGCGGCGGCTGTTCGACTGGCTGAAGGATCGTGGGCTGACCACCGTCATCACCGCCGAGCGTGGCGATGGCACGCTGACGCGGCAGGGGCTGGAGGAATACGTCTCCGACTGCGTGATCCTGCTGGACCATCGCGTGCACAACCAGATTTCCACGCGGCGCATGCGCATCGTGAAGTATCGCGGCACGGCGCATGGCACGAATGAATACCCCTTCCTGATTGACCGCGACGGGTTCTCGGTGCTGCCGGTCAGCTCGCTTGGCCTGAACCACCAGGTCTTCGAGGAGCGCATCGCCTCGGGCGTCGTGGACCTGGACGCGATGATCCAGGGCGGGGGCTTCCACCGCGGCTCCTCCATCCTCGTCTCGGGCGTGGCGGGGGCCGGAAAATCCTCGATGGCGGCCAGCTTCCTGCACGCCGCCGCGGCGCGGGGCGAGCGCGCCATCTACTTCTCCTTCGAGGAGGCGGAGCGGCAGATCATCCGCAACATGCGTTCCATCGGCCTGGACCTGGAGCCCTTCCAGGCACAGGGGCTGATCCGCTTCATCTCCGCCCGGCCGACCTTCTACAGCCTGGAGATGCACCTCGCGATCATGCTGCGGGAGGTGCAGAAGTTCCGACCCCAGCTGGTGGTGCTGGACCCCATCTCCGCCTTCATGGAAAGTGGCGATCCGCTGGAGGTGCAGTCCATGCTGCTGCGCGTGGTGGACTTCCTCAAGAGCAGTGGCATCACGGGGGTCTTCACCCACCTCATGCACACCCAGGGCGGCGACTACGCCACGGATGTCGGGCTGTCCTCGCTGATGGATGGCTGGGTACTTATGCTCAACCGCGAGGTGGGTGGGGAGTTCAATCGGGAACTCTATCTGCTCAAGGCGCGGGGAACCGCGCATTCCAACCAGGTGCGCGAATTCGTGATGAACGACCAGGGCATCCAGTTGCTGCCGCCCTATCTGGGCGAGGGCGGCGCCGTCACCGGCTCCACGCGCCGGGCCGAGGAGGCGCGGGCGCGCCGCGCGGAGGCCGAGCGCCTGGCCCAGGTGGAGCGCGCGCGCCTCCAGATTGATATCCGCCGCCGCAAGGCGGCCGCGCAGATCGAGGCCCTGCAGGCCGAGCTTGCGGGTTATGAGGCGGAGATGGCCAGCGCCGCCTCCGCCGAGACCGATTACCAGCGACGGGCGGCGGATGATGCCGCCCTCATGCAGATCAGTCGCCGCGGCGACGGGAAGATCAAATGAACGACACGCCGCACCCCAGGAAGCTGACCCTCTACGTGGCCGGCCAGACGCCGAAATCCATCGCGGCCATCGCCAACCTCAAGGCGATGGTGGCGGGCCCCCTGGCCGGGCAATACGAGATCGAGGTCATTGACCTGCGGCAGAACCCGAAGCTCGCGAAGGAGCACAGCATCGTCGCCATCCCGACCCTGGTGCGGGAGCTGCCGGTGCCCATCCGCAAGGTGATCGGCGATCTCTCCGACGTGGAGAAGGTACTGGTGGCGCTGAAGGTGCAGGGCGAATGAGCCTCGACGAAGTCGCCGAGCTTCGCCGGCGCCTCGCCGAGGCGGAGGAGACGCTGCGCGCCATCCGCGACGGCGATGTGGACGCGCTGGTGGTGGAACAGCAGAACGTCTCGCAGGTCTTCGACATCGGCGGCGGGGCCGAGGCCTACCACGTCTTCATGGAAGCAATGCATGTGGGTGCCGCCGCCATCGACGGCACGGGGCGCATCCTCTACGCCAATGCGCGGCTGACCGCCGTCCTCGGCTTCACGCAGAATTCCGTGCAGGGCAGCCGCTTCACCGACATCGCGCCTGAAGAGGTGGCCGCGGCGGTGGAGCGGATCATGCCGCGCGCCGCCCTCGGCGTGGCCTCGGAGGAGGTGGGCTTCGACCGGCTGGGCGAGCAGGTCCACTACATCCTGACCGCCACGCCCCTGCGCCTCTCCACCACCCATGGCTTCGCCATCACCTTCACCGACGTGTCCGAGCGTGTGCGCGCCGAAGCGGCCGAGCAGAGCGAGCGCGCGGCCCATGCCGTGATCGCCTCCGCCAATGAGGCCGTGGTGGTCTGCGACCGCGAGGGGGTGATCACCCACGCCAATGCGGCGGCCGAGCTTTCCTTCGGCGGCGATCTCCTGGGCCTGCCCTTCGCGGACGCCATTCCCCTCATCTTCCCCGACGCCACCGGCCTGCTCCAGGCCGAGGACATCGTGCGGATGGTGGTGGATGGCGCCTCGGTGCAGGGGGTGGAGGCGCATGCGCCCAAGGCCCCCAAGGTGAAGGACTACCTGGTCAGCGCGGCCCCCTGCAGGTGGGCCATGACATGATCAATGGCTGCGTCATCACCATGGTGGACCTGTCGCAGCGCAAGGCCGCCGAAAAGCAGCAATTGCTGATGATGCGCGAGCTGGACCACCGGGTGAAGAACACCCTGGCCCTGGTGCTCTCCATCGCGAGCCGCACCCTGCACCATGAGGACACGCTGGAGGGCTTCCAGCAGGCCTTCACCGGCCGCATCCATGCCCTGGCGGCGACGCACAGCCTGCTGGCCGAGAATTCCTGGACCAACCTCACCATCGGCGATGTCGTCCGGAGCGAGCTGGCCCCCTACACGGCCGGCGCCGCCGGGCGCTTCACCATCCAGGACCTCGGCAAGTCACTGGCGCCGCGCGCGGCCATCGCGCTGGGCCTCGTCATCCACGAACTCGCGACCAACGCCACGAAGTATGGCGCCCTGTCCGTGCCGGAGGGGAAGCTCTCCGTCCGCGGCCATGCGGAGGGGGAACGCTTCCTCGTGGAATGGCGCGAAAGCGGCGGCCCGCCCGTCACGCCGCCCAAGCACCGGGGCTTCGGCCAGACGGTGATCACGCGCAGCCTGCAATACACGCCCTCGGGCGGGGCGGAGGTGGATTTCGCCCCGGAGGGGCTGGTCTGCCGCATCTCCCTGCCGCTCGAGGATTTGCACGAATAGAGCGGCCGGGCGTTCAGCCCGGCGAGCGCTCCCGCAGCTTGAGGCGGTCCATCTCCGGCACCGACTGCCCCGCATCCACGAAGGCCTGCTTCAGCGCCTGGAGGTTGGGGGCGAAGATGCCCTCCCGGTTGTCGTGGCACCATTGCCGGCTCTCGGCCGGCATGCGCAGCGAGCCCTGGAAGCGCGGCATCACCCAGCGGGCAAACAGCTCGAAGCTGTGCAGCGTCTGGCGGCGATCGGCCCATTCATGGGCGCGGAACAGGATGGTGCCCGCCCCGCCATCGCTGAAGTCGAGCAGGCGCTGGATGCCCTGCGCGACGGTGTCGGGGCTGCCCACCAAGGTGGTGCCGGCCTTCAGCCCGTCGCGCAGCGGGTCCTCGCTGCGGGTGGGCGGGCGGCCGAGCGTCTCGCCGAAATAGGTCTCCGTCTCCAGGCGTTCGCCCACGCGGACATCGGCGAAGGCGCGCTCGTCATCATCGGCGCAATGCATGTTGACCACGAGGCGCCAGTTGCGGCGGTCCATGGTCTTGCCGTGCTTCGCGGCCTCGGCTTCGGCCATGCGCCACTGCTCGGCCAGCTTCTGCGGGCCGCCCGGCAGCCCGGCGCCCAACGAGATCAGCCCCAGCCCATGCTTCGCCGCGGCCAGCGCGCCGGCCGGCGTGGTGGAGGAGGCGACGGCGATGGGAAAGCGCGGGTATGTGTAGGGTGCGAGGTGCAGCCTGGCCTCGCGCAATTCGAACCAGTCGGTCTTCATCGTCACCGGCCCATCGCAGGCCAGCAACGCCATGATGGCGGCGAGCGATTCCTCCATGCGCGGCCGCTGCGTCCTGGCCTCGATCCCCATCATGTAGGCGTCGCTGACCAGGGCGCCCGGCCCGCAGCCCAGCATCGTGCGGCCGCGCGTCATGTGGTCGAGCTGGACGAAGCGCTGCGCCACCAGGAAGGGGTGGTGGTAGGGCAGCGAGGTGACGCCGGAACCGAGGCGGATGTGCTTCGTGCGCTCGGCGGCCGCCGCGATCATCAGCTCGGGGCTCGCGATCGTCTCCCAGCCGGCGGAATGGTGCTCGCCGATCCAGGCCTCGTCATAGCCCAGCTGGTCGAGGGCCACGAGCAGGTCGAGGTCGCGCCCCAGCGCCAAAGTGGGGTTGTCGCCCAGCCGGTGGAAGGGGGCGAGGAAGATGCCGAAGTTCAGGCCGGCATGGGGCATGGGACGCACTCCCGAGGGGTTTCGTGCAAGGCTGGCCCCGGGGCCGCGCGCGGTCAACGTCGCCGGACCACGAGCGCCACGCCCAGCACCGCGACGGCGGTGCCGATGATGGCTTGGCCAGCCATGGCTTCGCCCATCACCGCCCAGGCGATGAGGGCGGCCAGCGGCGGCACCAGGAAGAAGACGGAGGAGGCGCGGGCCGCCTCGCCATGGCGCAGCATGGCAAACAGCAGCGAAAGCGAGATGAGGGAATTCACCAGCACCAGATAGGCCAGCCCCGCGAAGAGGCCGGGCGCCCAGTCCACCCGCATGGTCTCCAGGGCGAAGGCCAGCGGCAAGGTCGCCAACAGCGCCACCGCGCACATCACGAGGTTGGCGGTGACGAGATGCGTCCCCTGCCCTCCCCGCCGCTCCAGCAGCGCGCCTGCGGTCATGGTGGCCAGGGCCAGCATGGCGAAGAACAGCCCCACCCAGCCGCTGGCGGCGAGGCCGGAGCCCGACAGGATCACCAGCGCGGCCCCCACGACACCCAGGCCCAACCCCGCCCAGCCCCGTGCATCCAGCGGCGGGTCGCCCGTCACGCGCGGCGCCAGCACCGCCACCGCCACCGGCTGCAGCCCGATGAGCAGCGCGATGGTCCCCGCCCCCATGCCCGCCTTCATGGCGAGGTTCATGGAGGCGAAATAGGCGAACTGCACCAGCAGCCCCATCCGCGCCAGATGCCAGAAGGTGGCGCGCCCCGGCAGCGACGGGCGCAGCACCAGCCAGAGCGGCGCCAGCAGCGCCACCACGGCGGCGTAGCGCAGCACCTGCAAGGTCAGCGGCTCCACATGCGGCAGGCTGACCGCGATGGCGGTGAAGCCGCCAGACCACAGGGTCACGAACAGGAAGGGTGCGATCACCAGCCAGCGCGGCGCGGTCTTGGTGCTCGGCGTCCCCATGGACGAAGCTTCCGCCTGAAGCGGGGGCGCGTCCAGTTGCCGGTTGAAGCGAAGCAGGAAGCCGGATAAAAAGTTTCGATAGAAACTATCCAGGGAAGAACACGTCATGACGGTCTCGTTGCCGCGCCTTTCGCCGCCCCGACGCGCCCTGCTGCTGGGCGCCCCCGCCGTGCTGGCCGCGAGCCGCGCCTCCGCCCAGGAGGTGACGCTGCGGCTGCACCACTTCCTGCCCGCCGTCTCCAACGTGCATCGCCACTTCCTGCAGCCCTGGGCGCAGAAGGTGCAGCAGGAGAGCAACAACCGCCTCCGCATCCAGATCTTCCCGGCCATGCAGCTCGGTGGCGCGCCGCCGCAGCTCTACGACCAGGCGCGCGACGGGGTGGCCGACATCATCTGGACCCTGCCCGGCAACACGCCCGGCCGCTTCCCCTCCATCGAGGTGATCGAGCTGCCCTTCGTCGCCCACAAGCGCGCCAGCGTGAACGCCCGCGTGGTGCAGCAGCTGCATGACGAGGTGTTTGCCAGCGAGTTCCAGGACACGCGCATCCTCTGCGCCTGGGCGCATGATGCGGGCGTGATCCATGCCCGCCGCGCGGTGAACCGCATGGAGGACATGAACGGCCTCAAGCTGCGCTTTCCCACGCGCCAGGCGGGCGAGGCGCTGCGCGCGCTGGGCGCCGCCCCCATCGGCATGCCCATCCCGCAGGTGCCCGAGGCCCTGGCCCAGGGCGTGATCGACGGCGCCGTGGTGCCCTGGGAAGTGGTGCCCGCCATCCGCCTGCACGAGACACTGCGCAACCACACGCAATTCGCCGGCAGCCCCACCTTGTACACGGCGAGCTTCGTGCTCGCGATGAACCGCGCGAAGTATGACGCCTTGCCGGCGGACCTGAAGGCTGTCGTGGACGCCAATTCCGGCCAGGCCGCCGCCACCATGGCCGCCCGCGTCTGGGACGAGCAGGGGCCGAGCGTGGAGACCATGGTTCGCCGGCGCGCCAACAACAGCATCGTGGAACTCGACGAGGCCGAGACGCGCCGCTGGGCCGCCGCCACCCAGCCCGTCATTGACGCCTGGGTGCGCGCCATGGGCGAGCGCAACATCCAGGGCGGCGCGCTGCTGGAACGCGCCCGCGCCTTGATCGCGCAATACGGCCAAGGGGTCGCCTGAGGCCTTGCCGGGCGTGGTCGCGCGGTTGGCGGGCGGGGTCGCCCTGCTGGGCGGCCTCGTGCTGCTGGGTGCCGCGCTGCTGACGGTGATCTCGGTGCTGCTGCGCTGGCTGACGGGCCAGCCCATCCGCGGGGATTTCGAGCTGGTGTCCATCGGCGGCGGGTTGGCCGTTCTCTGCGCCCTGGCGCATGGCAGCGCCACGCGCGCGAACATCCTGGTGGACAGCTTCACCCAATGGCTGCCCCGCCGCGCGACCGGCGCGCTGGACGCCTTCTGGACATTGGCCTGGGCGCTGGCCCTGCTGGTGATCGCCGAGCGCATGGCCCAGGGCGCCTATGAGACCTGGGCCAACAACATGCGCACCATCGGCCTGCTGGCCCTGCCCTTCTGGTGGGCGGTGGGCGTGGGCGCGCTGTGCTTCGCGCTGGCGGGGGTGGTCTCGCTGGTCTGGCTGCCGCGGCTGCTGCGGGGCGAGCGCTGAATGGCGCCGGAGTTCGCGCTGGCCGCGACGGGCTTCGCGGCGCTGATGGGGTTGATCGTGCTGCGGGCGCCGATCGCGCTCGCGCTGCTGCTGGTCGGCGCGGCGGGCTATGTGCATGTACTCGATGCGGCGGCGCTGCTGAACTACCTCAAGACCACGCCCTATCACCTGTTCGCGAACTACACGCTGTCCATCATCCCGCTCTTCATCCTGATGGGCGCGCTGGCCGAGCGCGGCGGGCTGGCGCGCGACCTCTTCGCGGCCGCCAATGCGCTGCTGGGCCGGCGCCCCGGCGGCCTGGCCATGAGCGTGATCGGCGCGAGTGCCGCCTTCGGCGCGGTCTGCGGCAGTTCCGTCGCCACCACCGCCACCTTCGGCCGCGCCGCCCTGCCCGAATTGCTGCGCCATGGCACCGCGCCCGGCTTCGCCACCGGCACCATCGCGGCGGGGGGCACATTGGGCATACTGATCCCGCCCTCGGTCATCCTGGTGGTCTATGCCATCAGCACCGAGCAGAACGTGGCGAAGCTGTTCATGGCGGCGCTGATCCCCGGGCTGCTGGCCACGCTGTCCTACATGATCGTGATCTGGCTCAGGATGCGGCTGAACCCGGGGCTCGGCCCACCTGCCCCGCCGCTCGATGCCGCCGAGCGCCGCGCCGCCTTCCGTCGCGTGGTGCCGGTGCTGGGCATCGCGGTGCTGGTGGTGGGCGGGCTCTATGGCGGCGTCTTCACGCCCACCGAGAGTGCCGCCGTGGGTTGCATCGCCGTGCTGGCGGTGGGGAGGCTGCGGCGTTCGCTGCCGCTCGTGGAAATCCGCGCCGCCATCCTCGCCGCCGCCGAGACCACGGCCATGATCTTCGCCATCCTGCTCGGCGCCGAGATCTTCAACGCCTTCCTCGCCCTCACCCAGGCGCCGGATTTGCTGGGCCTCTGGGTGAGCGAGCAGGGCTTCGCCCCCTATGCGGTTCTCGCCGTGCTCCTGCTGACCTACCTGGTGCTGGGTGCCGTGATGGATGAGCTTGCGATGATTCTGCTCACGCTCCCCATCTTCTTCCCCGTGGTGACGGCGCTCGATTTCGGCCTGACCACGGAGGAGACGGCCATCTGGTTCGGCATATTGGTGCTGGTGGTGGTGGGAATTGGCCTCACCTCGCCGCCCATCGGGCTCAACGTCTTCGTCATCAGCGCCATCGCGCGCAACGTGCCCATCCTCGACACCTATCGCGGCGTGCTGCCCTATGTGGGGGCGGACCTGGCGCGGCTGCTGCTCTGCGTGGCCTTTCCGGGGCTGAGCCTTTGGCTGGTGCGGCTTTTGACATAGGCTCAACCGACCCTTCCCAACGCCTTTCCGGACCACCGCCATGACCGTGAACCCCGCCGATTCGCCCGTCCTGGGCGCGCTCTACGGCACCGACGCCATGCGCGCCGTGATGAGCGAGACGCGCTTCCTGCAATCCATGCTGGATGTGGAGGCCGCGCTGGCCCGCGCCCAGGCCCGCCTGGGCATCGTGCCCGCCGAGGCCGCCGCCGCCATCACCGCCGCCGCGCGCGCCGAGAGCCTGGACCTGCCGGCACTCGCCACCGCCACGCGCAACACGGGCTATCCGGTGGTGGGCCTGGTCAAGCAGCTCTCGGCGCTGGCGGGGCCGGAAGCGGGCCGCTGGACCCATTGGGGCGCCACCACCCAGGACATCATGGACAGCGCCGTGGTGCTGCAGTTGCGCGAGGCGCTGAAGCTGCTCCGCGCGGAACTCGCCGCCACCATCCAGGGCTTCGGCCGCATGGCGCGCGCCCATGCCGGCACGGTGATGGCCGGGCGCACGCACCTCCAGCACGCGCTGCCCGTCACCTTCGGCTACAAGGTGGCCATCTGGCTTTCGCCGCTGATCACGATGCAGGAACGGCTGGACCAGCTCGAACCCCGGGCGCTGCGGCTGCAATTCGGCGGTGCGGCCGGCACGCTGGCCTCGCTGGGCGAGCAGGGGCTGGCCGTGCATGAGGAGCTGGCGCGCGAACTCTCCCTGCACCCGGCCGACATCACCTGGCATGTGGCGCGCGACGGGCTGGCGGAAGTCGTCACCTTCTGCGGCCTGCTCTGCGGCGCGCTGTCCAAGATCGCGACCGACATCATGCTCATGATGCAGACGGAGGTGGCCGAGGTGAACGAGCCGCACGTCACCGGCCGCGGCGGCAGCAGCACCATGCCGCAGAAGCGCAACCCGATCAGCTGCGAATACATCCTGGCGCAGTCACGCGGGGTGCACGCGCTGGTGGGGCAGATGCTGTCGGCCATGGCGCAGGACCTGGAGCGCGGCACCGGCCCCTGGCAGACCGAGCCCCTGGTGCTGGGCCAGACCCTGGTGCTGACCCATGGCGCGCTGGCCCAGGCGCGCTTCCTGTCGGAAGGGCTGGTGGTGGACCCCGCGCGGATGCGTCACAACCTCGCCTCCACGGGCGGGCTGATCGCGGGCGAGCAGGTGATGATGGGCCTCGCCCCGGTGCTCGGCCGTGGCGAGGCGCATCATGTGGTGAACCGCGCCTGCGACCAGGCCATCGCCCACGGCATCCCGCTGGCCGAGGCACTGATGCAGGAGGAGGCGGTGGCCAGCCAACTGGATGCCGCCGCCGTGGCCGCGCTGTGCGAGCCGGAAAGCTATCTCGGCAGCGCGCGGCAATTCGTGGAGCGGGTGCTGGCGCGGCTGTAGAGCCTCACGCGGGGGTGACCAACGCCCCGCTCTCGGCCAGCGCCGCGATGCGGGCGGCATCCAGTCCCGCCTCGCGCAGGATGTCCGGCCCATCCTCGCCGAGCCGCCGCGTGGGCGCGCGGGGGATGTCCTCATGCGCCGAGAAGCGCACCGGCGCGGCCATGCGGACCAGCTTGCCCTCGGTCGGGTGGTCTTCTTCCTGGAAGAAGCCCACGGCGTTGAGGTGCGGGTCGGCGCGCAGGCTCTCCAGCGTGTGGGCCGGCGCGCAGGGGACGTCGGCCTGGCCCAGCACCTCCAGCCATTCCGCCGTGGTGCGGGTGGCGAGGATCTCGCCCAGCTCGGCATAGATGGCGTCAATGTGCTGGGTGCGCGTGGTGTGGCTGGCCATGCGGGGGTCGTTGTCGAAGCGCTCGGGCTGGCCGATGGCCGCGAAGAAGCGGCGCCACTGCGCGTCATTGTAGATCATGGCGCAGAGATAGCCGTCCTTCGTCGCGTAAGGCCGGCGGTCGCGGCTGAGCAGGCGCGGGTAGCCGCCCTCGTCCAGCGGCGGGTCGTAGGTCAGGCCCGTCATGTGGTCGCCGAGGACGAGGCTCGCCATCACCTCGAACATCGGCACCTCCACCTCCTGGCCGAGGCCGGTGCGCCCCCGCTCCACCAGCGCGGCCAGCACGGCGGTCAGCGTGTGCAGCCCCGTCACGCGGTCGGCCAAGGCGAGCGGCGTGTAGCGCGGCGTGTCCGAGCCCTGGCGCTGCGTCAGATGCGGCAGGGCGGCCAGGCCCTGGATCAGATCGTCATAGGCCGGAAGCTTGCCATAGGGCCCCGCCTGCCCGAAGCCCACGATGGCAGCGTAGACGAGGCGCGGATCGGCCGCGCGCAGGCTGGCCGCGTCCATGCCCAGGCGCTTCATCGCGGCGGGACGGATGTTGGTCACCACCACGTCGCAGCCGCGCGCCACCTCCCGCGCCGCCGCGCGCCCCTCCTCCCGCTTGAGGTCGAGGCAGAGCGAACGCTTGCCGCGGTTCAGCGTGAGATACATGCAGCCCATGCCCCGGTTCCGCATGGGGCCGATGAGACGGATCACATCGCCCTCGGGGGCTTCGAGCTTGATGACCTCGGCCCCCATCTCCGCCATGAGCTGCGTGGCATAGGGGCCGAGCAGCACCGTCGTCATGTCCAGCACGCGGATGCCCGCGAGCGGCCCCTTCCCCCCTGTCATCTGTCTTCCCCACCGTGGCGGGGCCAGCCTATGGCAGCCGCCCCCCTTTGCAAGCGCCGCCCCCTGGGCAGTCTGCGCGACGAGGGAGAGACGCACCGCACCATGACCTTTCGCATCGGCTATGTCGGCTATGTGCCGCACCAGAATTTCTTCGACACCTGCGCGGCCGACCCGGCGCTGGAGGTGGTCCGGGTGCCGCTGGAGGCGGATATCGGCGAGGCGGTGCAGATCCTCTCCTCCTGCCATGGCTATTACGCCATGGCCTCGCGCGACGAGTTGCCGCGCCACCTGCACGTAAACGAGGCGCTGCTGGCCAAGCTGCCCCACCTGCTGATGGTGGCGAGCACCGGCGCCGGCTACGACCCCTGCGACCCCGACGCCTGCACCGCCGCCGGCGTGGCCCTGGTGAACCAGGCGGGCGGCAATGCGGAAGGTGTCGCCGAGCACGCGGTGGGCCTCATGCTGGGCTGCCTCAAGCGCGTGCCCGAGGCCCATGCCGCCATGAAGGCCGGCCAGGCGCAGGACCGCGGGGCGCTGATGGGGCGCGAGCTACGCGGCCGGGTGGTCGGCCTGGTGGGCTGCGGCCATGTGGGCGGCCGCGTGGCGGAGATCGTCCGCGCCGCCTTCGGCTGCGAGGTCCTGGCCTGCGACCCCTTCGTGGATGCCGAGACGCTGGTGGCGCGCGGCGCCACCAAGGTGGAGATGGATGAGCTGCTGGCCCGCGCCGACGTGGTCAGCCTGCATTGCCCGCTGACACCCGCCACACGGGGCCTGATCGGCCGCGCGCAATTCGCCGCCATGAAGAAGGGCGTGGTCTTTATCACCACCGCGCGCGGCTCCATCCATGACGAGGATGCGCTGCTGGAGGCGCTGCAATCGGGGCATGTGGCCTCGGCCGGCCTCGATGTGTGGGAGGTCGAGCCGCCGACGCCCAGCCACCCCCTGCTGCACCACCCGGCCGTGATGGCAAGCCAGCACACGGCGGGCGTCACGCATGAAAGCCGCGCCAACATCACGAAGATCGCGGCGCTGGCCTTCGGGGAGCTGGCGGCGGGCCGCATGCCGCCGCGCATCGTCAACCCGGAGGTGAAGCCGCGCTTCGCCGAACGGGTGCGCGCCGCGCTCGGCACGACACCCGCCTGACGCCCCTCAGGCCCAGAGGCGTTCGCGGCCGAGGTTGGTGTAGAGCCCGGCCACGAACTCCCCATAGCCGTTGAAGAGCTGGGTGGGCACGCGCTCGCCGCTGCCCAGAAGGCGTTCGGTGGCCTGGCTCCAGCGGGGGTGGGGCACCTCGGGGTTCACGTTCGCCCAGAAGCCGTATTCCGAGGCCTGGATGGTGGGCCAGAAGGTGCGCGGGCGCTCGGCCGTGAAGGTGATGCGCGTGAGCGACTTGCCGGATTTGAACCCATACTTCCACGGGAACAGCACGCGCAGCGGCCCGCCATTCTGCTGCGGCAGCGGCCGGCCGAACAGGCCGATGGGCAGGAAGGTCAGCTCATTGGCCGCTTCCTCGATGGTGCAGGCTTCCACATGCGGCCAGGGGTACCAGCTCTGCCGTAGCCCGGGCATAACGTTGGGGAGGCTCGCCGTCTCGAAGGTGACGTAGCGGGCGCCGGCCTGGGGTTCCACGAGGCGCAGCAAATGCGACATCTCGAAGCCCGTCCAGGGCGCGGTCAGCGCCCAGGCCTCGACGCAGCGCAGGCGATAGACGCGCTCCTCGATCGGCACCTGGCGGATCAGGTCGTCCATGTCGAACTCGCGCGGACGGGCGACCATGCCCTCGACCTTCAGGGTCCAGGGGCGGGTCTGCATGCGCTGGGCGGCGCGGGCGATGCTCTTGCTCGTGCCGAATTCGTAGAAGTTGTTGTAGCTGGTGACCTCGCGCTCCGGGCTCAGCTCGCGCCCGGCGACGTAACGCTCATTTCGGCTATGGGCCGGCAGCGGGGGCCCGGCCGGCAGGTCGGAGACGCGCTGGGCCAGCGCCGCGCCAGGCAACAGCGCCGCCCCCGCCCCCATCAGGGCACGGCGGTTCAGCACCCAATGCTCGGGCGTGGCGGCGGTCTCGGGGAGTTCCCAGCCGCGGCGGCGTCGGATCAGCATGGCATGGCTCCTGGATTTGGGACGGCGGTGATACGGTTTCGCGCGGCACCGGCCAGCGGTTACGCCGTTATCTGGTGTCGCCCCAGTCGGGCGCCAGGACATGGATGCCGTCCAGGAAGAACAGCGCGTCACGCCCCGCGCGCTGGCCGGCGCGGGCGGCGGCAAGGCTCTCCGCATCGCGCAGCACATAGAGGGTGCCCGGCTCCGGTCGGCCTTCGGCGAGGCGCGCCAGCACGTCGGCACGCAGTCTTTCCTTCGCCGCCTCGTCACTTCGCGCCAGATAGACGGCATCCGTCACCATGCGCCGCTGGGCCGCGAAGACGGCAATGGGCTCCCAATAAGGCCCCTGGTTCGCGGCCGGGACGGCGCGGATGGCGGTGTATTGCCCGGCCGCGGCCAGCCAGAAGGGGTGCTGGAGTTGGGCGGCCATCTGCGGCGCATCGGGCGGAAAATAGGAAGCGAGGCGCCGGAAGCCGGGCTGCAGGTCCACCACCTGCACCACCACCAGCGCCGCCATGATGAGCCCCGCGAGCGGCGGGCCCGCCACGCGCACCAGCCCCACCGCGCCGGCCACCATCAGCGCATAGGCCATGGGCCAGTAGAAGCGTTCGGAGGCGCGGAGCGCCGAGGCCATCTCCACCAGCCGCTCCGGCAGGGGAAACAGGGTGACCTGGTGGCCCGCGAAGCTCGGGCGGTGGGTGATGGCGAAGGCCAGCATCAGCCCCAGCACCACCATCAGCGGCCAATGCCGCCGCACCGGCCGCACGAACAGCACGAAGCCCGACAGGATCAGCGCGCCCAGCCCCGCATAGCTGCCATTGACCTCGACATGGCCGGTGTCCGGCAGGTCGGGCAGCAGCCAGCCCCAGACCGTGGCGCTGACGGGGGCCAGCAGGTCCATCTGCATCTCGCCGAAGCGTTCGCGCGTGCCGGCGAAGCCCGTGTCCAGCACGAAGAAGCCCGCGGCCCAGAGGCCCGCCAATCCCACGGCCGGGACCAGCGCCATCTCCAGCAACAGACGCCAGCCCGCGTCGCGCCGGCGCCACAGATCGGCCGTCCAGAAGGCCAGCACCATGGGCAGCAGGTAGGAATGGATGAGGGAGGCAGCCAGCACCAGCAGCGCCCAGCCCGGCACCCGCCAGCGCCCCCCGGCGTCAGCGCCAGCAGCAGGCCCCAGAGCAGCAGCCAATGGGCGCCCAGCGCGAAATGCCCGCCCAGCCGGTTCAGCATCATGGGTTGGATGACGAAGAGCAGCGCGCCCGCGAGCCGCGCGATGGGGTCGGACGTCGCCAACCCCACCAGCCGCCAGCCGAGCCAGGCCTGCAACGCGCCGCAGGCCAGCAGCCAGATGCCCCAATACTGCGGCACCTCCCACAGCGGCTGGATCGCCTTGAAGAGGAAGGCCAGCAACGGGATGGAATCCGCGTAGAAGATGGAAGAGGCGAGTTCCATGCCGTAGCGCGGGTTCAACCCGGGCGGCCATGACCAGGGGGCCTCGCGGAAGAAGTTCCAGCCCAGCCAGTATTGCACGGGATCGGGGCCGATCATGCCGCTCAGGATCCAGTGCTGGTTGTGCGGCGGCACCACATGCCAGCCGAACAGCACGATGATGGTGGCGGCGCCCGCGAGCGCGGCAAGCGTGCCGGCAAGGGCGGTGTAGGCGGGGCTTTGGGAGGTGGGGGTCACGCGATGCTCCGGACGCGGCATTGGCCGGGGCAAAGGTGGCGAATTGATGGAGGGGTGTGTGGCGGCGCCTATAGGTTAAGCGCGTGCAGCGGGCGGGGGTGCCGCCCGCTGCTATTCCGCCCCAGGAGTGGGGCGGAGGACCGGGTCAGTCCTTCACGACGTCGCGCGCGGCGTCCTTGGCCCCGCCGACGGCGCTCTGCACCTTGCCGGTGGCCTTGTCGGCCTTGCCTTCGGCCTGGAGCTTCTGGTCGCCGATCAGCTTGCCCACGCCTTCCTTCACGGAACCCTTGGCCTGGTTGGCGGCACCCTTGATACGATCCTTGTCGGGCATGACGGCCCCTTTCCTGCTGATGTTGTTGCCTGTTTGCCGGGTTTGAGGTGGGCCCCGGTGAACATCTCCCGAAGGAGACGGTGTTCAATCGTCACAAGGCTTCAACGCAGTGGTTGGGGAATGGATGCCGGGCCAACTTCACGGTGGGCGGATTTAATCCGCCGGCCATCTGTGCCGTGCGGTTGAGCTAGAGCCCAAGGTGCAGTTGACGCTGCGAGTAAGGCACAAGGCATTGGCGCGCCCTGGTGGATTCGAACCACCGGCCTGAAGCTTAGAAGGCTCCTGCTCTATCCAACTGAGCTAAGGGCGCGAAGCCGGGGCTGCCCCCGGATTACAACCGGTCAGTGCGACCAGTTCTCCGTCCGGCCATAGCGGAAATTGTCCGCATAGACCTTGGGCTTGATGGGCCGCTCCGCCGGCGGCGGCGCCACCTCGTAGCTGATGCCCCGCGCCTCGGCGAAGGCCACCGCGGCTTCCAGCGTCGGGAAGCGCAGCCGCACCTGGTTGCGCGTGTCACCGCGCCCCACCCAGCCCATCAGCGGGTCCAGCGCCTGGGGCGTCGGCGCGTATTCCAGCAGCCAGCCCCCGGTATTGGCGCGGCCCGATTGCATGGCGTTGCGCGGCGGGGAATGAATGCGGGCGAGAGGGGCAAAGGCGGTCATGTTCGAAGCAGGGTCCTCAACGGGCCGCGAAGTCGCGGCTGGGTGCGGGCAGGGCGGCGTCCACCAGCGCCTTGGCGAGCGCCTCGGCGAGGCAGGCATAGCCCCGGTCATTGTGGTGCAGCTGGTCGGGGGCGAGCACATCGCCGGGCGCCACCCCCTCCGCGCGCCAGGCGCGCATCAGGCGCGAACGCGCGAAGAGCGGCACGCCCGTCTCGGCCGAAAGAATTTCCATGGCGCGATCCATGCGCGCGGCCAGCGGCACGGAATCGAGACGGGGCGCGCGCTGGTTGTCCATCAGCACCACCCCCACCCCGGCGGCGCGCAGCCGGGCGAGGCCCGTGCGCATGACATCCAGGAAAGATTCCACCGTGCGGCCGCGCAACACCTCATTGCCGCCCGCCTGCCAGATCACCAGATCAGGTTCATGCGCCAGCACATCCCGGTCGAGCCGCGCCAGCATGTCCTCGGAGGTCTCGCCGGAGCGCCCGGCGTTGATCACGCGCAGCGCCACGCCCGGCAAGGCGCGGCGCAGCATGGCCTCCAGCCGGTGGGGATAGGCCGCGTGCGGCCCCGATGCGCCCGCCCCCTCGGTGGAGGATGAGCCCAGTGCCACGATCACCAGCGTCCCGTCGCGCAGATCCACCGGCATGGGCGGCAGCGCCAGGCGCGGGCGCGGACACTCGGCCGGCACCGCCGAGGGCGGCGCGGCTTGGGCCGGGGCGGCGGGCGGGCCCGCCAGGAAACCGGCTGCCAGGATCAGTGGCAGCACCAGGCGCTGAAGCATTCCTCCACTATAGCGACACTCCATGACCGACGCCACGCAGCTTCGCACGCCCGCCCCCCGTGATTCGCGGGCGGATATCTGCCGCGGCCTCGCGCTGTGGATGATCATGGTCAACCACACCCCCGGCAACGCGGCCGGCGACTGGACGCTGCGCAACTTCGCGCTGGCAGACGCGACCGAGGCCTTCGTGCTGCTGGCGGGCTATGCCGCCGCCTTCGCCTATGCCGGCAAGGCCGACCGCCAGGGCTGGCTGCCGGCCGCGGCCTCGGTGGCGCAGCGGGTGGGCAAGCTCTATGTCGCGCACATCTTCCTGCTGGTGGTCTTCGCGGCGCAGGTGGGCTTCTCGGCCGCGGCCCTGGACCGCGCGGCCTTCCTGGACGAACTGGCGCTGGACCCCTTCGCCGAGCAGCCCTATCGCGCCCTGCTGGAGGCGCTGCTGCTGCGCTTCCAGCCGCACTTCCTGGACATCCTGCCGCTCTACATCGTCATCCTGGCGCTGTTCATCCCGGCGCTTCTGCTGCGCGGCTGGCCATGGCTGCTGCTGGGGCTGTCGGTGGCGCTGTGGGTGGGCGTGCGCGCCGCGGGCTTCAACCTGCCCCGCTGGGAGGAAGGCACCTGGTTCTTCAACCCGCTGGCGTGGCAGCTTCTCTTCTTCATCGGCTTCATGCTCGGCCAGTCGGTGCGCGGCGCGCCGACGGTGGGCCTGCCGCCGCGCAGCCCCTGGCTGACCGCCGCAGCCCTATTGGTCCTGGGCGCGAGCCTGGCCGCCATGGTGGGCTATAACCACTTCTACACCCATCTGCCCTATTGGGCGGCCGAATGGCTCTCCCGCGTGGACAAGCAGTCGCTGCACCCCTGGCGCCTCGCCTCCATCCTGGCGCTGGCCTACCTCATTGGCCATTTCGTGGCGCGGGACGGGGTGCTGGTGCGCTCGCGCCTCGCCCGGCCCTTCCAGCGCATGGGGCAGCACAGCCTGCCGGTCTTCTGCGTGGGCATCCTGCTGTCCTTCCTGGCCCGGCTCGCCATCGAGGCCTGGGATGGGTGGGAGGTGCAGCTCGTCGTCAACCTCGCCTGCTTCATGGCCCTGCTGGGCGTGGCCGTCGTGTCCGAATGGAGCCGTTCGGTCGAGCGCGCGCCGCGCCCCACCCCCAATTCCCCCTTGCCTGCCGGAGCCGAAAAGGCATGATCCGCCGCGTGCTTCCCGCCCTCCATCATCTGGCGCGGCCCGTCGCGCTCTCCTGCCTCGCCCTGGCCCTGCTGGCCGCGCCGGCCGCCGCCGTGCCGCGCAGCTGCACCATGCCGGCCGAGATGCTGGAGGAGGCCCGTCCGCTCCAGGCCGCGCAACGCGCCCTGGAACTCGGCCAGCTTCGCATCCTGGTGCTGGGCTCCGCCTCCGTGGTCCAGGCCGGCACCGCCGAGGCCGCGACCACATGGCCCTCCCGCCTGGAAGCCGCCCTGGGCCGCCGCTACAGCGAGGCCCGCATCAGCGTGCTGGTTCGCGGCACGCGCGGCGCCTCGGTCACGGACAACCTCCAGCGCCTGAAGGACGCGCTGCGCGAATACACCCCCGCTTTGGTGCTGTGGCAGGCCGGCACGGTGGAACTTTCGCGCGGGATGGACCCGCACGAGATGACGGAGGTGATGCGCGAGGGGCTGGAGGCCATCCGCCGCTCCGGCGCCGAGCTCATCGTGATGGACCAGCAATATTCCCGCTTCCTGCGGGCCAATGCCAATGTGGAACCCTATCGCGACAGGCTGCGGCTGCTGGCGGCCTCGGCCGGGGCGGCGCTGTTTCCACGCTATGACCTGATGCGCCATTGGGTGGACACCGGCACGCTCGACCTCGAGCGCGCGGCCCGGGGTGACCGCGCGGCGGCGCTGGAGCGGCTGAATGGCTGCCTGGGCGAGGCCGTCGCCCAGCTCATCATCAGGGGGCTGAGCGAAGCGCGGTAATCACCGCGCGGGTCACCTGCACGGTGCCCGCGCTGCCGCCCACATCCGCGGTGCGAAGCCCTTCCGCGAAGGCGGTATCCACCGCCGCGCGGATGCCCAGCGCGGCATCGGCCAGGCGCTGACCGCCGCCGCGCACCGCAAGCCATTCCAGCATCATCGCGGCCGAGAGGAAGCAGGCCGTGGGGTTCGCGATGCCCTTTCCCGCGATGTCGGGCGCCGTGCCGTGGCTCGGCTGGAACAGCCCATGCGTGTCACCGAGATCGGCCGAGGGCGCGAAGCCCATGCCCCCCACCAGCCCCGCCCCCAGGTCGGAGAGGATGTCGCCGAACATGTTCTCCATGGGCAGCACGTCGAAATCCCATGGGCGGCGGACGAGGTCGAGCGCCATCGCGTCCACGTAATGCGCGTCATGCCGCACATGCGGATAGCTCTCGGCCACCTTGGCGAAGAGGGCGCGCATCCAGGCGAAGGCGCGGAACACATTGGCCTTGTCCACCAGCGTGACACGGCCGGGCCGGCCGAGCTGCCCCGCGCGGTGGTCGGCCAGGCGGAAGGCCATGCGGGCCAGGCGCTCGGTGGTGGGGCGCGTCAGGCGCAGCGTCTCCTCCGCCCAGTCGCTGCTGACCATGCCCTGGTCCTTGGAGAAGAAGAGGCCCTCCGTGCTCTCGCGCAGGATCACGAAGTCGATTTTCGCCGCGCGCGGGTCCGCCAGGGGCAGCGGCACGCCAGGGATCGCGCGGATGGGCCGCACCCCGCCATAGAGGTTCAACCGCTGCCGCAGCGTGATCTGCGGCGAAAGCTCGGTCCCGTCCGCGTGGCGGATGCCCGGCCAGCCCATGGCGCCCAGCAGGATGGCGTCCGCCCGCGCCGTGCGCTCGAAGGTCTCGTCGGAGAGGTCGGTGCCGGTCTCCTTGTAGGCGAAGGCGCCGGCGCGCTGCATCGAGAAGCTGAGGCCCACGCCATAGCGCTGGTCCACCACCCGCAGCAGGTCGAGCGTCGCATCCATGACTTCGACGCCTATGCCATCTCCTGGCAATACAGCGATGTCGTAGCTGTTGGCCAGCATGGACCCCTCCCCCTATCTCCGACTTCCAGGCTAGCTTTTCCCGACGAAGCGCCCAAGAGGCTTCTCAGGAGGAAACATGACCTTGTCCCGTCGCGGCCTGCTGGCCGCCCCCGTCGCCCTCGCGCCTCTGCATGTCCGGGCCCAGAGTGGGACCCCAGGTGCGGCCGCGGGCTGGCCCGCCCGGCCCGTGCGCATCATCGTTCCCTTCCCGCCCGGCCAGGCGGCCGACACCGTGACGCGCCTCGTGGCCGACAAGCTCTCCGCGCGCTGGGGCCAGCCCGTGGTGGTCGAGAACCGTGCCGGCGGGGCGGGTGCGCCGGGGCTGGAGGCCGGGGCGCGCGCCGCCCCCGATGGATATACGCTGACCGCCGGCACCTCGGGCACGCTGGGCGTGAACCCCTCGGTGCTGGCCCGCGTGCCCTATGACGCCGAGCGCGACTTCGCGCCCATCAGCAACATCGCCATGGTGCCGCTGATGCTGGTGGCGCATCCGAGCTTCGCCGCGCGCGACGTGCGCGCCATGGCCGAGATGGTCCGCGCCCGCCCGGGCGACATCAACATCGCCAGCGCCGGCCCCGCCACCAGCCAGCACATGGCGATCGAGCTGCTGCAGATGCGCACCGACCTGCGCTTTTCCATCGTCCACTACCGCGGCTCGGGCCCTGGCATCACGGACCTGATCGCGGGCGTGGTGCCGCTGATGATGGACAGCGTGGCCTCCGCCCTGCCGCATATCCGCGGCGGCCGCGCCATCCCGCTGGCCGTGACGGTGGCGGGCCGCGTGCCGCAATTGCCCGAGACGCCCACCATCGCCGAGACCATCTCGCCCGGCTATCAGGCGGCGGGCTGGTCGGGGCTGGTGGCGCCGGCCGCGACGCCGCCCGAGATCGTGGCCAAGATTTCGACCGATGTGCGGGCGGCGCTGGCCGAGCCCGATGTGGTGCAGCGCCTGCTCAACCTCGGCACCACGCCTGACCCGGGCACGCCGGAGGAATTCGCGACCTTCGTCCGCAATGAGATCACGAAGTGGCGCGAGGTGGCGCGCGCCGGCAACGTCCGCCTCGACTGAGGCGGGGAACGCGGGCGCGCCAGGCGCCCGCGTCGGCTGGCGTCAGAGGCTGCCGCGCTGGATCAGCTCGATCTTGTAGCCGTCCGGGTCGTCGATGAAGGCGATGAGGGTGGTGCCGAACTTCACCGGCCCCGGCTCGCGCGAGATCGTGACACCCGCCGCGCGCATCTTCTCGCAGGTGGCGTAGATGTCGGGCACGCCGATGGCGAGGTGCCCGAAGGCCTTGCCCATCTCGTAGCTGTCCACGCCGTAATTGTAGGTCAGCTCCAGCTCGGTACCGCCGCCCTCATAGCCGAGGAAGACGAGGGTGTACTTCCCATCCGGCACATCGCGCCGGCGCAGCTCCTTCATGCCGAGATGGGTGGTGTAGAAGGCGACGCTGCGGTCAAGGTCGCCCACGCGCAGCATGGTGTGCAGGTAGCTGAAGCCAGCCATGGGGTGTTCTCCGGTCAGGGGGTGAAACGCTGGGACTCGACGGCGTAGATGAACAGCCCCGCATCGGCGGCGGCCCGCAGGGTCTCGGGCTTGTCGGCGATGACGGTGCCCAGCGCCTCGATGGCGATGCCGCGCAGCCCGGCCGCCACCGCGCCGGCCACGGTCACGGGGCCGATCACGGGCGCGTCCACGCGCATCTCCTGGCCGATCTTGGGCAGCTTCACCAGCACGCCGCCGGGGCCATCGCGCCGCTGCTCGCCGGCACGGGCCAGCAGGGCATCCGTGCCCTCGATCGCCTCCACGCCCAGCACCAGCCCCTGCTGGACCACCACCGCCTGCCCCACATCCTGCGGCGACAAGGCGGAAAGGACGGCGATGCCGCGGGCGATGTCCTGACGCGCCATCGCATCGGGCTCCGGCCCCGCCACCAGACCGGCCTCGGCCAGGATGCCGCCCAGGATGTGCATGGGCCCGATGATCTCGAAGCCTTCCTCGCGCAGCAGGTTCATGGCGGCGCGCAGCAGCGTGTCGTCGCCGCTGAAGGCGCTGCGGCCCACGCGCGCGATGGCCTTGGCCGTCCAGGCATCGGGCAGCAGCGACAGGATGGAGGGCCGGCGCGCGCGCCCGCTGAGCGAGAGCTTGGTGACGCCCTCGGCCCGCAGGCGGGCGATGATGTTGCCGGCCGCGCCCACGCGCTCGACCATGAAGGGGTAGCCGTCGAACAGCTTGGGGTCCGCGAAGTCGCGGATGCAGACGATGAAGACCTCGCCGCCCTTCTTCACCCAGGCATCGGCCACGCGGCGGGGATAGGGCCCGCCCCCGCGATGATGCCGAGCTTCATGCCTCTTCTTCCTCCGGCGCGATCTCGGCGGCCATGCGGCCGGGACGGATCAGTTCGCGGCGGCGGTCGCGCGCCTGGAGGAAGGCCAGCACCTCCTCCACCAGCGCATCACCGGCGAAGCGCTGCGCGGCCATTTCCATGCGCTCGGCGAAGATGCCGGGCTCGCGGAAAAGCAGGCGGAAGGCGGCGCGCAGCGCGTGCAGATTGTCGCGCGAGAAGCCGCGGCGGCGCAGCCCGACGGCGTTCAGCCCCACCAGCCGTGCGGGCAGGCCGAAGACATTGGCGAAAGGCGGCACGTCATTGGTCACGCCCGCGAGGCCGCCCACCATGGCGTGGCGCCCCACCCGGACCATCTGGTGCACGGCGGCCCCCCCGCCCAGGAAGCATTGCTCGCCCACCCGCACATGGCCGCCCAGCATGACATTGTTGGCGAGGATGACGCGGTCCGCCACCTGGCAATCATGCCCGACATGAGAACAGGCCATGAGCAGGCAGTCATCGCCCACGCGCGTGATGCCTTCGCCGCCCACGCTGCCGCGGTGGATGGTGACATGTTCGCGGATCTGGCAGCGGGCGCCGACCACGACGCCCGTGGGCTCGCCCTTGTACTTCAGGTCCTGCGGGGCGAGGCCCACCGAGGCGAAGGCCGAAAGCCGGCTGCCCGCGCCGATGCGCGTGCGCCCCTCGATCACGACATGGGAGAGAAGTTCCACGCCCTCCTCGAGCACGACATCCGGCCCGACGGTGCAGAAGGGCCCGATGCGGCAGCCCGCGCCGATGACGGCGCCCGGCGCCACCACGGAAGAGGCATGGATCATGGCGGTGGGGGAGATGCCATCCACGCGGATCACCGGTCCCGGATCATGGCGGCGTAGGTGGCCTCGGCGACGACCACGCCGTCCACCTTGGCCTGGGCGGAGAACTTCCACACATTCATGCGGCGCTGCGCCTTCGTGACATGGATGAAGAGCTGGTCGCCGGGCACCACGGGCCGACGGAACTTCGCGCCCTCGACCGACATGAAATAGACCAGCTTGCCCTTGAAGGCCTCGCCCAGCGTGGCGACCACCAGCACGGCCGCGGTCTGCGCCATGCTCTCGATGATCAGCACGCCCGGCATCACCGGCTCGCTCGGGAAATGGCCCTGGAAGTGGTTCTCGTTGATCGAGACGTTCTTGATGCCCACCGCGGAGTGGTCGGGCCGGATGTCCACCACCCGATCGATCATCAGGAAGGGGAAGCGATGCGGGATGGCCTGCATCACCTCCAGGATGCCATAGGCACCGATGGTGGCTGGTGGTGCGTCCTGTTGATCCATCCGCCTATTCCTTCTCCCCGTCCTTGGCGCCGGCGCGATTCTGCGCGGCAAGCCGTCTCATCATGGTCATGGCCCGCATGGCCTCCTTCACCGGCATGGCGGGGCTGCCCAGCATGTCGGCGCCGGCCGGCACGTCCCGCATGACCCCGGCCTGGGCGCCGATGCGCGCGCCGTCGCCAATGGTCAGGTGCCCCGTCAGCCCGGCCTGCCCAGCCAGCGTCACATAACGCCCCAGCGTGGTGGAACCGGAAACGCCCGATTGCGAAACCAGCACGCAGCCGGGCCCCATGCGCACGTTGTGGCCCACCTGCACCAGGTTATCCAGCCGGGTTCCGGCGCCGATCACCGTGTCGGCGTGGCTGCCGCGGTCCA
Source organism: Roseococcus microcysteis (assembly GCF_014764365.1). Taxonomy (NCBI): domain Bacteria; kingdom Pseudomonadati; phylum Pseudomonadota; class Alphaproteobacteria; order Acetobacterales; family Roseomonadaceae; genus Roseococcus; species Roseococcus microcysteis. Next base: position 893,569 of record NZ_CP061718.1, read on the forward strand.
CACAGGCATTGGCGCCGATCTCGACCCCATCCTCCAGCCGCACGAGGCCGAGCTGGGGCATGGTCACGAAGCGGCCCTCCGGGGTGGGCACGAAGCCGAACCCCTCCTGGCCCACCCGCGCGCCCGGATGCAGCACGACGCCACGCCCGCAGATGGCATGGCTGATGCTGCTGTGGGCGTGCAGCCGGCAGCCCTCGCCCAGCACCACGCCCTCGCCCACCACCGCATGGGGGCCGATGACGCAGTCGGGCCCGATGCGCGCACCCTCGCCGATGACGGCATAGGGGCCGACATGCGTGCCCGCGCCGATTTCCGCGCCAGCGCCGATCACGGCCGTGGGATGGATGCCCGCGGGGGGCCGTGGCGGCGGATGGAACAGGGCGGCCGCGCGCGAGAAAGCGAGGGCCGGGTGCCGCACGACCAAGGCGAGGCACCCCTCGGGCACCGCCCCCCGCTGGGCTTCCTGCACCAGGACGGCCCCGGCGGCGGTGCGGCGCAAGGCCGCGAGGTTGCGCGCGCCATCGCAATAGGAAAGCTGCCCGCGCTCCGCCTCGGCCAGCGGCGCCACGCCCGTGAGGACAAGGCCCGTCTCCACCGTCGCGTCACAGGGTTCGCCCAGCGCCGCAAGGATGTCTTCGAGGCGCTGGGGCCCCGCCTGTGGGAAGAAGCGAGGGTCAGCCGCCATGGAGCAAGGGGCCGCCCTCAGCGGCGCGGGGGTTGGGCCGGCGGCGTCGCCGGGCGGGCGGCGGGCGCCGCGGGCGGGGCGGCGGGGGCCGCGGCACCGGGCATGGTGGGCGGGCTGCTGCCGTCATTCTCGGGGGAATCTGCACCTCCCGCGTGGCCCGGTTGAACTGCTGCGCCACCTCTTCCGTCAGGTCGAAGGCAGGGTCGTTCATGATGACCAGCGGCCGCGGCAGGACCATGTTCACGCTCCGCGCCTGCGCCACCTGCCGCACGATGTTGGCCAGCGATTCCTCGATCTGCACCAGGGCCTGCTGGGCCGCCACCTCGATATGCTGGCTGCGGTTGCGGAAGATGCGCTGGCTGTCGGTGATGCGTTCCTGCAGCTCACGCTCGCGGGCACGGATCTGGTCGGCGCTGAGCTGGGCGCGCTGGGTGGCGAGCTGCTGCTGCGCCTCACGCCAGTTGGTCTGCTCGCGCTGGAGATCCTCGTTCAGGCGGTTGCGCCGGCGCTCGATCTCCTCGCGCACCTGGTTGAAGGCGGTGGAGACGCGCTGCACCTCGGGAATGTCCACGATGCCGATGACGGCCGTGGGCTGCTGCGTGGTGGCGGGGCGAGCCGGCTGGGCGGCCGGGCGCTGGGCGGGGGGCGCTGCTGCTGCTGCTGCGCGGGGGCCTGGCCCTGCTGCGGGACGAACCACTGCTGCTGCTGCTGGGCCACCGCGGGGGCGGACCCCAGCCCGGCGGCCAAGCCCAGGATGACCGCGCCCATCACGGGGGCGGGGTGAATGCGAAACACGTTCATGCGCAAATGCCTATCCTCGCGCTCAGAAGCGGGTGCCAAAGCCGAAACGCACAACCTGTGTCTCGTCGTAGCTCTGCTTGGCGATCGCCTGGGCGACGTCAATGTTGATCAGACCGAAGGGGCTGCGCCAGGACACGCCCACGCCCGCGCCCACCCGGGGGCTGGCGTCGTCGCCGATCCCGGTGCCGCTGACCGTGCGCGACAGCGAGCCCACATCCACGAAGGCCCTGCCCACCAGGCCGAGTTCCGAGGGCACTGGCAGGGGGAAGCGCAGTTCGGTGGACTGCGTCCACATCAGACGCCCACCCAGCGCGTCGCGCGAGGCGATGTCGCGCGGGCCGGCGCCGGCGACGGCGAAGCCGCGCAGGTTCTCGCCGCCCAGGAAGAAGCGGTCCACGATGCGGTCGCGCCGGCTGCTGTCGAAGCCGTTCAGGATGCCGAAGCTGCCCGAGATGCTCAGCACGAAGTCCGGATCGCCCAGCAGCCGCTCCAGCGGCAGGAACAGTGCGCCGTCGAGGCGCGTGCGCAGATAGGCCACGTCGCCGCCCAGGCCGGCCAGGTCATTGCCCAGCCGGATGACATAGCCGCGGCGGGTGTCCAGCGGGTTGTCGCGCACGTCATAGGTCAGCGTCTGGCTGACCTGGCTGAGGATGGTGGTCCCCGCCTGCTCCACCACGAAGCGCGAGGAGCCGGCCTGGATATTGGAGATGCGGCGCTGCACCAGACTGTAGGACCAGGACTGCCGCAAACGCTCGTTGAACTCATAGCCCGCGCGCAGCGAGACGCCCGCGCGGCGCTCGTCGAAGCCCGAGACGCTGCGCAGATCGCGCTGGATGTAGAAGACGTCGCCGCCGATCGCGAGGTTGCGGTCGAGGAAGGAGGGATCGGTGACCGACAGGTCCACCTGGCTGCGGCGCTGCGCGATGGTGGTGTTGACGCGGGCGTCAATGCCGGTGCCGCCCAGGTTCCTCTCACGGATGCCGAAATCGGCCAGGAAGCCGGCATCGGTCGAGAAGCCGCCGCCCAGGCTGATCTCGCCGGTGGCGCGCTCGACCACGCGGGTGTCCACGATCGTCCGGTCGGGCGCCGAGCCCGGGGTGTTGTTGATCGTGATGTCGCCGAAATAGCCCAGGTTGCGGATGCGGTCGCGCGAGCGGCGGATCTGCGCGGCGTTGAAGGCATCGCCCTCGGCCAGGCGGAACTCGCGGCGGATCACGCGGTCCTGGGTGCGGGTGTTGCCGCTGATGTCGATGCGCTCGATGTAGATGCGCGGCCCTTCGGTCAGGGCGAAGGTGATGTTCGCCCGCCGCGCCTCGGTGTCGCGCGTGATCTGGGGCTGCACCTCCACGAAGGGGAAGCCGCGCAGATTGGCCGCGTCCGACAGCGCCTGCGAGGTCCGTTCCACCGCGTCGCCATCATAGGTGCCGCCCGGCGCGACCTCCAGGAAGCGGCGCAGCGTCGCCGGGTCGAGGTCCGGGAAGGCCGAGGTGATGTCAATGTCGCCGAAGGTGTAGCGCGGCCCCTCATTGATGGCGAAGGTGATGAAGAAGCCGCTGCGGTCCGGCGCCAGCTCCGCCGTCGCGGCGCCGATCTGCACGTCCGGATAGCCGTTGCGCAGGTAGTAGCGGCGCAGCAGCTCGCGGTCGAAGGCCAGGCGCTCGGGGTCGAAGCTGTCGGAGGTGGAGAGGATGCGGTAGAAGGCCTGCTCCTTCGTCGCCACCACGTCCCGCAGGCGGGCGTCGGAGAAGCCGGTGTTGCCCACGAAGTTGATGCGCGCCACCAGCGCCGTCGGGCCTTCCGTGATCTCGAAGACCAGGTTCACCCGGTTCTGATCGAGCTCGATGAGCTTGGGCTCCACCACCGCGCCGAAGCGACCGCGCCGGGCGTAGGTGTCCAGGATCGCCTGCCGGTCGAGCTGGACCAGCTGTGGCGTGAGCACCGAGCGCTCGCGCAGCTGGGTGGCCTGGCGCAGCACATCGTCGGAAATGCGCCGGTTGCCCTCGAAGGCCACCCGGTTGACGATGGGGTTCTCGGCCACCTCCACCACGAGGGTCGCGCCCTCGCGGCCGATGCGGACATCGCGGAACAGGCCGGTGGCGAACAGGGTCCGCAGGCTGCGGTCCGCCCGGTCGGATTCATAGACGTCGCCAGGCTGGACCAGCATGTAGCTGCGGATGGTGTCCGCCTCGATGCGCTGGTTGCCGCGGACCACCACGGAGGTGATGACATCCCCGGACTGGGCGGCGCGCGGCGCGCCCGCGCGCGGCTGGGCCTCCGCGAACGGATGCGGCAGGGCCACGAGAGTGGCGCTGGCGAGAAGCAGGACGCGGAGCGTGAGGCTCAAGGAAAAGCCATCCCTTCGTTCTGGAACGGAACAGGCGTGAACATAGACGGGGCGGCGGCGTGCCGCCACCCCAGGGGGAAATCCGCCCCCCTCACCCCAGCAATCCCCCGATCCAGCGGCCGATGGAGCCATGGGCGATGTCGTTGAAGGTGACGAAGACGAAGAGGCTGATGAGCAGGGCGAAGCCCACCCGGAAGCCATATTCCTGGGCCCGGGCCGGCAGCGGCCGGCCACGGATGGCCTCGGCCGCGTAGAACATCAGGTGCCCGCCATCCAGCAGCGGAATGGGAAAGAGGTTTAGCAGGGCGAGGCTGATGGACAGCAGCGCCATCAGGTTGATCAGCGGCACGATGCCGAGCGTCGCCGCCTGGCCCGAGACCTCCGCGATGCGGATGGGCCCGCCCATGTCGCGCGCGCTGCGGGTGCCGGTGATCATCTCCCAGATGCCCGTCAGGGTGGCCACACTCATGTCATAGGTCTGGACCACCCCGGCGCCCAGGGCGCTCAGCGGGTCCAGGCGCTCGAAACGCCCCTGCCCGCCCTGCACGCCCAGGATGCCCACGGGCTCGGCCTCGCTGCCCGGCCGGGCGATGGGCGTGGCCACCAGGTCGAGATTTCGCCCATCGCGCTGCACCGTCACACGGACCTGCTGGCCCGCCCGCGGCTGGATGTGGCGCTGCACCTGGTCGAAGCGGACCACCCGCTCGCCATCCAGCGCGATGATGGCATCCCCGGGCTGCAGCCCGGCCATCTCGGCGGGCGAGCCGGGACCCACCGCGGCCACCGTCGTCATGTCGCGCGGCGCGCCGAAAGTGGCGTAGAGCCCGGCGAAGAGCACCGCCGCCAGCACGAAATTGGCCACCGGCCCGGCGGCGACGATGATGGCGCGGTCGCGCACCGGCTTGTCGTGGAAGGTCTGGCCCGGCCGTTCGTCCACGCGCGACTCGGGCGGCAGTTCCTCGGCCGGCACATGCCCATGCAGCTTCACGTAGCCACCCAGCGGAATCCAGGCGATCCGCCATTCGGTCCCCTGCCGGTCCGTCCAGCGGGCCAGCGCGCGGCCGAAGCCGATGCTGAACACGTCCACATGGACGCGCCGCCAGCGCGCGGCGAGGTAATGCCCCAGCTCGTGGAAGAAGATCAGCACGCCCAGCACGACCAGGAAGGCCAGGATGGTGCGCAGCGTCTCGGGCAGGAATTCCAGCATGTCGGGTCCTCAGGCGGCCGCGCGGTGGGCGGCGATGTCGGTCGCGCGGGCGCGCGCCGCCGCATCCAGTTCCAGCACGGAGGCCAGCTCATTCACAGGCTGCCCGCCCAGCGCGGACAGCGTCTCCTCCACCACGGCCGCGATATCGAGGAAGCCCAGGCGGCGGGACAGGAACAGCGCCACCCCCACCTCATTGGCCGCGTTCAGCACACAGGGCGCGCCCCCGCCGGCGGCCAGTGCCGCGCGCGCGAGGCGCAGGGCGGGGAAGCGCGCCGGGTCCGGCGCCTCGAATTCCAGCTTGGACAGTGCCGCGAGGTCGAGCCGACCCACATCCACCGCCATCCGGTCGGGCCAGGCGAGGCAATGCGCGATCGGCGTGCGCATGTCGGGCGTGCCGAGCTGCGCGATGAGCGAGCCGTCCGAATACTGCACCAGCCCATGCACGGCCGATTGCGGATGGACCAGCACCTCCAGCTGGTCCGGGCGCACCGGGAACAGCCGCGCGGCCTCGATCAGCTCCAGCCCCTTGTTGAACATGGTGGCGCTGTCCACGCTGATCTTGGCCCCCATGGACCAGACCGGGTGGCGCACCGCCTGCTCGGGCGTCGCCTGGGCCATCTGGGCGAGACTCGCCTGCCGGAAGGGGCCGCCCGAGGCGGTGAGGATGATCTTCTCCACTGCGGCGTAGCCCTCGCCGCCCCGGCTCATCAGCGCCTGGAAGATGGCGTTGTGCTCGGAATCCACGGGCAGCAGGGTGGCGCCGCCGGCCCGCGCCGCCTCCAGCACCAGGGGGCCGGCGCAGACCAGGCTCTCCTTGTTGGCCAGGGCCAGCGTGCCGCCACGGGCCAGCGCGGCCATGGTGCTGCCCAGCCCCACCGCGCCCACGATGGCGGCCATGGTCCAGTCGGCCGGGCGGGCGGCGGCATCAATCACCGCCTCCGGGCCGCAGGCGGTCTCGATTCCACTGCCGGCCAGCGCCTCGGCCAGGGCCGGGCCGCATCCGGGGTCCGCCACCACGGCCAGACGCGCAGCATGCCGGCGCGCCTGGGCGGCGAGCGTGGCCACGTCCCGGCCCGCCACCAGCGCCTCCACGGCGAAGCGCCCCGGGGGGGCGGCCTCCAGCAGGGCCATGGTGCTGCGCCCGATGGAGCCGGTGCTCCCCAGCACGGTGATGCGGCGCGATGGACCCAAGACTACCTCCAAAGATGAACCCCGGCGCCGAGCAGCACCCCGATCAGGGCGCCCACCGGGGCCGCGGCCAGCACGCCGTCCAGCCTGTCCAGCAGCCCGCCATGACCGGGGATCAGGCCGGAGGAATCCTTTACCCCAAATCGGCGCTTGATCCAGCTTTCCAGCAGATCCCCCGCCTGGGCCGCCAGGCCCAGCAGAGCCGCCACCAGCAGCACCCGCGAGACGGAGAAATCGGAGGTGAAGACCATGGCGGCCAGCAGCCCCACCAGCATGGCCCCCGCGAGCCCGCCCAGCGCCCCGGACCAGGTCTTGTTGGGCGAGATGGAGGGCACGAGGCGCGGCCCGCCAAAGGCCCGCCCCGCCAGATAGGCCGAGATGTCCGAGGCCCAGACCACCAGGAAAAGAAAGATGACGTTGTCGCGACCCACCCGGTCATCGGCCCGCAGCTCGATCAGCGCGATGCCCGCCAGCCCGATATAGACGACGCCAAAGCCCAGCCAGAGCGGCGGCACCGGCCCGCGCGGATGCCGCGCGACCCATTGCGCCCCATAGGCGCCCGCCGCCAGGACCAGCAGCCCCCAGATGGACAGGCCCAGCACCGCCAGCAGCCCGGCGAGCAGCACCACGCCCGGGACCAGCATGCCAGGCAGCGCGCGAGTCGAACCGCCGCACAGCCGCACCCATTCCCAGGCCATGCCGGCCACGCAGATGGCCATCAGCCCGGCCCACCACTCGGCGCCCATCCACATGCAGGCCAGCGCGGCGGGCCCGAGCAGCGCCGCCGTCAGCGCCCGCTTTCGCAGATCTCCCCAGCGTTGCATGTGTCAGCCCGGCCGGCGCGCCCTGCCCATGGCTCAGCCCACCCGGGCGCCGAAGCGGCGCTCCCGGGCGGCGAAATCGGCCAGGGCGGCGTCGAAATGCTCGGCTCCGAAATCGGGCCAGAGCACGGGAAGAAAGACAAGCTCCGCATAGGCGGCCTGCCAGAGCAGGAAGTTCGAGATGCGCTGCTCGCCCGAGGTGCGGATGATGAGGTCCGGATCGGGCATGCCGGCCGTGAAGAGGCGTGCGCCGAAACCCGTCTCGTCCAGCGTGGCCGGATCCAGCTGGCCCGCTTGGGCGGCCGCCGCCACGGCCCGCGCCGCGGCCAGGATTTCCGCCCGCGCGCCATAGGACAGGGCCACGGTCAGGTTCAGCCGCGCGCCGCCCGCCGTGCGTTCCTCGGCCTGGAGGATGGCGGCACGGGTCTCGGCGCCGAATCGCTCCCGGTCGCCGATCACGCGCAGGCGCACGCCTTCCTTGGTGAGGTGCCCGACCTCCGCGCGCAGATAGTGGCGCAGCAGGCCGGTCAACTCCTGCACCTCATCGGCCGGCCGTGCCCAGTTCTCGGAGGAGAAGGCGAAAAGGGTCAGCCAGGACACGCCCGAGCGGATGGCCGCCTCGATGGTGCGCCGCGCCGCATCCGCGCCCGCCCGGTGGCCAAGCGCGACCGGAAGCCCCCGTGCCTGCGCCCAGCGCCGGTTGCCGTCCATGATGACGGCGACGTGGCGGGGCGGCGGCGCGCCCACGCCCGCCGCGGTGGCGGGCAAGGAGGACATCAGACGGTCTTGATGTCCTTTTCCTTCTCGGCGGTGACCTGCTCGATCTTCTTCACATATTCGTCGGTCAGCTTCTGGACCTCGTCGGACCAGCGCTTGGCGTCATCCTCGCCGATCTCGGACTTCTTCTTCCAGCCCTGGATCTGCTCCATGCCATCACGGCGCACGCCGCGCACGGCCACCTTCGCCCCTTCCGCATACTTGGCCGCGGTCTTGGCCAGCTCGTTGCGGCGCTGTTCCGTGAGCGGGGGCAGGTTCACCCGGATGGTCTGGCCCTCGGTCTGCGGGTTCAGGCCCAGGCCCGAATCGCGGATGCCGATCTCGACCGCCTTCACCACCGAACGGTCCCAGACCTGGACCGACAGCATGGAGGGCCCGCCCACCGAGACGGTGCCGAGCTGGCTCAGCGGCTGGTTGCTGCCATAGGCCTCGATGCGGATGGGCTCCAGCAGCGAGGGCGAGGCCCGGCCGGTCCGCAGACCGGTGAATTCCTTCTTGAGCGTCTCCATCGCGCCGTCCATGCGGCGGATGAGATCGGCCTTGAGCGTCTTGAGGTCGGGGGTGGGGCCGCCATGGGTTCGCCTCGCGGTCAGGGGGTGTCGGTCACGGTGGTGAAGCGGCCGTGGCCCAGCATCACCTCAGTAAAGGCACCGGGTTCATGGATGTTGAAGACGACGATGGGAAGATGGTTTTCGCGCGCCACGGAAATGGCGGCCGCGTCCATCACGGCCAGGTCGCGCGAGAGCATCTCCAGGTAGCTCAGCGTGGTGAAGCGCTGGGCGTCGGGGTTGCGGCGCGGGTCGCTGTCATAAACGCCATCCACCTGCGTGCCCTTCAGCAGGGCGTTGCAGCCCATCTCGGCCGCGCGCAGGGCGGCCGCGGTGTCGGTGGTGAAGAAGGGGTTGCCCGTGCCGGCGGCGAAGATCACCACCCGTCCCTTCTCCATGTGCCGGATGGCACGCCGGCGGATATAGGGCTCGCAGATGGAGGCCATGGGGATGGCGCTCTGCACCCGGGTCTGCACGCCGATCTGCTCCAGCGCGGACTGCATGCCCAGCGCGTTCATCACGGTGGCCAGCATGCCCATGTAGTCGGCCTGGGCGCGGTCCATGCCGGTCGCCGCCCCCGCGATGCCGCGGAAGATGTTGCCGCCGCCGATGACCAGCGCCACCTGGACGCCGAGCGCCACCACGCCCTTGATGTCGTTCGCGATGGCCTTGAGCGTGCCGGTGTCGAGACCGTAGTTGCGGTCCCCCATCAGCGCCTCGCCGGACACCTTCAGCAGCACACGCTTGTAGACGGGCGTTTCGCTCATGGGTGTTCCGCTCTTGTTGAAGGCGCAGTGGAAAGCGGCGCGGCAGGCCGGCCGTGAACAGCCCGCCGACCCGGTGGGCCGGCGGAGTTTAGCAGGGGTCAAGGGCGCGGCAAGCCGCGCACCCCGCCCTCACCATGCGGCGGGTGTCAGACGCCCGCCTGGGCCGCGACCTCGGCGGCGAAGTCCGTCACCTGCTTCTCGATGCCCTCGCCGAGCTGGAAGCGGGCGAAGCCCGTGCAGGTCAGGCCGGCCTTCTGGACCACGGCCTTCACGCGGCTCTCACCGTCATGCACCCAGACCTGCTCCAGCAGCACCACTTCCTCATAGAACTTGCGGATGCGGCCTTCGACCATCTTCTCGATGACGGCGGGGGGCTTGCCGGAGGCCTGGGCCTGCTCGGTCAGCACCGCCTTCTCGCGCTCCAGCGCCGCCGGGTCCACGGCGGAGACGTCCAGCGCATCCGGCCGGGTGGCGGCCACATGCATGCCCATCTGCCGGCCCAGCGTCAGGATGGCATCGGCCTCGCCGGCACCCTCCAGCGCCACCAGCACGCCGATCTTGCCCAAACCGGGCTTCACCGCGTTGTGGACATAGGTCGCGACCGCGCCCTGGCCGACCTTGAGCACCCGCGCGCGGCGGATGGTCATGTTCTCGCCGATGGTGGCGATCATCTTGGTCAGCTCGTCCTGCGTGGTGTGGCCGGTGCCGGGATAGGGCGCCGCCTGCAGCGCCGCCACATCCTCACCCACCGTCAGCGCCAGCTTGGCCACGTTCTCGACGAAACCCTGGAAGGCCTCGTTGCGCGCCACGAAATCGGTCTCGGCGTTCACCTCGACCATGGCGGCCACCTGGCCGTCCGAGGCCACGCCCACCAGCCCTTCGGCGGCCACGCGGCCGGACTTCTTGGCGGCGGCCGAAAGACCCTTCTTCCGCAGCCAGTCAATGGCGGCTTCCATGTCGCCGCCCGCCTCGACCAGGGCCTTCTTGCAATCCATCATGCCCGCGCCGGTGGCGTCGCGCAGCTCCCGCACCATCGCGGCGGTGATTTCAGCCATGAGCCTATTCCTTTGCTTGCTGAATCAGGCCTGGGCGGCCGGGGCTTCCTCGGCCGGCACCGCCACCTCTTCGGGCATCGGGGCGGCCATAGCGCCCAGGTCGGCGCCCGAGGCCTGCATCTCGGCCGAGATGCCGTCGAACACCGCACCCGCCACCAGGTCGCAATAGAGGTTGATCGCGCGGATCGCGTCGTCATTGCCCGGGATGGGGTAGGTCACGCCCACGGGGTCCGCGTTGCTGTCCACCACGCCGACCACGGGAATGCCAAGCGTGTTGGCCTCCTCGATCGCCAGCTTCTCCTTGACCACGTCAATGACGAAGATCAGGTCCGGCAGGCCGCCCATCTCGCGGATGCCGCCCAGCGCGCGGTCCAGCTTCTCCTTGTCGCGGGTCAGCATCAGGATCTCCTTCTTGGTGAGACCCTGGATGTCGCCGGACAGGCGCTGGTCCAGTTCCTTCAGGCGCTTGATGCTGCCCGTGATCGTCTTCCAGTTGGTGAGCATGCCGCCCAGCCAGCGGTGGTTCACATAATACTGGCCGCAGCGGGTCGCGGCCTCGGCCACGTATTCCGCCGCGCTCTTCTTGGTGCCCACGAAGAGCACGCGGCCGCCGCCGGCCACCGTGTCACGCACCACGCGCAGGGCGCGCTCCAGCATCGGGACGGTCTGCTGCAGGTCCAGGATGTGGACCTGGTTGCGCACGCCGAAGATGTAGGGGGCCATCCGCGGGTTCCAGCGCCGCGTGTGGTGGCCGAAATGCACGCCCGCTTCGAGCAGTTGGCGCAGGGAAACTTCGGGCATCGCCATGGCGATCTCCTTCCTGTTCAGTCCGGTTGGGCCTCCGCGGCGCAAACCCCGGATCGCTCCGGGACCGGACCCTGCCATGGTGGAAACACCATTCCGGAAGGGGCGCCGCGTGTGGATTACCGGCGGAACCATTCCACCGGCGCGGGGCTCATGGCCGAATTCCCGCCGGAACGCAAGCCTCCAGGGCCAAAACCACCCGCTCGGCGCCTGCTTTCACGGTCCCGTCATTGACCACGCGCACCACCCTGAGGCCCGGCGGCAGCGGCACCTCGCGTGCCAGCCGGGCCGCGATCTCGGCCTCGCCCTCCCGCCCGCGGGCCGCGAGGCGCGCGGCCAGCACGGCGGCCGGCGCCGTCACCTCGATGACGGTGAGCGGCGCGCGGGACGCCACCTCCTCCAGCACGGCACGCGAGAGGCTCATCACCGTGACCGGCGCGCGGCGCGTCTCCTCGGTGCGGATGCCGTAGTGCAGCCCATGCGCGCGCCAGCGCACCGCGAGGTCGGCCGTGGCGAAGCCCGCCTCGTCCAGCGCCTCATGCCCTTCCTCCCCCAGCCCATCGGGGCGGGAGATGACGCGGCGCGCGAAATGGAACCGGCCGTCCCCCGCCAGCGCCGCCCGCGCCGCCGCCAGCAAGGTGTCCTTGCCCGCCCCGGAGGGCCCCACCACCGCCACCCACATCGAACCGTCCCCGGATTGACGAATTGCGCCGCAGGCGTCCCTATCCCCACAATGCCAAGGAGGCCAGCCATGTTCACCACTCGCCCCGAGATCGCCGCCACCTTCGGTGCCGTGGCCAGCACTCACTGGATCGCCTCGCAGGTCGGGATGAGCGTGCTGGAACGCGGCGGCAACGCCTTCGACGCCGCCGCCGCGGCCGGCTTCACCCTGCAGATCGTCGAGCCGCACCTGAACGGCCCGGGCGGCGACTGCCCCATCATCCTGCACAGCGCGAAGCTGGGCGCCCAGCAGGTGATCTGCGGCCAGGGCCCCGCCCCGGGCGGGCTGACCGTGGCGCTGATGCGCGACCAGCTCGGCCAGTCCATCATGCCCGGCACCGGCTTCCTCGCCGCCCCCGTCCCGGGCGCCTTCGACGCCTGGGCGCGCATGCTGCTGGAACACGGCACCTGGCGCCTGCGCGACGTGCTGGAATACGCCATCGGCTATGCCGCGCGCGGCGCGCACATGGTCCCGCGCGTGATCCAGACGCTGGCCACCGTGAAGCCGCTCTTCGAGGCGGAGTGGAAGACCTCCGCCGCGCTGTGGCTGCGCGATGGCGGGCCCCAGCCCGGCAAGCTCTGGTCCAACCCCGTGCTGGCCGAGACCTATGCCCGGCTGGTGCGCGAGGCCGAGGCCCCCGGCCGCACCCGCGAGCAGGAGATCGAGGCCGCCCGCGACGCCTGGTATGGCGGCTTCATCGCCGAGGCCATCGACCGCTTCGTCCGCACGCCCATGATGGACACCTCGGGCGAGCGCCACGCCGGCGTGCTGACCGGCCAGGACATGGCGAACTGGCGCGCGGGCGTCGAGGCCCCCACCACCCGCGAATTCCGCGGCCACACCGTGCTGAAATGCGGCCCCTGGAGCCAGGGCCCGGCCATGCTCCAGACCCTGGCCCTGCTGGACGGCTATGACCTTTCGGCCATGGACCCGGTGGGCGAGGAATTCGTCCACACCGTCACCGAGGCCATGAAGCTCGCCTTCGCCGACCGCGAGGGCTTCTATGGCGACCCGGCCTTCGTGGACGTGCCGCTCGCCACCCTGCTGTCCGACGCCTATGCCGCCGAGCGCCGCAAGCTGATCGGGCGCGAGGCCTCGATGGAGTTCCGCCCCGGCACCCCCGATGGCCGCACGGCGCAGGGCGTGGACTACGCCGCCGCCATCCGCCGCGCCGCCGAGATGACCGCTGCCGCCGGCACGGGCGAGCCCACCGTCTCGCGCCTCGGCGCCTCGGGGGGCGACACCTGCCATGTGGACGTGATTGACCGCTGGGGCAATTTCGTGAGTGCGACGCCGTCGGCCGGCTGGCTGCAATCCTCGCCGGCCGTGCCGGAGCTCGGTTTCTGCCTCGGCACGCGCTGCCAGATGTTCTGGCTGGACGCGGAGCTGCCAAACGGCCTCAAGCCCGGCAAGCGGCCGCGCACCACCCTCTCGCCCTCCATGGTGCTGCGCGACGGCAAGCCCTGGATGAGCTTCGGCACCCCGGGCGGGGAGCAGCAGGACCAGTGGCAGCCCATCATGCTGGCGCGGATGCTGGCGCATGGCTTCAACATCCAGGAGGCCATTGATCTGCCCTCCTTCCACTCCGAGCATTGGGTCAGCAGCTTCTGGCCGCGCGGCGCCAAGCCCGGGAAGCTGGTGCTGGAAGGCCGCTTTGCGCCCGCGGTGCTGGAGGCGCTGAAGGCCCGAGGCCATGCGGCCGAGATGGGCGGGGAATGGAGCGAGGGGCGCCTGACGGGCGCGCGGCTGGAGGCGGATGGCCAGATCTTCGCCGGCGCCAATCCGCGCGGGATGCAGGGCTACGCTGTCGGGCGCTGAGGCGCCCGACAGCTTTTTATTCGCCCTCAGGCGCCGGGCGCCGCCTCCGGCGGCTTGGCTTACGCGCCTCGCGCTGGTGCGGCTGGTGGAATGTTGGTTTGGGCGCGCCGGCCGCTTTGCGGCCGGGTGGTCGTGAAGGCAGCGCGACCCCGGGGGGACGGCAGGTGGCGCGCGCTGTTGGCACGCGCCACTCCAGGGGTCAGCTCTTCGACACGCCCCAGAAGAAGGGCAGCGGGCCCTTCTGGATGCCGGTGACGTTGCTCCGCCAGGCCGTGTAGCCCAGGAAGAAGCCGGTCGGCGCATACACCACGTCGCGGATCGCGGCCGCGTTCACCTTGTCCATGGCGGCCTTCTCGGCGGCCGCGTCGGGGGCGGCGAACCACTCGTCCACACCCGCCTCGACCTCGGCCGAATCGGGCCAGCCGAACCAGGCGCGCTCACCCGTGGCGCGCAGCGCGTTGTAGGCGGCGGGGTTCACGCAATCCGCGCCCGCGTGCCAGGTGTGGAACATGCTCCAGCCGCCCTGGCCGGGCGGGTTGCGCATGGCGCGGCGCTGGCCGGTGGTGCCCCAGTCGGTCGCCACGAAATCCACATTCATGCCGAGACGCCGCAGCAGGTCGGCCGTCACGTCGCCCTGCGCCTTCGTGATGGGCTGGTCCTGCGCCACGATGCAGGTGACCGGCTCACCGGCATAGCCGCCCGCGGCCAGCAGCCGCTTGGCGGCGTCAATGTCGCGCCGACCCTTCAGGATGTCGCCGCCCGCCTCGGTGTAGCCAGGGGTGCCCGGGGTGAAGAAGCCGGGCAGCGGCTTCCACAACGCGCTGTCACTGCCGACCAGCGCGGTCATATAGTCCTCCTGGCTCATCGCCATCAGGATGGCCTGGCGCACCTTCTGCGAGTTGAAGGGCTTGTGCAGGTGGTTCATCCGGAAGGAGCCGATATTGCCCAGCGGGTCCGCGATATCCACCTGCACGCGGCGGTTGCGCCGCAGCAGCGGCACCAGGTCGGTGATGGGGTTTTCCCACCAGTCGATCTCGTTGTTCTGCAAGGCGGAGGCGGCCGTCGCCGGGTCCGGCATCACGATCCACTCGACGCGGTCCACCATCATGCGCTTCGACGCCGAGAGCCAGGTGCCGCCATTCTCCCGCGGCACATAGCCGTCGAACTTCTGGAAGACCGAGCGCGCGCCGGGCACCCATTCATTGCGGATGAAGCGCATGGGGCCGGAGCCCACATATTCGCCGATCTGCTGGAAGGGGTCCGTGCGCGCTATGCGCTCGGGCATGATGAAGCAGATGGGCGTGTTGGTCTTGCCCAGCGCGTAGAGCAGCTTCGGATAGGGGCTGCGCAGCACCCAGCGGAAGGTGCGGTCATCCACCGCCACCAGCTCGTTCTGGATGGCGCGGATCATCTGGCCCATCGGGTCGCGCGGCATCCAGCGCGTGATGGAGGCCACCACGTCGCGCGCCAGCACCGGCTCATTGTCGTGGAAGCGCAGGCCGGCGCGCAGCGTGAAGGTCCAGGTCAGCCCGTCCTGCGAGGTGGTGTGCCCCTCCACCATCTGCGGCCGCGGCGTCAGCGTGTCGTCCACGCCATAGAGCGTGTCCCACACCATGGCCGACGCATTGCGCACGACATATTGCGTGCCCCAGATCGGGTCGAAATTGGCGAGGTTCGCCTGCGGCACGAAGCGCAGCGTGCGCGCGGCGGCGCCCTGGCTGAGTGCCGGCGCGGCGAAGCCGGCGCTGCCCGCCAAGGCGGCCCCGGTCTGGAGGAATTGTCTGCGGTCCATGCCCACTCTCCCTGTTCTGGCGCGGCGTTGCCGCCCGCATGGGCGGCGGCTGCCGCGCGCCTGGGCAGGAGGGGCGGAAAACCCGCCCCTCCTGCCGACAGGGCGCGTCAATGCAGGGACCGTGCCATCACAGCTTGCGCTGCATCGCCGCCAGGTAGCCGCGGTTGCGCGTGGGCGTGATCAGGATCTCGTTCAGGCAGACATGCGCGGGCGTGGCCGCGATGAAGGCGATGAGGCGCCCGCAATCCTCGGGCTGCACCATCTCGGACAGCTCCTGCTCGCTCAGCTTGTTGGGGCGCTTGTCCATGATGGGCGTGCGGACCTCGCCCGGGCAGACCACGGTGCTGCGGATGCCGTTCGCGCATTCCTCCATGTTGATGCTGTGGCTCATCGCCACCACACCATGCTTGCAGGCGGTGTAGCCCGGGCCGCTCAGCGGGCTCACGAAGCGGCCGGCCATGGAGGCGGTGTGGATGATCAGCCCGTCCTGCTGCTTCCGCATGGCGGGCAGCACCGCCAGCGTGCCGTGGAAGGCGGACATCAAATTTCCGTCCACCAGCTCCTTCACACCGGCGGCCGTCAGCCGCGACCAGGCGCGTTCGGTGATGTTCAGCCCGGCATTGTTCACCAGGATGTCAATGCGGCCATGCGCGGAGAGGATGGCATCCGCCACCGCCTGCACGGCCGCCGCATCGGCCATGTCGCAGGCCTTCACCTCGGCCGTACCGCCCTTGGCCGCGATGGCCTTGGCCACGGCTTCCAGCTTGGAGGCGGTGCGCCCCGTCAGCACCACCACGGCCCCCTCGGCCGCCAGCGCATGCGCGCCCGCCTCGCCGATGCCCGTGCCCGCCCCCGTGACCCAGGCGATCTTTCCCTTGAGCTGCGCCATCGTTCCTCTCCCTCTGCTTTGGAACCTTGGGCGGCAGTCTGACGCAACGGGCTGCCGCGGCAACCCGGCTTGTGAGCCGTGCGGCCGCATGCTTCGCTTCGCCCATCAGGAGGAAACGACATGGCAAAGTTCCGCATCGTGACGCCGGCCGGCGCCAGCTTCACCGTGGCCGGCGGCGGCTACGACTATGAGATGGAGGCGCTTAACCTCGCCAACATCGACGCCGAGATCGTGGAGGCCCCCACCGACACCGCCGCCTTCATCGCCGCCGCCCGCGACGCGGACGCCATCTACGCCAAGGGCATTCCCTTCACCGCAGAGATCATCAACGCGCTGGACAAGTGCAAGGTGATCTCCCTCGGCTCGGTCGGCGTGGACAGCGTGGACGTGAAGGCCGCCACCGCCCGCGGCATCCCGGTCACCAACGTGCCCGACACCTTCATCGAGGAGGTGGCGGACCATTGCATGATGCTGCTGCTCTCCACCTTCCGCCGCACCATCGAGCAGGACCGCATGGTGCGCGAGCATCGCTGGCGCGAAGGCCGCCCGGCCCTGCTGCAAATTCCCCGCCTGATGGGCCAGACGCTGGGCTTCGTCAGCTTCGGCCGCGTGGCACGTGCGGTCGCCAAGCGCGCCAAGCCCTTCGGCCTGAACATGATCGCCTATGACCCGTTCCTGGACGAGACGGTGATGATCGAGAACGGCGTCGTGCCCGCCACGCTGGACGAGGTGATGTCGCGCTCGGACTTCGTCTCCATGCACGCCCCAGCCCGGCCCGAATGCACCGGCATGCTGACGGAACGCCACTTCAAGCAGATGAAGCCCAGCGCCATCTTCCTCAATGTCGGCCGCGGGCCCACGGTGGACGAAGCCGCGCTGATCAAGGCGCTGCAACAGGGCTGGATCGCCTATGCCGGCCTCGACGTGCTGGAGGTGGAGCCGCCCAGCCACAACAACCCGCTGCTGAAGATGGAGAACGTGATCCTCTCGGCGCACACCGCCTCGGCCAGCGCGCGCTTCGACGAGGCACGCAAGCGCCGCGTGGGCGCGGAACTCGCCCTCGTCGCGCAGAACAAATGGCCGATGAGCTGCGTGAACCCGGCTGTTCTGCAAACCACGAAGCTGCAACGCTGGCAGCCGGTGAACCTGGGCCGCGGGCCGAACAGCTGAGGCGGCGCCGGGCGCCCTAGCCTGCCTCCAGCCCTGGCCGGCGGTAGCTCGCGGCCGCGCGTTGCGACGTCCAGGCGATGGCGAAGCGACAGGCATCGGCGCCCATCGCCTCGCAGGTGATCTCGCGCACCACTGTGCCCGGGTCCACCAGGCGGTGGAACAGCCGTTCGAGGGTGACGGCGTAGAGGTCGCATACGGGGTGCGCGCTGCGCGCCCCACGGCAGAGCGGGCAGCCCGCGATCTCCAACCGCGCCGGGTTGCCCGGCGTGACGCGCATCCGTCCCGAACCCGCGAAGGTCCAGCCATGGCGGGCGATGCTCGCCAGCAGCAGCCGCGCGCCGAGCCGCGCGGGCAGCGCGCGGATCACCCATTGCACCGGGTGGGGAATGCGATGCGCCAGCAGGTAGTCGCCGGTCAGCTTGCCGGCCTCGCGCGCGATGCAGGCGGCATGGGCGTCGCCCAGGGTCTCGCGCAGCGCGGCTTGCAGGGCCGCCACATCCGCCTCGTCCACCATGCGCGTGGGCGGCTGGTCCAGGTGGTGGGTGAGCCCGGCGCGCGCGAAGACCGCACGGCAGAGGCGTGCGCCGCGGTGCGCGCGCAGCGCCTCCGCAACCCGCGTGATGGCATTGGGCCCGACCTGGCCGTTCACAGCTTCATGCGCGGCGGGGCCGTGCCCTCCATCTGCGCTTCGGTGAGCTGCTCGGCGCCCCCGCCGCAGGCCTTGATGTCCGCGGCTGCCGCGCGCCTGCGGCTGGGCGCCTGCTTCCAGTCGCGCGCCTCCTCGGTCATCTGGCGGTTCGCGTCGAAGTGGAAATCCACCTTCTTCTTCGATTGCGGGCCCCAGTAGCCGACGCGGCCGAGGTCATAGAATTTCCGCTCGAAGCCCGATTTCAGGAAGGCCTTCAGGCAGCCCAGCAGGTAGTTGCGCCGCACCTTGTCGCGCACCCAAGGGTAGCTCAGGAAACTCTTGCGCATGTAGAAGCGGCGGTAATTGTGCATCACGCGGTCGAGCAGCGTGGCGCGGTCCATCGCGTCGGGCTTCATGATGGGGGTGACGAAGTTGTACTTTTCGAAGTCGAACACCTCCACCTTGTCGCCCAGCTCGCGGAACAGGTCGCTGAAGGGCCAGGGGGTGTACATGGCCCAGTTGGCCATGTCCGGCGCCCAGTCCTGCGCCATGCGGTAGGTTTCCTCCAGCGTCTCGACCGTCTCGTTCTCCAGGCCCACGATGAACTGCGCCTCGGTGACGATGCCGTTGTCGCGCAACAGCTGGATGGCCTTCCTGTTCTGCGCGATGGTGGTTTCCTTGTTGAAGCGGTCGAGCTTCAGCTGCGCCGCCGCCTCGGTGCCCAGGCTCACATGGATCAGCCCCGCCTTGCGGTACATGGGCAGCAGCGCCTCGTCGCGCAGGATGTCCGTGACGCGGGTGTTGATGCCCCAGAGCACGGGCAGGTTCCGCTCGATCATCAGTTCGCAGAACTGCACGAACTTCTTCTTGTGGATGGTGGGCTCCTCGTCGGCCAGGATGAAGAAGCCCACGTCATGGTCGCGCACCAGCGTCTCGATCTCGTCCACGACCTTGCGCGGGTCGCGCACGCGATAGTCGCGCCAGAACTTCCACTGGCTGCAGAAGGAGCAGGTGAAGGGGCAGCCGCGCGCCATGTTCGGGATGGCGACGCGCTTGCCGAGCGGGATGTAGATGTACTTGCTCCATTCCAGCACGCCCCAATCGGGCTGGATGCGGTCCAGCTCCTTGATCGGCGGGGCGGCCGGCGTGGCCACGACCTGCCCGCCGTCGAGATAGGCGATGCCCTTGACCTTGCCGCGCTCGGCCAGCCACTTTCCGTCATCCACGCAGCGCACCAGGTCGAGAAAGACCTGCTCGCCCTCGCCACGCACGATGGCGTCAATCCAGGGCGCCTCGGCCAGCACCTGCTGGTACATGAAGGTGCCATGGATGCCGCCCAGCACCGTCACGGCCTGCGGGCAGACCTCCTTGGCGATCTGCAACAGGCGCTCGGCCTTGTAGATGGAGGGCGTGATGGCGGTGGCGCCCACGATGTCGGGCTTCAGTTCCGCCAATGCGTCGCGCACCTGCTCATCCGTCAGGTTGTTGGTCATGGCGTCAATGAAGGTCAGGTCGGTGTAGCCATCCGCCTTCAGGTAGCCCGCGAGATAGGCGACCCAGGCCGGCGGCCAGTTCCCCGCGATCTCCGCACCGCCCGAATGGTAATTGGGGTGAACCAGCACGATGCGCATCGCGACACCTCCATTGACGATGGAGGCAGGCTAGGCGCGGGCTTGCAGGCACAACCTTGATGTGCCGCAAGCGCGATGCGCGTTACTGCGGCAGGCGGCCCCGGGTCTGCAGGTCCGCGAACAGCTCGATGGCCCAGCCGATGCGCTCGTCCAGGCTGCGCGCCGCGACGGCCATGGGCGCGGGCGTCACCGCATTCACCAGGAAGGCATTGGCGGCGAGCGGCGGCTCCGCCCCACCTTCGGCGCGCGCCAGGCTCGGCAGCCGCGCGCGCGCGACGAGCGCCAGCTTGCGCGAGGAGGACACCACGGCGCGGCGCGAGATGCTGTCGAAGCCATGGCGCGTCACCTCCGCGCCGATCTCGGCATAGATGCGGTGCGCGGCGCGGATCGCGGGCCGGCAGTCGCGCGGCAGCATGGCGATGCCGGCTTCCGCGCGGGTGTAGAGGCGCTGCGCCTCGGCCAGCAGCCGCGCCACCACGATGCCGATGGCGGGCGAGAACTCCGGCTGCGCCAGGAAGTCGCGTGGCGCCACCCCCGCCTCGCGCAGCCAGGCGCAGGGCAGATAGAGGCGGCCGGCCCGCGCATCCTCGCCCACATCGCGCGCGATGTTCGTCAGCTGCATCGCGGCCCCGAGGTCGGTCGCGCGCGCCAGCGCCGCATGGCTGCGCACGCCCATGATGAGGGTCATCATCGCCCCCACCGTGCCCGCCACGCGCGCGGCATAGCCGTGCAGCGCCTCGATGTCCGGATAGTGGCGGCCCTCGGCGTCCCAGGCGAAGCCTTCCAGCAGCGCTTCGGGCAGGGTGCGCGGAATGTCGTGCAGGCGCACCGCGGCGGCGAAGGCGCGATCGGCCGGGTGGTTCTCGGGCAGGCCGGCATAGGCCGCGTCCAGCCGCCGGCGCATGAGGGCCAGCCCGGCGCGCGGGTCGGCGGCATTGTCCACCGCGTCATCGCCCAGGCGGCAGAAGGCGTAGAGGGCGGTGGCGCTGTCACGCACCCGCCGCGGCAGCAGCAGCGAGGCGGCATGGAAGCTCTTCGAGCCAACCCGCAGCAGGTCGCGGCAGGCTTCGAGGTCCTCGGGCGCAAGGCGGGGTTCGGCGTCCATCACGCGGTCTCCAGGATGCGACGCGCGACGAGGCCGGGTGCCTCCTCATGCGCGAGATGACCAAGGCCGGGCAGCGCCTCGATGCGGGCGGCGGGCAGCAGCGCCTGCAGGCGGCGCGCCTCGGTGGGGCGGATGGTGCGGTCCTGCTTGCCCACGATCAGCGTCAGCGGCGTGGCCAGAAGCGGCAGGTCACGCGCCAAGCCTGGCAGGTCCCAGGCGGCCATCATGCCGAGCGTGGCCGCCACATGCCCGGGCCGGCGGAACAGGCGGGCGTAGAGATCCACGCCCTCGGGCGGCAGGACGGAACCGGTGTCGCGCAGCAGGCGTTCCACCGTCGCGCGGTCGCGCGCCTGGCGCGCGGCGAGGCGGGCCACGCCAGGCAGGTTCACCATCAGCCGCGCCATGGGGCCGAACACCATGCCGGCCATGCCGCCCAGCGGCAGCAGCGCGCCATTGATGGAGATGAGCCGCTCCGGCGCGGCCACTCCATCCAGGCAAAGCCGCGCGCCCAGCGCAGCCCCCGCCGAATGCCCGATGATCAGCTCCGGCCGCACATCCAGCACCCGCAGCAGTGCGGTGATGCCCGTGGCCATGCCCGCGAGCGAGAGCCCTCCCGGCGGCGGCATCGCGGAAAACCCCTGCCCCGGCAGATCCGGCATGACAATGGTGTAGCGCCGGGCCAGCAGCGGGCCGATGTCACGCCAGGAATGGGTGGAGGCGCCGGTGCCGTGCAGCAGCAGCGCCACGGGCGCATCGCGCGCCGCCCCGTCCAGCACCTGCACATGCCAGCGCAACCCACCCGCCAGCACGAAGCGGCTGGCGGCGCGATGCGGCCAGTCGGCCGCGGAGAGCCAATCAGCCGCCGCGGGGACGATGGCCCGTTCGGGGAGGAGGAGGGTGGCGCTCATCCCGCCCCCGATCGCCGGAGGGCGGAAGCCCGGAGGCGTGAAGCGGTGGCGGTCATGCCCCCATCACCTGCCGCACCGCGCCCGCCAGCACCTCCGCCCGCGCCTGGGGCAGCACCAGCGCGCGCCCGCCAGCCTCGGCGGCCAGGGTGGTGGCGAAGGGCTGCGGGCGGGGCGCGGTGTCCACGATCAGCACGGAATGGCCCTCCGCGCGCAGCAGCTTCGCCACGGCCAGCGCATCGGCCTCGGCGGCGGCGCGGCCGCTGCTGCCGTCGCGCGCCATGTTCGCGCGGCCATCGGTCAGGGTCACGATCAGGGGCGTGCGGCCGGCGCGCTTCTCCAGCCGCGCCATGGCGAGTGCGGCATCCAGCCCCGAGGCGAGCGGCGAGGCCCCTCCCCCCGGCAGCCCCGCCAAGGCACGCTTGGCCCGCACCAGGGAATGCGTGGGCGCCAGCAGCGTCTCGGCCGCGGCACCCCGGAAGGCGATGACGCCCACCCGGTCGCGCCGCGCATAGCATTCGGCCAGCAGCATCTCGACCGCGCCCTTGGCCTCAGCCAGGCGGTGCAGCGCGGCCGAGCCCGAGGCGTCCACCACGAAGATCGCCGTGCTCTCGCTGTGCTCGCGGAAGCGACGGATGCGGAAATCCTCGCGGCGGACGGCCACGCGGGCGCGGGGCGGCGCGGGGCGCAGCCTTTGCCAGGGGGCAGCGGCGCGCAGCGTGTCCAGCAGGGCGATGCGGGCCCCGTTGCGCGGCTCGCCCGGGCGGCTGCCGACGGGGCGGCCGCGCTTGAGGGAAATGCGCTCCGCCCCCGTGCGGCCGGAGGAGGGCGCGCGCAGCCGCAGCGTGGCGGCAGCGAGGCTTGCCAGGAGTTGCGCGGGCAGCGGCACCTCGCGCGCCTCCTGCACCACGTCCTCCATCTGGCCGCGCTGCGCGGGGTCCGTGGCGTCATCGGGGCGTTCGGCGTCCGGCTCCTCAGGTGGCGGCGGTGGCGCTTCCTGTTCCGGTGGCAATTCAGGAAGGACCGTGGCCCGGGGGCCCAGCACGAGGCGCACGGCCAGCGTGGCGTCCTCCGCGCTTGGGGCGTCGCGGCCACCCAGCGCCGCCGCGGCGCGGGCCGCGCGCAGGGCCAGCGCGGGCGCGCGCAGGGAAAGGATGCCCGCCGCCATGGCGGTGGCGAGGATGGCCTCGATGATGGGCTCCGGGCTGTCCACGCCCGGCAGGCGGGCCCGCGCCGCGGCGATGGCGGCCGCGTCATGCGGCGCGGGGGCCGGTGGTTCCGACAGGTCCGGGCAGAAGGCCAGCCGGTCCAGCAGCGCGGGCGGCGGGGCCTCGTCCTCTTCCAGCCCTTCGTCCAGCGCCAGCATGGCGTAGCCGTGGCGCTCCTGGCCGGCGTTGAGGCGGGCGGCGGTCGGGCGGGTCAGGCGCTCGGCCATGGGCATGACCAGCACGCCGTCCGCACTCGCCTCCAGCAGCCCCGCGCGCTGCACGGGGCGGCCGCTGGCCAGCGTCGCGGTCAGGTCCAGCCCACCAAGCAGCGCGTCATCCGCGACACCGGGCGGCAGGCGGCGCAGCGCGGTGCCAGAGGGCAGGAGGGATTGCAGAAGGCTGAGCCAGCGGTCGCGCTCCACGCCCGGGCGCGCCCGCAGCACGGCACCGCCAAGCCCCCTCGGATCCACCGCGAGCAGGCAGGCCGCGAGCGCGGCATCCTCGCGCGGGGTGGGCGGGGTCACGGCCCGAAGACCTCCTCGACGGCGCGGGCCACGCGGGTGGTGGCGACCGAATCATCGAGCGGGTTGCGGCGCAGGCGGTGCCGCAGCGCGAGGGGCGCCAGGCGGCGCAGATGGTCCAGCGTCACCTCAGCCGCGCCTTCGTAGGCGGCCAGCGCGCGCGCCACGCGGATGAGCGTCAGTTCCCCTCGCAGCCCATCCGTGCCGGCCGTCATGCACAGGCGCGCGGCCTGTTCCAGCATGGCATCGGGCACCGCCACATGCGGCAGCGCCGCACGCGCGGCCAGGATGCGGGCACGCAGCGCCGCTTCCTCAGGCGCGAAGCGGGCACAGAAGCCGGGCGGGTCACGCTCGAAGGCGTCGCGGCGCTTGATGACCTCCATGCGGGTGGGAAGATCGGTCGGCGTCATCACCTCGACCGAGAGGCCGAAGCGGTCGAGCAATTGCGGGCGAAGTTCGCCCTCCTCGGGGTTGCCGCTGCCGACCAGCACGAAGCGCGCGGGGTGGCGGACGCTGAGGCCGTCGCGTTCCACCACGTTCTCGCCCGAGGCCGCGACGTCCAGCAGCAGGTCCACCAAGTGGTCCTCCAGCAGGTTCACCTCGTCAATGTAGAGGAAGCCGCGGTGCGCTCGGGCCAGCAGGCCGGGCTCGAAGGCCTTCTCCCCCTGGGTCAGCGCCCGTTCGAGATCGAGGGCGCCCACCACCCGGTCCTCGGTCGCACCCAGCGGCAGGTCCACCACGGGCACGGGCACGCTCACGCGCGGGGCGCGGGGCTGTTGGCAGGAATCGCACATCTGCGCGGGCTTGCCCGGCGCGCAGTTGAAGCGGCAGCCGCGAATTGCCTTCATGGGCGGCAGCAGGGCCGCGAGCGCGCGAATGGCGGTGGACTTGCCCGTACCCCGGTCACCCAGCGCCAGCACGCCGCCGATCGCCGGGTCCACCGCGCAGAGGATGAGCGAGAGGGTCATCTCCTCCTGCCCCACCATCGCGGTGAAGGGAAAGACCGGCCGCGGCTTTACCCGCGCCGGGCGGCGCGCCTTGGGTTTCAGGCGCGTCGCGAGGCCATCCATGCTCAGGCGCGCCGCTGGATCTGGAATTCCGTCCAGACCTCGTCCAGCGCCAGCATCAGGTGATCGATGTCGGCATCGGTGTGCGCGGGCGAGGGCGTGAAGCGCAGGCGCTCCGTCCCGCGCGGCACCGTCGGGTAGTTGATGGGCTGCACATAGACGGAGTAGCGCTCCAGCAGCAGGTCGCTGATCTCCTTGCAGAGCACGGCATTGCCCACCATGACGGGCACGATGTGGCTCGGGTTGCGCAGATGCGGGATGGAGAGGCCATCGAGGCGGCTGCGGACCGTGGCCACGCGTTCGTGCATCCGCTGGCGCTCCTCCGCGCTTTCCTTGAGGTGCTGGATGCTGGCCGTGGCGCCGGCGGCGACGGCCGGCGGCAGCGCGGTCGAGAAGATGAAGCCCGAGGCGAAGCTGCGCACGAAATCCACCATGGCGGCGGAGCCCGCGATGTAGCCGCCGATCACGCCATAGGCCTTGGCCAGCGTGCCCTCGATGACGGTGAGGCGGTGCGCCACGCCGTCACGCTCGCTGATGCCGCCGCCACGCGGGCCGTAGAGGCCCACCGCGTGCACCTCGTCCAGGTAGGTCATGGCGCCGAACTCATCGGCCAGGTCGCAGATGGAAGCGATGGGGGCGACGTCGCCATCCATCGAATAGACGCTCTCGAAGGCGATCAGCTTGGGGGTGTCGGCCGGCAGGGCCGCGAGCTTCTCGCGCAGGTCGGCCAGGTCGTTGTGCTTCCAGACGATGCACTGCGCGCGGGAGTGGCGGATGCCCTCGATCATGGAGGCATGGTTCAGCTCATCCGACAGCACCACGCAGCCGGGCAGCTTGGCGGCGAGGGTGGAGAGCGTGGCCCAGTTCGACATGTAGCCGGAGTTGAACAGCAGGGCGGCTTCCTTGCCGTGCAGGTCCGCGAGCTCCTTCTCCAGCAGCACATGGTAGTGGTTGGTGCCGCCGATGTTGCGCGTGCCGCCCGCCCCTGCCCCGGCGCGGTCGATGGCCGTGTGCATCGCCTCCAGCACCTTGGGGTTCTGGCCCATGCCCAGGTAGTCGTTCGAGCACCAGACCGTCACCTCGGCCGTGCCGCCCGGGCGGTGATGGACCGCGCGCGGGAAGGACCCCGCCCGGCGTTCGAGGTCGGCGAAGACGCGGTAGCGGCCCTCGCGGCGCAGACCGTCGAGTTGCTTCCGGAACAGGGCCTCGTAGTTCATGGCGACAACCTTTCCTTCTTCGTTCATGGCCGCAGCGGCAGGGAGGCGGGCTCGTTGCGCGGCGGGCGCAACGGGGCCGGTGGGTGGGCGGAGGCCGGCCGCCCCCAGGTCCAGAGGCCGTCCAGCGGCAGCGGCAGCATCAGGAACCAGTGTTCGATGACGGCCAGCGCCAGCAGGGCCGCCAGCAGCGTATAGGCCGTGATGAGATAGGGGTCATCGGCCTGGACGGCGGCCAATGCCAGCAGCACTGCCACCACCGTCCCGCCCGTCACCGAGAAGGGGAACAGCCAGTTCATCGGCCGGCGGCGGAAATAGCTGGCCAGGTGCGCGAGGTGCGGCGGCAGCATGGCCTCGCCCAGGTTCCGGGCGCCCAGGAAGATGTTGATCTTGGCCGATTGCCGCATCACCCAAAGTGCCAGGTAGGTCCAGAGCGCCATCTGGTTGGGCGCGTCCCACAGCAGCGCCAACAGCACCAACCCCAGCGCCAGCATGGCCAGCTCATTGTGGATGATGGCGGAAAGGGCCGCGCGGAAGCGCGGGAAGCCCTCCGTGCCCTCGGGCAGTGGCGCGCGGTTGGGGCCAGTGACGACGCCGGTCAGGAAGGCGATCTCCTGCCAGGCCCAGACCAGCACCCCGCAGGCGAAGCCCGCATAGGCGCTGGCCATGGTGGTGCGTTCGGACAGCGTCACGACGCAAAGCAGCGCGGCCCCCAGCATGAGGGTCGCCCCCCACATGGTGCGCCGGTAGGTGTGGCGCGGCAGCTGGTCCAGCATGAACACGAGCGCCGTGCCAAACCACCACACGAACACCGCGAACAGGCAGGGCCCGACGTATTCCACCGCGCGCTTCCCTCAGTAGGCCGGGCTCAGCCGGATTTCGGCCGGCAGGGGGGCGCGGCGGCCGGGCATGGCCAGCAGGCGCAGGAAGGTGGCGCCGGCGGCGGCGCTCAGCGCCGTGCGCTTGGTGGCGGCCCAGGCGCCCTTCTGCGCGCGCAGCTGCCCCAGCTGTTCCGAGATGCGGAACAGACGGTCCAGCCCCGCCTTGAAGGCGGGCCTGTCCCAGGCCAGCGTGATGGGGAAGACCTGCTTGCAGATCTCGGTCGTCTTGTCGAACACCTGCATGTCGTATTCGGTCGGCGTCATGCCCAGCGCCTCGTGGAAGGCCGGGCGGGCGTGGTCGCGGACATACATGGTGGCGAAGACCGCCAACTGGAAGAACTTGGCCCAATAGGCATTGATGCCCGTCAGCAGCGAGGGGTTCGCGCGCATCAGCAGGGCGAAGGCCTCGCCGTGGCGGAACTCGTCATTGCACCACTTCTCGAACCAGTTGAAGATCGGGTGGAAGCGGCGCTCCGGGTGCTTCTCGAACTGGCGGAAGATCGTGATGTAGCGGGCGTAGCCGATCTTCTCGGACAGATAGGTCGCGTAGAAGATGAACTTGGGCCGGAAGTAGTGATACTTCTTCGCCTTGGTCAGGAAGCCCAGATCCACGCCGACGCCGATATCCTTCAGGCTGTCATTGATGAAGCCCGCATGGCGCGCCTCGTCGCGGCTCATCACCGCGAACAGCTCCTTGATGTCGGGGTTCTTGATGCGCTTCTTGATCTCGGCATAGAGCACGCAGCCCGAGAATTCGGCGGTCACGGAACTCACCAGGAATTCCACCACCTCCTTCTGCAAGGGCTCCGGCAGATCCTCCAGGCGGAACTGGTCGAACTGCTCGTTGCGGACGAAATGGCCCTTGTTCGGGTCCGCGCGGAACTCGTCCATCAGCTTGTCCCACTCCGGGCGGATGGAGCTGACATCCAGCGCGTCCATCGCCGCGAAGTCGGTGGTGTAGAAGCGCGGCGAGAGCACCGTCTCGGTGCTGGCCATGCGCGTGGTCTCGTTCAGCACGCGCGGGGTGGACCCGGTCACGGCGTTCATGCGCCATACTCCTTGGGTTCGAAGCCGCAATGGTACAGCTCGGCCAGTTCGGCGAAGGCCGCGACCTCGGTCCAGAGCTGGGTGAAGGGGCCGGCGCGATAGACGGTGGCCGTCGTCTCGTAGGTGGTGGCCGTGCCGAATTCGGGAAGGCCGGGCGGGTTGTTCACCACCACCCGGTCGCCGGGGCGCAGCGTGATGCCCTCGGGCACCGCATGCGCGTGCAGACTGTCGAAACTCTGCTCGATCTCCACGGTGCAGGGCACGGTGATGACGCGCGGCCCGGACAGGCTCTCCCAGAAAGCCCCCAACGCCTTCTTCATTGTGTCTCTCCTTGGGCTGTCAGCAGCCGGGCGAAGATCCCGGCATTGGTGGAGCCGAAGGCCGTCAGGTCCACACGCCGCCCGGTGGCGACATCATCCAAGGTCAACTGGCCATCCCGCCAGGCGGACACCCGGAAGGGCATTTCCTGCCCTTGTTCTTCCTGCCGACGCTCCCGCGCCAATGCCCGGAGCGTACCACGGACGAAGCCACCCTCCGCCACCGGAAACCGCGCCAGCACCGAATGATTCGCCGCATCCCGGATGACAACGGAGCCATCCGGACCATCCTCGAAACGGACCATGCGCTCACGCAGCGGGGTTTCGTTCGGGCGGGTAATGAGCGCGCGGTTCTGCTGCGGCCCCACCAGCGCGAGCGTCCCCGCGATCACGGTCCCGCAGGCCAGCAGCGGCAGGAGGTGGCGGCGGTCCATCATCCGGTCCATCTCAGGCCACCGCTTCGCCAGGCAGGCGCACCGGACGGCGCGGCGGCTCGGTGACCGCGGCCGGCACCGGCATCTGCGCCGAGGCCGCCAGCATGCGCGAGAGCACCTGCGACGCGCCCGCACTCACGGGCAGGCCGCGCAGCATGGGCTCGGGCCGACCCATCCGCCAGGGACGCAAATGCGGCCAGAGCGCCACCATCGAGACCCGGTGCTCGGGCAGCAGGGCCAGCACGATGTCCTCGGTGCCATCCGCATGGCGCCGCACGGAGGCCGACTGCACCGCGCTGAAAGGGATGTTGATGGTCATCGGCAGCGCCACGCCGACCCGCATCACGATGCGCCGGTTGGTGATGGTGTAGAGCGTGGACCGCGCCGCCGCCCGCCCGATGAAGGCCAGGATCACGAGGCAGAGGCTCGCCAGCACCACCGACAGGGAAGGCCCGGCCAGCGCCGCCAGCAGCGAACCGCCGGCCATCATGGATTCCACCAGGTGCCACGCCACCAGCGCCAGGAAGTAGAAGCCAAGCCCCTTGAGGTGCATGGCGCGCCGCGCGAAGGGCCACCAGGCGGGAGAACCCTGCCAGATGATGCCCTCGCCGTCGGGCAGGCGTTCGGGCAGGCCAGGCACGGGTTCGATCTCGTGTTCGGGCATCCCGGGAATGTGCTGGTCTTTCATCGAAACCTTCCTCCAGCCTTCTGGCATGGACAATGTTGGAGGGTTCCAGGGGATCGCCGCCTTGATGCGGCGCAACCCCTGCCCCCTCGGCAGTTCCCGGCGCGCCGGCCGCGCGCCGGGCTTGGGCCCTCAGATGAAGGGCTCGCTGCGCTCGCGCTTGGCATAGAACTGACCGCCGGCGCAGTAGGCCGCCACCTTGTCCTCCTCGAGGAGGGTGATGGTGTCGGGGTTCTTCAGCGTGGGCGCGGTCTTGAAATGCTCGGCCAGCAGCGACCGCACGCGGATCACGTTGCGGGCCGAGTTGATGGTCATCATCGGCACCGGGATCATGACGCGGCGGAAGCCCATCTCGGTCGCGACCTCGACCTCGAGGAAGCGGAAGATGGCCTCGGACTTGTCGTACCAGATGTCCACGCACACGCCGGCGGGCTGCCAATCGGCGTCCACCACCGTCATGCCGCGCGGGTCGGGGTCCTCGGGGTCGATGGTCACGTCGGTGGCGACGCGCAGCGGCACGATCTTGGGCAGGCTCTCATCGAAGGTGAGGTCCGGCACATCGGCGCGCAGCGCATAGGCCGCGGGGCCCACGCCGTCGATCATCGGGTTGCCGGTCGGGATCAGCGGCGCGCCCGGCGTCGGGTCGGCCCAGACGGCCGCGATGGGCGGCTGCGGGTCGCCGTCATTGCGCGGCGCCTGGACGGTGCCGCCATGGGCCAGCTTGAAGATCTTGGGCGTGGGCACACCGGGGAAGCCTTGGGGGCGGTCATTCGGCTTGCCCGGCGTCACCAGCGGATAGCCTTCGCGCTTGCTCTCCCGGTTCAGGTAGAGGATCAGCCCCAGGAAGAAGACCCAGAAGCCATAGAGCGCGGCCGTGACGAGGTCGAAGCCCGCGAAATATGAGCCAGGTTGCATGGCACTCTCTCTCCTTTCGCCCTAATGGGCGGTCTGCGGTGCTGCGGCACCGCGCGGTTCTGCAAGGGATTCCGGGACAAGCGAGCCCCGGACGAGCGGGCCGATCGCGATGATGCCCGCGAACAGCACGACGATCTCGATGAGGTAGACGGTGCAATAGCCAACCGCCGGGCCGGTCAGCGCCGGGCCAAGCGCACCCGCTTCGGCCAGGTGGCTCACCACGTCGCGCACCAGGCCGCCCAGCGCGATGGCGATGCCGGCACTCGTGGCCTGCGCCGCGCCCCAGATGCCCAGCGTCAGGCCGATCTTGTCGGGTGGTGCCGCCTGCATGCAGCTGGTCAGCGTGCCATGGGCGAAGAGGCCACCGCCGAAGCCGATGAGCAGGGAACCGAGGGCGAACATCAACGGGCTGTCGAAGGGGGCGGCCAGCATCACGCAGGCGAAGGCCAGCGTGCCCCAGCCCATGCCATAGCCCGCGATGCGGTTGGCGCAGGCGCCGCGTCCGATCCATCCCGAGGCCAGCATGAAGCCATTGACCCCGCCAAAGGCGAAGAGCGCGGTGAGCAGCGTGGTCGTGCCGACCTCGAGGCCCAGGATTTCGCCGCCATAAGGCTCCAGCAGGATGTCCTGCATGGCGAAGCCGAAGGTGCCGAGGCTGATGGCCACGATGCGCCGCATCCAGGGACCGGTGGACTTCAACTCGCGCCAGGCCTGGCGGAAGCTCGGGTCTTCCGGCAGCGCGGCTGAGCGCGCGGGGTCGCGCACCTCCTGCTTCCAGATGGCGACGAAGTTCAGGATCATGGTGGCGCCGGCCACGCCCTGGATGACCTGGATCAGCTTGATCTGGCTGAACGGCGTCAGCAGCAGGCCGAAGACCAGCGCGCTGCCCAGCATGCCCAGCAGCAGCATCACGGACATCAGCGCCACGACCTTGGGCTGCTTCTCGCGCGGCGAGATGTCGGTGGCGAGAGCGAGGCCCACCGTCTGCGTCATGTGCATGCCCGCGCCCACCAGCAGGAAGCAGATGGCCGCGGAAAGCTGGCCGGCGATGGGCGGCGCCCAGGTGTCCCCGGACAGGATCAGCAGCGCGAAGGGCATCATCGCGAAGCCGCTGAACTGGAAGATCGTGCCGAACCAGAGATAGGGCACGCGCCGCCAGCCCAGCACGGATTTGTGATTGTCCGAGCGGAAGCCGATCAACGCGCGCAGCGGCGCGAAGACCAGTGGCAGGGCCACCATCACCGCCACCAGCCCCGCCGGCACGCCCAACTCCACGATCATCACGCGGTTCAGCGTGCCGATCAGCAGCACCGCCGCCATGCCCACCGAGATCTGAAAGAGCGACAGGCGCAACAGCCGGCTCAGCGGCACATCGGCCGAGGCCGCATCCGCGAAGGGCAGCATGGACGGGCTGATCTTCATCCATTGCCGCGCCAGGCTGAAGCCCTGCGTGCTCATCGCCGCACCCATTCATAGGCGTGGGAGGTGTAGAAGCCGCTCTTGATCCGCCGGTGCCGGCCGGCAGCAAAGCCAGCGAGGCGCGGATCGGCCGCGATCAGGCGGCGCAGCTTGGCTTCCGCCAGCGGCTCGATGAAAGGCGCGCGGTCGCTGCGCGGGAACATGCGGCCCACGGCGTGCATCACCGACAGCAACGGCGTCTGCGGGGCCACCGTGAAGATCAGCGACCCCCGGCAGCGCGGCGCCACCCGCGCCAGCGCGTCCACGATGTCGGCGGGCTTGTAGTGAATGAGGCTGTCCATTGCCACGATGTGGTCGAACTGGCCCAGCGTCTCGTCCAGCATGTCGCCCACCCGGAAATCAGGCTGGTTGCCGCCCAGATGCGCGGCGCGGTCACGGGCGTGTTCGATCAGCGTGCCGGCCAGGTCCACGGCCACCACTTCGGCGCCGCGGCGGGCGGCCTCATTGGCCAGGGCGCCGGTGCCGCAGCCGGCGTCAAGCAGGCGCAGCCCCGTCATGTCATCCGGCAGCCAGGAGAGCAGCGTCTCGCGCATCGCGTTGCGGCCGGCGCGGACCGTGGCGCGGATGCCGCTGACGGGCGCTTCCGAGGTCAGCCGCGCCCAGTTCTCGGAGGCGGTGCGGTCGAAATAGGTTTCGAGTTCGCCGCGCCGCGCGGTGTAGGTGCCGCTGTGCATCAGTCGTACCCCAGCAGGTCGAAGATGTCGCGATCCTTCAGCGCCTCGGCCTCCACCGGCTCCACCCCGGCCCAGAGGCTGGCGGCGATGCGGAGATATTCCTGCTGCACCGCCTCGATCTCAGGCGTCGCATCCATCTCGAACAGCGTCTGCTTTTTGAGGCGCGAGCGGCGGATGGCATCGAGGTCCGGGAAATGCCCCAGCAGCTTCATGCCGGTGCGCTCATTGTAGCGCTCGATCTGGTCGGTGGCCGCGCTGCGGTTGGCGATGACGCCGCCCAGCCGCACGCCGTAATTCTTCGCCTTGGCGTGGATGGCGGCGACGATGCGGTTCATGGCGAAGATGCTGTCGAAGTCGTTGGCGGCGACGATCACGCCGCGGTCCGCGTGCAGCAGAGGGGCGGCGAAGCCGCCGCACACCACGTCGCCCAGCACGTCGAAGATCACCACATCGGTGTCTTCCAGCAGATGGTGTTCCTTCAGCAGCTTCACCGTCTGGCCCACGACATAGCCGCCGCAGCCCGTGCCGGCCGGTGGGCCGCCCGCCTCCACGCACATCACCCCGGCATAGCCCTCCACCACGAAATCCTCGGGACGGAGTTCCTCGGCGTGGAAATCGACGCCCTCCAGCACGTCGATCACGGTGGGGATCATGCACTTGGTCAGCGTGAAGGTGCTGTCGTGCTTGGGGTCGCAGCCGATCTGCAGCACGCGCTTGCCGAGCTTCGCGAAGGCGACCGAGAGGTTCGAACTGGTCGTGCTCTTGCCGATGCCCCCCTTGCCATAGACTGCGAAGACCTTGGCGGTGTCGATCTTGGCCACCTGGTCCATGTGCACCTGGACGCTGCCAGAGCCATCGCCAACCTTTTCGCGATTCGAGCCACGGATGAGCTCCGTGCGGACGATCTTGTTCATGCGGCCATCTCCGGCGTGATCCCCTCAAGGCGATCTTCGAGTTCCTCTCCCGCGCGTCGCAGCGCCTCGAGCGTGGCTTCGTCCGGCGCCCAGTAGCTGCGCTCGGTGGCCTCGATCAGGCGGTTCGCGATCTTCACGGAAGCGGTCGGGTTGAGTGCGGCCAGGCGCGCGCGCATCTCGGGGTCGAGCATGTAGGTCTGCGCCAGGTGCTGATAGACCCAGGGCGCCACCTGGCCCGTGGTGGCGGACCAGCCCATGGTGTTGGTCACGTGCTCCTCGATCTGGCGCACGCCCTCATAGCCATGGGTCAGCATCGCCTCGAACCATTTCGGGTTCAGGGCGCGGGTGCGGCTTTCCAGCGTGACCTGCTCGGCCAGTGTGCGGATCTTGCCCGCGCCGCGCGTCTGGTCGCCGATATAGACCGCCGTGTCCTTGCCACCGCGGGCGCGGCGGGCGGCGCGGCTGATCCCACCCAGGCTGTCGAAGTAGTGGCTGATGGTGGTGATGCCGCTCTCGACGCTGTCGAGGTTCTGGTAGGCGCATTCCACCGTGCCGAGCAGATGCGCCATCGTCGCCTCCTGGCGGCGGGGGTGCCCGTCCACGCCATAGGCGAAGCCCTTGCGCTTCATGTAGGTGTCGGCCAGTTCGTCCTCATCCTGCCAGGCGCCGTTGTCCACGGTGAGGTTGACGTTGGCGCCATAGGTGCCCTCGGCATTGCCGAAGACGCGCAGCGCGGCATCCTCCAGCGAGATGCCCTTCTCCGCCATCAGCGCCAGCGCGTGCTTTCGGATGAAGTTCAGCTCCGTGGGTTCCTCGGCGCCGGCGGCGAGGAAGGCGGCCTCCGCCAGCAGCTTCGTCTGCATGGGCAGCAGGTCGCGGAAGATGCCCGAGAGGCTGATCATCACATCCACCCGCGGCCGGCCCAGACGCTCCAGCGGCACGAGCTGCGCGCCGCAGACGCGGCCATAGCCATCGAGCCGCGGCTCGGCGCCCATCAGCCACAGCGCCTGCGCGAGCGGCCCACCCTCGGTCTTGAGGTTGTCGGTGCCCCAGAGGACGACGGCGATGGTCTCGGGCAGCGCGCCGCTGGTCTCGACATGGCGCGCCAGCAGGCGTTCGGCCTGGCGCGCGCCATCCTCCACCGCGAAGGCGGAAGGGATGCGAAAGGGATCGAAGCCATGGATGTTGCGGCCGGTGGGCAGCACATCGGTGGTCCGCAGCAGGTCGCCACCCGGCGCGGGGCGGACATAGCCGCCGTCCAGCGCGTGCAGGATGGCGGGGATCTCGTGGTCCTGCGCCAGCAGCGCGTCGAGCCGCGTGCGCTCGGCCATGTCCGTGACACCGGCGGCGTCCAGCAGTTCCACGCGCTGGGCAGGCGTGTGCGCCACGCCCAGGCTGTGCAGGCCGTGCGGGATCAGGGTGTATTCCAGCTCCAGCAGGTCGTTCGCCAGCTTGTGCAGCCGCGCCACGATGCCCTCCAGCGGCCATTGCGGCTCGGCCTCGGCCAGGTCCACCGCGGCGGCCTGGGCCTGGAGCATGGTCAGCATGTCGGTCGCATCGCCGCTCTCGGGCTCGAGAGCGCGCCAGCGGTCGAGGCTGGCCTTCAGGTCCAGCAGGCCGCGATATAGCCCGGCATGGGCCACGGGCGGCGTGAGGTAGCTGATCAGCGTCGCATTCGCGCGCCGCTTGGCCAGCATCCCCTCCGACGGGTTGTTGGAGGCGTAGAGGTAGAAATTGGGCAAATCCCCGATCAGCCGGTCCGGCCAGCAATCCTTGGACATGCCGGCCTGCTTGCCGGGCATGAATTCCAGCGCGCCATGCGTGCCGAAATGCAGCACGGCATCAGCGGAAAAATCCTCGCGCAGCCAGCGGTAGAAGGCGGCGAAGGCGTGGGTGGGGGCGAAGCCCTGCTCGAAGAGCAGGCGCATCGGGTCGCCCTCATAGCCGAAGCCGGGCTGCACGCCGACGAAGACATTGCCGAAGCGCTCGCCCAGGATGTGCAGCGTCGCGCCGTCCGTCTGCAGGCGGCCGGGCGCGGGGCCCCATTGCCGCTCGATCTCCGCGAGCCAGCTCTGGCGGCGCACATGCTCGTCCACCGGCATGCGCGCGGCGACATTGGCCAGCGCGCCGAAGCGCTCGCGGTTGCCGTTCAGGATGCGCTCGCGCAGCATATCCACGCTGGCGGGCAGGTCCACGCTATAGCCCTCGGCCTTCATGGCGCGGAGCGTGGCGAAGATGCTGTCGAACACCGCGAGATAGGCCGCCGTGCCGGTATTCCCCGCATTGGGCGGGAAGTTGAAGATGACGAGGCCCACGCGCCGCTCGGCCCGCGCCTTGCGCCGCAGCGCCACCATCCGCGCCACGCGCTGCGCCAGCGTCACCGCGCGCTCGTGGTGAGGGACCATGTTGCCCTTGCAGCGGATGCCGTCGCAGCCCGGACAGCGCTGCTTCAGGTCATCCGTGCCGCAGCGACCGCCGAAGGTCATCGGCATGATGGCGCCGTCGAGCTCAGGGATGGCCACCATCATCGTGGCCTCGACCGGCGTCAGGCCGCGATGATCGGCCTGCCAGTCCACGATCGTCTGGAATTCGAGGGGGTGGGCCGCGATGTAGGGCACATCGAGCTTCGCGAGCATTTCCTCGGCCGCGCGGGCGTCGTTGTAGGCCGGCCCGCCCACCAGCGAGAACCCCGTGAGCGACACCACCGCATCCACGATGGGCTGTCCGTCCTTGAGGAAGAAGCGCTCGATGGCGGGGCGCTGGTCGAGGCCGGCCGCGAAGGCCGGCACCACGCTGAGCCCCTTGGCCTCCAGCGCCTCGATCACGCCGCGGTAATGCGCCGCGTTGTCCGCCAGCACATAGGAGCGCAGCAGCAGCACCCCCACCCGGCCTTGTGCGCCCGCCTGCGGCAGCTGCGCGACATTCTCCGCGATGCGGCCGGGCAGGCCGGGGTGATAGAGCCCCACATCGGGGTATTCCACCGGCGCGCCCACCAGCAGCTTGGCATGGCCGCCATAGCGCTGCACCAGCATGCGCGCCAGGTTCGCGATGTTCTCGGCCGAGCCCGCCAGCCAGTATTGCAGGGCCAGCATGTAGATGCGCACGTCCTGCGCCGTGCCGGGAATCCAGCGCAGCAGCTTGGGCAGCATGGCCAGCGTCTTCATCTGGCCGCGGCCGGAGGTGTTCTTGCCCTTCGACCCGCGCAGCTTCTTCAGCAGCGCCATGGCGCCACGCGCCTCGGTGGACATGTCGAACTTGCCCAGCCGCGTCATCTTCACGATCTCGCCCGCCGAGAGCAGGCAGACGGTGGCCATGGTGGCATCGCGCCTGGCCGCGATCGCGTCCTGCACGGCGCGCACATGCTCATCGAGGAACAGCATGCCGGCCACCAGGATGTCAGCGCGCGCGATGTCGGCACGGCAGGCGGCCAGCGCCACCGGGTCGCTGCCCCATTCATCGGCCGAATGGACGATTAGCCGCACACCCGGGCAATCCCGCAGCAGCATCTCGCGCGCGCGGTCCACCGCCTGGCCGAGATGGCTGTCCATCGTCACGAAGACGAGATGGAGGGGGCTACCGCGAGTAATGAGCTTTTGCGTCATACAGGGTCTCGACGGTGATGGTGGCGACGCCGCGTTCCCGGGCGAAGGCTTCCGTGTTCCGACGGGCCTTGCCCCGGACGAAGAAGGGGATCTTTTTCAGCTCGGCCTCGGCGTCCGGCGCCCAGCGCGTTTCGGCAGGCGCTTCCAGCACGGCCACGGCCTCGACCATGGGCGGCGCCTCGCGCACGGGGGGCGCCGCGGGGGCCGCCTTGTGGCCCAGATGCGAGGGCGCCTGGTCGTTGAACTCGAAATCCTCGCGGAACATCCCGATCAGGTGTTCCTCCAGGCCCATCATCAGGGGATGGACCCAGGTGTCGAAGATCACATTCGCGCCTTCGAACCCCATCTGCGGCGAGTGGCGCGCGGGGAAGTCCTGCACATGGACGGGCGCCGAGATCACGGCGCAGGCCACGCCCAGCCGCTTGGCCGTGTGGCGCTCCATCTGCGTGCCGAGAACCAGCTCGGGGTGCGCGTCGGCGATGGCCTGCTCCACCGCCAGGTAGTCATCGGTGATGAGCGCCTCCAGGCCCAAAGCCTTCGCGGCCTCCCGCACCTCGCGCGCCTGCTCGCGCGAATAGGTGCCGAGGCCCACCACCTCGAAGCCCAGCTCCTCGCGCGCCACGCGGGCGGCGGCCACGGCGTGGGTCGCGTCACCGAAGATGAAGACGCGCTTGCCGGTCAGGTAAGTGCTGTCCACGCTGCGCGAATACCAGGGGAGGCGGCTTTCCTCGGCGGCGAGCATGGCCGTGGCATCCAAGCCCGCCAGCGCGGCCACTTCCGCGATGAAGTCGCGCGTGGCGCCCACACCGATGGGCACGGTCCTGGTGAAGGGCTGGCCGAGGTTGCGCTGCATCCAGGACGCCGCGACGCCCGCCGTCTCGGGGTAGAGCACCACGTTGAAACTGGCCTCGCCCAGCCGCGCAAGATCGGCTGGCGTGGAGCCCATCGGCGCCACCACATTGACCGTGATGCCGAGCCGCGCGAGCAGCCCGCACACCTCCTTCACGTCGTCGCGGTGGCGGAAGCCCAGCGCCGTCGGCCCGAGCACATTGCAGGTGGCCGGGCGCTGCTCGGCCTTCACCGCGAAGCGCCGCACCAACTGATAAAACGTCTCGGCCGCGCCCCAGTTCTCCTTCTTGGAGTAGGAGGGCAGTTCCACCGGCACCACCGGCACATCCAGCCCCGCCGTGGCCGCGAGGCCGCCCGGATCGTCCTGGATCAGCTCCGCCGTGCAGGAGGCGCCGACGATGAAGGCCTGCGGCTTGAAGCGCTCGGCCGCGTCCAGCAGGGCGCGCTTGAACAGTTCCGCCGTGTCGCCGCCGAGGTCCCGTGCCTGGAAGGTGGTGTAGGTGACGGGCGGGCGCTTGGAGCGCCGCTCGATCATGGTGAACAGCAGGTCCGCATAGGTGTCGCCCTGGGGCGCGTGCAGGACGTAGTGCAGCCCCTCCATGCCGGTCGCGACACGCATCGCCCCCACATGCGGCGGGCCTTCATAGGTCCAGAGCGTGAGCTGCATGGCCTCAGACCCTCAGCATGTCGCGGCGCGCGAAGGGGCGCGCGAAGAGGCTGGCGAGGTCCGCCGCCTGGTCGTAGCCCTGCACCGGGGTGAAGACGAGCTCGATGGACCACTTGGTCGTGATGCCCTGCGCCTCCAGCGGGTTCGCGAGGCCAAGCCCGCACACCACGAGGTCCGGCCGCGCCGCCAGGCAGCGATCGAGCTGGCGTTCCACATCCTGCCCTTCCGACAGCGTGGCCGCGGCGGGCAGCAGCGGCATCTCGGCCGCCAGATGCGCGCGGTGCAGGTAGGGTGTGCCGATCTCGACGGCCTCCATCCCGCATTCGCGCGTGAGGAAGCGCGCCATCGGCACCTCCAGCTGCGAGTCGGGGAAGAAGAAGATCCGCTTGCCGGCCAGCCGCGCGCGGGGGCCTTCCAGCGCCGCGCGGGCGCGGGCTTCGGCGGCGGCGGTCGCTTCGGCGAAGCGGCCGGCGCCGACACCCATCGCCTCGGCGCCGGCGCGCAGGAAGGCGGTGGTGCCCTCCGCGCCCAGCGGGAACAGCGCCGGGATGTGGCGGGCGCCACGCGCGTCCAGCAGCCGCGCCGTCTCGGCCAGGAAGGGCTGCGCCAGGAGGTAGCGCGTGCCCTGCCCCACGGCCGGCATCTCGCCGGCACGACGCGCCGGCAGGAAAGCGATGTTCGTGATGCCCATGGTGGCGTAGAGGCGGCGCCACTGGTCCTCCACCACCTCGGCCAGCGCGCCCACGATGACGAGCTGCGCCGCATCCGTGGCGGGCAGCTCGGGCACCAGCGCAGCGAGGCAGGCATCCTCGCCCTGGGTGAAGGTGGTCTCGATCCCCGACCCCGAATAGTTCAGCACCCGCACACCGTTGAAGCGGCGATCGAGGCGCTGCGCGGCGCGGTGCAGGTCGAGCTTGATGACTTCGGAGGGGCAGGACCCCACCAGGAACAGCAGCTTGATGTCCGGCCGGCGCTCCAGCAGCCGGGCCACGTTGCGGTCAAGTTCCTCCTGCGCGTCGGCCAAGCCCGCGAGGTCGCGCTCATCCAGGATGGCGGTGGCGAAGCGCGGCTCGGCGAAGATCATGACGCCGGCGGCCGATTGCAGCAGATGCGCGCAGGTGCGGCTGCCCACCACCAGGAAGAAGGCGTCCTGGATCTTGCGGTGCATCCAGACGATGCCGGTGAGGCCGCAGAAGACCTCGCGCTGGCCGCGCTCACGCAGGACGGGGCGGGTGTCGCAGCCGCTGGCGGGGACGTGGTCCAGCATGGCGCTCAGGTGCCCCGCGCCTGCAGCCGCGCCATGCGCAGCTTCCACACGAACTGGCCCGCGTTGATGACGTAGGCGGCATAGGCGGCCAGTGCCAGCCACATCTGGAAGTAGGTGTCGCCCCAGGCGAACAGCAGCGCGCCGAGATAGGCGGTGTGCAGGGCCAGGACCAGCATGGAGAACACGTCCTCCCAGAAGAAGGAGGGCGCGAAGAGGTACTTCCCGAAGACCACGCGTTCCCACACGCAGCCCGTGATCATGATGGTGTAGAGCACCAGCGTCTTCACCACGACCGAGGCCTCGGCGGCCCAGAGCCCCTGGCCGGTGGCCAGGTAGTTCAGCACCAGGCCGAGGCTGACCAGGAACACCAGGAACTGCACGGGGGCGAGGATGCCCTGCACCATCGTCCAGGGTGTCGCGTCCCGGCGCACGCGCTCCTCGGGCGTATAGAGAGGGCGTGGGGCGCGCTGGCGGTGGGTGCGGCCGGCGCTGGTGCCGTAAGGGCAGGAATCCACCGCGGCGATGAGACGGTCGAGAACCGGGCCTGACAGCATGTCTTGACTACCCCTCCGCATCGGAACCGCTTCTCGTGCCGCCGCCTGCCCGCTTGGGCGAAACCGGGACGGGGCCTGGGCCCTCCCTCCGGATTCCGGCGGCCGGATCGCTCCGAACGGGTGAAAGCTAGGAGGCCGGAACCGCGCATGTCAAGCAAGATTGACGTAAAGATGCGTTGACAGATAGGACGCGTTCCGCCGATGATCCGGGCGTCAGGGAACGGTCCGAGGGCGGATAATGCTGCACACACAGGCCAGGGTCGCGCCACCGAAGCGCTCCACGCCGTACCGCGGCAGCAACGCGACCGCCGTGCTCGAACGCCGCATCCTGCGCCTCACCTCCCATATCGAAACGGCGCTCAGCCGCGAAATCCTGCCCCGCATCGGCGAGGCCCGCGAGGCCGCGGACCAGTCCGAGACGGAACGCCTGGCCCGCCTCGCCATTGCCGGAAATGCCGAGGCGCTGCTGGCCGCTGTCAGGGCGAAAAGACAGCAGGGCGACAGCGCCGAATCGCTCTGTCTTGTCACCTTGACAACAGTGGCGCGTGAGCTGGGCGACTGGTGGAAGCAGGACCGTTGCGGCTTCGTCGAGGTCACGCTCGGCATGCTGGCGCTGCAATCCGTCCTGCATGACCTCGCGCCTTCGCTGGCCGGCGGCAAGGTGGGTTCGCAGCGCCGCTCGGCCCTGATGCTGCCCATGCCGGGCGAGCAGCACAGCTTCGGCATCGCCATGGTGGCGGAGTTCTTCCGCGCCGGCGGCTGGCATGTCGCGCAGGATTGCGGCGGGACGGAGAAGGAACTGCGTCGCCGCGTCTCACGCGAATGGTTCGGCGTGGTGGCGCTGTCCTGTGGCGTCTCGGAGCGCCTGCCGGCCTTGCCTGGGCTGATCGCCTCGATTCGCACCCATTCCTTCAACCCTGACGTGGCGGTCATGGTGGGCGGTGCCGCCTTCCAGGACGACGCCGCGAAGGCGGCCATGGCGGGGGCCGATGCCACCGCAGATGACGCCGCCGGGGCCCTCGCGCGCGCGGAGGGCCTCGTGAGCTTGATGGCCGCGCATTCATGATGTTCATGCCATGCCTCTCCCCTCATCCCCAAAAGGAACAAGCCGCACGTGTTGGGTTTTGGTACCCCGAGCCAGTCGCTGGGGGTCATGGATGCGGAGGCTGCCTCTCGCCTCATCGCGGCGGCGGCTGACGCCACGCTCGTGATGGACGGTGCGGGAGTGATCCGCGACATGGCCTTCGGCAATGCGGACCTGGCGGCAGCGCTGGGCGGGCGCAAGGCGTGGCTTGGCCGCGCGCTCGCCGACGCCGTTGCCGAGGACAGCCGCTCCAAGGTTCATGACATGCTGGGCGAAGCTTCGGCCCAGGACATGCCGCGCTGGCGGCATCTCAATCTGCGTGCGGCGGATGGTGCGTCCATTCCGTTACTTTGCGCGGCCAACCGGCTGCCGGGCACCGACCGCGTGGTGCTCTTCGCGCGTGATCTGCGGCTGCTGGCCTCCCTGCAGCAACGCCTCGTCGAGGCGCAGCAGGCCATGGAGCGCGAATACGGCAGGCTGCGCCAGGCCGAGACACGCTATCGCCTGCTCTTCCAGATGTCGGGCGAGCCGGTGATGGTGCTGGATGCCGCGAGCCTGCGCGTGCTGGAGGCGAACCTTGCCGCGGATCGCATCTTCGGCGCCCAGCCCTCCTTCCTCGACGCCTTCGCGCCCGAGGACCGCGCGCGGGTCGAGGCGCTGCTCGCCACCGTGCGCGCCGCCGGCACGGCCGAGGAGCGGCGCGTCTCCATGCGGGGCACCGGGCGCGAAGCGCTGCTCTCGGCCTCGCTGCTGCGGCATGAGCGCAGCTCGCTCTTCCTGGTGCGCCTCGCCTTCCTCGGCGGCGAGGCGGGTGAGAACCCCATCCCGGAATCGCGCGCCCGCCTTGCGGATTTCGTGGAGAGCACGCCCGACGCCTTCGTGCTGACGGCCGCCGATGGGCGCATCATCACCGCCAACCCGGCCTTCCTCGAACTCGCGCAACTGCCCAACGAGGCGACGGCGCGGGGCGAGGAACTCTCCCGCTTCCTGGGCCGCCAGGCGGTGGAGCTGGACGTGCTGCTGGCGCAGGTGCGCGGGCGTGGCCCCGTGCGGCTGTTCCGCACCCGCATCCGCGGCGACCAGGGGGCGGAGGCGGAGGTCGAGGTCTCCGCCGCCTCCGTGCTCGATGGCGGGCAGCAATGCTTCGGCTTCACC
Source organism: Roseococcus microcysteis (assembly GCF_014764365.1). Lineage (NCBI taxonomy): Bacteria > Pseudomonadati > Pseudomonadota > Alphaproteobacteria > Acetobacterales > Roseomonadaceae > Roseococcus > Roseococcus microcysteis. The sequence continues at coordinate 935,759 of NZ_CP061718.1, forward strand.
ATCCGCGACATCGGCCCCCGTCCCGCCCCCATCGAGACCGGCCCGCCCACCCTGCCCGCCGCGGCCGGCCAGCTCACGGAACTCGTGGGCCGGGTGCCGCTGAAGGAGCTGGTGCGCGAAGCCACCGACGTCATCGAGAAGCTGGCCATCGAGGCGGCGCTTGAGCTCACGAACAACAACCGCGCCTCCGCGGCCGAGATGCTGGGGCTGTCGCGGCAGTCGCTGTACGTGAAGCTGCGCCGCTACGGCATCGGCGACCTCGGCCCGGACGAGGAGAGCTGAGCGCGATGTCCGGCCGAACCCTCACCCGCCTCGACCCCTCCGCGGTGCTGGAGCTGTTCAAGCCCGTCACCTGGTTTCCGCCGGTCTGGGCGTTCCTGTGCGGCGCGGTGGCCTCGGGCGCCAGCTTCGAGGGGAAGTGGGGGTATCTGGCGCTCGGCCTGCTGCTGGCCGGGCCCATGGTCTGCGCCACCAGCCAGGCGGTGAATGACTGGTTCGACCGGCATGTGGACGCGATCAACGAGCCCGACCGGCCCATCCCTTCGGGCCGCATCCCGGGGCGCTGGGGCCTCTACATCGCGATCTTCTGGTCCGGCATGTCGCTGCTGGTGGCGGCGGCGCTGGGCCCCTGGGGCTTCGGCGCCACGGTGGTGGCGCTGATCCTGGCCTGGATCTACTCGGCGCCGCCGCTGCGCCTGAAGCTGAATGGCTGGCTGGGCTGCACCGCCACGGGCCTCTCCTACGAGACCCTGCCCTGGATCACGGCCGCCGCCATCATGGCGGGCGGCGCGCCACGCCCCGAGATCCTGCTGATCGCGCTGCTCTACGGCATCGGCGCCCATGGCATCATGACCTTGAACGATTTCAAGGCCATCGAGGGTGATCGCCGCACCGGCATCAACTCCCTGCCCGTCCTGCTGGGGCCGGAGCGCGCGGCGCTGGTGGCCTGCTGGATGATGGCGGTGCCGCAGCTGGTGGTGGTCGGAATTCTCTTCGCCTGGGGCGCGGTATTGAGCCCGATCATCATCCTGGCCCTCATCGGCGTGCAAATCTGGGCCATGCGCCGGATGTTGACCGACCCCCGCAAGCTCGCCCCCTGGTACAACGCGACCGGCGTGGGACCCTATGTGCTGGGCATGCTGGCCGCCGCCTTCGCGCTGAGGGCCCTGGCATGAACGGGCTCTCCTGGGTCTCCATCATCCGCCTCGGCCTCGTGCAGACGGCGCTGGGCGCCATCATCATCATGACCACGACCACGCTGAACCGCGTGATGGTGGTGGAACTGGCCCTGCCCGCCACCCTGCCCGGCCTGCTGGTCGGCATCCATCACGGCGTGCAGATGCTGCGGCCGCGCCTGGGCTATGGCAGCGACATGGGCCGGCGGCGCACGCCCTGGATCATCGGCGGCATGGCGGTGCTGGGCGCGGGCGGCGCCACCGCGGCGCTGGGTGTGGCGCTGATGGGCAGCCTCTTCGTCCTGGGTGTCGCGGTGGCGGCGCTGGGCTTCTTCCTGGTGGGGCTGGGCTCGGGCGCGGCCGGCACCTCCCTGCTGGCGCTGGTGGCCGCCAAGGTCGCGCCGCAGCGCCGCGCGCCGGCCGCCACCATCCTCTGGGTGATGATGATCGCGGGCTTCGCGGTGACGGCCACCACGGCGGGCCGCTTCCTCGACCCCTTCTCGCCCGAGCGCCTTGTGGCCGTCACCGCCATCATCTCGCTCATCGCGGTGTGCATCGCGACGCTGGCGGTGCGCGGGGTGGAGAATTCCGTGGCCACGCCGCCCGCGCCCCGCACCGTCGCCACCGGCCCCAAGCCCAGCTTCCGCGCCGTGCTGGGCGAGGTCTGGTCCGATGCCACGGCGCGGCGCTTCACCATCTTCGTCTTCGTCTCGATGCTGGCCTACAACCTCAGCGATCTGATCATCGAGCCCTTCGCGGGCCAGGTCTTCGGCATGACCATCGGCCAGTCCACCACGCTCGCCGGGCTGCAGAACGCCGGCACGCTGGCGGGCATGATCGTGATGGCCATCTTCGGCAGCGGCGTGCTGGGCGCGCGGCTGGCCTCGCTGCGCGGCTGGATGGTGGGGGGCTGCATCGGATCCGGCGCCATGCTGGTGGCGCTTTCCGCCACGCCGGAAATGGAAGCCCCGCCGCTCACGCTGATCTACATGGGCCTCGGCTTCGCGACCGGCGCCTTCGCCGCCGCCGCCATCGCCAGCATGATGCAGCTGGCCGGCGCGGGCCGTGCCGGGACGCGCATGGGCCTCTGGGGCGCGGCGCAGGCCATCGCCTTCGCCATCGGCGGCTTCGCGGGCGCCGTGCTGGCCGACATCGCCCGCGCGGCGCTCGGCAGCGCGGCGGCGGGCTATGGCGCGGTCTTTCTCTTCCAGGCCGGGCTTTTCCTGGTGGCCGCCGTGCTGGCGGCGCGGCTGACGGTGGCCCCCCGGCCCCTCTTCCCCATTCCGCCCCTGAAGGAGGCCGTCACGTGACAGCGGAAACCTATGACGTCCTTGTCGTCGGCGGCGGACCTTCGGGTGCGACGGCGGCCCATGACCTGGCGCGGGCCGGCAAGCACGTCGCCATGCTGGACCGCGCGGGGCGCATCAAGCCCTGCGGCGGCGCCATCCCTCCCCGCGCCATCCGTGACTTCGCCATTCCGGACTACCTGCTGAAGGCGAAGATCACCTGCGCCGACATCATCTCGCCCAAGGGCAAGCGCGTGCCTATGCCGGTCGAGAATGGCTATGTCGGCATGGTGGACCGCTGCGAATTCGACGAATGGCTGCGGGTGCGCGCGACCGAAGCCGGCGCCGAGCGCATCACGGGCGATGCCACCGCCCTGGAACGCGACCCGGACGGCGTGGCCGTCATCGCCGTCGAACCCAAGGAAGGACCCGCCCAGCGCATCCGCGCGCGCATGGTGATCCTGGCCAATGGCGCGCGCAGCGACCTGGCCCGCCAGGCCATCCCGGGCCAGGCCCATCCGAAATGCGTCTTCGCCTATCACGAGATCGTGAAGGTGCCCGAGGACACCGCCGCCCGCGGGACCTACGAGGCCACCCGCTGCGACGTGATCTACAACGGCCGCACCAGCCCCGATTTCTACGCCTGGATCTTTCCCCATGGGGACAGCGCCAGCATCGGCACGGGCAGCGCGCGCAAGGGCTTTTCCCTGCGCGGCGCGACGGCCGAGGTGCGTGAACAGCACGGCCTGGCCGGTTTCGAGACCATCCGCCGCGAAGGCGCGCCCATCCCCATGAAGCCGCTGAAGCGCTGGGACAATGGCCGCGACGTGGTCCTGGCGGGCGACACCTCGGGCGTCGTCGCCCCCGCCTCGGGCGAGGGCATCTACTACGCCATGCTGGGCGGGCGGCTCGCCGCCGAGGCGGTGCAGATGGCACTCGCCACCGGCGATGCGGCGGCGCTGAAGACCGCGCGCAAGCGCTTCATGAAGGACCACGGCAAGGTCTTCTGGATCCTCGGGATCATGCAGACCTTCTGGTACCGGACCGACTGGACGCGCGAGCACTTCGTGAAGATGTGCGAGGACAAGGATGTCCAGCGCCTGACCTGGGAATCCTACATGAACAAGGAACTGGTCCGGAAGGACCCCCTGGCGCACATCAAAATCTTCTTCAAGGACATGGCCCATCTGCTCGGGCTGGCGAGGGCTTAACACATGGATCTGGCTCACCCCCACCACGCCCGCGCCCGCGCGACACGGCATCATGGCCCCACCCTTCCGCTGAAGGTCGGCACGCGCGGCTCACCCCTCGCCCTCTACCAGACCCGGCATTTCCTCGACCTGATCCGCAGCGTCTGCCCCATCCTGCGTGATGTGGAGGCCTTCGAGGAACACGAGATCAGCACGGCCGGCGACCGCATCCAGGACCGGCGCCTCGCCGAGATCGGCGGCAAGGGCCTCTTCGCCAAGGAGATCCACGAGGCGCTGCTCGATGGCCGCGTGGATTTCGCGGTGCATTCGCTGAAGGACCTGGAGACGGAGCTTCCCCCCGGCATCGTCCTCGCCTGCACCCTGCGCCGCGAGGACCCGCGCGATGCCATCGTGCTCGGCACCGCCTGCGAGGGCACGGCCGAGGCCGCCTGCCGCGCCGGCGCCTCGCCCTTCTCCGCCCTCCCCTTCGGCGCCTTGATCGGCACCGCCTCCGTGCGGCGCCAGGCGCAGCTTCTGCACGCCCGGCCGGACCTGCGCTGCGAGGTGATCCGCGGGAATGTGCAGACCCGCCTCTCGCGCGTCGGCACGGGTGAGTTCGACGCCTCCCTGCTCGCCATCGCGGGGCTGAAGCGACTGGAACTCGACCACCGCGCGGGCGTGGTCATCAGCGAGGACGACATGGTGCCTGCCGCCTGCCAGGGCATCATCGGCGTCACCGTCCGCGCCGATGACGTGGAACTGCACGAATTGCTCAGCGCCATCTGCGACACCGAATCCCGCGCGGTCAGCCTGGCCGAGCGCGCCTTCCTCGGCGCGCTGGACGGGTCTTGCCGCACGCCCATCGGCGGCCATGCGCGGCTGCTGCCCGATGGCGGCATCCATCTGACGGGCCTCGTCGCGCGGGCCGATGGCAGCTTCCTGCTGCGCCGGACGCTGACGGGCCACGCCACGGATGCCGTGGCGCTGGGCCAGGCGCTGGGCGAGGAATTGCTGACCGACAGCCCGGCGGACATCTTCGGGTAGGAGGCACCCTGCGAGGGGGCCCTGCCCCCTCGCGCTCCCCCGCCAGGGAACTTGTTCCCTGGACCCTTGGGACTTGGTGGGATTTGGAGGGAGGGGCCAGGTGCGCCCGTCACCCCGGGCGCTCGCGCGACGCCCCTCCCCCCAAATCCCACAAGATCTCAAGAAGGGGTCCGGGGACCAAAAGTCCCCGGCGGGAGGGTTCGGGAGGGCAGCGCCCTCCCGCAGCGCCCCCTACACCCGACGTGCCGCCGCGACTGCCGCCTCGCTGCCCACGCCGACCATCCAGGACCAGCCGCGCAGCAGGGCGCCGACCACGCCCGCATGGCGTTCGCGCGCCTCGTCGCGGTGGTGGACCTCCTCCTCCTGGCAGCGGGCCAGCATGGCGCGGAGTTCGGGGAAGATGCCCTCCGCGTCCAGCCGGTCAATCTGCTGCTGGTAATGGTGATCCACGAAGCTCTCGACCGCATCAATGGTGGCATAGACGGCGCGCGGCCCCAGCAGGGCCGGCAGGGCGCCCGTGACCCAGCCCGCCACCCGCCAGATGGGCAGCAGGCGGGAGCGCTGGGCGGGCGGCAGCTCGGCCTCCAGCAGGCGCAGATGGCCCTGTTCGGTGGCCATGTGGCGCTCGGCGAAGTCGCGCAGCTCGGCGTCGCGGCAGAAGGCCAGGATGCCGCGGTAGATCATCACGGCGCCCGTCTCGCCCGCATGGTCGGAGCGGAGTTCGGCCACCAGCCAGTCCGGATAGGTGCTCATGCGCGACCACATGGGGTTGGCGCGAAGGAGGTCCAGACCATCTCTGGCCCATGTCCGACACCCCCCGCTGCACCACCGTCTATTATGACGGCGCCTGCCCCGTCTGCTCGCGCGAGATCGCGCATTACCGCACCCGGCGCGGGGCGGAGACGCTCGCCTTCGTGGATGTCAGCCAGCAGGCCGAGCTTGGCCCGGACCTTGACCGCGAGGCGGCACTGCGACGGATGCATGTGCGGATGGCCGACGGCACGCTGCGCGACGGCGCCGCGGCCTTCGCCGCCATCTGGCGGGCGCTGCCGGGCTGGCGCTGGCTGGGCCGCGTCGCCGCCTGGCCAGGCATCGCGCAGGGGCTGGAGCTGGGGTATCGCGGCTTCCTGGGTGCCAGGCGGCTCTGGCGGCGGTAGGATTATGCCCGCCACCGCCGCGTGATATCCCACAGATGCGCGGCAAAGGCGGCGAGCAGCGGCAGGGCCACGAGCGCCCAGCCCGCCCCGGTCAGCGCCGCCCGCAGCGCCAGGGCGAAGGCGGCCCCCGCCAGGAGGAAGGGCAGCATCGCCGCCAGCCCCGGCCCCTGCCCCGCCCAGCGCCGCAACGCCCAAAGCCCCGCGGCCTCCAGGGCCAAGGCCAGCAGCACGAGGTCCGCGGCGCGGCCCGTGTCGAACAGCGCCTGCATCAGCCGAAGGGCCCGTTCAGCCGCACGATGGCGAGGTTCAGCACGGCGGCGAAGCTCACCCAGGCGATGTAGGGGACGATGCACCAAGCCGCGACGCGGTCATGCCGGGCCGCAAGCCAGATCATCGCCAGGATGGACAGCCACAGCGGAACGATTTCGATCAATGCCCAGTCAGGTCTCCGGGAGGTGAAAAAGAGGAAACTCCACAGCGCGTTCAACCCCCGTTCAGCACGAAGACACCGAGCAGAATTCCCCCCGCTCCGGCCCGCCAGGCGCGCATCAGCGCGTAGCCGGACAGCGCGAAAATCAAGGTCCAAGCTGGCCCGAAGGCCCAATCGGGGGGTTGGAACCAAGGGCGTTCCAGGCCCTGATACCAGGGCCCGATGGTGGTCAATGAGGCGCCCAGAAGGGCCGTGCCCATGGCCCATGCCACACCGAGGGCCAGCGGCAACCATCTTTCGTTCACAGGGTTATGCCTTTATCCCGTTGCGGTGGCGAAGTGATCACATGGGCTTGCGGCTTTGCCCACACTTCCCACAAATGGGTATGAACCGTGATCGAGGAGGAGATTTCCATATGCGGGCTTTGATGATCCTGGGCGCCGTCTTCGCCTTCGCTCCCTTCGGCGCCGCCATGGCGCAGGATGCGGCCGCCGGCCAGCGCGTGTTCAACCAGTGCCGCGCCTGCCACACCATCAATGAAGGCGGCCGCAACGGCGTCGGCCCCAACCTGCACGGTGTGTGGGAGCGTCCGGCCGCCTCCATCCAGGGCTTCCGCTATTCGGCGAACATGCAGGAACTGGCCCAGGGCGGGCTGGTGTGGAACGAGGCCAATCTTCGCCAGTACCTGACCAACCCGAAGGATCTGGTGCCGCGCGGCTCCATGGCCTTCAACGGTATCCGCAACGAGCAGCAGCTGAACGACCTGCTGGCCTATCTCCAGGCCCAGCGCTGATACGGCGCCACCAGCGCCAATCCCAGGAAGGCGCCGGCCATCAGGTCGGCGCCTTTTTTCATGCCGCCCTCAATGCGCGCCGGCGAAGGCCAGCATCACGGCGAAGACCTCGCGCGTCACATTGGACAGGGTGCGGCTGAGCTCCTCCAGATCCGCCACCTGGTCCACACGCTTGCCCGCGCGGTCCTGCTCCTCGGGCGTCAGGATCAGCGGGATGAGACCGGCCGAGCGCGCCAGGCCCACCAGCAGCGCGTCCTGAGGGTCGGGGATCTCGTCCTGGAGAAGCACGGCGCGCAGGCGGGCGCGCACCTCGCGCACCTCCGCCTCGCCCAGCGGGCCCTTGGGGTAGCGGCGGTCGGGGAAGACCCAGAGGAAGCGCCCCTCCTCCAGCCGCAGAATGCCCTTGGCGACGAGCTGGTCCAGCACCATGCCGCGGTAATGTTCGGCGTTGCGGCCGAGCTCCACGATCCAGTGGCGGCTGTCATGCCCATGCGGGCCGCGGGCGATCACGGCCAGCGCCTCGTCCAGCACCGGGTCGCCGGAGGGGGCCTCGTTCACCACCGTCAGCCGGTCGAGGTCGGTGTCGATACGGCCATCGAGCGAGAGCTGCATCAGGATGGCGGTGGCGATGGCATAGTCGCCGGCCGGGGCCGGCAGGCCGACGGGACGGCCCGTCTTGTTGTCGAGCAGGAGGAGCATGATCTCCTCCGGCATGTTGGGCGTCATGGCCGCGGCTCCGGGTCTGGGGTGCGCGGGAGGCTCCCGCGCTTCCGTCCGATGTTGTCCGCGCGCGGGGGCGCTGTCCAGCGAGGCAGGGGGCACCCCCTGGCATGGGGTTTGCTGCGTCGCACCCGCGCAACAACCGCGGCCGCTCCGGCGGCCCCTGAGGCGAGGGCCCAAGCGATGGATATCGGCGTCTTCATCCCCATCAACAACAATGGGTGGCTGATCTCGGAAAACGCGCCCCAATACATGCCGAGCTTCGAGCTGAACCGGCAGGTGGTGCAGAAGGCCGAGGGCTACGGCATGGATTTCGCCCTCTCCATGATCAAGCTGCATGGATTCGGCGGCAAGACCGAATTCTGGGACCATGGGCTGGAGAGCTTCACCCTGATGGCGGGCCTCGCGGCCGTCACCACGCGCATCAAGCTCTTCGCCTCCACCGCCGTGCTGACCATCCCGCCCGCCATCGTGGCGCGGATGACGGTCACGATTGACAGCATCTCGGGCGGGCGCTTCGGGGTGAACATCGTCTCGGGCTGGCACAAGGTGGAATACACGCAGATGGGTCTGTGGCCGGGCGATGAACATTTCGGCAAGCGATACGACTACAGCACCGAATACGTGCAAATTCTGCGCGACCTCTGGGAGACGGGCGAGAGCGACCGCAAGGGCACCTACTTCCAGATGGACAAGTGCAAGCTGAGCCCCCGCCCGTCCAAGCCCATCGAGATCGTCAGCGCCGGCCAGTCGGACCGCGGCATGGAGTTCGGCGCCACCTACTGCAACTACAATTTCTGCCTGGGCGAGGGCGTGAACGAACCCACCAAGGCCGCCTCCGTCCCCGCCCGGGTGCTGGAGCACGCGAAGAAGACCGGGCGCGATGTGGGGGCCTACATGCTCTACATGGTGATCTGCGACGAGACGGACGAAGCCGCGCTGGCCAAGTGGGACAGCTACCAGAAGGGGGCGGACCGCGCGGCGCTGGCGCACCTGCTCGGCCATGCGGCGGCGGACGTGAACACGGAGGCGACCTCCATGGCGGCCTCCATCCAGCGCAGCCCCTCGCCCATCAACTTCAACATGGGCACCATCGTGGGCAGCCCCGCCACCTGCGCGCGCATGCTGGACGAGGTGGCGGCGATGCCCGGGGTGAAGGGCATCATGCTGTGCTTCGACGATTTCCTGGAGGGGATCGAGATGTTCGGCACCCGCATCCAGCCCCTGATGCAATGCCGGCAGGACCGGCTGCAACTGGCCGCGGAGTAAGCGCTTCCGGGGGCGCCGCTGGCGTCTGATCGGCTTCGGTGGAATCACCGAAGCCGTGAATCAGCCGCCCGGCCAAGACTACAGCGTGACCAACACAGGTTGATCACGCTGTAGAGGCGCCCCCGGTTTCGCGCCGGCTCAGGCGCCGGCGCGGATGTTGTAGCGCTCGGCCACCTGGCGGGCGACGGCCTGGTCGGCCTCCATGATCCGCACGAAATCCGGGCCCAGCGGGATCGGGTTGCGCGGCAGGGTCTGGAGTTCCGTCATGCGCTGGATGAAGGCCTGGTCCTGGATGATCTTGGGGATCTCGGCCATCATCCGCTGCGCGATGGGCTCGGGCAGGTTGCGGGGGGCGGACATGCCCACCCATTGCGTCTGCACCAGGCTCGGGAAACCCAGCTCCGAGAAGGTGGGGAGGTCGGGGAAATCGGCCAGGCGGGCCGGCGCCGAGACGGCCAGGGCGCGCAGCACCCCGTTCTTCATGTTGTTCACATTGGTGGTGATGGGGTCGATGAAGCTCTCGATATGGCCGCCCATCAGGTCATTCAGCGCGGGCGCGCTGCCGGCATAGGGCGAGTGGTCGAGCTGGGTGAGGTTCGCAAGCCCCCCCAGCATGGCGCCCAGCATGTGCGGCGCCGAGCCGATGCCCGAGGAGCCATAGCGCGTGGGGCGCGTGCGCGCGTGCTGGAGGAAATCCTCGAAGGTGCGGATGGGGCTGTCGGCGCGCACCAGCAGCACGCTCGTCGCCTCGACCAGCAGGCCCAGATGGGTGAAGTCGCGGATGGGGTCGAAGGGCAGGCGCGGCAGGGTGGCGGCCGAATAGACCATCACGGAAGCGTGCGTCATCAGGAAGGTGTGGCCATCGGCCGGCTGCTTCGCCACGTAATCCGTGCCGATCACGCCACCCGCGCCCGCGCGGTTCTCCACCACCACGCTGTGCCCGCCCAGCGCACGGGAGAGCGGCGGCGCGGCGAGGCGGGTCACGGTGTCCACCAGCCCGCCGGGAGGGAACTGCGCGACCAGGCGGATGGGACGGCTGCCCGGCCAGGCGGCCTGGGCGTTGGCGATGGCGGGGGCGGCGAGCGGCGCGGCGATGAGGCCAGCGGCCATGCCGAAGATTTGGCGACGTTGCATGAAATCTGATCTCCCAGGGCGCGGCCCCGCCGGGTGTCTGCCTTACAACAAGGCAATAACCCCGCAGGATTTCGTTGCGCCCCCAGACTCAAGCAAGAGACGTGCCACTCAGCCCGACCGCATGCGGATCGAGTAGAGATCGCCCACCGCCTGCGTCAAGGATCGGTTCAGCGCCTCAAGCCCCGCCAAGAAGGCCACGCGCTCCTGCCGAATGGCCAGCAATTCGGCCGGCAGCAGCAGCGGCAACAAGGCCGTGGCGCGCGCCAAGCCCAGCAGCAGCGCCTCGCGCGGCTCGGGGATGTCGTCGGTCTCAATGGCGCGCAGCAGTCGGGCACGGACCTCGCGCGGCTCCGGGCGGTCCTCGGGCTTGAGCCAGCGCCGTTCGGGGAAGATCAGCAGCACACGGCCATCCACCCGGCGCAGCAGGCCCTGTTCTTCCAGCCGCGCCAGGAGGGTGGCACGCAGGCCGGCCTCCTCCCGCGCCAGCAGCATCAGCGCGCCCCGGCTGTCCTCGGCCCCGGCGATGCGCGCCAGGGCGCCGTCCAGCGCGGCATCGCCGAGCGGCTCGGTGGAGAGCACCTCCAGCCGGTCGCGGTCGGTGTCAACGCGGCCGGCGAGTGCCAGCTCCATCATCAGCGCGCCCGCCAGCGCCAGCCCCGCCGCCGGCCCCTGGCGCCCCACGGGGCGGCCCGTGGCGTCGTCCAGGGTGAGGAGGACGATCTCCTCCGGCAGGGAGAGCGCCTGGCTCATTCGGCCACGGCCGCCGACCAGGGCGACATGGCATCCGTGATGCCGATGGTCATGCCCGCCTTGCGCTGGATGAGGTTGGGGCAGGCGAAGTTCAGCGGCATCACCCCATGCTCCACCACCTCCAGCGGGCTGTCGGCGCGCAGCGCGGCATGCACCGCCTCGCCCAGGCGCCGGTCGGCCGTGACGCGGTCGGGTCCGCTCACGTCGATGCGCGGGTGGTGGGCGGCCGCCTCCGGGTCCATGGCGAAGTCCGCCACATAGGAAAGCAGCTGGAACACGGCGGCCATGATGCGCCGCCCGCCCGAGGCCCCGCCCGCGATCTCGGGGTTCCCCTTCCCGTCCAGCATGATGACGGGGCACATGTTGCACAGCGGCCGCTTGCCCGGCGCGATGGCGTTGGCACTGCCCGGCGTCGGGTCGAACCACATCACGCCATTGTTCATCAGCACGCCGGTGCGCGGCAGCACCATGCGGCTGCCCATGGAGGAGAGCAGCGTGGTGGTCATCGCCACCATCATCCCGTCCTTGTCGCAGGTGGTCAGGTGGGTGGTGCAGCTGTCGGCGGCGGCGGGCTCGGCATCGCCCAGCACCTCCAGCCGCTCGGCATAGGCTTCGCGGAGCGCCCGCGCCAGATGGGCATACCAGGCCGCATCGGGGGTGGCGGTGTAGGGTGCCTCCTCCATGCGGCGCAGCACGGCGGCCAGGGTCGGGCCCGCCGTCAGCCCCGCCGCCAGCATCCAGGTCCGGTCGCGGAAGCGCGCCTCGATGGCGGGCAGGCTGCGGGCCTGGCAGCCGCGCAGGTCCTCCGCCGTCACGAAGCCGCCCATCGCCTTCATGTCGGCCGCGATCTCGCGCGCGATGTCGCCCTCGTAGAAGTCGCGCAGACCGGCGTGCTGCAGCCGTTCCAGCGTGTCGGCCAGGCGCCCCTGCGGCATGAAGCCCGGCGTGCCCTGGTAGGGCGCGATGGGGGGCAGGCCGTTGGGGAGGTAGATGCGGGCGCTCTCCTCATAGAGGCGCAGCACGGCGGCGCTCGCGGCGATCTTGAGCGTCGTGTACCAGTCCTGCGGCAGGCCGCGCCTGGCCAGCGCCACGGCGGGCGCCATCACATCGCGCAGCGGCATCCGCCCATGGCGCTCATGCAGCAGCGCATAGCCGGCCACCGAGGAGGGGATCAGCGCCGATTTCGGCCCATGGATGTTCACATCCCCCACCACCTCGGGCCAGGAGAACAGGTCCTGCTTCTGCCGCCCCGTGAGCGGATAGGCCGAGGGGTCGAGCCCGCGCGGGGCCACCGGGCCGAAATCGAAGGTCTGGCAGGAAGAACCCGGCGCCATCACCTGCGCGAAGCCGATGCCGCCAAGGCCGCTGTTCCAGGGCTCCACCGTGGCCAGGGCGAAGGCCGCCCCCACCGCCGCATCGGCCGCCGTGCCGCCGGCGCGCAGGATTTCCGCCCCCGCCTCCGCCGCCGCCTTGGCCTGGCTGGCCACCATCCCCCCCGCCGCGCGGCCCGCGGGCTTGCGGATGTGCCAGTTCTGCGTGAGGTGGGGCTGGATCGTCATGCGGCGTCTCTCTCCGGGTTTGGAACCCATGGTGCCAGAGGGTGGCGCCACCTCCAACGGGGCGCCCCATTGGAACACCCGCCCCTTTCACAGCCCGCAGATGTTGCTTAAAGCCCATGATGACCCCGGCTGCTGGAGAGTGAAATGACGCTGAACGTCGCCCCCGTGCTGAAGACCTTCCTGGAAACCGAAGCCCTGCCCGGCACCGGCGTCAGCCCCGAGGCCTTCTGGGATGGCTTCGCCGCCATCCTGGCCGATCTCGGCCCCCGCAACGCCGAGCTGCTGGCCGAGCGTGACGCGCTCCAGGCCAAGATCGACGCCTGGCACCAGGCCAACCCCGCGCGCCCGATCGACGTGCCGGCCTATGAGGCCTTCCTGCGCGAGATCGGCTACCTGCTGCCCGAGCCGGGCGAGGTGCAGGTGACCACCGCCAACACCGACCCCGAGATGGGCGCCATCGCGGGCCCGCAGCTGGTGGTGCCGGTCTCCAACGCCCGCTACGCGCTGAACGCGGCCAATGCGCGCTGGGGCAGCCTCTATGACGCGCTCTATGGCACCGACGCCATTCCGGAGACCGAGGGTGCCACGCGCGGCGGCGGCTACAACCCCGCCCGCGGCCAGCGCGTCATCACCTTCGCGCGCAAGACGCTGGACAGCATGGTGCCCCTGCTGGGCGCGGGCCATGCCGAGGCGCTGAAGTATGTGGTGAAGGACGGGGCGCTGTCGGTCACGCTCTCGGGCGGCGGCGCCACGGTGCTGAAGTTCAAGGAGCGCTTCGCGGGCTACACCGGTGATGCCGCCTCGCCCTCCTCCATCCTGTTCCGCCACAACGGGCTGCACGCCGAGCTGGTGATCAACCGCAACCACCCCATCGGCAAGGAGGATGCGGCGGGTGTGGCGGACCTCATCCTGGAATCGGCGCTGACCACCATCCAGGATTGCGAGGACAGCGTCGCCGCCGTGGACGCCGAGGACAAGGTCGCGGTCTACCGCAACTGGCTCGGCCTGATGAACGGCTCGCTGAGCGCCGATCTGGAGAAGGGCGGCAAGACCATCACGCGCCGCCTGAACGAGGACCGCGTCTACACCGCGCCCGATGGCTCGACGCTGACGCTGCCTGGCCGCTCGGTCATGCTGGTCCGCAATGTGGGTCACCACATGATGACCGACGCCGTCACCTGGAACGGCGCGGAGACGGCCGAGACCATCCTGGACGCGATGGTGACGAGCCTCATCGCCATCCATGACATCAAGGGCAAGCGCATGAATTCGCGCGCGGGCTCCGTCTACATCGTGAAGCCGAAGATGCACGGGCCCAAGGAAGTGGCCTGGGCGGTGGAGCTGTTCGGCCGTGTCGAGAAGGTGCTCGGCCTGCCGCACGCCACGCTGAAGATGGGCATCATGGACGAGGAGCGCCGGACCACCGTCAACCTCAAGGCCTGCATCGCTGCGGCCTCCGAGCGCGTGTGCTTCATCAACACGGGCTTCCTCGACCGCACCGGCGACGAGATCCACACCTCGATGGAAGCCGGCCCCATGATCCGCAAGAACGACATGCGGGGCACGGCCTGGATCAAGGCCTATGAGGATTGGAATGTGGATATCGGCCTGATGTGCGGGCTGCGCGGCCGCGCGCAGATCGGCAAGGGCATGTGGGCCATGCCCGATGCCATGGCCGCGATGCTGGAGCAGAAGGTGGGCCACCCGAAGGCGGGCGCGAACACGGCCTGGGTGCCCTCGCCCACCGCCGCCACGCTGCACGCCCTGCACTACCACCAGGTGGATGTGGCCGCGCGCCAGGAGGAGATCGCGAAGGGCGGCCGCCGCGCCCAGCTTGCGGACCTACTGACGGTTCCCGTCGCCACCAACACCAACTGGGCGCCGGCCGACCTGCAGGCCGAGCTGGACAACAACGCCCAGGGCATCCTGGGCTATGTGGTGCGCTGGGTGGACCAGGGCGTGGGCTGCTCCAAGGTCCCCGACATCAACAATGTCGGCCTGATGGAGGACCGCGCGACACTGCGCATCTCGGCCCAGCACATCGCCAACTGGCTGCGCCATGGCATCGTGACGGAAGCGATGGTCGTGGAAACGATGAAGCGCATGGCCGGCGTGGTGGACAAGCAGAATGCGAGCGATGGGGCCTATGTGGCCATGGCGCCCAATTTCGACGGACCGGCCTTCCAGGCGGCGCTGGCCCTGGTGCTGGAGGGCGCGGCGCAGCCCAATGGCTACACGGAATTCCTGCTGACCAAGTTCCGTCGCGTGGCGAAGGGGGCATGATTCCCGCCACCGATTCACGCCTGCGATCGGGGGCGGCGTGAGCACTCCCACCGACCCCGCCCTGATGGAGGCCGAGCAACTGCTCGGCCTCTACGCCCGCCGCGCCCTCTCGCCCGTCGAGGCGCTGAAGGCCGTGATGGAGCGGGTGGCGCGCATGAACCCCTGGGTCAACGCCTTCGCGGCGATGAACCCCCGCGCCCTGGCCCAGGCGGGCGAGAGCGAGGCGCGCTGGGCCGCCGGCCGCCCCATGGGGCCGCTCGATGGCGTGCCCTGCACCGTGAAGGACCTGCTGAACCTCGCGGGCTTCCCCACCCGCCGCGGTAGCCGCGCGACCGAGGCCACCCCGGCCAGCGAGGACGCACCCTCCGTGCTCGGGCTGAAGTCGGCCGGCGCGGTCATCCTGGGCAAGACCACCACCACCGAATTCGGCTGGAAGTCGCCGGGCGACTGCCCGCTGCACGGCATCACCCGCAACCCGTGGAACCGGGAGCGGACGCCGGGCGGATCGTCCTCCGGCGCGGGGGCCGCGGCCGCGGCCTGCTTCGGGCCGCTGCACATCGGCACCGATGCCGGCGGCTCCATCCGCATCCCGGCCGCCTTCTGCGGCGTGGTGGGCGTGAAGCCCAGCTTCGGGCGCGTGCCGCAATGGCCGCTCGGCGCCTTCGCCAATGTGGCGGTGGCCGGGCCCATGGCGCGCTCGGTGCGCGATGCCGCGCTGATGATGAACGCCATGGCGCGGCACGACCTGCGCGACCCCTTCTGCCTGCCTGATGACAACCGCGACTGGCGCGATGGCATCGAGGACGGCGTGGCCGGGCTGCGCGTGGCCGTCGTCCGACGCCTGGGCTTCGAGGCCCCGCTGGACGCCGAGGGCGAGGAAGCGTTGCTCCAGGCCGCCCGTGCCCTGGAAGCCGCCGGCGCCCATGTCGAGGAAGCGGACCCCGCCCTTCCCGACACCCGCGCCATCTTCGGCCGCGTCTGGGGCGTGGCGCTGGCACGACTCGTGGCCTCCATCCCGGAGGAATCGCGCGGGCTGCTCGATGCGGGGATCATGGAGGTGGCCGAGCGCCAGTCGCGCATGTCGGCCGTGGATTTCCTGGGCGCCGACGCGCTGCGCATCGAGGCCGCGCATGCCATGGCGCGCTTCCACCAGCGATTCGACCTGGTGCTGACCGCCGCGACTCCGACCGCCGCCTTCGCCGCCGACCAGCCCACCCTGCACCCCGAGACCGCCCTGTGGCGCGACTGGGCGCCCTGGACCTTCGCCTTCAACCTGACCCGCCAGCCGGCCATCTCCGTGCCCGTGGGCCTTGATTCCGAAGGCATGCCGCGCGCGGTGCAGGTGGCGGCGGCTCTGTATCGCGACGATCTGTGCTTCCGCGCCGCGCGTTCCCTGGAAATCGCATTGCAGGTTCCCAGCGCACCGGCCTTGTAACCAAAGCGCAAAGATGCTTTGACCCCGCCACAGTCAAGGCGGCGCCGTGGCGGAACGGGGGCAACCCGAACCGCCGCGAGGGCCGGAGTGGAGGGAACCATGCGTGTTCTGAAGCCCCTGATCCTGGCACGTCGCCGCCAGATCTCCGCCGGCCCCGCACGGCGCGAGGCCCCGCACCCCTTCGTGCTGGCGCTGCCCGTCGAGACCACCGACATCTTCGACATGCGCGACGAACCCCGCGCCTTCACCGACGCGACCATCCTGCCCTTGCCCGTTCCGCGCGTCGCCGCGGAGTAATCCGCGGCGCCAGGGAGGGGGTCGCGGAATAGCCTTCGGGCTCAGGCCCGGCGGAATTCCGCCGCGCGATAGCCCTGGGCGAACAGCAGCCCCCGCAAATCCGCATGTTCCAGCCGGTGGCGCGCCGCGGCCGCCACCACGGGCTTGGCGCGGAAAGCCACCCCCAGCCCCGCCGCCTGGATCATGGCCAGGTCATTGGCGCCATCGCCCACCGTCGCGGCCTCGGTCAGCGGCACGCCGAGCTGCGCGGCCAGGCGCTTCAGCGTGGCGAGCTTGGCGTCGCGGTCCAGGATGGGCTGGCCCACCGCGCCGGTCAGCTTGCCCTCCTCGACCAGCAGCGTATTGGCATGGTGCTCATGAAAGCCCACGAGTTCCGCCACACGCGCGGTGAAGAAGGTGAAGCCGCCCGAGACCAGCGCGGTGTGGGCGCCGTTCGCGCGCATGGTGCCGACCAGCTCCGCCGCGCCGGGCGTGAGTTCCGTGGCCTTCCAGGTGGCCTCCAACGCGCTGTCATCGAGGCCGCGCAGCATGGCCACGCGCGCGGTCAGCGCCTGGGCGAAATCCAGCTCCCCATTCATGGAGCGGCGGGTGATCTCCGCGATCTGCTCCTTGAGGCCCGCGAAGGCCGCGATCTCGTCAAGCGTCTCGCTGGTGACGATGGTGCTGTCCATGTCGGCCAGCAGCAGCTTCTTGCGACGACCGTCGCGGGGCTGGGCGATGAGGTCCAGCGGCGCATCGCCCAGCGCGGCGCGCACCGCGGCCTCCGCCTGCTCGGCGGCGAGGGCCGTGAAGGGCTGGTCCACCGCCTCGGCCTCCGACAGCCATTCGGCCGCGTCCAGGTCGGCGCCCAGCGCCGAAAGGGCGGCGCGGGCGGCGCGCAGATGGTCAGGGGTCAGCGTGCCGGGGGCGGCGATCAGGGTCAGCATATGGGGCATGGCGGGCGGACCATGCCGGGTGCGGCGTGATGCGCCAAGCCCTCATCATCGCCGGGCCGACGTGCAGCGGGAAATCGGCCCTGGCGCTGGAACTGGCCGGGCGGCTGGGCGGCACCGTCATCAACGCCGACGCCATGCAATGCTATCGCGAGCTTCGCGTGCTGACCGCCCGGCCCACGCCGGAGGAGGAGGCCCGCGTGCCGCATGCCCTCTATGGCGTGCTGCCGGCCGCCGTGGCGGGCAGCGTGGCCTGGTGGCGGGCGGCGGCGCTGGAGGCGATGGAAGGGGCAAGCTTGCCCATCCTCTGCGGCGGCACGGGGATGTATCTGCGCGCGTTGACCCAGGGCCTTTCGGCCCTGCCCGACGTGACGCCGGCCGCCCGCGCCGAGGCGCGCGCTCTTCTGGCGGAGCTAGGGCCGGAGGCGCTGCACGCGCGGCTCAACGCCGAGGATGCCGCGGCCATCCGCCCCTCCGACAGCCAGCGCATCGCCCGCGCGCATGAGGTTTGGCTCAGCACGGGCCAGAGCCTGGCGCATTGGCAGCGCGCGGCCCCCCTGCTGCCGCCCGCGCCCTATGCCTTTCGCGCCATCCTGCTCGACCCACCGCGCGAGGCGTTGCGCGCAGCCATAGCGGCACGCTGGGACGCGATGCTGGCGGGCGGCGCGCGCGAGGAGGTCGCGGCGCTGCTGGCCCAGGGCCTCGACCCCGCCCTGCCCGCCATGCGCGCCCATGGCGTGCCGGAACTGGCGGCGCTGCTGCGCGGCGAGATCACGGAAGCGGAGGCGAGCCGCCGCGCCATCGCCAACACCGGCGCCTATACACGGCGCCAGGCCACTTGGTTCCGCCATCAGCCGCTGGTGGCCGTGCGGCACGCGCATAGGATCAATGCGCGTTTCGCGGCTCTAGCGCAATTTTCAGAATGTGAACGGGCAAAAATCTTCGCATTTCTTCGTGAGGGTGTTGACGGGGCCGTCCCACCCCCGTAAGCCCTTCGCAGTCGCACATTTCCGGAACCTCGCCATGTCCGCCACCGCCATGCCCACCGCCCCCGCCGCCACCGACCATCTGTCGGGCGCCGAGGTCGTCCTGCGCGCGCTGAAGGACCAGGGCGTGGACGTCATCTTCGGCTATCCCGGCGGCGCCGTGCTGCCGATCTATGACGCGCTGTTCCAGCAGAACCACATCCGCCACATCCTGGTGCGGCACGAGCAGGCCGCCGTCCACGCGGCCGAGGGCTATGCGCGCTCCACCGGCAAGGTGGGCGTGGTGCTTGTCACATCCGGCCCCGGCGCCACCAATGCCGTGACGGGGCTGGTGGATGCGCTGATGGACAGCATCCCGGTGGTCTGCCTGACGGGCCAGGTGCCCACGCACCTCATCGGCAATGACGCCTTCCAGGAGGCCGACACCACCGGCATCACCCGCCCCGCCACCAAGCACAACTACCTGGTGAAGCGCAGCGAGGACCTGGCCCGCGTGATGCATGACGCCTTCTATGTGGCGAAGTCCGGCCGGCCTGGCCCGGTGGTGATTGACCTGCCGAAGGACATCCTGATCAAGCCGGCACCCTATGTGGACGCGCCCAAGGCTGAGGCGCCCCACCGCTCCTACCGCCCCGTGACCTCGCCCAACCGCGACGCGATCCTGGAGGCGGTGCGACTGCTGAAGCGGTCCGAGCGGCCCATCATCTATGCGGGCGGTGGTGTCATCAATTCCGGGCCCGAGGCGTCGCGCCTGCTGACGGAGTTCGTGCGCCTGACGGGCATGCCCTGCACCAACACGCTGATGGGCCTCGGCGCCTATCCGGCCAGCGATCCGCAATTCGTGGGGATGCTGGGCATGCACGGCACCTATGAGGCGAACCTCGCCATGCATGGCTGCGACGTGATGTTCAACATCGGCGCGCGCTTCGACGACCGCATCACCGGGCGGCTGGACAAGTTCAGCGTGGGCTCGAAGAAGATCCATGCAGACATCGACCCCTCCTCCATCAACAAGAATGTGAAGGTGGACGTCGCCATCCTGGGCGATGCCGGCCAGGTGCTGGCCGCGATGATCGAGGCGTGGAAGAGCGATGACACGCCCATCGCGAAGGACGCCCAGCTCGGCTGGTGGCGGAAGATTGACGGCTGGCGGTCCATCAACTGCCTCGCCTACACCCAGGCGCCCGAGCCCGGCGCCATCATCAAGCCGCAGCACGCGGTGAAGCGCCTCTACGAGATCACGCAGGAGCTGGGGCGCGAAACCTTCATCTCCACCGAGGTGGGCCAGCACCAGATGTGGGCCGCGCAGTATTTCGGCTTCGACAAGCCCAACCGCTGGATGACGAGCGGTGGCCTCGGCACCATGGGCTACGGGCTGCCGGCGGCGATGGGCGTGCAGATCGCCCACCCCGACGCGCTGTGCATCGACATCGCGGGCGAGGCGTCCATCCTGATGAACATCCAGGAGATGGGCACGCTCGCGCAGTATCGCCTGCCGGTGAAGGTGTTCATCCTGAACAACGAGTACATGGGCATGGTGCGCCAGTGGCAGGAACTGCTGCATGGCGGGCGCTATTCGGAGAGCTACAGCGCCTCCCTGCCCGATTTCGTGAAGCTGGCGGAAAGCTTCCACGCGCGCGGGCTGCGGGCCACGAAGCTAGGCGAGCTGGATGACGTGATCCGCGAGATGATCGCCCATCCGGGCCCCGTCATTGCGGACATCTGTGTGGACCAGAAGGAGAACTGCTTCCCGATGATCCCGTCCGGCGCCGCCCATAACGAGATGATCCTGGGCCCGGACCAGGAGAAGAACGCGGCCAGCGTGACGGATGAGGGCAAGGTCCTTGTTTGATGCCCTCAGACGCCGGGCGCGGCCTCCGGCCGCTTGGCTTCGCGCCATCATTGGTGCACGTGCCAAACGGTAGGTCTGGGCGCGGCGTCCGCTTCGCGGCCGCATTCGCCGAGGATGCGCCCTTCCCCATTACTTCCGCCTTGGATGACTGAAAAAAATGTCGGCAATGGATACGCGCACGGCGACGATCGCCGTGCTGGTGGAAAACGAGGCGGGCGTGCTGGCCCGCGTGATCGGCCTGTTTTCGGGCCGTGGCTACAACATTGACAGCCTGACCGTGGCGCCGGTGGATGAGGCGGGGCGGCTGTCGCGCATCACCGTCGTGACCTCGGGCACGGAGATGGTGATCGAGCAGATCAAAGCGCAGCTGGATCGCCTCGTGCCCGTGCACAAGGTGGCGGATCTGACGGTGGAGGGGCCGCACCTCGTGCGGGAGTTGGCGCTGATCAAGGTTGTCGGCACCGGGGATCATCGTGTGGAGGCGCTGCGGCTGGCGGACGCCTTCCGTGCCCGCGTGGTGGACGCGACCACGGAAAGTTTCGTCTTCGAGATGACCGGCAATGCCGAGAAGATAGATGCCTTCTGCGCGCTGATGCGCCCGCTAGGCTTAGCCGAGATTTGCCGGACCGGGGCGGTTGCCATCGCCCGCGGCACGCGGCAGATGGCGCTGTGACGTCCAGTTCAAGACTATAACCACAGGAGTGCGCGAGAGATGCGCGTCTATTACGACCGTGATGCCGATGTGAACCTGATCAAGGCGAAGAAGGTCGCCGTGATCGGCTTCGGCTCCCAGGGCCATGCCCATGCCATGAACATGCGCGACAGCGGTGTCACCGACGTCGTCATCGGGCTGCGCCCGGGCGGTTCCGCGAAGAAGGCCGAAGCCGCGGGCTTCAAGGTCATGTCGCCGGCCGATGCCGCGAAGTGGGCCGACATCGTCATGATCCTGACGCCGGATGAGGGCCAGGGCGACCTCTACCGCGACCACCTGCACGACAACCTGAAGCCCGGTGCCGCCATCGCCTTCGCGCATGGCCTGAACGTGCACTTCAACCTGCTCGACCCGCGCGCCGATCTCGACGTGTTCATGATCGCGCCCAAGGGCCCCGGCCACACGGTGCGCAGCGAATACCAGAAGGGCGGCGGCGTGCCCTGCCTCGTGGCCGTGGCGCAGAACCCCTCGGGCAATGCGCTGGAAATCGCGCTCTCCTACGCCAGCGCCATCGGCGGCGGGCGTTCGGGCGTGATCGAGACCACCTTCAAGGAAGAGTGCGAGACCGACCTGTTCGGTGAGCAGGTGGTGCTTTGCGGCGGCCTCGTGGAACTCATCAAGGGCGGCTACGAGACGCTGGTCGAGGCCGGCTACGCCCCCGAGATGGCCTATTTCGAGTGCCTGCACGAGGTGAAGCTCATCGTGGACCTGATCTACGAGGGCGGCATCGCGAACATGAACTACTCGATCTCCAATACCGCGGAGTACGGTGAGTACGTCACCGGCCCCCGCATCATCACCGCCGAGACCAAGGCCGAGATGAAGCGCGTGCTGGACGACATCCAGTCGGGCAAGTTCGCGCGCGACTGGATGCTGGAGAACAAGGTGAACCAGGCCAGTTTCAAGGCCACCCGCCGCCGCCTCGCCGAACACTCCATCGAGGAAGTGGGCGAGAAGCTGCGTGGCATGATGCCCTGGATCAAGAAGGGCGCCCTGGTGGACAAGGCGAAGAACTGAGCCTGGTCGCGGGGCGGCGGGCGGTCGCGGTGGCGGGGTTGTTTGGCCTCGCCGCCTGCTCACCCGCCCGCCTTGCGAGTTGGCTCACGCCGAGCGAGGGCGTGCGGCGCGAGCAGGGGCTGGCCTACGGCCCCCTGCCCCGCCAGCGCCTCGATCTCTACACGCCCGAGGGACTGTCCTCCGACGCGCCTCTCGTACTTTTCCTCCCCGGGGGCGCCTGGGTCTCGGGCCAACGCGCGGAGTATGGCTTCGTGGGAATCACGCTCGCCCGGCTCGGTGCCGTCGCGGCGGTCGCGGACTACAGGCTCTGGCCCGAGGCCGCCTACCCTTCTTTCGTGGAGGATGCGGCGCTGGCGCTGCGCTTCCTGGCCCCACAAGACCGGCCCCTGGTGGTGATGGGCCATTCGGCCGGCGCGTTCAACGCGGCCGCCGTGGCGCTCGATCCGCGCTGGGGCGTGCGGTCGCTGGTGTCAGGCCTCATCGGCATCTCCGGCCCTTATGAGTTCGGCGCGCATGAGGTGACGCCGCCTGCCATCTTCGCGGGGCTGGAGCGCATCCAGGCCGCGCCCGCGCCGCTGACGGGGGCGGCCCCCATGCTGCTGCTGCACGGCGGGCGCGACACCACGGTGGGCCCCTACCATTCCGAAATCCTGGCCGAACGGGCGCGCGCGGCCGGCGTGCCGGTGCGGCATGTGGTGTGGCCGCGCCTCTCCCATATTGACATCATGGCGGGCTTCGCGCCCGCCTCGCGCTGGCTGCGATTGGGCGAGCCCGAGGTGGTGGCCGAGCTCGGCCGCTTCCTCACATCGGTGCGAGGGCATCCCCCGGCCGGATGACACCGCCCCGCACAATGATGCAGTTCAGCCCCGAACGGTTGGTCAGCGGCTTGAACAGCCGCCGCCCCAGCAGGTCGTCCAGATACTGGCAGGGCACGTTCAGCCGGATGCCCTCCAGCACCGCCTCCCCCACCCGGAAGCGCCGGCCGACCAGGTGGTTCAGCGGGACGCCCCGCACCGTCAGGTTCCGGCGATGCTCATGCGGCGCCAGTTCCAGCGCGTGGTCGCGGGCCAGGGCCTCCAGCGTCTCCACCTCGATCAGCGTCACCTGGCGTTCGCGCTGCGGCTTGGGGCTATAGGTGCCGGTGCCGAGCAGATAGCGGTCGCCCTCGATCCCCTGGCCCTCCAGCAGCCGCGCCTCGGGCCGCGCCTCCATGGGGGCGCCACCGCGCGGGGTGGTGTGGATGTGCAGAAGGGTGCCGGACCATGTCATGCGCGCAGGCTGTGCGCCCCGCCGCGTGCGGTCAAGGCAGGGCCGGCCGCACCATCTCCACCGCCACCGCCTGCCCCAGCGCCATGTCGGCCGCGACGCGCGAGGCGATGCCCGCCACCGCCCAGCCAGCCCCCTGCCGCACCAGCAGCGGCGCGCCCGAGGCGCCGCGCGTGCCCGCGCAATCATGCAGCAGCAGCCCGCCCCGCAGGTCGAGCAGCCGGCAGCCGGTGTCGGCCAGGATCATCTCCGGCTGGTCCTGCTGGTAGCCGCCCAGCACCAGCGGTGTGCGCGGGGCGGCGGGCCGGTCCAGCAGCGGAAGGGCCACGCCCCGGATGGGCTGGGCCAGCGTCAGGATGGCCCAATCCTCCCGCCCCGGCCCGCGCAGCGCGGGGTCATAGCCGGGGCCGGTCTGGTAGCCGATGACGGCGCCGCGCGCGCGGAAACGCCCGCGCTCATAGCCCAGCAGGAAGCTCACCCCGCGAGGATGGGTGAAGTCACCGGTGCGGACCAGCAGCAGGCAATGGGCGGCGGTCAGCACCCGGTCGGGCGCGATCAGCGTGCCGGTGCAGCGCCCGCCCCCTTGGGTCTGCACCACGCCGATGGAGGTCCAGGGCGCCTCGCCCATCGAGACCGGCGCGCGCGGGTCGAAGCTGCCGATGCCCGGCAGCGGCACGGCCTGGGGCACGCCGCCCGGCGGCGCGGGGGATTTCGTCTGGGCGAAGGCCGGAGGGGCCAGCAGCAAGGCCAGCAGCGCGAGGGCGGTCCGCGTCATCGCAACATCTCCTCCACCCATTCCGGCACGAGGCGCCCGGCGGGGCCATGGCGTGTCTCGTGGAAGATGGAGGTGCCGTCGGAAGCTTCCAGGTTGATTTCCAGCGTACGCGCCCGCCCGCGCACGGCGGCCGCGAAGCCCGCCGCCGGCCAGACCCGGCCCGAGGTGCCGATGGAGACGAGCATGTCGCACGCCTCCAGCGCCGCCTCGATGCGCTCCATCCCCAGCGGCACTTCACCGAACCACACCACATGCGGCCGCAGCCGGCCCATGGCGCCGCAGGCGGGGCAGGCGCTGGCCAGCGTGATGTCGTCCTGCCAGGGGCTGTCCGCTCGGCATTCCAGGCAGCGGGCGCGGCGCAGCTCGCCATGCATGTGGTGCAGGCGGCGACTGCCGGCACGTTCGTGCAGGTCATCCACGTTCTGCGTGACCAGCAGGAAATCGCCCCGGTCCCAGGCGGCATCCAGCCGGGCCAGGGCCGCATGGGCGGGGTTCGGCGCGACGGTGCGAAGCTGCGCGCGGCGCGCATTGTAGAAGCCCTGCACGCGTCCTGGGTCCGCGGCGAAGGCTTCGGGCGTCGCCACCTCCTCCAGCCGCACCTGGGACCAGATGCCGCCCAGGTCGCGGAAGGTGGCGAGCCCGCTTTCGGCCGAAATCCCGGCCCCGGTGAGGATGACAAGGTTCATGCCCGCCATCCTGCACCCATTCGGGCCGCGTGTCTGGCGCGACCCGATTCAGACCTTCGGGCCGGACGGCCCTTCGGTCATCGGGGCGCTTGTGGCGCGGCCCGATTCAGACCTCCGGGCCAGATGGCCCTCCGGTCATCGGGACACATGTCGCGCGGCCCGATTCAGACCTCCGGGCCAGGAGGCCCTTCGGTCATCGGGGCGCGTGCGGCCAAGCCTCAGTGGCCGTGCCCGCGCGCACCCGCCGCCTGGACGCGAAGCTGCACGGTCACCTCGCCCGCCTCGGCGAAGCGCAGGGTCACGGGAATGGTCTCGCCCGCCACCAGCGCGCGGTTCAGCCCCATGAACATCAGGTGCAGCCCGCCCGGCGCGAGGGTCGCGCTGCCGCCCGCCGGCACCGGGATGTCCTGCACGGGGCGCATCCGCATCACGTCGCCGTCGCGGATATGGGTGTGCAGCTCCACCCGCCCCGCGACGGGCGAGGTGGCGGAAACCAGCCGATCCGCCGCCGCGCCGGTGTTGCGGATGGTCATGAAGCCCGCCCCCTGGCGGCCTTCCAGCGCGGCGCGCGTCCAGGGCGCCTCGATCCGCAGCGGGCCAAGGCTGGTGGCGCCGTGCTGGTGCTGCACGGGCTGGGCATGGCCCTGGTGGTGATGGGCCTGCGCCGCCACGGGCAGCAGCGGCAGGGCGCCGAGAAGGATGCGGCGATGGATCATGTCGAAGGCTCCTCTTGCGGGGCAGGGGTTAGGATGTGGCGGGCGGCCTGGGCCGGCCGCGCCTCGATGCGGCCCGCGATGCGCGCCAGCGCCGGCGCCTGGCGCACGGCGACCACCGGGTCGCCCTCAATGCAGCCGCGGCGCAGCGTGGCGAGGCCGGCTTCGAGCGTCGCCGCCTCCTCCGCCGTGGCGCGCGGGAGGGCGGCGGCGATGGCCACCTCCGCCCCCTCGGCCGCGGCCTGGCAGATCTCGGTCATGGCGCGCTCCATCTCCTCCGGGTCGCAGGCCCAAACGGCGATGGGGGCGGCGATCAGCCCCAGGGCCAGCAGCGCGCCCTTCATGGCGCGGCCCCCAGGCGCAGGGTCGGCGCGGGGCTGCGCGGACGGGCCTGGCCGGCCGTCGCCACCTCCACCCAATCATGCCGCGCGCCACCCGCGCAAAGCTGCGCCACGGGGAAGAGCAGCGTCTCGCCCGGGCGGTTGGGGGTGCGGATCATCATCACGAACTCCTCGAAGAAGGGGTCGGGCAGGTTGCCGCCGCTCCAGGCGATGAAGCTGGGCGCCTCGCGCACCAGCCCATGCCCGCCGGAGACGGGCCGTTCCAGCGGGCGCATCCGCACCGTCAGCTCCCAGCCCGGCTTGGGGCTGGGGCGGGCGGAGGTGATGCCCTCCGGCAGCGTCACCTCGATGGCCGTGGTGGGCTGCCCCGCGCAGCCATGCGGCACGCGGAAGGCGATGCGCTGGAAGCTGTTGGGGGCGGCCTCCGGCGGATCAATGGTGACATGGGCCCCGGCCGGCGCGCTGGCCAGCAGGAGCAGGGCGAGAAGCTTGCGCATGATGTGTCGCTCTCCTGCGGGTCAGAAGCGGAAGGTGGTGCCGGCGAAGACGGCGCGGCCGAAGCCGGGTTCGAACAGGGCGGAGCTGGCCGTCGCCACCGGCGTGACCGAGGCCGAGCTGATGTAGCGGCGGTCCAGCAGGTTGCGCCCCTCGACGAAGACGGAGATGCCGCGCTCGGGCAGTTCGAAGCCCGCGCGCAGGCCCATCAGCGTGTAGCTGTTGGTGCGCGTGGTGTTGGCGTTGTCCACGAAGAGGCCCTCCGGCACGTAGTCCAGATTGGGCGCCACCCACCAGCCGGCGGGGTGGTTGTAGCGCGCCTCGGCCCGCAGCACGTGGCGGGGCACGCCGGGCAGGCGGTTGTCGCGGTAGGTCGGGTCGCCGTCGAAGCGGAAATCGCTGAAGCTGTAGGCGCCGCGCAGCACGACGCTGTCCTGCGCCGTGACCAGGCTTTGCGCCGCGCGCCAGGTGGCGGCCAGCTCCGCGCCCTGGTGCAGGGTGCGGCCGGCGTTCAGCGCGAAGCTCGACCCGGCCGTGGGGCCCTGGAAGAGCTGGATCTCGTTGCGCAGCCAAGCGTGCCAGATGGCGGCCTCGATGTTGACCGGGCCCACCTCGCCCCGCACGCCGAGTTCGATGGTGGTGGCGCGCTGGGGTTTCAGCAGTTGGAAGCCGCCCAACGGCACCAGCGAGACGAGGTCCGACAGCGTCGGCGGCTCGGTGGACCAGGTCACGTTGCCATAGGCCTGCAGCCCCGGCGTCGCCTGCCACATCACGCCCAGGCGCGGATTGGCGAAGGACCAGTCGCCGGACCCGCTCAGCGCGGGGTTCAGGCGGTTGGAACTTTCGCGCCGCGCCTGCCCGCCCGAGATGCCGGTGACCAGCGCCAGGTTGTCCAGCACATAAAGGCTGTTCTCGACATAGGCGTCGAGGGTGGTGGCCGTCTCCCGCGCCGAGAAGGTCAGCGCCCCACGCCGCCCGGAAAGGTTGACGAAGCGGCGGTTGTCCACATCGCCCATGGCCGCGTTCACGCCCATGACCACACGGTTGCGAAGCCCACCCAGCCGTCCGTCCAGCGTGACGCGCGCGAAGAGGTTCACGTCGTCATTGCGGTTGTCGATCACCTGGAAGATCGGGTGATCCAGGCGCCGATGGACGTAGCTGCCGCCGAATTCCAGCAGCCCCCCTCGCCCAGCCGCACGGCGGTGCGGGAGCCGATCCGCAGGCTCTCGATGTTGCGGGCGTAGCGCAGGGCCAGATTGGCCGCCGCCGCTTGGCGCGGGTTGGACAGGGCCGCGGCGCGCGTCAGCGAGCCCGGGATGTCCTGCCGGATGGAATTGTAGGTGAAGAAGAGCCGCGTCTCGATGTCGTCATTCACGCGCCAGCCCAGGTTCATGTTCACCCGGGCGCTGTCGCCGCCGCTGTGGCGCCGGTAGCCATCCTGCCGCGCGCCCGTGATGCTGATGGCGCCGTCGAAGGGCCCGGACACCACCCCATGGGCCAATTGCCCGCGGAAGAGGCCGAAGCTGCCCGCCTCCAGCCGGACCATGGAGCCCTGCCGGTCGCGCCCCGTCGGCGTCACGAAGTTGATGGCGCCGCCCAGGGTGTTGGCGCCCAGCGCGAAGGCATTGCCGCCGCGAAAGACCTCGACGCGCTGGAAGGTCAGCGGGTCCAGCTCCTGGAAGTCGCCACTGCCATCGGCCTGGTTCACCGGGATGCCATCCTGATAGAGGCGCACCCCCCGCAGGTGGAAGCCGCGCGCGACGCCGGAGCCCCGGATGGAGAGGCGCGAATCCTCGCCCCATTTGGGCTGTGTGAAGACGCCGGGGACGAATTCCAGCACGTCGCGCAGGGTGGTGGCGCCGGCGCGGTCCTGGAAATCGCTGGCCGGGACCACGGTGTTGTTGCCCGGGCTGAGCCAGGCCCGCACCCGCGCCTGCTCATTGCTCGGCACGGTGAGCGAGGGTGCCGGGGCCGTCACCAGCACGGAGGGGATTTCGGCGGGGGCCTGCGCCCAGGCGGGCGCGGCGAGCACGAGAAGCGGTGCGGCCCAGCAGGCGCGCGACGAAGCAGACATGGGGACTTTCCCGAGATGGCGTGAACGCGGCCACGCGGCGGGCGCCGCGCGGAGGGGGTGTTCAGGCCAGGACGGGGGGTGCGCGGGTGCTGTAGGGCGGCGCGCGGGCGCGCGGGGCCGGCAGGGCGGTGCCAGTCAGGGAGAAGCCGGGGACGGCGGCGAAGATCACGGGCTCCGACAGCGTCGGCGCCGCCGGCAGCACCACGCCGGGCAGGCCGGCACAAGCGGGACAGATGCCGGAACCGGCCTCGGCCGGGGCCTCCATGGGCTGGCCCTCATGGTCCAGCAGGGCGAGGCGCTTGCCCTCGATGGTGCAGATCTCGACCAGCAGTCCATGGGCGGCGCCCAGGCCGCGCAGGCAATGCGCCGCACCCACCCCGGCCTGCATGAACAGGACGAGGGCGAAGGCCAGGCAGCTCAGGCGGCGGAAGGCTCCCACATGGGAGGGTCTAGGCCAGCCTCGCGCCGCACTCAAGCCGCCAGGGCATACTCCACCTCGGGGGTGTAGACCGCCATCTCCTTGCCCAGCCGTGAGGAGAAGAGCACGAAATGCTCCACCATCACGGGCTCGGTGCGGAACAGGTTGTGCGCCTGGACGAAGCCCGCGAGCTTGTCGATGGGCACTAGGTCGGTCCGCGCCAGGGTCACATGCGGCGTGAAGCGGCGCTTCTCGGCCGGCAGGCCCGCGCGTTGCAGCGCTGTCTCGATCTTGCCCTGGAGGTGAGCAAGGCCCGGCGTGCGCTCCGCCACCGCGTGCAGCGACTGGACGCGGCCGGCCTTCTCGAAGGTACCAAGGCCCTGCAGGCGCAGCTCGAAGGGCTTGGCGCGGATGGCGGCGAGGGCGAGGTCCACCTCCTCCGCCTCGACGGAGGTGACGTTGCCGATGAAGCGCAGCGTCAAGTGGTAGTTGGCCGGCGGCACCCAGCGCACACCGGGCAGGCCGCCCACCATCAGGGCCAGGCTGTCGCGCACCGCCTCCGGAAGTTCGAGAGCGACGAAGAGACGCATGGGCACCCCCTTCCGGATTCGACCATTATCCTGCCGGGGAAGACGCCACCCGGTCCAGCAGTTGTTCCGTGACAGGCAGGATCTCGGCGATCATCCGCTCAACGCCCCGGGCGTTCGGATGGATGCCGTCGGCCTGGTTCAGCGCCCGCTCACCCGCCACGCCCTCCAGGAAGAAGGGCATGAACAGCATGTTCGGCCGGCGCCGCGCCGCCTCCGTGAAGACCGCGTGGAACTCCCGCCCGTAATCGGCGCCGAGATTGGGCGGCGCGTGCATGCCGGCCAGCAGGATGGGGATGTTGCGCGCCTCCAGCCGGTCCAGAATGGAATTCAGCGCCTCGGCCATGCGCGGCACCGGCAGCCCGCGCAGCCCGTCATTGCCGCCGAGCGCCACGATGGCGGCCTGGGGCCGGTCGGCCAGCGCCCAGTCGAGCCGCGCGGCACCGCCGGCCATGGTGTCACCCGAGACGCCGCCATCCAGCACCCGCACCTGCCGGCCGCGCGCGTTCAGCGCCGCCTCCAGCCGGGGCACGAAGCCTTCGCCGCGCGGCAGGCCGTAGCCGGCGGTCAGGCTGTCGCCCAGCGCCAGCAGGCGCACCGGCTCCTGCGCTCTGGCGGCGCCGACACCTAGAGTTGCGGAAAGCAACAAACCCTTTTGCAGCGCAACGCGGCGCCCATATCGCAAGGTGATGGACAAGCAGCAAACCCCTTCGCCGTTGATCGCGGCCCATGATCTCCGCTTCGAGGTGGGGGCCGCCGCCGGGCGGGTCAACATCTTGCGCGGCGTGAGCCTCTCGGTCGCGGAGGGCGAGGCGGTGGCCATCGTGGGCCCCTCCGGCTCGGGCAAGACGTCGCTGATGATGCTGCTGGCGGGGCTGGAGCGCGCGACCGCGGGAAGGCTGAGCGTGGCGGGGCGCGACCTCTCGGCGCTGGACGAGGACGCCCTGGCCCGCTTCCGGCGCGAGGAGGTCGGCATCGTCTTCCAGTCCTTCCACCTGGTGCCGACCATGACGGCGCTGGAGA
The DNA here is from genome assembly GCF_014764365.1 of Roseococcus microcysteis. Lineage (NCBI taxonomy): Bacteria > Pseudomonadati > Pseudomonadota > Alphaproteobacteria > Acetobacterales > Roseomonadaceae > Roseococcus > Roseococcus microcysteis. The sequence goes on from NZ_CP061718.1 coordinate 966,158, forward strand.
ACGTGGCCATCCCGCTGGAATTCGCGGGCGATCCGGACGCCTTCGCCAAGGCCGAGGCGGCGCTGGGCTCCGTGGGCCTTGGCCACCGCGTCGGCCACTACCCCGGCCAGCTTTCAGGCGGCGAGCAGCAGCGCGTGGCCCTGGCCCGCGCCTTCGTTGCCACCCCCCGCCTGATCCTGGCCGATGAGCCCACCGGCAATCTCGACCGCGCCACGGGCAATCTGGTCATGGACCTGCTGTTTGATCTGCGCGAACGGCACGGCACCACCCTGCTGCTGATCACCCATGACCCGCTGCTGGCCGCGCGCTGCGCGCGGCAGATCCATGTGGCCGATGGGCGCATCGAGCGCGACACGGCCGAACTCCCGCTGGCCGCGGAATAGCCATGCGCGATGTGATGATGGGGCTGCGCCTCGCGCGGCGCGAATTGCGCGGCGGGGCGCGGGGGCTGTGGCTGGTTCTGGCCTGCCTCGCCTTGGGCGTGGCCGCCATCGCGGCCGTGGGCACGCTGCGCGCGGGCATCCAGGCCGGGCTGCAGGCGGATGGCGCGCGTATCCTGGGCGGCGACCTCGAAATCCGCGGCGGCTATCAGCCGGTGGATGCGGCCACCCTCGACTGGGTGCGGGCGCGGGGCGGCACCATCAGCGAGGTGCGGATGCTGCGGGCCATGCTGGTGGCCCCCTCGGGCGAGCGGAGCCTGGTGGAACTCAAGGCCGCCGATGGCCTCTACCCCCTTTTCGGCGAGCTGCGGCTGGACCCGGCGGCGCCCCTCACCGGCCCCATCGTCGTGGCCGAACCCGCCGTGGCCGACCGCCTGGGCCTGACGACCGGCGATGCGGTACGGCTGGGCGAGGCGCAGTTCACCTTCGCCGCGCGCATCACGGAGGAACCGGACCGCGTCGCCACCCCCACCGTCTTCGGGCCGCGCGCCATCATCCCGCTGGACCAACTCGCCGGCACGGGCCTTGCCCAGCCCGGCAGCCTGATCAGCCATGAATACCGCATCCGCCTGCCCGAGGGCGCCTCGGCCCGGGCCTTCGGCAATGAGCTGCGCGCGGCTTTCCCCTCCGCCCCCTGGCGCGTGCGGCTCGCGGAACAGGCCGAGCCGGGGGTGAACCGCTTCCTCGACCGCGCGGCCTCCTTCCTGACGCTGGCGGGGCTGACGGCGCTTCTGGTGGGCGGCATCGGGGTCGCCACGGGCGTGCGCGCCTGGCTGGAGGCGCGGGCGCGGACCATCGCGACCCTTCGCTGCATGGGCGCGCCGAGCACGGCCATCTTCTCGGCCTATCTGTTCCAGGTGCTGGCGCTCTCCACCGTGGGCATCCTCTTTGGCCTGCTGGCCGGCTGGGGCCTCACCTTCCTCGCCGCGCAATTGCTGGCGGGCGCCCTGCCCGTGCCGCCCCGAATGGGCTTCTACCCGGCGCCGCTGGGGCTGGCCGCCCTCTACGGGCTGTTGACGGCGCTGACCTTCGCGCTCTGGCCGCTCGGCCGCGCGGGGCGCATCCCGGGCGCGGCCCTGTTCCGTGACATGTTCCGCACCGAGGCCCGCCGCCCCGGCTGGCGCGTCATGGCGCTGAACGCGCTGACGGCCGCCGCCCTGGTGGCGCTGGTCATCCTGACGGCCGAGCAGCCCTTCTTCGCCATGGCCTTCTGCGCGGGTGCCGCGGTGGCGCTGGTGCTGTTCCGCTTGGGTGCGGCGGTGCTGATGTGGGGGGCGAAGCGCCTGTCGCATATCCGCCGGCCGGCCATCCGGCTGGGGCTCGCCAACCTGCACCGGCCCGGCGCGGCCACGCCCATCATGCTGGTCGCGCTAGGGCTGGGGCTGACCACGCTGGCCGCCATCGCGCAGATCGAGGGCAATCTCCGCGCCGCCATCGGCAATGAGATGCCCAACCGTGCGCCCAATTTCTTCTTCATTGACATCCAGCCCGACCAGGTGCGCGACTTCGACCGGCTGGCGCGTGAAACCCCCGGCGTGGAGGAAGTCCGCCGCGTGGCCAGCCTGCGCGCGCGCATCAGCGCCGTGCGCGGCATCCCGGCCGAGGAATACCAGACCACCCCGGACACCGCCTGGGCGCTCCGCGGCGAGCGCGGCCTGACCTACACGGCGGAAATGCCCGAGGGCACGCGGCTGGTCGAAGGCCAGTGGTGGGCGCCCGACCATTCAGGGCCCACCCTGCTCTCCTTCGACGCCAATCTCGCGCGCGGCTGGGGCGTGGGCATCGGCGACACCATCACGGTGAATGTGCTGGGGCGCGAGGTGGAAATGACCATCGCGAACCTGCGCCAGGTGGAATGGCGCAGCCTGGCCATGAACTTCACGCTGGTGGCCTCGCCCGGCCTGCTCTCGGCGGCCCCGCACACCCATATCGCCACGGTGCGCGGCGACCCGGCGCAGGACGGGCTGCTGCTGCGCCGGATTACCGACGCATTGCCCAATGTCTCGGGCGTGCGGGTGCGCGATGCGCTGGCCCAGGTGGCGGAGCTGCTGGGCCGAATCGCCACCGCGCTGACGGCCACGGGCTCCGTGACCTTGCTCGCCGGCGCCCTGGTGCTGGCGGGTGCCGTCGCCGCCGGGCAGCGCCGCCGCGTGCGCGAGGCGGTGGTGCTCAAGACCGTGGGCGCCACGCGCGGCCAGATCCGCCGGGCTTTCCTGGTGGAGTTCGGGGCGCTCGGCGCCTTCGCGGGGCTTCTGGCCGCCGCGGCCGGCACCGCGGCCGCTTGGGGCGTGGTCCGCGGAATCATGCGGCAGGAATGGCTTTTTCTTCCTGGCACCCTGGCCTTGACGGTTCTGGGCTGCATGGCTCTGGTATTGGCCTTCGGCTATGCCGGCACCGCGCTGGCGCTGCGCGCCCGCCCTGGCCCCCTGCTGCGGAACGACTAGACCGCACCGCAGCGTAACGAAGGGTTGAGGTCGTGAAATGGCGTTGAATTCGGATTACAGCCGGTCCATATAGCGGCATGACGGGCAACGCCCGATTCAGGAGGACACTTTCACCCATGGCACTCCAACCCCAATCTCGGTGGACTCAGCCGCAGCAAGGCTGGGGCCGCGCCGGCGCGCTCGATCAGGCGGTCCTCGACGAGGGGCTGCGCAGCTACATGCTCCGCGTCTACAACTGGATGGCGTCGGGCCTGCTGCTCACGGCCATCGTGGCCTATCTGATCGCGAGCACGCCTGCCGTCGCCGAACTCTTCTACACCACGGTCCGCACGCCGCGGGGGCTGGCCACCGCGCCGACCATCCTGGGCTGGATCGCGATGTTCTCGCCGCTGGCCTTCGTCCTTGCCCTGTCGTTCGGCATCAACCGGATGAGCAAGACGACGGCCCAGGCGCTGTTCTGGGTGTTCGCGGCCGTGATGGGCGCGAGCATGTCGAACATCTTCGTCATCTACACCGCGTCCTCGATCGCGAGCACCTTCTTCGCCACCTCGGCGATGTTCGCGGCGATGAGTCTGATCGGCTACACGACGAAGCGTGACCTGACGAAGCTCGGCAGCTTCATGATGATGGGCCTCATCGGCATCATCATCGCGATGGTGGTGAACATCTTCATCGGCTCTCCGGCCATTGCCTTCGTCGTCTCGATCCTGGGCGTGATCATCTTCTGCGGCCTGACCATGTGGGACACGCAGCGGATCAAGAACGACTACATCGAGCACGCCTATGCCGAGGGCTCGGAGATGGCGGGCAAGCGCAGCGTGATGGATGCGCTGGGCCTCTACCTGAACTTCATCAACCTGTTCCAGTTCCTGCTGCAGTTCATGGGCATGCGGAACCAGGACTGACCGGGAACCATTTCCGGAGGACCGGCCCGGCGGAGCGATCCGCCGGGCCTTTTCATGTTCAGGGGTCGGCCAGGGTGACGACCTCGGTGCCTTCCTCGATGGAATCACCCGCGGCGCAGCCCAGATGCGCCACCACCCCGTCGCGCGGGGCGGTGATCTTGATCTCGGTCTTCATGGCCTCCAGCACCGCCAGCAATTGCCCGCGCGTCACGGCATCGCCGGGCGCGACCAGCATCTGCACCACCCGGCCCGGGATGGGCGCGGCAAGGCGGCTTTCCGAGGCGCCCCCCTCCTCGACCGGCGCATAGGGGTCGCGGCGATGCAGCCGCCAGGCTTCGCCGCCGAGGCGCAGCGTCACGCCATCCTCCTCGGGCTGGAGGGTGAAGGCGCTCAGCCGGTCGCCCTCGCCCAGGGCCAGGCGACCGTCTTGCAGGGTGATGGTGACGTGGCGGGGCGCTTCGCCCTCCACCTCCGCCTCGAAGCCATCTTCCCGCCAGCGCAGCACCACGCGGCGCGGGGCCACGCCGTCTTCCCAGAGGGAAACCGTCTCCGCCCCGCCCTGCAAGCGCCAGCCCGCGGCCTGGGCCCAGGGCGTGGCCGGCGCCGCACGCTGCCGCGCCAGCATGGCCTCGCCCGCCGCGGCCGCGATCAGCACCTCGGGCGGCGCGGCTTCGGGCGCGGCCAGCAGCGCCTCGCCATGGCGGGCGATGAAGCCGGTGTCGAGTTCGGCGGCCCGCAGCGCCTCGGTGCCCAGCAGGCGGCGGAGGAAACGCAAATTGTTGCCGACCCCCTCCACCTCCAGCGCCGCCAGCGCCTGGGAGAGCCGCAGCAGCGCCGCCCCCCGGTCCGGCCCCCAGGCGATCAGCTTCGCGAGCATGGGGTCATAGAAGGGCGTCACGCTGTCGCCTTCCGTGAAGCCCGTGTCCATCCGCACATCGGCGCCGAGGCCGGGCAGCGACAGCTTGCGCAGTCGCCCGGTGGCGGGGCGGAAATTGTGCTCCGGCTCCTCGGCATAGAGGCGCACCTCCACCGCGTGGCCCTGCGGCGCGGGAGGCCAGGAGGCAGGCAGGTGTTCCCCGGCGGCCACGCGCAATTGCCACTCCACCAGGTCGAGGCCCGTCACCATCTCGGTGACCGGGTGTTCCACCTGCAGGCGGGTGTTCATCTCCAGGAAGAAGGCGTTCTCCCCCTCCACCACGAATTCCACCGTGCCGGCATTCACATAGCCCACGGCGGCGGCTGCGTTCACCGCGGCCTCGTGCAGGCGCGCGCGCAGCGCGTCCGAGAGCGCGGGGGCCGGCGCCTCCTCCAGCACCTTCTGGTGGCGGCGCTGGATGGAGCAGTCGCGCGTGTGCAAATGGACGATGCGGCCATGGGTGTCGCCCATGACCTGCACCTCCACATGGCGCGGCTTCGTCAGATACTTTTCGATCAGCACGCGATCGTCGCCGAAGGCGGCCAGCGCCTCTCGCCGCGCGCCTTCCAGTTCGCGCGCAAAGTCGGCGGCGTCATACACGGGGCGCATCCCCTTCCCGCCCCCGCCAGCGCTGGCCTTGATCAACACGGGGAAGCCGATGCGCTGTGCTTCGGCCGCCAGCAGCGCGTCGTCCTGGCCCTCACCGTGATATCCGGGCACGGTGGGCACGCCGGCCGCCACCATCAGCCGCTTGCTCTCCGCCTTGCTGCCCATGGCGCGGATGGCGTGGGGCGTGGGGCCGATGAAGGCGATGCCGGCCTGGGCGCAGGCCTCGGCGAATTCGGCATTCTCGGACAGGAAGCCATAGCCGGGGTGGATGGCCTCCGCGCTGCTCAGCCGCGCCACTTCCAGGATGGCCTCGGCGCGGAGGTAGCTTTCGCGCGCCGGGGCGGGTCCGATGAAATACGCCTCATCCGCCTCGCGCACATGCAGGGCGCGGCGGTCGGCCTCGCTGAAGACGGCGACGGTCGAAATGCCCATGCGCCGCGCGGTGCGCATGATGCGGGCGGCGATCTCGCCGCGATTGGCGATCAGGATCTTGCGGAACATGCGCGTCACATCCGGAACAGGCCGAACTTCGTCGGCGGTATGGGCGCGTGCAGCGCGGCGTTGAACGCAAGGCCCAGCACGTCACGCGTCATGGCCGGCGGGATGATGCCGTCATCCCAGAGGCGGGCGGTGGCGTAGTAGGGATCGCCCTCGCGCTCGTACTTCTCCCGGATGGGCGCCTTGAACGCCTCCTCTTCCTCGGCACTCCAGGCGCGGCCGGAGGCTTCGAGATTGTCCCGCCGCAGCGTGGCCAGCACGGAGGCCGCCTGCTCGCCCCCCATCACGCTGATGCGCGCATTGGGCCAGGTGAAGAGGAAGCGCGGGCTGTAGGCGCGACCGCACATGCCGTAATTGCCCGCGCCGAAGCTGCCGCCGATCAGCACCGTGATCTTGGGCACCTGGGCGGTGGCGACCGCCGTCACCAGCTTGGCGCCATCCTTGGCGATGCCGCCGCTCTCGTATTTGCGGCCCACCATGAAGCCCGAGATGTTCTGCAGGAACAGCAGCGGGATGCCGCGCTGGCAGCACAGCTCGATGAAATGGGCGCCCTTCTGCGCGCTCTCGCTGAAGAGGATGCCGTTGTTCGCGATGATGCCGACCGGCATGCCCCAGATGCGCGCGAAACCGGTCACCAGAGTGGTGCCATAGCGCGGCTTGAACTCGTCCAGCACGGAGCCGTCCACGATGCGCGCGATCACCTCGCGCACCTCAAAGGGCGCGCGCACGTCGGAGGGGATCACGCCATTCAGCTCGGCAGGGTCATAGGCGGGCGCCTCGGGCGCGAAGGGCGGCGCGGGCGGGGCGGCGGCGTTGAGGTTGCCCACGATGCGCCGCATCAGCCCCAGCGCGTGCATGTCGTCCTGCGCCAGGTGGTCGGCCACGCCCGAGAGGCGCGTGTGGACATCGCCGCCGCCCAAATCCTCGGCACTCACCACCTCGCCCGTCGCCGCCTTCACCAGCGGCGGGCCACCCAGAAAGATGGTGCCCTGGTTGCGGACGATCACGGCCTCGTCGCACATCGCCGGCACATAGGCGCCGCCCGCGGTGCAGGAGCCCATCACGGACGCGATCTGCGGGATGCCCGAAGCCGACATGTTCGCCTGGTTGAAGAAGATGCGGCCGAAATGCTCGCGGTCGGGGAAGATCTCGTCCTGGTTGGGCAGGTTGGCGCCGCCGCTGTCCACGAGATAGAGGCAGGGCAGCCGGTTCTGCTGCGCCACCTCCTGCGCGCGGAGGTGCTTCTTCACCGTCATGGGGTAGTAGCTGCCGCCCTTCACCGTGGCGTCATTGGCCACGATGACACACGCCCGACCGGCCACGGTGCCGATGCCGGTGATGAGGCCGGCACCCGCGATCTCCTCGCCATACATCCCGTGCGCCGCCAGCGGCGAAAGCTCCAGGAAGGGCGCGCCAGGATCGAGCAGCCGCTCCACCCGCTGCCGCGGCAGCAGCTTGCCGCGCGCGACATGCCGGGCCCGGGCGGCCTCGGGCCCGCCCAGGGCGGCCCGCACCGTGCGCGCCGCGAGTTCGTCCAGCAATTCCTGGGTGCGCGCCGCCTGAGCGCGGAAGTCCTTCCCGCGCGTGTCGAGGCTGGAGGTGATACGCATGGTCAGGCCGTCTCGCGAAACAGCTCGCGCCCGATCAGCAGGCGGCGGATTTCGCTGGTGCCGGCGCCGATCTCGTAGAGCTTGGCATCCCGCAGCAGGCGCCCCGTCGGGTAGTCATTGATGTAGCCATTGCCGCCCAGGATCTGGATGGCGTCGAGCGCGGCGCGCGTCGCCTCCTCGGCCGCGAAGAGGATGGCGCCGGCCGCATCCTTGCGCGTGGTCTGCCCGGCATCGCAGGCGCGCGCCACCGCATAGACATAGGCCCGCGCCGCGTTGAAGCGCGTGTACATGTCGGCCACCTTGCCCTGGATGAACTGGAACTCGCCGATCGCCTGGCCGAACTGCTTGCGCTCATGGATGTAGGGCACGACCACATCCAGGCAGGCCTGCATGATGCCAAGCGGCCCGGCGGCCAGCACCACGCGCTCATAGTCCAGGCCCGACATCAGCACCCGCACTCCGCCATTGACCTGGCCGAGCACGTTTTCCTCCGGCACCTCGCAATCCTCGAAGACCAGTTCGGAGGTGGGGGAGCCGCGCATGCCGAGCTTGTCCAGCTTCTGCGCCGGCGTGAAACCCTTGAAGCCACGCTCGATCAGGAAGGCGGTGATGCCCTTGGGGCCGGCTTCGGGGTCGGTCTTGGCGTAGACGATCAGCGTCTCGGCGTAATGCGCGTTGGTGATCCACATCTTCGTGCCGTTCAGCACGTAGCGGTCGCCGCGCTTCTCGGCGCGCAGCTTCATGGACACCACGTCCGACCCCGCCCCCGGCTCGCTCATGGCCAGCGCGCCCAAATGTTCGCCGCTGATCAGCTTGGGCAGGTAGCGCGCCTTCTGCGCGGGGGTGCCGTTGCGCTCGATCTGGTTCACGCAGAGGTTCGAATGCGCGCCATAGCTCAGCCCCACGCTGGCGCTCGCCCGGCTGATCTCCTCCACCGCCACGCAATGCGCGACATAGCCCATGCCGGCCCCGCCCCGCGCCTCGTCCACCGTGATGCCGTGCAGGCCGAGCGCGCCCATCTCGGGCCAGAGGTGGCGGGGGAACTCGTCCGTCCGGTCGATCTCGGCGGCCAGCGGCGCGACGCGCTCGGCGGCGAAGGCGCGCACCGTGTCGCGCAGCGCGTCAATCTCAGGCCCCAGGCCGAAATCCAGCGAGGGGAGGTGGGCGTTTCCGGACATTTCGTTCCCTTCCTCGGAAGGGAGGCAGGCTAGCGCGGATTCTAGGCCGCCGGAACGCCCGATGCGCGCAGCCGCAGCGCCAGCGGCGGGTCGTCGGTCGCCATCGCGTCCACACCCAGGCGCAGGGCGCGGTGGATGGTGGGCGCATGGTTCGCCCCCCAGACGGAAAGCCGCAGCCCCTCGGCCCGCAGCGCGTCGCGCAGGGCGACATCGGACAGGCCCTCGGGCACGCCCAGCTCGGTCGCGCCGCAGCTGCGGCACATGGCCGCCGCGTCACGCGGGCGCATGCCGCGCAGCACGCGCCCCTCGGCCAGCCAGACGGTCTGGGCGAAGCCGCCAATGGCCGCGGCCTCGGCGACATTCGCCGCCTCGAAGCTCATGAAGACGGTGCGGGGGCGCATGCCGTGCTGGTCCACCACCGCGGCGCAGCGGGCGACCAGGCCCGGATAGGGCCGGCCCTGGGCATCGGCCTTCACCTCCAGCCGCAGCACCTGCCCGCCCCCATGGATCAGCCGCGCGGCGTGGGAGAGGTGCGGGATGGTCTCGCCCCCCGTGCCGCGCACGCGAAGCTGGGCCAGCGCCTCCCAGGACTGCGTCACGACCGGCCCCTGCCCGTCCGTCATGCGATCCAGCGTGGCGTCGTGCATGACCACCGGCTCGCCATCGGCCGAGGCATGGACATCCAGCTCCACCTGTTCGGTGGGCCACTTCAGCGCCTCGCGGATGGCGAGAAGGCTGTTCTCAGGCCAGAGGAAGGCACCGCCGCGGTGGCTGGCGATTTCGGGGAGGGTCAGGTTGTGCATGTCATATTGCTGGCCGGGAGGCGGCCAGGCCGTCAAGCCACTCGCTGTTCCCAGGCCTGCCGCAGCGCCTGCCCCAGGTTCCGCCCAAAGCGTGGCCCGTCACACAGCGGCGAAGCCGCCACCCGCGCCCGCAGCCCGGCGCGCAGTTCCGCGAGCGCCCGCAGGTCCGTGGCGCGGCGCAGCGCCTCGGCCACATAGGCGTCCTCATCGGGCACGGCCCAATCCGGCAGGCCCACATTGGAGAGGTGCGACAGGGCGTGGCGGCCCGCGAAACCCTCGCTGACCTTGGTCAGCACCGGCACGCCCATCCAGAGCGATTCGCAGACCGTCAGGCCGCCCGTATAGGGAAAGGGGTCCAGCGAGAGGTCGATCTCGCCATAGGCGGCCAGCAGCGCCTCATGCGGCACGGCGCCGTGCAGTTCCAGCCGGTCCAGTGGCATGCCGAGCGCGGCGGCGCGTTCCAGGAAGGCGGCGCGCGTGGGGTCATCGCCCAGGGCATGGGTCCGCAGCACCAGGCGCGCCGTGGGCAGCGCTGCCAGGATGCGCGCCCAGGCACGCAGCACCGCGGGCGTCACCTTGGCCAGGTTGTTGTAGCAGCCGAAGGTGACATGGCCGCGTGCCAGGGCGGGCAGCGGCGCCACATCCGGCGCGCGGTCGGGCGGGACGTAGCAGCAATAGCCATCGGGCATGCGCAGCAGGCGTTCGGTGTAATGGGGTTCGAAGCCCTCGGGCGTTTCCCAGCGGTCGGTCAGCATCCAGTCCATGTTGGGCACGCCGGAGCTGGCCGATTGCGACCCCACCCACTTGATCTGCACCGGCGCCGCGCGGTGGCGCAGCACCCGCACCCGCCCGCCCTGCCCATGGCCGCTGAGGTCAATCAGGATGTCCAGCGCCTCCGCGCGCAGACGTTCCAGCACGAGTTGGTCTCGCGCCCCCGGCTCGAAGCTGATCCAGCGGTCGGCGCGCGCGCGGAAGCGCCGCGCCAGCGGGTCGTCGCGGTCGGTGAGGCTGAACGCCACCACCTCGAATTCCTCGCGCGGCAGGTGTTCAATGGCCGGCAGGGTCAGCCACCCCACCGGATGCCGGCCTAGATTGGACGAGAGCAGCCCCACCCGCAGCCGCTCGCCGGGCGGGCGCGCCACGGGCACATAGGGGTTGATGCCCTGCGACAGCCGCTGCTTCAGCGCACGGGCGGCTTCGCCCAGCGCCGCGGAGGTCGCCATGTCGGGGTGGTAGGGGCCGACATTGCACAGGGCATGGACCAGCGCGTTCTCGCCCCCCGCGGCCTCGGTGGCGAGCCGCGCCTCCTCCTGCAATCCCTGCGAGACGAGCACCAGGGCCAGCGTGGCATGGGTGCGTTCATCCCCGCCCAGATCGGCCAGGGTGGCGCGCAGTGATTCCGCCGCCTCGGCCAGGCGGTGCAGGCGGAACAGGATTTCGCCATGGCCCACGCGCAGGCCGCGCTCGCCGGGGGCCAGGGCCACCGCGCGCTCAAAGACCGGCAGGGCCGCCTTGTAGGCGCGCTCCCGCCACAGCCCATGGGCAAGGCCCGAAAGGATGGCGACATCCTCCGGCGCCAGCGCCTCGGCCAGGTGCCAATGGCGCAGCCCCTCCCGCGTCTGCCCGAAGGCGTCGAGCAGGGTGGCATGGGCCGCGATCCGCGCGGGGGAGAGAGGGTCCGCCGCCAGCGCCTCCTCGCTGGCCGCGCGCGCGCCTTCCGCGCCGTCCCGCGCCAGCACCGCCTCGCTCCAGACGACACCGGCCAGGCCCGGGGCGCCTTCCCGGGCCAGCAGCGGCGCGGCCAGAGCCAGGGCCTCGACGGGCTGGTTCGCCGCCACATGGGCGCGGGCCAGTTCCAGCGCGATGCCCTCATCCTGGGGGACGTAAAGCAGGGCTTCGCGCAGGAGTGTGACCGAAGCCTCCGCCCGGCCCTCGGCACGGGCCAGTTCGGCCAGGCCGCAAAGTGCCGCGACATGTCCGGGGTCCCGCACCAGCGCGGCCTCATAACCCTGGCGCGCGGCCTCGGCCTGGCCCCGCAGATGCGCGAGGCGGCCGCGGCGGAAATGCGGTTCGGGATGATGGGGCAGCCGTTCCAGCGCGGTGGCGAGAGGGCCCGCCGCGGCGTCAAGCCGGCCCAGATCCATCCGCGCCATGGCGAGGTTCAGCGCGGCCAGCCCATCCCAGGGCGCCTCGGCCAGCACGGCCTCCAGCAGGGGCAGCGCGGCCTGGGTGCGCCCCTGGCGCAGCAGGGCCAGGGCGGCCTGGAAGGCCGAGGCCTCGCCGGGCAGGCCGTCCATCGCCTCAACCCTCGCGGCGGACGAGGGCGATGACGCCCGGTACGGTGGCCTCGCCCTCCCAGCGCAGCGTCTCCTCGCGGAACTCCAGCGTGGCGAGCCCCGCGCGTTCCAGCACGGCGCGCAGATAGCCGGGGTCATGACGGTAGCGAGCACTGGCCTGCAATTCCCAGCCGCCCTCAGCCGCGCCGGATTCGATGCTCAGCGCGACAAGGCCGCCCGGCTTGAGGCGGGAGGCGACAGCACCGAGAACCGCATCCAGGCGACCAAAGTAGCAGAGCACATCCGACAGCAGGATCAGATCATAGAGGGTGGTGTCGGCGGCCATCGCCGCGGTGATCTCGGCGCAGCGCAGCTCGGTGTAGACGCACTTGGCTCGTGCCTCCTCCAGCATGCGCGGCGAGAGGTCCACACCCACCAGCCGCCCGCCCAGCATGTCGTGCAAGGTGGCGCCCATCAGGCCGGTGCCGCAGCCAAGGTCGAGCACATCGCCCAGATGCCGGCCGCCAGGGGCATAGCCCTGGCCCTCGATCAGCTTCAGCATAACGCCCGGCACCCGGTAGCCGAGCGCGAAGAGCGCGGCCTCGAAGCGGTTCGCGTAGCCGTCGAAGACGTCGGCCACGTAGCGGTCGCTCGCGCGGTCCGGGGCGGCGCCGGCATTGGTCATCGCCGCCGCGAGGTGCTGGAGATATGTGTCCGCCGGGTCGAGCCGCGCGGCCTCGGCATAGGCCTCCGCCGCGGCTTCCTGCTGGCCAAGCCTCTGCCGCGCCTGACCGAGCACGGAATAGAGCGCCGCCTCGCCCTGCTGCCGCCCCAGCGCCCCTTCGATCAGCGCGATGGCCTTGTGCGGATCGCCGCCCAGCAGCGCGTTCTGCGCGCGTAGCGGCACGATGCCGCGCGCATAGGGCGCCATCGAATGCGCCAGCGCATAAAGCTCCTCGGCCGCGGCGTGGCGTCCGCCGCGCATCATGGCCATGGCCAGCATGGCCGAACGGTGCGGTGCCTCCGGCTCGGCCACGAAGGCCTGGTGGAACAGGAAGATGGCCTCGTCATGCCGCCCGGCCTCGGACAGGCAGGTGGCCAGCAGCGCCTTGGCGTCACGGTCGGAAGGAGCGGCCATCACGGCCGCGGCCGCGTCATCCATGGCGCCATCCGCATGGCCCAGGGCGCGCCGGATGCGGGCGCGCAGCAGGCGCAGCGCGGCATCATCGCGCAGGGTGAGTGCCGCGTCAGCGGCGATGAGTGCGGCCGGCGCGTCGTCGCTTTCCATCAGCGCCTCGGCCAGCAGGCCATGCGCCTCGGCGGGTGCCGCGGGCAGCGCGGCGGCGCGCGAAAGCAGCAGCGCGGCATCGGCTGGCCGGCGGTCGCGCAGCAGGTCGCGCCCGCGGTCGAGGAGGCGCAGGGCAGCCGTGTCATGCGTGGCGTGGATGTTCATGGCCGCCCCCTCAGTTCCACAGCGCGCCGGCCATCTGCTCGTTCATCTCGATGATGAACGCCGCGTCAGGCGCCTCGGCGTCGAGCTCGCGCAGCACGGCGCGGGCGAGCGAGGCGATCTGCGCGCGCAACGGCACGGCCAGGCGATTGGTGGGGTCCAGCACCGAGTCGAGCACGGCATCCCAAAGGCGCCGGTTGTCCGCGATGGCACGGGCCTGCGCGATGCCGCCTTCGGTGCCCGCGTCGCGCAGCGCGCGGGTCGCGCGCGCGAAGACCTCGGCCTCCATCTGCTTGGGCGTGAGCTGGCGGCGATACCGGCCGGCAGAGGATGTGTTGCTGGCAAAGGACATGGTGGGAAACCTCCCGCGATGGATTTCGGAACCCAAACGGGCGCGCCCTCGGGGCCGCGACGCCGTGCATGGGGAAAATTCGGGAACGCATCAGCCAAGGGGGCTGCGCGGAAGGGGGGAAGGCGGCCTCCTGCCAGCCTCCGTTCAAGGTCTTACCGGAAGAGCGAGAGCAGAACCTGCGGCGCCTGGTTGGCGATGCCGAGCGCCTGGGAACCGAGCTGCTGACGGATCTGCAGGGACTGCAGCCGCGCGGATTCCTTGGCGAGATCGGCGTCGATCAGGGCGCCCATGCCGGCTTCCTGCGCGTCCATCTTGGCCTTGTTGAAGTTGATCTGGCTGTCCACGTAACGGCTGTAGCTGCCGAGGTTGTTCAGCGAGGTCAGGGTGTTGTTGATGGCGACATTGACCGCGCCGCCCGTCGTCAGGGCGTTGCTGAACTCGGTCAGGGCGGCCAGAAGCGAGGCCCCCGTCAGCATCGTGGCGCCGTTGTAGCCCACGGTGGTCAGCCCGGTGAAGGCAGCCGCGCCATTGATGGCCGCGGTCGCGATCTTGGCGAAGGAGTAGGTCGCGCCCTCGCCGTTACGCACCGTGCGGATTTCACCCAGCGTGGTCCCACCCGCCGTCGCCGCGGCGGCCGTCACCAGCATGGACTGCCCGTTGTAGCGCGTATCGGTGATGAAGTTCGCGATCTGCGAGAAGGTCTCCTTCAGCCCCGCCATGTACTGCTCGCGCTGGGCGGGCGTGATGTTGCTGTCCGAAAGCTTCACGACCGTGGCCTTCACGTCCTGCAACGCCTTGGAGACGTTCTCAAGACCGGTCCGGGTCGTGTCGAGCAGCCCCTTCGCCCCACCCAGCTGCTGGTTCGCCGAGGTGGTGGCCGCGAGGTCGCCGCGGATGCGCTCGGCCACGGCGAAAGCCGCGCCGTCATCCCGCGCATCCGCCACGCGCGAGCCGGTGGAGATGCGCTTTTGCGTCGCCGCCATCTCCTCGTTCGTGCGGTTGAGCGACTGCAGCGCCACCATGGCGCCCAGGTTGGTATTCACGGAGTTCAGCGACATTGGTCTTTTTCCTTTGTCAGATGCGGCCCTCGGATTTCGGGGACCATCCGCCGTGTAGGAGACGAAGGGTTAAGGAAGGCTTGCGCCGCCTCCGCCTTCAGAACATGCGCTGCGTCCAGGTGCGCGGCGTCCTGTCGCTGACGATCTCGATGTCGAGGTGGTAGCGGAACTTGCGCGGCCCCACCTTGCGGATGAAGTCCGTGATGGAGGCCAGCCCGTCCTCCAGCTTCGTCGTGGTGCGATAGCCCAGCAGCCGCCGCGCCTTGTCGGCCGAGCAGGTGGCGAACTTCACCTCCTGCGGCCGGCCGGGGACGTAGATGGGCGTGCCGGTGAAGTTGGTGAGCTTGGCGAGCACCCGCGACAGCTCATTGATGCTCACGAACTCCTCATCGGGGCCGATGTTCACCGTCTCGCCCAGCGCCACGTCGTCGAGGCCCATGGCCAGCAGGCAGGAGAGGCAGTCCTCGACGTAGGAGAAGCAGCGCTTCTGCTCGCCATCGCCATAGATGATGGGCGGGCGGCCTTGCAGCATCAGGTTCGCCATGATGGAGGCCACGTTGCGGTAGGGGTCGTCGAATTTCTGCCGCGGGCCGATGATGTTGTGCGGCACCGCGATGGACCACTCTACCCCGTGCACGGCGCAGAGGTTCTTCAGCGCCTCCTCCGCCGCCACCTTCGCGATTCCATAGGGATCCTGCGGGCGGGGCGTGTAATCCTCGCGGAACGGCACCTCATTGCTGCCGTAGCGCGCCATGGAGGAGCAGAAGACGATGCGCCGCGCCTTGTTCGCGATGGCCGCCGAAAACAGCGAGACCGAGCCGCTCACGATGTTGTCCATCACCAGCGCGGGCGAGAAGACGGACAGCCCCTCATAGGCCGTGGCCGCGCAGTGGTAGACCAGCTCGCAGCCCTGCGAGATCTTCTGCATCGCGTTGAAGTCGCGGCAGTCATACTGGTAGAATTCGGCCTCGGGCGGGACGTGCCACAGCTCGCCGCCCAGCAGCGTGTCGCAGCCCACGACATGATGGCCCATGCCGATCAGCCGCTCGGCCAGGTGGCTGCCGAGAAAGCCCGCGATGCCGCTGACGAAGATTCGCATGGGGTGCTCCTAGCGGGTGATGAGGGCGCGGATGGCCTGGCCGCCCTTGTTGTGAAGGGTGTGCTGGCGGACCTGCGCGAAGCCCGCGAGCGCGGCCACGTCGCGAATCTTGCCCTGGGTGTAGGCCGATTTGTGGAACTGGCCGGCGCCGTTCTGATTGCCGAAGAACATCGTCTGCACGATGCCCCAGCGCTGCCCCGTGTCGCGGCCAGAGCCGAAGTAATGGTCGAGCGCGCCCGTCTGGTAGAAGGCGCGGAAGCGGTCCTCGCCGGCCAGGAAGGCCTGGCAGACCCATTCGAAATCCGGCACCTCGATTTCCAGCAGCCCGCCCGGACGCAACACGCGGGCGCATTCGCGCCAGAGGCGTTCCTCCTCCGCGAAGGCGAAATGCTCGAAGACATGCTCGGCCAGGATGTGCTCCACGCTGGCATCGCCGAAGGGCATGGCCAGCACGTCCACATCTGTCCGAACGCCGGGTGCGCGCGCCACGCTGTCAATGTTGACCCAGCCCTCCAGCACCTTGGGGCCACAGCCGATATGAAGCCGCGTCATGCCGCCACCTCCGGCCCCACCGCGAGCCCGGTCTGCGCGCGCCAGGTGGCGGCCAGCGCCTCGGCCTCCCGACCGGGTTCGAGCACCCAGAGAAGGGCCTCCACCAGCCGCATCGCCTCGACGCGCAGCCGCGTGGCCGCGCCGGTCGCGCCGCCACGCGCCACCTCGCGCGCCTGGGACAGCACCCCTGGCAGCCGGGCCGTGACCTGCGCCGCCTCGCGCACGAATGAGGCCGACCAGCGGGCGCGCAGGATGTCGCGCGCCGCCTCGATCAGCCCCGCACGCTCGGGCGCGCTCAGGCGGGCCAGGCTGAAGGTCTCCACATGCGCCCAGGCGCAGGAGGCGTTGGGCGCCAGCGGCCCGACATCGGCGAAGACATCGCGTTCGGAACGCACGCGCGCCCAGGCCATGCCGGCATTGCGCGCCAGACGCCACAGCGGCGCGGGGCCGCCACGCCGCAGGAAGAGCGGCTCCGGGACATGGCGTATGTGGCCGTAGAGCGCGATCTCGGCCAGGAAGGCATGGTCCCAGCCGCCACAGGCCATGGGCTGGCTGGCGAGGTCCAGGGCCTCGCGGCGATAGATCCCCCAGAAGCTCGGCGAATAGGCGTAGCGCGACATGACATGCATGGCGCGCTGCAACGGCCCGCCATCGGGCGTGTCGAGGCGGGTATGCGCCGGCACCTCGCCCAGCACCGTGCCGGCCTCGTCAATGTTCAGCGCCCCGGCATGGCACATGGCCACGTCGCGATCCGCCTGCAGCACCGCCATCAGCTTCGCCATGAAGTCGGGCGCGATCAGGTCATCGGCGCTTTTCGGCATCACGAAATCGGCGTCGCCATGGGTGAAGGCGCGGCGATAGGCGCCCACGATGCCCTGGTTCGCGCGGTGGCGCTTCAGCGCGATGCGCCCATCCCGCGCGGCCCAGAAGGCCGCGATGGCCGGCCCGCCATCGGTGGAACCGTCATCGAGCAGCGTCAGCCGCCAATGCGGCCAGCTCTGCCCCACCACCGAGGCGATGGCGCCGTCCAGCGTCGCCTCCGCGTTGTGGTAGATCAGGTTCACGTCCAGCACGTGCTCGGACATGTCTCAGACCTTCACGATCAGCCCCTGCCCCGTGGGCAGCGGCAGGACCAGCGCGCCGCGCGCGGCCGCGAAGTCCTGGAAGGCCAGCATCTGCTCCTCATGGCCGGCATAGGCGTAGTCATCCAGGATGATGACGCCGCCGGGCGAGAGCCTGTCCCAGAAGAACTCCGCCGCCGCGATCTCGGGCAGGGTGATGTTCATGTCGATGTGCAGCCAGGCCACGCGCGCGGGCGCGGCTTCGTGCAACGTGTCTGGCACCATGCCGGGCACCAGCCGCGCATTGGGGAAGGGCGCGAAGCGGTGCCGCGCGATGGGCAGCACGTCGTCCGTGTAGTTGTTCCTGTTATGCCAGGTGCCGAGGCCCTTGGCCTCGCGCGCGCTCATCTGCTCCGTCGGGATGCCCCGGAAGGTGTCATAGAGCCAGAGCGTGCGGTCCGGCTGGGAGGCAAGGTCGATATAGGCCGCCATGGTCCGCGACAGCAGGCCGTAATTCACCCCGCACTCGACGAAGTCACCCTCGATCAGCAGGGCCTGGCGCGCGGCCCAGCAGCAGACATAGGCCTTCCACTCGATGCGGAGCACCTCGGGGGTCTTGTGCTGGATGAGGGGAATGAGCGGCACGGCCGAGGCCCGGAAGGCGGCCTTGAAGGCCTCGTCCCGCGCATAGGGCACGTTCAGCCCCCAGATGGCGAAGCGGTCCGCCACATGGGTGAACTTCGGCATCCGCGACGGCGGAGGCGTCTCGGTGGGCGATGGCAGGTTTTCTGCCAGGTCGGAACACATCGGGCGCAAGCTCCATGTCCTGAGACCGGAACTTGCGCCCGTGCTGGTTAACGAAAGCCTGACGCCAAACCCGCGTCAGGCGGAAAATTCAGATATCCGCGTAGGTGTGCGTCTCGGCCTTCGCCCCCGGCTGGGTCACGGCGCCGTAGCGCGCCGGGCCGACCGTCTGCGCATACTTCCACAGCACGCCCGAATTGTAGTTGTGGCCGCGCGGCTTCCACTCGGCGCGGCGCTTGGCCAGCTCCTCGTCGGAGAGCGCCACCTCGATGGTGCCGGCCTGGGCGTCCAGGATGATCTTGTCGCCATTCTTCAGCAGGCCGATGGGCCCGCCCACCGCGGCCTCCGGCCCCACATGGCCGATGCAGAAGCCGCGCGTGGCGCCCGAGAAACGGCCATCGGTGATCAGCGCCACCTTGTCGCCCATGCCCTGGCCATAGATGGCGCTGGTGGTGGACAGCATCTCGCGCATGCCCGGGCCGCCCTTGGGGCCTTCGTAGCGGATGACGATGACGTCGCCCGGCTTGTAGGCGCGCGCCTCGACGGCGGCGAAGGCATCCTCCTCGCAGTCGAAGCAGAGCGCCGTGCCTTCGAAGCGCAGCTTCTGCATGCCCGCGATCTTCACGATGGCGCCGTCCGGGGCCAGGTTGCCAAAGAGGCTCACCACGCCGCCGATCTGGCTGATCGGGTTGGAGACGGGCCGCACCACATCCTGGTTGGTGGGGAAGACCACGTCCTTGTGGTTCTCCTCCAGCGTCTTGCCGGTGGCGGTGATGCAGTCGCCATGCAGCAGCCCGCCCTCCAGCAGCGCCTTGATGATGACGGGCACGCCGCCGATGCGGTGCACGTCCTGCGCCACATACTTGCCGCCGGGCTTGAGGTCCGCGATGTGCGGCGTGTCGCGCATCAGCCGCGCGACTTCCTCCAGCGGGAAGTCGATGCCGGCCTCATGCGCGATGGCGGGCAGGTGCAGGGCCGCATTGGTGGAGCCGCCCGTGGCCCCCACGATGCGCGCCGCATTCTCCAGCGCCTTGCGGGTCACGATGTCGCGCGGGCGAAGCTGGCTGCGGATCAGGTCCACCACCGCGCGGCCCGACTTGTAGGCGTATTCGTCCCGCTCCGTGTCCGGCGCCGGCGCCCCGGCGGAGAAGGGAATGGCGAGGCCGATCACCTCGCTGATGCAGGCCATGGTGTTGGCGGTGAACTGGCCGCCGCAGGCGCCGGCGCCGGGGCAGGCATGCTGCTCCAGCTCCTCCAGCTCCTCGTCGGACATGTTGCCGCCGGCATGGGTGCCCACCGCCTCGAAGACGTCGAGCACGGTCACGTCGCGGCCCTTGTGCTGGCCGGGGCGGATGGAGCCGCCATACATGAAGACGCTGGGCACGTTCAGCCGCACCATCGCCATCATGACACCCGGCAGCGACTTGTCGCAGCCCGCCAGCCCCACCAGCGCGTCATAGCAATGGCCGCGCATGGTCAGCTCGATGCTGTCCGCGATCACGTCGCGCGACACCAGCGAGGACTTCATGCCCTGGTGGCCCATGGCGATACCATCGGTCACCGTGATGGTGGTGAATTCGCGCGGCGCGGCGCCGGCGTCACTCACACCGCGCTTGGCGGCCTGCGCCTGGCGGTTCAGCGCGATGTTGCAGGGCGCGGCCTCGTTCCAGCAGGTGGCCACGCCGACCAGCGGCGAGGCGATCTGCTCCTTCGTCATGCCCATCGCGTAGTAGTAGCTGCGATGCGGCGCGCGCTCGGGGCCCACGCTGACATGGCGGCTGGGCAGGCGGGATTTGTCCCAGGTGGTCATTGGCTGTTTCCTCGATGGTCAGCTGGAAATACGGGTGAGCGCGGCGTCGAGGCGCGCGACCTCGGCGGCGGCGTCGGTGAGCCGTTGCTCGGTCTCGGCGATGACGGCCTCCTCGGCCTTGGCGCGGAAGCCCGGGTTGGCGAGCTTGGCTTCGAGCTTGGCGCGCTCGGCCTCGGCCTTCGCGCGATCCTTGGCGAGGCGCTTGGCTTCGGCGGCCAGATCCACCACGCCCGAAAGCGGCAGGAAGAGCGGCACGTCAACCGCCACGGCACTCGCCCCCGGCCCCGCGCCCTCGGCGGCGTCGGCCACGAATTGCGGCGCCTCCACGCGCGCCAGGCGCATGATCTGCGGGGCGAAGTCGCGCAGCGCCTGGAGTGCCGCGGCACTCCCCTGCCCCACGCGCAGCGGCAGCACCGCCGCGGCCGGCACGTTCAGCGCCGAGCGCGCGGAGCGGATGGCGGTGATGGCGGCGATGGCGAGGTCCACCTCGGCGCTCGCCGCCCCCTGCCCTTCGGCCTTCGGATAGGCAGCGGTGGTCAGCGCCACGGCCTCGCCATAGCCCAGCTTCTCGAACAGCTCCGCCGTGATGAAGGGCATCACCGGGTGCAGCAGCCGCAGCACCTGCCCCAGCACATATTGCGCGACACCCCGCACCTCGTCCTTCTCAGGCCCATCGGGGCCGTTCAGCACGGGCTTCGCGAACTCGATGAACCAGTCGCAATAGGTGTTCCAGGTGAAGCCGTAGAGCGTGCTGGCGTAGTCGTCGAAGCGGAAGGCCTCCAGCGCCGCCGTCGCATCGCGCGCGGCGTCATCGGCCTTGGCCAGCAGCCAGCGCGCCAGCACGCCCTGGGCGCCCTCGGGCCGCCAGGAGGCATCCACCCGCACGCCGTTCATCTCCAGGAAGCGCGCCGCATTCCACAGCTTGGTGGCGAAGGCGCGGTAGCCCTCCAGCCGCTGCGGGTCGAGCTTCACGTCGCGCCCGGGCGAGGCCAGCGCACACAGCGTGAAGCGCACCGCATCGGCGCCGTGCTGGTCGATCAGCTCCAGCGGGTCCAGCACATTGCCCTTGGACTTGCTCATCTTCTGGCCGCGCGCGTCGCGCACCAGGCCATGGATGACGACATGCTTGAAGGGCACCTCGCCCTCCATGAAGTGCAGCCCCATCATCATCATCCGGGCGACCCAGAAGAAGATGATGTCGAAGCCTGTCACCAGCACGTCGGTCGGGTAGTGCTTCCTGAGTTCAGCCGTCTGCTCAGGCCAGCCCAGCGTCGAGAAGGGCCAGAGCGCGCTGCTGAACCAAGTGTCCAGCACGTCCGGGTCGCGCGTCAGTTCCACGGCGTGGCCGTAATGCGCGGCGGCGGCGGAGAGCGCCTCGGCCTCGCTGCGCTCCACGAAGACCTGCCCATCCGGCCCATACCAGGCCGGGATGCGATGCCCCCACCAGAGCTGGCGCGAGACGCACCAGGGCTGGATGTCGCGCATCCAGGCGAAGAAGAGGTTCTCGTATTGCCGCGGCACGAATTGCGTGCGGCCATCCTCCACCGCCGCGATGGCGGGCTTCGCCAGCGTGGCCGCGTCGCAATACCATTGCAGCGTCAGCCGCGGCTCGATGGGCACGCCCGAGCGGTCGCCATGCGGCACCTGATGGGTGTGCGGCTCGGTGGCCTCCAGCAATTCCAGGCGTTCCAGTTCCGCCAGGATGGCCTTGCGGGCGGCGAAGCGGTCCATGCCCGCCAGCGACCGCACGAAGCCCGGGTCGGCCACGCCCTCCACGGCGGCAAGCTCGGCCTCGATCTCGCCCAGCATCACCCGCGCCTCGGCGTCCAGCACCGAGGGCATGGGCAGGTCGTGGCGTCGGCCCACCTCATAGTCGTTGAAGTCGTGCGCGGGCGTGATCTTCACTGCCCCGGTGCCCTTCTCCGGGTCCGAATAGGTGTCGGCGACGATGGGAATGCGCCGGCCGGTCAGCGGCAGGATGGCGAACTTGCCCACGAGGTCCGCGAAGCGCAAATCTTCCGGGTGCACGGCCACCGCGGTATCGCCCAGCATGGTCTCGGGGCGGGTGGTGGCCACGCGGATGAAGCGGCCGGGCTGCCCCTCCACAGGATAGCGCAGCGTCCAGAGGTTGCCCTTCACCTCGCGGCTTTCCACCTCGAGGTCGCTGATGGCGGATTGGAACACCGGGTCCCAGTTCACCAGCCGCGTGTCGCGGTAGATCAGCCCTTCCTTGTGCAGGCGGACGAAGACCTCCAGCACGGCGGCCGAAAGCCCCTCATCCATGGTGAAGCGCTCACGCTCCCAGTCGAGCGAAGCACCCAGGCGGCGCAGCTGGCGGGTGATGGTGCCGCCGCTCTCGCCCTTCCATTGCCAGACGCGCTCCAGGAAGGCTTCGCGCCCCATCTCCTGGCGCTTCTTCCCCTCCGTGGCCAGCAGGCGCTCCACCACCATCTGGGTGGCGATGCCCGCATGGTCGGTGCCGGGCATCCACAGCGCGTCGCGCCCCTGCATGCGGCGGAAGCGCACCAGCACGTCCTGCAGGGTGTTGTTCAGCGCATGGCCGATATGGAGGCTGCCCGTGACGTTGGGCGGCGGGATGACGATGGTGTAGGGCGCGGCCGCGCGCGACGGATCGGCATGGAAGGCGCCGGAGGCTTCCGAGGCGGCGTAGAGTCGGGCTTCCAGCGTGGCTGGGTCGAAGGCCTTGTCGAGCATGGACCAGAGGTCCACCGCGCGGGCGCGCGCGTCAAGGGGTGCGCGCGGCCTGTCTGGGCTGAACGGCGCGGATGGCGCCGCGCCTCAGCCGGCGCGGGACATCACGCGCTCGATCTCGGCGCGCACCAGGCGTTCCACCAGGGGTGGCAGATGGGTGTCCAGCCATTCCTTCAGCAGGGGCCGCAATTCCTCGCGCACCACATCCTCGATGGAGAGGCCAGGCGCGCGGGAGATGATGGCCGCGCGATCCTGCGCCACCGCGCGGGAAAGCTGGCCCAACGCCGCCGCCGCCGCGGCCGCCGCGGGCGCAGAGACCAGCATGGGTGCGGCAGGCGGCTCCGGCAGGGGGGCGGGCGGTGGCGGCATGGGCGGGGGCGCTGGCTCCATCTGCAGGAGCTGGGGCGGGGCGGGCGGCGGCGCAACCTCAGGCGGCGCGATCATCATGTCGGGCGTAAGGTCGAGCGCCTCCTCCCCGGCCTCCACCGCGGCCGGGGCGGTGGCCGCCGCCGGCTGGGCCTCATCCTCGTTCAGGATCTTGCGGATCGAGGCGAGGATGTCGTCCATCGAGGGGTCCGCGCCGGAGCCCGACGGAGGTGTGGCGGCCATGTCGTCAGCGCCGCGCGGCGGCGGGGATGGAGTAATCCCCGAGGCCCACCCAGCGGTTCCGCACGGCGTTGTAATAGGCCGTCATGTCATATTGCTCCACCGGCAGCCCCAGATCCTGCGCCGTCAGGCGGCCGATGGACCCGGCCAGCGCGTAGGATGCGTTGATGACCGTGGCCAGCGCGTTAACAAGGTTGGTGCGCGCGTTCAGCAATTCCTGCTCGGCGTTCAGCACATCGAGGGTGGTGCGGCTGCCCACGATGGCCTCGCGCTGCACGCCGTCCAGCGCGATCTCGGCCGCGCGGATCTGGGAGCGGACGCTCTCCACCGTGGCGCGGGCGCTGCGCAGGCTTTCCCAGTTGGAGGCGGCCTGCTGCGCCACCAGGCGCCGCGCCTCGTCCACCTGTTGCAGGCTCTGCTGGGCGGTCTGGCGCGCCTGGCGCACCAGCGCGTGCTCGGCCCCGCCCTGGAAGATGGGCACCGAGAGGTTCAGCGTGGCCTGGCCGCCCGTGGTGGTGTTGCCCGCCGTCTGCTGGTTCTCCTGCCGGAAGGCCTGGGCCGAGGCGGAGAGGGTGGGCATCAGGGTGGACATCTGCACGTCAATGTTGTCGCGCGCGCCGGCGGCGGCGAAGAGCGCGGCCACCACGGTCGGGTTGTTGGTGGCGGCCAGCGCCTGGGCCTCGGCCGCGCTGGTCACGGGCACGCGCAGCGGCTGCGGGTTCACGAGGCGACCCGGCGCCTCGCCCACCACCCGCTGGAAGGTGGCGCGCGCCACCTGGAGGTTGCCCTCGGCCTGGGTGCGGCTGGTCCGCGCGCCGGCCAGCCGGCTTTCGGCCTGGGCCACGTCGGTGCGGGTGATCTCGCCCACCCGGAAACGCTCATTGGTGGCCTGGAGCTGGCGGGAGAGCACCTGCTCATTGTTCACGTTCAGCCGCACCAGCTCCGCCTGCTGGATCACGGAGATATAGGCGTTCACCGCCTCGCCCAGCACCTGCTGCTCGGTGGCCAGCAGGCGGGCGCGCTGGGCCAGCACCGCGTTCTCGGCCTGGCGCGTCTGCGCCACGGTCCGCCCGCCGCGGTAGAGAGGCTGGGTGACGGTCGCGGTCAGCGCGGTGGGGGAGCGTTCCACGGTGGTGGAGCGGCCCTGCTGGTCCACCCGGGTCTGCGCGGTGCCGACCGAGCCACTCAGCACCACGGTCGGCCGCCAGCCGGCCAGGGCCTGGGGCACGTTCTCGTCCACGGCGCGCAGCTGGGCGCGGGCGGCGAGCAGGGTGGGGTTGTTGCTGTAGGCGCGCGCCAGCGCCTCCTGCAGGGTCTGCGCGGAAGCAGGGGTGGCGATCAGCCATGCCCCGGCCATGGCCAGCCCGGCGATCGCCCAGCCGATTCGCGGGCGTGCGGCGCGGGCCAGGGAGTGCTGTGGGCGTGCGGCAGGGTGCGCCGGAAGGGGGCGGAGCGTGCGGTCGGACATGCCCCGCACACTAAACCGGCGCGAAACGCCGCGCCACTCTGACGAATCTGCCCCAACCGTCAGTCGGGGCAGGGAAACATGACCGCTTTTTCAGAAGCTGAAGCGCGGCGGGGCGGCGAAATCCGGCAGGGGGTGGGAGGCGGTCTCGAAGGCCCAGCTTTCGCTCAAGCCCCCGCCGGCACGGCGGATCAGCACGCCACGGGCCACGGGGCCGCCCGCCTCGCCGGCCCGCAGCAGGGCCAGCCGCCCGCCCTCGCCCAGCTGGTGGGTCAGCGCCTCGGGCAGTGCTGCCACCGCGCCCTCGATCAGGATGAGGCGCCAGGGGGCGCCGCCGGGCATCCCCGCGGCGGGGGCGCCCTCGATCCATTCCGGCGCCTGGGCGAGGCCCGCGGCCGCGAAGCCGCGCCGCGCCGCGTCACCCAGCCGGGCGTCGGATTCGATGGCCGTGACGGACAACCCCATCCGCGCCAGCACGGCCGCGCCATAGCCCACGCCGGCCCCGAGCACGAGGGCGCGCTCGCCGGGCTGGGGCATGGTCAGCTGGATCATGCGTGCCAGGACCATGGGCGAGAGCATTACGCGTCCGCCGCCCAGCGCCAGGTGTTCGTCGGCATAGGCGCGCACGGCGAGCGCGGGGGGCAGGAAGGCCTCGCGCGGGACCTCGCGCAGGGCCTCGATCAGCAGCGGGTCAATCACGCCATTGGGGGTGATCTGCCCCAGCACCATCAGCCGGCGCGCCGCCGCGTGGTCGTGCGGACGCGCCTCCATGCCTGCGGGAAGCCCTGCCTGTTCCGCCTGGGTCTGCGCGTTCATCGTCACATCCTGCCTTTCCGGGGGCGCTTATACGGGCCTGGGCGCGGCGCGGAAAGCCGGGACGCTTGACCCCGGGCGCCGGGCATTCGATACAGCGCCCGCATGGGGTCCGGTGGCCGAGTGGTCAGGCAAGGGTCTGCAAAACCCTCTACGGCGGTTCAATTCCGCCCCGGACCTCCAGCGCACCCCATCCTCCTCGTCGCTTTCCGCACATGAAGGCAGGGGGGTGTGTTGCGGGACCGGGCGGCCTCTGGTATCAGCCCGCCACCGCATGATCCGGCGTGGCGCAGCGGTAGCGCAGCGGACTGTTAATCCGTTGGTCGTAGGTTCGAATCCTACCGCCGGAGCCATCATGCCAGCTCTCCCATCGCGGCTTGCCTGAAACCGCCCCACAGCCGCGCCGCGCGCCCCCTCATGCGACACCAGCCCGTCGCACGTGCTCGATCAGCGCCCGCAGCTTGGGCGCCATGTGGTGACGCTGCGGGAAATACAGGAAGAAGCCCGGGAAGGGCGGCAGGAAGTCGCCCAGCAGCGGCACCAATTCCCCCGCGTCGATATAGGGCCGGAAGACATCCTCCGGCGCGAAGGTGATCCCGCCCCCCGCCAGTGCGGTACGCAGCATCAGCGTCAGATCATTGGTGGTGACCTGCGGCTCGACCGCCACGTCGAAGGGAACGCCACCCTCCGCGAATTCCCAGCGATAGGGCGGCAGATGGGGCGCGGGGCGCCAGCCGATGCAGCGGTGACGCACCAGCTCGCGCGGATGCGCGGGCGCGCCATGCGCCGCCAGGTAGGCCGGGCTTGCGACCGCCATCTCGCGCTGCTCGCCGGTGATGGGGATGGCGATCATGTCCTGCGCGATCACCTCGCCCAGCCGGACGCCGGCGTCATGGCCCGTGGCGACGATATCGAATTCCTCATCCGTCACCGTCACGTCGAGGGTGACGCCCGGATGGGCGGCCGCGAAGGAGGCGATGAGCGGCCCCGAGAGAAAACGCTGCGCGATGGAGGTGACCGCGATCCGCAGCAGGCCATGCGGCGCGTCCTGCGCCGCCACATCCTCCAGGGCTTGCGCCACCTCGCCCAACGGGCGCGAGAGGGCGGCGTGCAGGCGTTCCCCCGCCTCCGTCAGATGGACGGAACGCGTGGTCCGCATCACCAGCGCGATGCCGAGCCCATCCTCCAGCCGCCGGATCGCCTGGCTCACGGCGGAGCGCGTCACGCCCAGCCGGTCCGCGGCGGCGCGGAAACTGCGTTCCTGCCCCACGGCCAGGAACAGCGGCAGGAGGTTGAGGTCGGTCGTCATTGTCCAGCGTCACTAACCACCCAGTCCAGCGAAAGGCGGATACCAGCACCAATCCGCCGGGTCCATCTGTTCCCACACACCGTTCAAGGAGATGGACATGGACAAGATCATCGTCATCACGGGCGCCTCCAGCGGCATCGGCGAAGGCCTGGCTCGGGAATTGGCGGGCGCGGGTGCCAAGGTGCTGCTGGGCGCGCGCCGGCTGGACCGCATCGAGGCCATCGCCACGCAGCTTCGTGCCGCGGGCGGCACCGCCGAGGCGCAGCGACTGGATGTCACCTCCCGCCCTTCCATGGCCGCCTTCGTGCAGGCGGCGGTGGAGAAATGGGGCCGCGTGGACGTGCAGATCAACAATGCGGGCGTGATGCCGCTCTCGCCCCTCGCGGCCGTCCAGCAGGATGAGTGGGAGCGGATGGTGGACGTCAACATCAAGGGCGTGCTGTGGGGCATCGGCGCCGTCCTGCCGGTCATGGAGGCGCAGGGCAGCGGCCATGTCATCAACATCGCCTCGATCGGGGCCTTGCAGGTGGTGCCGACGGCGGCGGTCTATTGCGCCACCAAGTTCGCCGTCCGCGCCATTTCCGACGGGTTGCGGCAGGAAAGCCGGAACATCCGCGTCACCTGCGTCAATCCTGGCGTGGTCGAGAGCGAACTGGCCTCCAGCATCACCCACGCCGAGACCCTGGCGATAATGGAAAGCTACCGTGCCACGGCCCTGCAGCCGGCCGACATCGCCCGCGCCGTGCGCCAGGTGATCGAGGCGCCAGCGAATGTGGACACGACCGAGATCACCATCCGGCCCACCGCCTCCGCGAATTGAGGCCCGCGCCTCAATTCCCCTCCACGGTCGCGCGCGGCTTCGGCGCCGCATCGGGCAGCCAGGCCGCGCCCTCCGGCAGGCTCGCGATCTCGGTGCGGCGACGCGGCAGGGCGCCCGGATACTCCGCCTGCAGCCACGCGATGAGCTTCTCCCGCACCTCGCAGCGCAGGTCGAAGGCGCGGCCGGCGCTGGTGGCACTCACCAGCATGCGGATTTCCATCGTGTCCTGCCGCAATTCCAGCACCTGCAGCCCGGCCACGCGGCGGTCCCACAGGGCCGACGCCGCCGCGATCTCCTCCAGCTTGCGGCGCATGGCGGAGACCGGCGCCGTGTAGTCCACATGGATGATCACGGTGCCGAGCAGGGAGGAGCTCTCGCGCGTCCAGTTCTGGAAGGGCGTCTCGATGAAATAGGTCAGCGGCAGCACCATCCGGCGCCAGTCCCACAGCCGCACCACGACATAGGTGGAGGAGATTTCCTCCACATTGCCCCACTCATTCTCCACGATCACCGCGTCATCGATGCGGATGGGCTGGGTGATGGCGAGCTGGATGCCCGCCACCAGGTTCCGCAGCAGCGGCTGCAGGGCGAAGCCCACCACGATGCCCGCGGCACCGGCCGAGGCCAGCAGGCTCACGCCATATTGCCGCACGCCGTCGAAGGTCATCAGCGCGGCCGCGAAGGTCAGCACCAGCACCAGCAGCGTCGCCACCCGCTTCAGGATGCTGAGCTGGGTGGTGTGCTTGCGGGCGAGCAGGTTGTCCTCCGCGTCCAGCTTGAAGCGGCGCAGATAGAGGGTGGACCAGATGTGGATGGCCGTGCGCGCGACCCAGCCCACCAGGAAGATGAAACAGATCAGCAGCAAATGGCGCACCATGCTGGTCTCGACGCGGGTGAGCGGCGCGATGCCGGCGGCGATGGACAGGCAGAACATGATGATGGCGAGCCGCGTGAGGCCCCGCGTCCGCGCCACGATGGAACGCCAGAACAGGTCCCGGTCCCGCACCAGCCGCGTCATGCCGCGGAAAACGAGCCGATGCAGCGCCAGCGCGACCAGGACCGCCACGATCAGCACGCCGGCACTGACAACCAATGGCGGCGCCCAGGAGAACATCAGCACGACACTTCGCGCGGCGGCATTGAACTGGTCGAACACGGCAATACTCCTGGCTTCCCCGGCGGTGCGCGCGGCACAGGCCGCAGCAGGTCCCGCGTCACCTCATCAGCGCGGAGCCCTGTCCAAGGTTGCGCCACGGGCTTGTCTCAACCCTTCACCGCACCCGCCGTCAGCCCTGCCACCAGCCGCCGCTGGAACACCAGCACCAGCAGCACCAGCGGCACGGTCACGATGACGGAAGCCGCCATGATAAGCCCCCAGGGCAATTCATAGCGGCTCGACCCCGTGATCATCGCGATGGCGACGGGCACGGTGCGCATCTCGTTCGTCAGCGTGAGCGTGAGTGCGAAGAGGAACTCGTTCCAGGCCGCGATGAAGGCGAGCAGGCCGGTCGTCACCATGGCGGGCGCCATCAGCGGCAGGAAGATGCGCGTCAGCGTGACGAAGGGTGTGGCGCCATCCATCGCCGCCGCCTCCTCCAGTTCCAGCGGCAATTCCCGCAGGAAGGCGGTCAGCACCCAGATGGTGAAGGGCAGCGTGAAGATGAGGTAGCTCAGCACCAGCCCCAGCAGGTTGTTGTAGAGACCCAACGCCCGGATCAGCTCGAACAGCCCCGACAGCACCGCGACCTGCGGGAACATGGAGACGCAGAGCAGCGTGCCCAGCAGCAGGCCCCGCCCGCGGAAACTCACGCGCGCCAGGGCGAAGGCCGCCGAGGCCGCCAGCGCCAGCGAGACCAGCACCACCGTCCCCGCCACGAACACGGAATTCAGGATGTTCCGCCCGAAGGGCTGCTCCTGGAACACCGCCGCATAGTTCCCCCAGGCGGGCGCGCGCGGCCAGGCCTCCACCAGGAAGAGATCTGCCCCCGACTTCAGCGAGGACACCACCGCCCAGTAGAAGGGGAACAGCGTGTAGAACAGGATCAGCGCGACCAGCGCCGCGAAGCCCAACCGGCCCGCCACGCGCCTCATGCCCGCCCCGCCGGCGAAAGCCGAAGCCGCCCGAGCGTCACCAGCGCCACAGCCACCAGCGCCACCACCAGCGCCACCATGGTGGCAGCCGCCGAGCCATAGCCCACATCCTGGAAGTCCACGAGCAATTGCCGCGCATGGACGGACATGGAGGCCGTGGCGCGGCTGTTGCCCGTCAGCACATACATCAGGTCGAAGACGCGCAGCGCATCCATCGTGCGGAACAGGATGGCCACCAGCAGCGCGGGCCAGATCAGCGGCAGGGTGATGCGGAAGAAGGTGCCGACGGGGCCGAGCCCGTCCACCTTCGCGGCCTCATACAATTCATTGGGCACGAGTTGCAGCGCGGCCAGCGTCAGCAGCGCCATGAAGGGCGTGGACTTCCACACATCCACCGCGATGACGGCGGCCAGCGCCAGGCCCGGCTCCGCCGTCCAGGCCAGCGGCTGCGCGATCACGCCCATTCCCAGCAGCGCCGCATTCACCACGCCGTGCTGGTCATGCAGCATCCAGGCCCACATCTGCGCCGAGACCACGGTGGGAATGGCCCAGGGCACCAGCATGGCCGCCCGCACCAGCCCCCTGCCCTGCATCCGCGCGTTCAGCGTCAGCGCGATGACGAGGCCCAGCATTGTCTCGATGGACACCGACACCACGGCGAAGATCAGCGTCACCCAGACCGCGCCCCACCAGTCGGGGTCCGTCAGCAGGAAGGCGTAGTTGGACAGGCCGAGGAAGCGCCATTCCTCCAGCGCATCCAGCCGCGCATCGGTCAGCGAGAAGAAGATGGTGCGCCCCAGCGGCCAGCCCGCCACCAGCGCCAGCACCAGCAGCGCGGGGGCCAGGAACAGCCAGGCGGTGCGCGGCGTCACCATTGGCCGTCGCGCCCCACCCGCGCCAGGATGCGGTCGAGACGGGCCAGGGCGACCTCCGCCTCCAGCCGGCCCGAGAGCGTGTTGTGCACCGCGTTCCAGAACTCGGCCGAGACCTGGTTGTAGCGGTTGCCCGTGACGGCCGATGGCCGCGCCACCGCCCCCTCCAGCGCGGCGGCGAGCAAGGCGAAGGCCGGGTTGGCGGCCTGCAATTCGGCGTCCTCATACAGCGCGGGACGTGTGGGCGGCGCCCCGGCCGCCAGCGCGCGGCGCCGCTGCTCGGCCGCGCTGGTCAGGTGCCGTACCAGGCTGATGGCCGCCTCGGGCTGGCGCGAATGGCGCGAGACGCCCAGTTGCTCGCCTCCCAGCACCGCGCCGCCGCCCGGCAGGGGGGCGACGCCCACGCGGCCCGCGACGGCGCTGCCCTCCGCCTCCAGCAGCGGCCAGGCATAGGGCCAGTTCCGCATGAAGACGGCCTGGCCGGATTGGAAGATGCCGCGCGCATCCTCCTCCGCATGGTTCAGCACGCCGCGCGGCGCGATGGTGCCGACCCAGCCGGCCGCGCGGCGCAGCACGGCGGCGGCCTCCGGCGTCGCGATGCTCACGCGGCCATCAGGTTCCACGATGCGGCCCGCGCCGGCGGCGTGCAGCCATTCCAGCGCGTTCACCGTCAGCCCCTCATAGGCGCGGCCCTGGAAGACGAGGCCCCAGCCGCCCTCGGCGGCCTGGATGTGCCGCGCCGTCGCCTCCAGCGCCTCCCAGCTTTCCGGCACGCCGCGCCCATGCCGCGCCAGCAGGTCCGCGCGGTAGTAGAGCAGCCCGGCATTGGCGAACCATGGCAGCGCCACCAGCCGCCCGCCGACCGTGTTGTTGGCGATGAGCGCGGGCAGGTGCGCCGCCACCTCCTCCGGCGGAAGGTGCGGGCCAAGGTCCAGCAGGTGCCGCGCCAGGATGCCCGGCCAGACGATGTCGAGCTGGAAGACATCAATGTCCGCCGACCGCGCGGCGAGGAGCTGCTGGATCAGCGCCAGGCGCTCGGTGCTGCCGGCCGGCATGGCGACCAGCGCGACCTCACGCCCCTCCGCGCGGGCCCAGGCCTCGGCGCCCTCGCGGCACAGCGCGGCCTCCGTCCCCACCGCGCCGCAGGCGATGACCAGGCGGGCAGCGGCGGGTTGGCCGAGGCAAAGCCATGCCAGGGCGGCAATGACAGGCGCCAGGCGAGGCATGGCGGTCTCCTTCCCAGCCGGTTGGGCCGGCAGGAAAAGCCATGCGGCAGGGGGCTGCAACCCATGCGTTGACGCCGGAAACCTTGGGCTCCGCCTGGGCGTTTAGCGTCCACCGCTGGTTTGCCCGCCTCGTCCCTGGCGGCGCGATCGGCGCCCCTCGCCGCCCCAAACGGAGGGCGACGCGTTTCCCCGCCGGGCTTTGCCGTCTAGCCTGCCGTCCCGGAAAGCCCCGAAGGACAGCCCATGCCGAGATGTCGCCCAAGGGCCAGGGCGCGCAGCCGCCTCACATCATCCACCTTCGCTGACGGCAAGGCGCCGCGGCGATGAGCGGCAGGGCATTCCTCGCCTGGATCATCCTCCTGGGCGCACCGACGGCCGTGCTGTTCGGCATGCTGGGCGATTTCGGTGGCACCCGCTCGCCGGGCATCGGCGGCGGCGCGTATGATCTGTCCGGGCCCCTCTACGCCACGCTGCTCGTCGCGCTGACGGGCGGCTGGACGGTCGGGGCACTCCTCGCGACCCTGCGGCGGTGGCCTGCCCGCGGGTGGAACCTCGCGCTGGCCGCGGCGGGGGCCGCTTCGCTGCTGGCGGCCCTTCTGCGGCACGGCCATCAGCTTCCCTTCTGGTGAGGCCTGCCGCGCCTCAGCCGCGTGCCAGCATGGGCAGGATGGCTTCTTCCATCAGGCCATGCAGCGCCCGCGCATGGCCCTGCGCCCCGCCCGAGCGCTGGGTGGGGTCGGAGGTCATCACCACCGTGGCGCCGAGCGAGGGCACCACATGGATCATCTGCCCGCCGAAACCCCAGGCATAATGCCGCACCGGCCCGGCGCCGGGCGCGGTGAACCAGGCATAGCCATGCGCGGCCCCTGTGAAGGCGGAGGCCGTGCGCGGCGCGAAGCAGGTGGCCACCCAGGCCTCGGGCAGCACGCGCCGGCCCTCGTGAACGCCGCCCGCGCGGATCATCTCGCCAAAGACCAGCATGGCCCTGGGTGAAAGCAGCATGTCATTGCCGCCGAAGAAGATGCCCTGCGGGTCGAGCGGCCAGGGCGGGATCGCGATGCCGAGCGGCCGGCCCAGCCATTCCTCCGCCAGCGCATGGGTGGAGCGGCGCGCGACGCGTGTCAGGATCGCCGAAACCAGATGCGAATTGCCCGTCGAATACAGCATGGGCCCGCCCGGCTCCGCCACGAAGGGCCGCGCCAGCGCGTGGCGCACCCAGTCCGGGCTCGTCACCCAGCGCCCGTAGTTCACGCCCGAGGTTCGCTCCAGCCCCGCCCGCATCGAGAGCAGGTGGTCCAGCGTGATGCGCTGCAGCCGCGGGTCGGCGTCGCGCGGCAGCCGGTCGGCGAGGATGGGGGCGATGCGCTGGTCCGGCCCCTCCAGCAGCCCGCGCGCGATGGCCGCGCCCGCAAGGGCGGCGATGATGGCCTTGGAGACGGATTTCACATTCACCGGCCGGTCCAGCGCGGGGCCGGCGAAGCGGTGTTCCAGCAATGCCTCGCCCTGGCGGGCCACGATCAGCCCGCGCAGCGGTTCCAGCCGAGCCGCCGCGGCGACGACATTCTCCTGGGCGGCACCGGGGCGGGCGAGGATCAGCGCGGGCACCGCCAGAAGCGTGCGACGTGGAAGGGCGAAGGTCATGCTTCGCAGATAACGCGCCGCCCCGTCCTGGCCAGCAGGGGGTTACCCTTCGTCACGCGCGGCTGGTCACTCCGCCGGCAGGTTGCGCCGCTGCCAGCGCCGCCATCCCCACCAGGCGAGGCCCCCGAGCGCCAGCAGGGCCGCGCCCAGCAGCAAGGGGTGGTCGGAGGCCGCCACCTGTTCCAGCCCGCGCGCCGCCGCATAGCCCGGCAGCAGCATGGCCGGCGCCCAGAGGAAGGCCGAGGCAATGTTGGCGGACTGGAAATGCCGCTCCCGCATGCGCGCCACGCCGGCCAGCAGGGGGGACACCGCCCGCATGGGCCCGAGGAAGCGGCCGAAGAACACCGCGGCCCAGCCCCAGCGGCGGAACAGCAGCAGGCCGCGCGCATAGTTGCGCCGCTGGCTGCGCGGCAGGATGCGCCGCACCGCCCGCGGCCCCAGCCAGCGCGACAGCCAGAACCCCACCGCATCGCCCAATATGGCGCCCGCGATGGCGCCGCCCAGCACCCCCCAGGGGTCGAGCGTGCCCGCGCCCAGCAGCGCCCCGGTCATCACCAGCAGCGCCGTGGCCGGCACGAGCAGGCTCACGCCGGGCAAGGATTCAAGGAAGGTGAGCAGGAACACCACGAGAGGCGCCCAGCCGCCATGGGCCGTGAGCCAGGCTTCGACGGTTTCGATCAAGCGGGGCGTCCTTCGGTCATGACCGCGCATATGGGCGGCGCGGGTGGCATTTCCACGGCGGCGATGGGTCGCGGGAATGTCAAAGCCGCGGGGCAACGCCCACCCAAGGTAGCGCGTTGCAGCGACGGACCACGCACCGCGAAGGAATACCCCCTGCCCCGCCTCGACGATTTCACGCGCCGCCTCACCCAGTTCGGCGCCGTGGCCAGCGCCTTCGCGCTGTTATGGCTGCTGTCCCATGTGCTGCTGCTGCTCTTCGCCGGCATCCTGCTGGCCACCGCCGGCGCGGTCCTGGCGAACGCATTGTCGCGCCTGACGGGGCTGCCGCGCGGGCTGGCGCTGGCTGTGGTGGTGCTGGGCATACCGGCGCTGCTGCTTGGCGTGGTGGCCCTGATGGGCCCGCAGATGGTGCGCGAGGTGAACGAACTCCGCACCGCCCTGCCCGAGGCGCTGGACGCCGCCGACACCTGGCTGCGCGAGGATTCCGGCCTCGGCATCGGCCTGCGTGAAATCCTCGGCGACCCGGCCGATGCCACCGCGACCGTGCCCTGGGCCAGCCTCGCGGCCTATGTCGGCATCGGCGTGGGCGGCGTGGTGAACGCGGTGCTGATCGGCTTCATGGGCGTCTACCTGGCCGCGACACCCGGCTTCTACCTGCGCGGCTTCGTCTCGCTCATGCCGCATGACCTGCGGCCGCGCGTGGCGGATGCGATGCGCGCGGCGGGCGAGGGCCTGCAAGGCTGGCTGCTGGGCCAGGTGATGTCCATGACCGTGATCGGCGTGCTGAGCGGCGTGGGGCTATGGCTGCTGGGCGTGCCCATGGCGGCCTCGCTCGGCGTGCTGGCGGGGCTGCTGGGCTTCGTGCCCTTCATCGGCGCCACACTGTTCACGGCCATCGCCGTCATCTTCGCCTTCTCGCAGGGGGCGATGCAGGCGCTCTATGTCCTGCTGCTGTGCATCGCCGTGCAGCAGCTGGAGGGCGAGGTGATCACGCCGCTGATCCAGCGCTGGGCGGTGGCCTTGCCGCCGCTGCTGACCATCATGGCCGTGCTGGTCTTCGGCACGCTCTTCGGCTTCATGGGCGTGCTGGTGGCCACGCCGCTGATGGTGGTGGTGATGATCCTGGTGCAGCGGCTCTACCTGGACCAGCGACCCGAGCTTTAGCTCAGACCGTCAGCAGCCGGCGCACCGCGGCCTCGTCCAACGCCTCGGTGGGGCCGGCCAGCGCCACCTCGCCGCGGACCATCACCGTGATGTGGTCCGCGAGGTCGCGCGCGAATTCGAAATACTGCTCGACCAGCACCACCGCGAAGTTGCGGTCCCGCGCGAGGTGACGGATCACGCGGCCGATGTCCTTGATGACGTTGGGCTGGATGCCCTCTGTCGGCTCGTCCAGGATCAGCAGGCGAGGCCGCGCCGTCATCGCTCGCGCGATGGCGAGCTGCTGTTGCTGCCCGCCAGAAAGGTCGCCTCCCCGCCGCCGCAGGAATTGCCGCAGGATGGGAAAGAGGTCGAACACCTCCGGGTCCACCTTGCTGCCGCGCGGGGCGGCGGCCAGCGCCGTCTCCAGGTTTTCCTGCACCGTCAGGAAGGGAAAGATCTCGCGCCCCTGCGGCACATAGCCGATGCCCGCCCGCGCGCGATCGGCGGGCGAGAGGCCCGCGAGGTTCCGCCCCTCCCAGGTGATGCGCCCGCCCTGGATGCGCTCCAGCCCCATGATCGCCCGCAGCAGCGAGGACTTGCCCACCCCGTTGCGCCCCAGCACGGCCGCCACTTGGCCCGGCTGCACGGCGAGCGAAACGCCCCGCAGGCAGCGGCTCGCGCCATAGGAGAGGTCCACGCCTTCGACACTCAGCATCGCTCAGCGCCCCAGATAGACTTCGATGACGCGCGGATCGGCCTGCACATGGGTGATGGAGCCCTCGGACAGCACGCTGCCCTCGTGCAGCACCGTGACCCGGCAATCGAGCGCGCGGACGAATTCCAGATCGTGCTCCACCACCACCACGCTGCGCGTGCCCGCGATGCCGCGCAGCAGGGCGGCGGTCTGCTCGGTCTCATGGTCGGTCATGCCGGCCACGGGTTCGTCCACCAGCAGGAGTTCGGGTTCCTGCATCAGCAGCATGCCGATCTCGAGCCATTGGCGCTGGCCGTGGCTGAGCAGCCCGGCCAGGTCCTCGCGCCGGGCGGTGAGGCCGATTTGTTCCATCGTGGCCTCGATGCGCGCGCGCGCCTGGCCCGACAGCACCCAGCGCAGGCAGGCGATGGGCCCGCGCGGGGCTTTCAACGCCAGCTCCAGATTCTCGAAGACGGTCAGCGCGTCGAAGACGGTGGGCTTCTGGAATTTCCGCCCGATGCCCAGCATGGCGATGGCGGCTTCGTCCAGCCGCGTCAGGTCCCGCGCGGCGAAGCGGACGATGCCGGTGTCGGGCCGTGTCTTGCCGGTGAGGACGTCCATCATCGTCGTCTTGCCCGCGCCATTGGGGCCGATGACGGCGCGCAACTCACCGGGTTCGACCAGCAGGGAGAGGTTGTTCAGCGCGCGAAAGCCGTCGAAGGTGACGGTGACGCCGTCCACATAAAGGCCCGCGGTGCTCATGGCTGGCGCCTCCGCAGCAGGCCGATGAGCCCCTTGGGCAGCAGCAGCGTCACGATGACGAACAACAGCCCCAGCACGATCAGCCAGAGGTCCGGCGCCACCGAGGTCAGCCAGGTCTTGAGCGCGTTCACCGAGAAGGCGCCCAGCACCGCCCCCACCAGCGTGCCGCGGCCGCCGAAGGCCACCCACACCACCGCCTCGATGGAATTGCCCGGCGAGAATTCTGAGGGGTTGATGATGCCCACCTGCGGCACATAGAGCGCGCCCGCCAGCCCCGCGATCATGGCCGAGAGCACGAAGACGAAGAGCTTGTGCTGTGTCACGTCATAGCCCAGGAAGCGCGTGCGGCTCTCGGCATCGCGGATGGCTGTCAGCACGCGGCCGAGCTTGGTTTGCGTCAGATGCGCGCAGCCCCAGAACACCAGCACCAGCGTGGCCAGCGAGGCATAGAACAGCGTGGCCCGCGTGCCCGCCGTATTGAGCGGCATGCCCAGCAATTCCTTGAAGTCGGTGAAGCCGTTATTGCCGCCGAAGCCCATGTCATTGCGGAAGAAGGCCAGCATCAGCGCATAGGTCATGGCCTGGGTGATGATGGAGAGATAAACGCCCGTGATGCGGCTGCGAAACGCGAGCCACCCCACCACCAGCGCCAGCAGCCCAGGGACAAACAGCGCCATGAGGAAGGCGAAGGCGAACCAGTCGAAGCCCAGCCAATACCAGGGCAGCTCCGTGTAGCCCAGGAACACCATGAAGTCCGGCAGCACCGGATGGCCATAGACGCCGCGCGGCCCGATCAGCCGCATCAGGTGCATCCCGATCGCGTAGCCGCCCAGCGCGAAGAAGGCGCCATGGCCCAGCGAGAGAATGCCCGCATAGCCCCAGGCAAGATCAATGGCCAAGGCGAGAATGGCGTAGCAGATCCACTTGCCCACCACGCTCACGAGGAAATCCGGGACATGCAGCGGATGCTCGGCCGGCAGCGCGTTGAAGGCCGGAAGTGCCGCCAGCGCCAGCACGCACAGCAGCAGGACGAGGCGACGGTTCATTGGTCGGCCGCGCGCCCCTTCAGCGCGAACAGGCCCTTGGGCCTGCGCTGGATGAACAGCATGATGCCGACCAGCACCGCCACCTTGGCCAGCACCACGCCCGTATAGGGCTCCAGCACCTTGTTCAGCAGCCCCAGGCTGAAAGCCCCGATCAGCGTGCCCATCAGCGACCCCACGCCGCCGAACACCACCACCATGAAGCTGTCGATGATGTAGCCCGTGCCGAGATTGGGCGAGACGTTGTCAATCTGGCTCAGCGCCACGCCGGCCAACCCCGCGAGGCCCGATCCGAAGGCAAAGGTCATCGCGTCCACCCGCCCGGTGCGGATGCCCATGGTGGCCGCGATGCGCCGGTTCTGCACCACGGCGCGCATCTCCAGCCCGAAGCGCGTGAGCCTGATGGCGGCGAAGCAGGCCAGCAGCACGGCCAATGCGAAGAGGATGATCCAGAGGCGGTTCTGCGTGACCGCGACGCCTCCGGGCAGCAGCAGCGTGCCCATCATCCAGTCGGGGCTGATGACTTCGCGGTTCTGCGCGCCGAAGGTGAGGCGCACCACCTGCTGCAGGATCATCCCCACGCCGAAGGTCAGCAGCAGCGTCTCCAGCGGGCGGCCATAGAGGTGGCGGATCAGCCCGCGCTCCATCGCGGCGCCGATGGCGGCCGTCACCAGGAAGGCGGCCGGCACGGCCAAGGGAAGCGACCACGGCGCGAGTTCGGGAATGCCACGACAAAGTTCCTGCA
Organism: Roseococcus microcysteis; assembly: GCF_014764365.1. Taxonomy (NCBI): domain Bacteria; kingdom Pseudomonadati; phylum Pseudomonadota; class Alphaproteobacteria; order Acetobacterales; family Roseomonadaceae; genus Roseococcus; species Roseococcus microcysteis. The sequence continues at coordinate 1,004,646 of NZ_CP061718.1, forward strand.
CCACCACGGTGGTGTAGGCGCCCAGCATCACGAACTCGCCATGGGCCATGTTGATGACGCCCATCACGCCGAAGGTGATGGCGAGCCCCAGCGCCGCCAGCAGCAGCACCGAGCCGAGCGAGAGCCCTTGGAACATCGTCTCCGCCGCACGGCGCAGTTGCAGGCGGCGATCAATGGCGGCGATGGCGGCCTCGATTTCCGGCAGCAATTCGGCATTGGCGGCACGCGCGGCGAGCAACTGTCCCCGCGCCTCGGGCGAGGCGGAGGCGCCCAGCGCCGCGATCCCCTCCCGCCGCACCGCCACATCCTCCGACGCCAGCCGCGCACCCCCCAGCGCCAGCCCGAGCCGCACGCGGATGGGCGCCTGCGTCTCGCGCGCCAGCGCGGCCTCGATCAACGGGATGTCGGCCGCGCTTCGGTTGCGCAGGATGGCCTCCGCGGCGCGCAGCCGCTCGGCCGGGTCGGGCGAGACCAGTTGCAGCCGGCCCAGCGCGCCACGAAGCGCGCCCCGCACGCGGTTGTTGATGCGGATCAGCGTGGCGCCCTCGGGCGGCGCCGCACCCTGCTGCGGGGCGAAGCTGCCATCGGCCAGCCGCAGCAGCCGCGCATCCGCCATGGCCTGCAACAGCGGAATGGCGCGCGGGTCGCCCAGCAGGCCAAGCCGCTCCACCGTCTCGGCCTGCTGCGCGAAGCCGCCGGCCAGGCCCGGCAACAGCGCCTCATATTCCTGCGCCCGGGCGGGTGCCAGGAACAGCAGCAGGGCCAGCGCGGCGGCCAAGCCGCGCAGCAAAAACCAGGGCATCAACTCCGCCGCTTCCTTCTTCGCGCCACGAAAAGGGGGCGGGCGCATGCCGCCCCCTGGGCTTGGCATCAGCGCCGGCGGTTCGCGTTCTCGGGGATGAAGGGCGACCAGTTCTCGGCCACGATGGCCGTCGGCGTGCGGCTGACGATGTCGAACTGCCCATCGGCGCGGATTTCGCCGATCATCACCGGCTTCGAGAGGTGATGGTTGCGGTGCATCTCCACCTCATAGCCCGAGGGCGCCGCCACCTTCTGCCCGTAGAGCGCCTCGCGCACCGCATCCACGCCCGTGCCGCGCGCGGCGGTGACGGCCTGCGCCCACATCTTGAAGCCGATGAGGGTGGCCTCCATCGGGTCGTTGGTCACGCGGCGCGGGTTGCGGATGTAGTTGCGCCACATGGTCAGGAACTCGGTGTTGGCGGGCGACTGCACGGACATGAAGTAGTTCCACGCCGCGAGGTGCCCCACCAGCGGGCGGGTGTCGATGCCCGCCAGCTCCTCCTCGCCCACGCTGAACGCGACGCAGGGGATGTCCTCGGCGCGGATGCCCTGGTTGCCCAGCTCGCGGTAGAAGGGAACGTTCGCATCGCCATTGATGGTGCTGACGATGGCGGTCTTCTTGCCCTCGCCCGCGAAGCGCTTCACGCGCGCCACGATGCCCTGCCAGTCGCTGTGGCCGAAGGGGGTGTATTCCTCCAGGATGTCCGCGTCAGGAATGCCCTTGGAGTTCAGGAAGCCGCGCAGGATGCGGTTGGTGGTGCGGGGATAGACATAGTCCGTGCCCAGCAGCGCGATGCGCTTGGCTTCGCCGCCATCGGCGCCCAGCAGGTATTCCACGGCCGGGATGGCCTGCTGGTTTGGGGCGGCGCCGGTGTAGAAGATGTTCCGGCTTTCCTCCTCGCCTTCATACTGCACGGGGTAGAAGAGCAGCCCGTTCAGTTCCTCGAAGACCGGCAGCACGGATTTGCGCGAGACGGACGTCCAGCAGCCGAAGGTCACGTCCACGCGCGAAATCTGCAGCAGCTCGCGCGCCTTCTCGGCAAAGAGGGGCCAGTTGGAGGCGGGGTCCACCACCACGGCCTCCAGCCGCCGGCCCAGCAGCCCGCCCTGCGCGTTCTGCGCCTCGACCATCATCAGCACGGTGTCGCGCAGCGCGGTCTCGCTGATGGCCATGGTGCCCGACAGCGAATGCAGCACGCCGACCCGGATCGGCGCCTGCTGGCCGAGGGCGGGCGCGGCCAAGGGGGCGGTCAGCCCGACGGCCAAGGGGGCGGCCAACAGGCCGCGGCGGGTGACGGAATGGCTGGGTTCGCGCATGGCGTCCTCACGGGGGGTGTGAAACCACCTGGAGGTTACGTGCATCGCCGCGGCGCAAACTAAATTTTACGTTTTGAAAATCGGCATTTCTGGACCGCCACGCCTGAAAACGCCCCATACGCGTGCAATTGCATATTTAGTGATCCACCGGGCGTTCATTTTTCGCGCCTTGAACGTGACGGCGCTGCAACCGTGCCACGCCACTCCCGTTAGCTCACCATCGGAAAGGAGATATGCCATGAACAGCATCGTTTATATCGTGGGCGCCGTCGTGATCGTCCTCTTCATCCTGGGCTTCCTGGGGCTGCGCTGAGCGCGCAACAGGATTTCACAGGATATCAAACGGGCCGGCGGCATCAGCCCCGGCCCGTTTTTCATGCGCTCAGCCGGCTGAGGCGGCGGGGATGATCCCGTCACCCGCGGGGTCATGCTCAAGCCGCGTGATCTCGAAGGGCATGGGGCGGGCATCGCCACCCGGGGGCGCCACCATCGCCCACGCCACCAGTCCGCCCTCGACCTGGTGGCGCGGCACCTCGATCGGGCCGGGGGTCACGGGCACGAATACGATGTCCACCACTTGGCCCAGCACGTGACGGTCCGCCCTGCGCAGGGTGAGGCCGATCAATTGGTGCAACGACACACGCAATACTCCAGACAAGAAAAGGGGCGGCGTGAGGAACGCCGCCCCGGTGGGAAGATGGCCTCAGCCGCCCGGCTGTGTGCCACCCGAGGGCTGCTGCGGCGTGGGCGTCCGGTCGGGCTGCTGCGGCGGGGTGGCAGGGGTCTGCGCGGCGCCCGGGCTCACCTGCGGCTGGGCGGCCGGCGCACCGGTCGGGGCGGGCGCCGCCGCGGCCGCGGGGTTGTCCGGATTTTGCGGCGTGCCATAGGAGACAGGTGGCTGGCCCTGCGGCTGCTGCGGCACCGGCGGGCGCTGATCCGTGGTCGCGGTCGGGCTGCCGGGGCTGGGGCCGGCCGGCCCGCCCGAGGCGGCGGGGGCCGTCGTGGCGCCACCGGCACCCGTGCCGCGCGCCTGTCCCGCCGCGCCACCCTGCTGCGCGCCACCCTGCTGGGCCCCATCCTGCTGCGTGCGGGGACGCATGCCCGGGTAATCGCCCGCGCGCGTGCCCGGCACCATGCCGCCAGGCGCGACGCCGCCGCGTTCCGCCGGAGCGGGCCGCGCGGATTCACCCGAGGCCGGGGGCTGCGGCGCCTGGCGCTGCACGGGGGCCTGCTGGCCCTGCCCGGCGGTCGCCGGTGCCTGGGTGCCCGTGGGGGGCGCGCCCGGCGTGGCCGAAGCGGGCGGGGCGGTGGGATTGGGCGCCTGCTGCGCGAAGGCCGCGCCACCAAGCGCGAGGCCACCCGTCAGCGTGACGGCGAGCAGCGGTAGCCGCGTGAAATTACGTTGGGTCATGTCATCCTCCTGCTTGCGCTGCACGAGGCAGCTTGCAGGGAGAACGCAACGCGTCGGCGTTGGTTACCCGTTCAGCCTGCCGAAGGTGCCCAGGAGCCGGCCTCCAGCCCCGCGCGGCCCTGTTCGGCCGTCCATCCCCATCCGACGGCGGCGGTCACGCGCAACCCGTGCAGCCCATGCTCACGCCGCAGCCGGCCGAGCATCCGCCGCGCGGAACGCTGCAGCAGGCGACGCGCGGACAGCGCCTCCTGCCCCGCATCGCGCGGCAATTCGGGATGGAGGTGGACCACCCGCGCATCCGGCGCCAGCAGTGGCACCGCCGCGCGCAGCACGGCGCCGAAGCCCGCGACATCCTGCCGCGCGCCGGGCGCCGAACCCTCCACGCAGACCAGCGCCGCGATGCGGCCACGGCCCAGGAAGGCGGCGTGCAGCGCGGCCTCCTCGCAGGCCTCGATATCGTCCAGCGCGCCCGCGACCAGTTCGCAGCGCCGGCCCTCGGCCTCCACGTCGAGCGCTGTGGAAAGGGCCAGGGCCTCGTCGGCCTGCGCGTGCAGCAGCAGAACGTCCTGCCCGGCGCGCGCGAGATGCCGCGCCGCGGCCGCGGCCAGGCCCATGTTCTGGCCCGCGCTCAGCAGCACGGCGCCTGGGCCGGACGCGCACAGCCAGGCCGCGAAACGTCCCGCCGGCAAGTTCTCCATCATCCCCATCAAGCCGCCCCTCCCGCACCGACGCGAACCGGAACGACAGCCGGACCAGCGGGTTGCCCTGGGTGTCTGAAACTTCATGGATGAACCCCCCGCCGCGATGCCGGTTCCGGAAGCACGGGCGACACGCCCGCTTCATGCAAGGAGAAACGCCCATGTATTCGATGGACAAGCTGTTCCTGACCACCCTGAAAGACGTCTATTTCGCCGAGCGCCAGCTGTTGAAGGCGCTGCCCAAGATGGCCCGCGCCGCGCAGAGCGAGACACTGAAGCAGGCCTTCACCGAGCACCGGGAGGAAACCCAGGAGCAGGTGGCCCGCCTCTCCCGCGTCTTCGAGATCATCGGCAAGCGCGCCCAGGGCCAGACCTGCCAAGCGATGCTGGGCCTGATCGAGGAGGCCGAGGAACTGATGGAGGAGGCGCCGGAGCCCAGCCAGGTCCGCGACGCCGGCCTCATCGCCTGCGGCCAGGCCGTGGAGCATTACGAGATGGCCCGCTATGGCACGCTGGCCGCCTGGGCCGCGATGATGGGGCATGAGGAAGCGGCGCAGCTTCTCCGCCAGACGCTCGAGGAAGAGAAGAAGGCCGACACCCTGCTGAACCGCATCGCCACGCGCGAAGTGAACAAGGCCGCCGCCTGAGGCGCCCGCGCCGCGCCCGTCCTGGGCGCGGCGCAACGCCTGCCCCCCTGCCGCGTTCCAGCCCGGCAGCAGGAGGTTCACCCATGGCGCCGCGACCGAGCTGGCGGGGGCATCTGAAGCTTTCCCTCGTCGCCTGTCCCGTCTCCCTCTTCCCGGCGACCACCGCCGCGAACGAGGTGCATTTCCATCTCATCAACCCCGCCACCGGCAACCGCATCCGCATGCAGACCATCGACCCCGAGGCGGGCGAGGTGGAGCGGCGCGACCTGGTGAAGGGCTATGAGGTCGAGAAGGACCGCCACATCCTCCTCACCGACGAGGAGCTGAAATCCGTCCGGCTGGAGAGCACCCGCACCATCGAGATCGAACGCTTCGTGGATGCCTCGGAGATCGACCGCATCTGGTGGAGCGACCCCTATTTCATGGTGCCCGATGGCAAGGCCGGGCTCGACGCCTTCTCCGTCATCCGCACCGCGATGGAAGAGGCCGGGAAGGTCGCCCTGGCGCGCCTGGTGCTGACCACGCGCGAGCGCGTGGTGGCGATCGAACCGCGCGGGCGCGGCATGCTGGTGACCACGCTGCGCGCCCTGCACGAGATGCGCGACGAGGAGGAGATCCTCGGCGACATCCCCTCCAGCAAGCGCAACGCGCCCATGATCGAGATCGCGGAGAAGATCATCGCGCAGCAGCAGGGCCCCTTCGACCCCGCCGCCTTCAATGACCGCTACGAGGAGGCGCTGCGCGCGCTGATCGCCTCCAAGGAGGATGGCGATGGCGGCGGTGTGACGGCGGCGCCCCCGCGCGAGGACAATGTCATTGACCTGATGGAGGCGCTGCGGCGCAGCCTGGAACAGGGTGGCGGCAAGGGCGGCGGCGGGAAGGCGCGCCCCGCCGCGAAGGCCAAGCCCGCCGCCAAGGCCCCCGCCGCGAAGTCCAAATCCAAGCCGGCCGCCAAGGCGAAGCCCAAGCCTGCGACGCGCCGGCGCGCCGCCGGCTGAGCCATGGCCCGCGCCGCCCTCGACCGCTACCGCGCCAAGCGCGACTTCCGCCGCTCGCCGGAGCCGGAGGGGGGCACACCCCAGGAGGGCCGCCTCGCCTTCGTCGTCCAGCGCCATGCCGCGCGTCGGCTGCACTATGACTTGCGCCTCGAATGGGGCGGCGTGCTGAAATCCTGGGCCGTCACGCGCGGGCCCTCGCTGGACCCCGCCGACAAGCGCCTGGCCGTGGAGGTGGAGGACCACCCCCTCGACTATGCCGGCTTCGAGGGCGTCATCCCCAAGCCCGGCTATGGCGCGGGCGTGGTGCAGCTCTTCGACCGGGGCGCCTGGGCGCCGCTCGACCCGGACCAGGTGGAGGAGAACCTCGCCAAGGGCGAGCTGAAATTCGTGCTCGCCGGCGAGCGGCTGCGTGGCGGCTTCCTGCTGGTGCGCCTCAAGCCCCGCCGCGGCGAGAACCCGCGCCAACCCAACTGGCTGCTCATCAAGGAGCGCGACAGCATGGCCCGCCCCGGCGAGGGCGATGCGGTGCTGAAGGCCGAGACCTCCATCGCCACCGGCCGCACCTTGGCCGCCATCGAGGCCGGCACCGCCGCCATCCCGGATTTCGTGGAACCCCAGCTCTGCCGCCTGGTGGACACACCGCCGAGCGGCGCGGCCTGGCGGCACGAACCCAAGCTGGACGGCTATCGCGTGCAGCTGCGCGTGGAGGGCGGGAAGGCGCGGCTGCTGACCCGCACCGGCCTCGACTGGACCGCGCGCTTCGGCCCGCTAACCCGCGCCGCCCGCGCCTTGCCCGATGGCCTCGTGGATGGTGAGGTGGTGGCCTTGGACCGCAAGGGCGAGACGAGCTTCGCCGCCCTCCAGGCGCATCTCGCGGGTGAACGCGGGGCGACCCTGCTCTACCACGCCTTCGACCTGCTGCACGACGGAAGCCGCGACCTGCGGGGCGAACCCCTGCGCGCCCGCAAGGCGGCGCTGCGCGACTGGCTGCCAGAGGGCGACCCCTGGCGCTTCGTGGGCGATTTCGACGCGCCTGGCGCGCAGATGCTGGCCTCCGCCTGCCGCCTCGCGCTGGAGGGCATCGTCTCCAAGCGGCAGGACGCGCCCTACAGCTCGGGCCGGGGTGAGTCCTGGGTGAAGTCCAAATGCCGGGGGCGCGAGGAATTCGTGGTGGGCGGCTTCTCGCCCCAGGCCTCGGGCCGGGGCCTGGGCGCGCTGCTGGTCGGGCTGCAGCGCGACGGCCGCTTCAGCTATGCCGGTCGCGTGGGCACGGGCTTCAACGCCGCCGCCTCCTCCCGCCTGCTGAAGCGGCTGGAGGGGCTGCGCCGCAAAACCACGCCCTTCGAGCAGGGCGCCCCCGCCCGCCTCAGCGACGTGACCTGGGTGGACCCCGAACTGGTTGTGGAAGTCGCCTATGGCGGCTGGACCGAGGAGGGCATCCTGCGCCACGCCAGCTTCCTCGGCGAACGCGAGGACAAGCCCGCCGAGGCGGTCGAGGCCACGCCGCCGGCCAAGCCCTCTGCCCCGCGCCGCACCTCCGGCGCCCGCCTCTCCAACCCCGGCCGCGTGCTCTGGCCCGGCCCGCCCGCCGTGACGAAGGAGGCGCTGGCCGCGCATTACGAGCGCTTCGCCGACCGCATCCTGGCCCATGTCGCGGGCCGGCCCCTTTCGGTGCTGCGGGCGCCGGGCGGGCTCGGCAAGCCGCTCTTCTTCCAGCGGCACGCGGGCAACGCCCCCTCGCCCGCCCTGCGCGAGGTCTATATCGAGGGGCAGGACAAGCCCTACATGGCGGTGGACGACGCGGCGGGACTCGCCGCGCTGGCGCAGATATCGGCCCTGGAACTGCACCCCTGGGGCGCCACCGCCGCCCGCCCCGAGATCCCGGACCGGCTGGTCTTCGACCTCGACCCCGCCGAGGGCGTGGAGATGCCCGCCATCATCGCCTGCGCGAAGGAATTGCGGGCGCGGCTGAAGGCGCTGGGCCTCACCGCCTTCCCGCGCGTCACGGGCGGCAAGGGGCTGCACCTCGTCGTGCCGCTGGCCATCCCAGCGCGTGGGGCGGCGGCGGATTGGGCGGCGGCCAAATCCTTCGCGCGGCTGCTCTGCACGCTGATGGTGCGTGACGCGCCGGATCGCTACACCGTGACGCTCGCGAAGAAGGCGCGGACGGGCAAGATCTTTCTCGATTATCTGCGGAACGACCGGCTGGCCACGGCCATCGCCAACTGGTCGCCCCGCGCGCGGCCGGGCGCGCCGGTGGCGCATCCCATCGCCTGGTCGGCGGTGAAGCCGGGGCTCGACCCCGCCGCGCTGACCCTGCCCGCCTTGGCCGATGCGCGCATGCCGCCCGACCCCTGGCGCGGCTTCGACGCTGCCGCCATCCCCCTCAACGACGCGATCCGGCGGCTGACCAGGTGACGCCCGCCCTCGCCGTCGCCATCCCCGCGCATGACGAGGCGCGGATGCTGCCGCGCTGCCTGGCCGCCCTGGCCGCGCAGCGCGACGCCCCGCCCTTCGCCGTGGTGGTGCTGGCCAACAACTGCACCGATGACACCGCGGAGGTAGCGCGGCGCCTCGTCCCCCGCCTGCCCTATCCGCTGCATGTGGAGGAGGTGACGCTGCCCGAGAGCGACCGCCACGCCGGCCATGCGCGCGGCCTCGCCATGGCCCGCGCCGCCGCCCTGCTGGGCGAGCAAGGCCTTCTGGCCGGCACCGATGCCGACGCCACGCCGGCGCCGAACTGGCTGGCCGGGCTCGCCCGGCATCATGCGGCGGGGTCGGACGCCATCGCGGGCTGGGCCATCATGGAACGCGCCTCGGCCCGCACCCTGCCGCCCGCCGTGCGGGAGCGCGCGCGGGCCGAGGCGCGGCTCGCCCAATTGCTCGACCGGCTGGCCAGCGTGCTGGACCCCCTGCCCTGGGACCCCTGGCCCCGCCACACCGGCCATTCCGGCGCCAATTTCGCCGTGGCGAAGGAGGCCTATTGGCGCTGCGGCGGCGTGCCCGACGTGCCGCTGGCGGAGGACCGTCTGCTCTTCGCGCGCCTCGCCGAGATCGGTGCGCGCATCCGCCACGCGCCTGATTGCGTGGTGCATGTCTCGGCCCGGCTGAAGGGGCGCGCGGCGGGGGGGATGGCCGATGCGCTCCGCCGCCGCGCGGAGGATGCGGACCCCTTCTGCGATGCCTCCATCGAACCCGTCTCGCATGTTCTGCGTCGGCACCGCCTGCGCCGCGCCCTGCGCGAGGGTGTCGAGATCGAGCGGCTGGCGGGGCGGCTCGGCCTTGCGGGCGCCGAGGCGGTGGCGCTTACCGCCGGGCTGTCGGAGGACCAGAGCTGGGCCAGGCTGCGCGCCGCGGCGCCGCGCCTGCAACCCGTGCCCGTGCCCGCCCTCGAACTGGCGCGCCAGACGCGGGCCGCCGAACGCGCCCTGCGCCGCCTGGGCATCCCCCTGCCCGAGGCGCCGCCGGAGGGGGCGCTGGTTTAGCCAGCCTCCGCGATATCCATCCGGTAGCGCGGGCCCAGCGCCAGGTTCCGCGCGGGCCAATGCGCCGGCAGCGCGGCCAGGAAGCTCAGCGTGGCGGCATCGCCCGACATGGTGCCGTCATTCTCGCCGCGCCAATTCACCAGCAGCACCACGCCGCCGGGGGCGAGGCTGTCCTGGCAACGGCGCGCCAGGGCGTCGAGATCGGCGAAGCCGAGGTAGTAGAGCATCTCCGACAACATGATCAGGTCGAAGCGGCCCTCCGGCCATTCGCCGGGCGCGGCCATATGGTGGAAGACGCCTCGCGGGCAGCGCCGCCGCGCCTCGGCCAGCGGTGCCTCGGCGTGGTCAATGCCCAGGAACTCCCCGCAGCGCGGCGCCAGCAGGGCGGAGAGCGTGCCGATGGAACACCCCACCTCCAGCCCACGCGCGAAGCGGCGCGCCGGCAGGGCGTCCAGCGTGGCCGCGTATTTCGCCGCCTCATAGTCGCTGCCCGCCAGGTCCCAGGGGTCGGGACGCTCGCGGTAGAGCTGGTCGAAATAGGCGGCGGGAATGGAGGCGCGGCTCATCCCAGCACCCCCGCCCCGCGCGCGATGAGGATGTCCGTCGCGCGGTCCAGCGCCGCATCGGGGCCGGGCTGGCGCAGGAAGCTGTCGAGGTCGCGGGCCAGGCGCTCCACCGGCGCGCCGCCGGGGGTTCCGTCCACCACACTGGCAGGCAGCCCGATGCCGCGCCGGAGGCGGGCCAGGACGCCCTCGGCCGCGCGCGTCGTCACCTCGCGCGCCAGCCCGACCCGGGCCAGCGCGGCCTCGCTGTCCTGGCCCGCCTCCACCGCCTCGGCGGCCGCAAGTGTCCAGAGGCGGGTGCTCTCCAGGTCCAGCGCGTTCTCCATCAGCCGCGCGCGCTGCGCCGGGTGGCCGGCGCGGTCATTCGCCAGCAGGTGCGCCCGCATGGCCTCGTCCAGCCGCCGCATTGCGCCCAGTTGCAGCGCGAGGATGCGCCAGATCCCGCCCGAGAAGGCCGGCTGCGCCAAATAGTCTCCCGGCCCCCCGATCACATCCCCTGGCCGCACCCGCAGCCCGTCCAGCGCGCAGGCGCGGCTCTCACTGGCGCGCATGCCGCCGATGGGCCAGGCCGATCCATCCGTGAAGCGCGCCGCCTCGGGCCGCTCGATCCAGACCAGCACCGGACCCTCGGGCGTGCGCGCCGTGACCAGCACGGCGCCCACCGAGGTCGCGCCCGAACAGAACAGCTTGCGGCCCGACATTCGCCCGCCCTCCAGCAGCACGGGCGCAGCGGGGTCGTCGGCACCCCAGATGGCCAGCAGGCCCGCCCCTTCCGCCCGTGCGCGCTGCGCGGCGTCGCCATGCGCGTCCAGCAGGTGAAGGACGTTCACATGTCCCTCGAACAGCCGCCCCGCGCTCAGATCGGCATGGCCCAGCGTCACCAGTGCCTGCCACAGCGCATGCGGCGCGGCCCGCGCCAGCGGCAGCAAGGGTGCCAGGTGGCGCAACGCGGCCGCGGCATTGCGCGGCGGCGCGGCCCGCAACGCGGCGGCCACGCCCAGGGCGCGCGCGTCCAGGCTGGCGGACAAGGGTTGTGCGGGAATGTCCATCGCCCTTGAACGCGCGGCGGGTGGGCGGGGTTACGGGTTCAGACCGAGTCCGGTTCCAGGGTGCTGGAATGGTCCAGCAGCGCCGCCAATTCCTGCCTTGCGCGGAAAACGCGGCTCTTCACCGTGCCCACCGGGCAGCCGATGATCTCGCCGATCTCGGCGTAACTCAGTTCCGCCCCCACGCTCAGCAGCAGCGCCTCGCGCTGGAGGTGGTGCAGCTTGCCCAGCGCCAGCCGCAGCTCCGACTGGCGGAAGGCCCATTCATGGGCGGGGGGCGTGACCAGGGCCTCGGGCGGCGCGTCCTCCAGGGGAACATTGGTTCTCCCATGCGCCGCGACGGTGTTGAAGAAGCGGTTGCGCAGGATGGTGAACAGCCAGGCACGCATATTGGTGCCCGGCGCGAAGCGCTCCCGTGCCGAAAGCGCGCGCAGCACGGTGTCCTGGACCAGATCGTCGGCGTCATGCGCATTGCGGGCCATGTTGCGGGCATAGGCCCGCAGACGCGGCAGCAGCGCCAGAAGCTCCTGTTCGAAGGTCACGCCATGGTCTCCCGGAACCTGGCTCGCCGGCCGGCTATCGGCGCCGGACGAGCCCCGCCAGGAGCGCCACCACGCCAAAGATGATCAGCGCCCAGAACAGGATGCTGGCGACGCCGCCCGCGGCGGCCGCCACGCCGCTCAACCCCAGCACGCCGGCCACGATCGAGACGATGGCCAGCACGATGATCCACCAGACGACCTTCATCGGCCCAACTCCATCCGTGGCCCGGCGGGGGGCGGCGTGGTCGGGCCATCGGGCGTCTGGGGCGGCATTTCCTGCGGGATGGGCGGAAGGTCAGGCCCCGGCGCGGGCGGGGGGACATCGGGCCCGGGCGGCGGGGCGGGCGGCACCTCCGGCGGGGGCGGGTTCGGCCAGGTGGAGGCGACGTGGGACGCCATGGCGGGGATCTCCTTCATCTCCCCGCTTCAACGGCCCGTGGGCCGCCGGGTTTCAGCTTCAGCCGCGCAGACCGGACACGGGCGCCTCGCGGTCGGTCGAGAAGCGGATGTCGCAGGCCAGCCCCTCGGGGCGCCACTGGCGCTCGATGGTGCCGCCCAGCGTGCCCTCGAAGCTGTGGGTGATGATCTGCGAGCCGAAGCTGACGCGCTCCGGCGGGCCCTCCAGCGGCGGCCCCCCGCTCTCGCGCCATTGCAGCACCACCTCCTGCCCGCGCAGCGACCAGCGCACTTCCAGCCGGCCTTCGGCCGTGGAGAGCGCGCCATACTTCGCGGCGTTGGTGGCGAGTTCGTGCAGCGCCATGGAGAGGGGCTGCGCCACATGCGGCCCGACCAGCACCTCCGGACCCTCCAGGGTGACGGGCGCATCCTCCTCGCCCACCCCAAAGGGTTCCAGCTCGTGGTGCAGCAGGTCGGCCACGCTGGCACCCTTCCAGCGGTGGCGGCCCAGCAGCGCCATGGTGCCGGCCAAGGCGCGGATGCGCGCCTCCAGCACCTCGACATATTCCTCATGCGTGTCGGCGGTGGTGACGCGCAGCAGGCCCGTGACGACGGCGAGCGCGTTCTTGGCCCGGTGCTCGACCTCATGGGCCAGCATCTCGCTGTGCGCCTCGGCCTCCTTGCGTTCCGTCACGTCATAGGCGACGCCGATCAGCCGCGCGCCGGGCCCGCCCTCGGGCGGCACGAGGCGCGCGCGCACGATGACCCAGATGGTCTCGACACCGCCCTCCGCCGTGGGGCGGTTGAGGCGGAACTCGCTGCGCAGCCAGCCGGCGCGGTTGGCCATCGCCATCTCGCGGCGCACCCGCATCCGGTCCTCGGGGTGGAGCCGCCGCATCGCCTCCTGCAGGTCGGGCTGGCCCTCGGCGGGGTCGAAACCCCACAGCTCGATCATCTTGGGCGACCAGTTGAGGGTGCGGCTGGCGGGGAACCATTCCCAGGTGCCGATGCCCACCGCCTCCTGCGCCAGGCGCAGCCGCGCATCGCTCTCGGCCAGCGCCATCTGCGTCTCGCGCAACGGCGTCACATCCACATGGGCGCCGCGCAGCACGCGGGGGCGGCCATCGGGGTCGCGCTGGATCTCGCCGCGCGCCGCGATCCAGCGCACCTCGCCCGCCGGCGTCACGATGCGGTAGCTCTGCGCGTAGTCGGTGATGCCGCTTGTCTCCGACACCGCCTCCAGCAGGGTGGATTCCGCCCGATCACGGTCATCGGGGTGCAGACGGCGCACCCAGTCGGCATGCCCTTCCACGGCCGCGCGCGCGGCCAAGCCCTGCAGCGACATGTATTCAGGCGAGCGCAGGCTGACGCCGGTGGCGAGGTCCACCTCGAAGGTGCCGACCAAACCCAGGCGCGCGGCGCGGTTCAGCCGGTCGGCGTCACGCTCCAGGTCCCGACCCAGGGCGGCATTGGCGGCGCGCAGGCGCAGCTGGTCCGCGCGCACGCGCAGGCTCAGCCACAGCAGGGCCGCGCTGGCGGGCAGGCCGAAGAGGATGTAGCCCAACATGGCACGCTGCCAACGGGCCACGATCTCATGCCGCGGGCGCAGCGCCACCGCATGCACGTCGAAGCCTTCGACGGGATAGGCCGCGAAGAGCGCGGGCGCCCCATCCTGCGTGCGCGAGGAGGTGTAGATGTGCGAATGGCGCCGCCCCGCCGCGATCTCGTGGAAGGGGCTGTCCACGGCGACCTGGGGCAGCGGCTCCGTCTGGCCCAGGCTGCGGCTCAGAACATGGCCATCGTCGCGCACCAAGGCCAGGCTGTCCGTCGGCGCCTGAAGGCGGCGCATGCCCTCGGCCAGGGTGTTGGGGTCCACCGACACGCCGATGAGGCCATCGAAGGTCTCGCCCGGGGGGAGGTCATTGCCGGTGTCCTCGCGGCGGCGCGCCACGGTGAACAGCAGCGAGCCCTGGATGCGGCCGCTGAACTGGCGGCTGACGAAGATCTGCGGCGCATCCTCGGCGCGCAGGGCCTCGAAATAATCGCGGTCCGCCATGGAGACGGCCGCCTCCGGCAAGGGCAGGCCCGTGATGAGCAGCGCCCTGCCCTCCCGGCTCACCACATGGCCGAAGGCGGCGTGCGGCAATTCGCGGATGATGCGGCCGAGTTCGCCCTGCAAGCCCGGCCCCGCGTTGAGGACCTGCTCATCCGTCAGCCCGCGCAGGCGCTCATTGATGCGGCCCGCGCCGACGGCATAGCCCGTGAGCGCGCGCGCGCCATATTCCGCGGTGGCCTCGGCCGAGCGGAGCAGTTCCTCGCCCGCCTCGGCCCAGGTGAGGCGCCACATCACCCACCCGCCGCCGCCCAGCATGCACAAAGGCAGCAGCACGGCCATGAGGGGCAACAGCTGCACGAGGCGCGTGCCACGGGTCTGCGGCGCCCGGCTATTGCCGCGCAGGGATTCCGGCAGACCGCCCCGGGCATCGCCCCGCGGCCTGGCTGACGGCATGCTGCCGTTTGGCGTGGCCGTGACCCGAAGCTCGGCGGATTTGGAGGCGTGGGTCACGTCGCGCGCCTTCGGCTGTCCAGATGGAAGGCGATGAACTCGGTCTTTCCGAATGATGCGGCAGCCAAGCTACACAGAAACCCCGCCCGCCGCCACACCTCCGGACCATATTTCAGGCTTGGGCCAGGCAGTTACAGCTAAATAAAAATAACGCACTTCCAGTTGATGGCGCCAGAGTAACAGTCATGCCAGATATGCTGGTGTCCCTGCTTCTGAAACGACGCGCCGCTTCAGAAGAGTTGCGCCGGCAACCAGGTGGCCAGCGCCGGAAAGACCATGACAAACGCGATGGCCAGCAACTGCAACAGCACATAGGGGATGACGCCACGGTAGATATCCCCCGTGCCCACCCCCGCCGGCACCACCCCGCCCAGGTAGAACAGCGAGAAGCCGAAGGGTGGCGTGAGGAAGCTGGTCTGCAGGTTCAGCGCGATCAGTACCGCGAGCCAGATGGGGTCGATGCCCATGGCCAGCAGCACCGGGCCCACGATGGGGACCACGATGATGGTGATCTCCACGAAGTCGAGGAAGAAGCCCATCAGGAAGATCAGGACCATCACCGCGACCAGCGCGCCATGCGCGCCGCCGGGAATGAGGGAGAGCAACTCCTTCACCGTCTCGTCGCCACCCAGGCCCCGGAACACCAGCGAGAAGAGCGTGGCGCCGATCAGGGTCGCGAAGATCATGGCCGTGATGGTCATGGTGGAATGCGACACGGCGGACAGCACCCCGCCCCGGAAGGTGCGCCACAGCGCGAGCGCGATGCCCGCGGCCAGGATGACCACCAGCACGCCCGCCACGCCGATGGCGATGCGGTCGGACAGCGGGGGTGCGGCACGGCCCAGCCGCATGTCGAAGAAGACGCCCAGAAGCACGAGCCCTACGGCCGCCAGCCCCGCCAGCCAGATCAGCCAGCCGCGCGGCCCCTTGTGGCGCAACCCCGCCAGCAGCGTGGCGCCGATGGCGCCCACCGAGGCGGCCTCGGTCGGCGTCGCCACCCCGCCCAGGATGGAGCCCAGCACGGCCACCACCAGAATGATGGGTGGCAGCAGCGCGCGCAGCAGCTGGCCGGTGGTGACGCGCCCGGCCTCCTCGGGCGCCATGGCCGGGCCCATTTCGGGCCGCCACAGGCAGAGCAGCAATTGGTAGAGGATGTAGAGCCCCACCAGCATCAGCCCGGGGATCATGGCGCCGGCAAAGAGCTGCCCCACCGAGACCGTCTGCACCGAGAACAGCCCCTGGGCCAATTGCGCCTGCTGGTAGGCGGCCGAGATGACCTCGCCCAGGATGACCATGACGGTGGAGGGCGGGATGATCTGCCCCAGCGTCCCCGCCGCGCAGACCGTGCCGCAGGCGAAGCGCTTGTCATAGCCGCGTCGCAGCATGGCCGGCAGCGCGATCAGCCCCATGGTGACGACGGTGGCCCCCACGATGCCCGTGGAGGCCGCCAGCAGCGCGCCCACCACCGAGACGCTGATGGCCAGGCCTCCGCGCACCGTGCCGAAGAGGCGCCCCATGGCCTCCAGCAGCTCCTCCGCGATGCGGGAGCGTTCGAGCATGATGCCCATGAAGACGAACAGCGGGATCGCGACCAGCGTCTCCCCCGTCATGGTGCCGAAGATGCGCTGCGCCAGCGCCGCGAGCAGGAAGGTGTCGAAGACGCCGAGCAGGATGCCCGCCGTGCCGAAGACGATGGCGCAGCCCACCAGCAGGAAGACGACGGGAATGCCGGTGAGGATCAGCCCGCAGAGCGAGGCGAACATGAGCAGGTCCAGCACCTGCCCGATGGCGGCGGTGCTCATGCCTCGCCCTGCCTTTGGCGCTGCGGGAAGTGGGTCGTGGCCGCGCCCGTCAGCACCGCCACGCAGCGGATGCCGATGGAGACGGCCTGCAAGCCCAGCAATATCCCCATGGCCGGGATGAGCGATTTCAGCGCGGGCACGAAAGGCACGCCCCCCAGCGCCATGGGCCCCTCATTCTGCATCCAGGATCGCGCCGCGTAGTCCCAGGAGGCCCAGACCACCAGCGCGCAGAAGGGAAGTGCGGCGACGATCACGCAGGCGAGGTCCACCGCCGCCTGCCGCCGCACGGACCAGCCGGCGTAGAAGACGTCCACCCGCACATGCTGGTCCACCATCCAGGTGTAGCCCATGACCAGCATGAACAGCGTGGCATGGATGTAGATCACGCTCTCCTGCATCCAGACGAAGGAGGAGCCATAGGCGTAGCGCAGCACCACGACGATGAACTGCACCAGCACCACCCCCAGCGCCAACCACTTGACGCCCTGGGCCAGGAAGCGGCTCAGGGCGTCATGCGCGTCGGCGGCACGCAGCAGGAGGCGCAAGCCGCTCAGCCCCAGCGAATGGGCAGGGCGCGCGAGTTGAAGTTCCCCGCGTAGGATTGCAGCATGTAGGCTTGGCTGCGGTTGCGGAACTCCGCGTAGCTGTCGGCGATGCGCTTCACCAGCGGGTCCTGGTGGGCGCGCAACTCGGCCAGGATTTCGCCCGCGATGTTGCCGAAGGCGATCAGCATGTCGCGCGGCACTTCCTTCACCTGCACGCCATGGCGCGTCACCAGCTCGTTCAGCGCGATGGGGTGGCGCACGTCGTATTCGCTGGTCGTCTCCTCGTGCAGGGAGAGGGCGCAGAAGCGCACCACGGCCTTCAGGTCATCCGGCAGGGCGTTCCAGCGCGCCATGTTGATGCCGATCTCCTCGGCGGAGGACGGCTCCTGCACACCCGGGTAGTAGTAGTTCTTGGCCACCTGGTGCAGGCCGAGCGGCAGGTCCGAGAAGGGGCCGACGAATTCGGCGGCGTCAATCGTGCCCGATTGCAGGGCGGCGAAGATCTGCCCGGCCGGCAGCGACACGACCGAGGCGCCGGCGCGGCGGAACATCTCGCCACCCAGGCCGGCCGTGCGGTAGCGCAGGCCGCGGAAATCCTCGAGGCTGTTCAACTCGCGGCGGAAGAAGCCCATCCATTGCGGGCCGCTGTCGCCCACGATGAAGCCCTTCACGCCGAAGCGGGCATACATCTCGTCATACATGGCCTGGCCGCCGCCATGCATCATCCAGCCCTGCCGCTCATAGGCCGTCATGCCGTAGGGGAAGCTGCCGAAGAAGCCGATGCCGGGGGACTTGGAAATCCAGAAGGAGGGCACGCCGTGGTAGAGATCGGCCGTGCCGGCCGCCACCGCGTCGAAGGCGCCGGCGGGGGGCACCACCTCGCCCGCGGCGAAGAGGCGCACCGTCAGCCGCCCGCCCGACATCTGGCCGATGCGGTCGGCGCAGCGCTGCGCGGCCACGCCGGGGCCCGGCAGGTTGCGCGGCCAGATGGTGACCATGCGCCACTCGATCCGGCCCTGGCTGAGGGCGGGGGTGGCCAAGGTCGCGGCGGTCGCGGCCGCGGCCGAACCGATGATGGTGCGTCTTTGCATCTTCGTCTCTGCCTCTTGTGTTCTTGTGGGTGGTGTCAGGTGAAGCGGGGGAAGTCCGGCCCTTCGAGGGGCGCGCCATCCGCCAGGCGCAGATGCCGCATGGGGGGAGAGCCTCGGCCGCCACGGTCGCGGAACACCGCGTCATCGCCCACCCAGCGCGCGGAGAAGACGCGCCGCCGCCGCTGCGGCGAGGTGTTGGCCGGTGCGCCATGCATCGTGCGGTAGTGGAAGGCCACCGCGTCACCCGGCTGCATCTCCCAGCCCAGGATGCGGTGCTTCTCGCGCTCGGCGTCGATGTCGGGCATGTCCTCGCGGTCATCGCCCTCGTAGAGGTCGGTGCCGTCGAAGCGCTTGGGCTTGAGCGCCTTGGTCCAGAGATGGCTGCCGGCCACGCATTCCAGCGTCACGTCGCGGCCCACGGGGTCGAGGGGAATCCAGAAGCTGACGCTCTGCTCCGCCTCCACGCAGTAATAGGGCGAATCCTGGTGCCAGGGGGTGACGAGGCTCGTCCCCGGCTCCTTCACCAGCACATGGTCGTGGAAGAAGCGCGCACCCTGGCTGCCCATGAGTCGGCGCGCGATGGCCGCCCCGGGTCCCTGCTCCACGAAGGCGCGGAATTCCGGGATGCGCTGCCAGTTGCACAAATCCTGGAAGAAGCGCGCGCTGCCATCCTTGGGCGTGTAGCTGCGCTCATAGGGGCCGGGATGGGCCATCAGCGTCTCGATGCCGGCGCGGAGCGGTTCCACCCAGTCGGCGAAGGCGCCGCGCAGGAGGATGGCGCCATCCTCGGCGAAGGCCTGAACCTCGGGGTCGGTGGTGGTGGCGGCTTGGTCCATGCGGGTCTCTCCCTGCGCGGCGATGCTGCGGTTGCGCTGTCAGCCTGTAAAGCGGCGCCGCGGCCTCATGTGCCGATTCCGAGCGACGGCAGCTTCAAGCCTGTGCGGCGGGCGTGCTCGATGGCCAATTCATAGCCAGCATCGGCGTGGCGCATGACGCCCGTGCCGGGGTCGTTCCACAGCACGCGCGCCAGGCGTTTCGCCGCGGCTTCGGTGCCATCGGCCACGATGACCATGCCCGCATGCTGCGAGAAACCCATGCCCACCCCGCCCCCATGATGCAGCGACACCCAGGAGGCGCCGGAGGCGGTGTTCAGCAACGCATTCAGCAGCGGCCAGTCGGAGATGGCGTCGGAACCGTCGCGCATCGCCTCCGTCTCGCGGTTGGGGGACGCGACGGAACCACTGTCCAGGTGGTCGCGCCCGATGACGATGGGGGCCTTGAGTTCGCCCTTCGCCACCATCTCGTTGAAGGCGAGGCCGAGGCGATGCCGGTCCCCAAGCCCCACCCAGCAGATGCGCGCGGGCAGGCCCTGGAAGGCGATGCGCTTGCCCGCCATGTCCAGCCAGCGGTGGAGGTTGGCGTCATCAGGCATCAGTTCGCGCACCTTGGCGTCGGTGCGCGCAATGTCCTCCGGGTCGCCCGACAGTGCGGCCCAGCGGAAGGGCCCGATGCCGCGGCAGAAGAGCGGGCGGATATAGGCGGGCACGAAGCCCGGGAAGTCGAAGGCGTCCGCCACCCCCGCCTCTTGCGCCATCTGGCGGATGTTGTTGCCGTAGTCGAGCGTGGGAATGCCCAGGCGGTGGAAGCCCAGCATGGCCTCGACATGCGCGGCCATGGAGCGCTTGGCGGCGGCCACGACACCGTCCGGGTCACGCTCCCGTCGTTCCTCCCACTCGGCCAGCGTCCAGCCGGCGGGGAGGTAGCCGTTCAGCGGGTCATGCGCGCTGGTCTGGTCCGTCACCACATCGGGCCGGATGCCGCGGCGCAGGATTTCGGGAAAGACCTCCGCCGCATTGCCCAGCAGCCCCACCGAGACGGCGCGGCCCTCGACGCGCGCAGCCTCGATGATGGAAAGCGCCTCCTCCAGCGTCGCCGCCTGGGTGTCGAGGTAGCGCGTGCGCAGCCGCATCTCGATGCGCGAGGGCTGGCATTCCACGGCCAGCATCGAGGCCCCCGCCATGGTGGCGGCCAGGGGCTGCGCGCCACCCATGCCGCCCAGCCCCCCCGTCAGCACCCAGCGGCCCGCCAGCGAACCCCCGTAATGCTGCCGGCCCACTTCCGCGAAGGTCTCGTAGGTGCCCTGCACGATGCCCTGGCTGCCGATGTAGATCCAGGAACCGGCCGTCATCTGGCCGTACATCATGAGGCCGGCGCGATCGAGCTCGTGGAACTTCTCCCAGGTGGCCCAATGCGGCACCAGGTTGGAGTTGGCGATCAGCGCGCGCGGCCCATCCTCGGTGGTCCGGAAGATGCCGACGGGCTTGCCGGACTGCACCAGCAGCGTCTCGTCCGGCTCAAGGCGCGTCAGGCTCTGCACGATCCGGTCATAGCTCTCCCAATCCCGCGCCGCGCGGCCGATGCCGCCATAGACCACCAGCTCCTGCGGGCGTTCGGCCACGGCGGCGTCCAGGTTGTTCATCAGCATCCGCATGGCCGCCTCGGCCGCCCAGCTCTTGCAGGTCAGCTCGGGGCCGTGGGGTGCGGTGATGATGCGGCTGTTGGCCATGCGGCTCATGCGTCGGTGTCCAGCTCGGGCAGGGGGTGGGCGGTGGCGGCGGCGAGCGCGCCGTCCCGCACCAGGGATGTGGCGGCGGCGATGTCCGGCGCCAGGAAACGGTCCGCCAGCAGCGGCGCGATGCGCGCGCGGATGGCGGCATGGGCGGCTTCCAGCGGCACGGAGCTGGTCAGCGGGCGCCGATGCTCCAGCGCCTCGGCCGCCGCCAGCGCCTCGATGCCGATGATGGCCGCCGCGTTCTCCGCCATCTCCAGCAGGCGCCAGGCCGCGTGGGTGGCCATGGACACATGGTCTTCCTGGTTGGCCGAGGTCGGGATGCTGTCCACCGAGGCCGGCGCCGCGCGCTGCTTGTTCTCGGAAGCGAGCGCGGCCGCCGTCACCTGCGCGATCATCAGCCCCGAATTCAGCCCCGCATCGCGTGCCAGGAAGGCGGGCAGGCCGGACATCACCGGGTCCACCAGCAGGGCGATGCGGCGTTCGGCCAGGTTGCCGATCTCGGCGAGCACCAGGGCGATCTGGTCGGCGGCGAAGGCCACCGGTTCCGCATGGAAATTCCCGCCGGAGAGGATGGACCCATCCTCCATGACCAGCGGGTTGTCGGTGACGGCATTGGCCTCCACCGCCAGGGTGCGCGCGGCGAAGCGCAGCAGGTCCAGCCCCGCGCCCATCACCTGCGGCTGGCAGCGCAGCGAATACGGGTCCTGCACGCGGTCATCGCCCTCGCGGTGGCTTTCGCGGATGGCGCTGCCCGCCAGCAGCCCGCGCAGCGCGTGGGCCACGTCGCGCTGGCCCGCATGGCCGCGCAGCGCATGGATGCGCGGGTCGAAGGGCGTGTCGGAGCCGCGCAGCGCGTCCACCGTCAGCGCGCCTGAAACCAGCGCCGCCTGGAACACCCGATGCGCGGCGAAGAGCCCCGCCAGCGCCAGCGCCGTGGACACCTGCGTGCCATTGATCAGCGCCAGCCCCTCCTTGGGCCCGAGGGCGACGGGCGAAAGCCCCGCGCCCGCCAGCGCCCGCGTCGCCGGGACATTCGGCAGAACCGCGCCTTCGCCCAGCATCGCCGCCGTCATGTGCGCCAGCGGCGCCAAATCGCCCGAGGCGCCGACCGACCCCTTGGCCGGGATCAGCGGCAGCACGTCGCGCGCGCGCATGGCCTCGATCTGCGCCACCACCTCCCACCGCACGCCCGAGGCGCCGCGCGCCAGGCTCGCGGCCTTCATCGCCATGATCAGCCGCACCACGGGTGCCGGCAGCGGCGCCCCCACGCCGCAGGCGTGCGACAGAATCAGGTTGCGCTGCAGCGCGGCCAGATCCGCATCGCCGATGCGTACGGAGGCCAGCTTGCCGAAGCCCGTGTTCACGCCATAGGCCGTCTCGCCCCGCGCGATGACGCCGGCCACCGCGGCCGCGCTGCGCTCCACCGCCGCCCGCGCGCCTTCGTCGAGCGGCGTGGCCGCCCCCTCCAGCACGGCGCGCCATTGCGCCAGCGTGACCGCGCCCGGAACCAGCGTCATGCCCGCACCCCTCCGTGATAGCGCGCCCAAAGCGGCGAGGGCCCGATCTGCGCCACGACCTGCGCCAGGTTCTCCACCGACCACAGCGCCAGGTCGGCGCGCTTGCCCACCTCCAGGCTGCCCGCCTCCGCCTGCATCCCCAGCGCGCGCGCGGCGTGCAGCGTCATGCCGCGCCACACCTCCTCCACCGTCATGCCGAACAGCACGCAGGCGAGTGTCGCCGAAACGCGCAGCGAGGCGATGGGCGAGGAACCCGGGTTCAGGTCCGTCGCCACCGCCATCGCGACACCTTCCGCACGGAAGGCGGCGATGGGCGGCTTGCGCGCCTCGTTCAGCATGAGGAAGGCGCCGGGCAGGATCACGGCCACCGTGCCCGCCTGCGCCATGGCCGCGGCCCCGGCATTGGAGCAATATTCCAGGTGGTCGGCCGAGAGCGCGCCGAAGCGCGCGGCCAGCGCGGCACCGCCCGTGTCGCTCAACTGTTCCGCATGGGATTTCACCGGCAGGCCCGCCATGCGCGCCGCGGTGAAGACGCGGGCGCATTCGGCGCCCGTGAAGGCGATGCCCTCCTGGAAGACATCCACCGCGTCCGCCAGACCCTCGGCCGCCAGGGCGGGGATCATGCGGTCGCACACCAGGTCGAGATAGCCCGCACGCGTGCCATCCGGCGGCACGGCATGGGCGCCGAGATAGGTGGCGCGCACCGTCACCGCCCGCTGCCCCGCCAGGGCACGCGCCACGCGCAACTGTCGCCGCTCGGTCTCCTCGTCGAGCCCGTAGCCGGACTTCACCTCGACGGTGGTGACGCCCTCGGCCAGCAGCGCATCCAGCCGCGGCAGGGCGGCGGCCAGCAGCGCCGCCTCATCCGCCGCGCGGGTGGCGCGCACGGTGGAGGCGATGCCGCCGCCCGAGCGCGCGATCTCGGCATAGCTCTCGCCGGCCAGGCGACGCGCGAATTCCTCTGAGCGGTCACCCGCGAAGACGAGGTGCGTGTGGCAATCCACGAGGCCGGGCGTGATCCAGCGGCCGTCGCACTCCACCCGCTCGGCCGCGTCGAAGCGCGGCGCGCCCTCGCGTGGGCCGGCATAGGCGATGCGCCCGTCGCGCACCGCCAGCACGCCATCCTCGACCACGCCGAGGCCCGCGCCCGCCATGGTGGCCAGCCGCGCGCCCTCGAACAGCAGATCGGTCGGGATGCCCGCCATGCGCCAATCCTTACGTTGGTTTCCTTGCGGTGGGTGGACGTGCCGCTATCCTGCGGCCTGTGCGATAATGTATAGACATAATCTGCTTCGGAGATGGCCGATGCGCAAGCTGCTTTTCGCCCATGCCCTGCTGCCCGAAGGCTGGCGCCGCGAGGTGCTGGTCACGCTCGATGCCACGGGCCGCATCTCCAGCGTGGAGCCTGACGCAACCGGCGGCGAATACCAGCACGCCATCGCCCTGCCCGGCCTGCCCAACCTGCATTCCCATGCCTTCCAGCGTGGCATGGCGGGCCTCACGGAACAGGCCGGCGCCAACGAGGACAGCTTCTGGACCTGGCGCGAGCTGATGTACCGCTTCCTGGGCCAGCTTACACCAGAGGATGTCGAGGCCCTGGCCACCCTGGCCTATGCCGAGATGCTGGAGACGGGCTTCACCCGTGTGGGCGAGTTCCACTACCTGCACCATGACGCCGAGGGCCGCCCCTACGCCAACCCCGCGGAGATGGCCGCGCGCATCGCCGGCGCGGCCGACGCCACCGGCATCCACCTCACCCTGCTGCCCAGCTTCTATGCCCATGGCGAGGCCGGCGGCGGCGCCCCCCTGCCCGCCCAGCGCCGCTTCCTGAACGACCGCGACGGCTTCGCCCGCCTGCTGGAAGCCAGCCGCGCCGCCATCGCCCCCTTGCCGGGGGCCGTCCTGGGCGCCGCACCCCACTCCCTGCGCGCCGCCACCTTCGCGGAAATCCGCGACGTGGTCGCCATGCTGGCGCCCGGCGAACCCCTGCACATCCACGCCGCCGAACAGCTGCGCGAGGTCGAGACGTGCCGCGCCATCCTGGGCGCACCCCCCATCCAGGCCCTGCTGGACCAGGTGGGCCTCGATGCGCGCTGGTGCCTGATCCATGCCACCCATGGCACCGAGGCGGAACTCGCGGCCGTGGCACAAGCGGGCGCGGTGGTGGGCCTCTGCCCCGTCACCGAGGCCAATCTGGGCGATGGCATCTTCCCCGCGCCCAGCTATCGCGCGGCGGGGGGCCGCTACGGCGTGGGCACGGACAGCAATGTGCTGATCGGCGCGGCGGAGGAACTCCGCACGCTGGAATACGGGCAGCGCCTCGCGCTGCGCACCCGCAACGCGCTGGCCCCGCGCGAGGCCTCCACCGGCCGCGCGTTGTGGGATGCCGCGCTGGCGGGCGGCACCCAGGCCCTGGCCGCCGGCCCCGCCGGCATCACCCCCGGCGCCTGGGCGGACCTTGTGCTGCTCGACCCCGCGCACCCCGCGCTCGCCGCGCGCGAGGGCGACCGCTGGCTGGATGCGCTGGTCTTCGCCACCCGCACCTCGCCCATCCGCGAAGTCTGGGTACGCGGGCGACGCGTGGTGGAGGATGGGCGCCACCCCCTGCGCGCGGCAGCCGAGGCGCGCGTCTCCGCGGTGCTGGGCCGCATCCTGGCCGCATGACCGACTTCCCGCTGGATGGCGAAGGCCCGCTGCACGCGCAAATCCGGCGCGCGGTGGCCCAGGCCATTCTGTCCGGCCGCATCCCGCCCGGCGGGCGCATCCCCTCCGAGGCGGAGCTGATGACGCTGTTCGGCGCCTCGCGCATGACGGTGCATCGGGCGCTGGCCCAGCTCGCCGCCGAGGGGCTGGTCCGCCGCAACCGCCGCGCCGGCACCATCGCAAGCCCCGAAGCACGCGGCCGCGCCGTCTTCGAGATCTGGGACATCGGCGCCGAGATCGCGGCCGCGGGGGGCGTCCACAGCCATGACATCCTGCACCGCGCGACGCGCCCCGCCACCGCCGCCGACGCCGCGGCGCTGACCGTGGCCGAGGGCGCGCCCATCCTGGCGCTGACCACCCGCCACCTGGCCGATGGCCGCCCCGTGCAGCTGGAGGAACGGCGCATCCATCTCCAGGCCGCCCCCGAGGCGGCGGCCGAGCGCTTCACCGAGACCCCGCCCGGCCGCTGGCTGCTGGACCACATCGCCTGGACCGAGGCCGAGCACAGCATCCTCGCCACAAGCACGCCCGCGCGCATCGCCCGCTTCCTCGGCATGCCGCCGGGCGAGCCCGCGCTGGTCGTGGAACGCCGCACCTGGAATGGCGAAATTCCGGTCACTTTCGCGCGGCTCTGGCATCCGGGCGGGCGGCACCGGCTGGTGGGGCGCTTCACGGCGGGCGGGGCCGGCTTGCCAACGCCGCCGGGCCGCCCGCACCATCGGACATGACCTTCTCCCTCATCGGCCATTGCGCCCGCACGGGGCAGTTCGGCTGCGCCGTCACCACCTCGGCCATGGGCGTGGGCGCCCGGGTGCCCTTCGCGGAAGCGGGGCTCGGCGCCGTGCTGACCCAGCACCGCACCGACCCGCGCCTGGGTCCGCGCGGCCTTGATTTGCTGCGCAGCGGCTGCTCGGCGGAGGAGGCCCTGGCCGCGCTGGTCGCCAGCACACCCCATCACCGCTGGCGGCAGATCGCGATCATGGACCGCGCCGGCCGCACCGCGCATTTCGACGGCGAGGCGGTGAAGCACGCCCGCGCGGCCGTGCATGCGTCGGGCTGCGTGGCACTCGGCAACATCATGGCCAACACCGACGTGCCCACCGCCATGGCCACCGCCTTCGCCGCGGACCCCGGCGAACCATTGGCCGAACGCCTGATGCGCGCGCTGGAAGCGGGCGAGGAGGCGGGCGGCGAGGGACGGCCCCTGCTCTCCGCCTGCCTGCTCGTCGTGCATGAGCAGCGCTTTCCCTATGTGGACCTGCGCGTGGACCTGGCCGACGCCGCCCTGCCCGCGCTGCGCCTGATGTGGAACCGCTACCGCCCCGACATGGACGAGCATGTGGTCCGCGCCGTGGACCCGGAGGCCGCCAAGCCGCCGGTGCTGTAGCCCTCAGCCCGCCAGCAGCCCCTCGCGCAGCGCCGCCCATCGCCGCGCGATGGCGGGCAGCAGGAACCCCTCCAGATGCGCGCGCCCCATCTCCGCGCGGCGGGCGCGTTCCTCCGGATGGGTGGCGAGGTGATGGATGGCCTCGGCGATGGCGCCGGGGTCATCGGGGTCCGCATAGAGCGCGGCCTCGCCCGCCGCCTCCGGCAGCCCGCCCCGGCGCGAGGCGACCAGCGCCGCCCCCGCCCCCAGCGCCTCCTGCGCCACGCGGCCAAAGGGCTCCGCCCAGCGGTTGGGCATGACGATGATGGCGGCGCGCCCCATCCGGGCGAGGGTGGCCGCGTGGTCGAGATACCCCAGCATCTCCACCCCGGCCGCGGCCGCCTGGGCGCGCAGCGCGGTGACGAAGGGCGTGTCCGCCCGGCCGCCGAACCAGGCATCCCCCACCATCTCGGCCCGCCAGCCCGGCAGGCGCGGCAGGGCGCGGGCGCAGGCGGCCACGAAGCTGTCCGCACCCTTCTCGGCATTGAGCCGCCCCACGAAGAGGATCAGCCGCTCGCGTGGGCCGCGCAGCGCAGGGAAGGCGGCAGGATCATGCGGGTTAGGCAGCACATGGACGCGGGGCGCCAGCGCCGGGGGCAGCCCCTCCAGGAAATCCCGCCGCAGGAAGTCCGAGACGCAGGCCACGGCCCGCACCTGGCGCAGCAGCGCGGCGCGTTCCTCCGGCCGCCGCAACCCGCCCATGCCCGAGGCCGCGTTGTGCAGCACCAGCACCACCGGGCAGGGCAGCGCCTCAGCCAGGTGCAGGGCCAGCGGCGCGCGATTGTGCGCCTCCACCACATCGGCCGGGTGGGCGCTGAGCCAGCGCGCGGCCGCACGGGCATGGGCGCGGTTGCGGCCGAGAAAAGCCAGCGGGCCCGGCAACAGCCCCTCGAAGCGGCAGAACTCGAAGGGCGCGTCCTGCATGGGGCTGCCCAGCACCATGGCCTCCCAGCCCGGGGCCGGCGCGCGGGCCAGGTCGCGCACCACCAGCGCCACGCCGCCCGCGCCCCGGGGGCCGAAGCGCTCCTTGGCGGGCAGGACCATCGCGACGCGCCGAGGGGCGGACATGCCCCAGGCTTACCCAATGGCACGCCGGGGGGCCAGCCTTGGCCCGCCGGCCCCAGCCTGTATAACCGCGCCGCAATCCAGGGAGGTCGCGTGGAGCAGACCAGCACGACACCGCCCAGCTGGCTGCGGCGTCTCGACGGGCCGGGCAGCGTGCTGGCCATGGCGGTGGGGGTGGCGATCCCCTGGGTGGTCATCGCCTCGCGCTCGGTGGCCGAGGCGGTGGTGGCGGGGCTGGCCCTGGGTTTCGTGCTTCACCTGCTGGCCACCCGCAATGTGGCCCCCCTGCGTGCCCCCTGGTTCCTGCTGGCCGCCGCCTATTGGGCCTGGCTGGTGTTGGTGACGGCGCTGGCGGGCGCCAACCCCGATCAGATGCTGGCGGCCCTGGCCTGGGGGCGGTTTCCCTTGGCCACGCTCGCCATCGCGACCTGGGCGCTGGCCAGCGCGCGCGCGCAGCGCCTGGCGCTCTGGGCCCTGGCGGGGGCGGTGGTCTTCGTCGCGCTGGAAGTCTGGCTGCAATTCACCTTCGGGCATGGGCTGGTGCGTTCGGGCGATGAACTGCCGGGCTATCTCTCGGGGCCCTTCCTGCGGCCGCGGGCGGGGGGGTATCTTTCCGTCACGCTCTGGCCCGTGCTGCTGCCGGCGGTGGTGGCGCTGGCGGCCCATGGGCTCTGGGGGCGGGGCGCGGGGGTGGCGCTGGTGGCGCTGGCAGTGGGGGCGGTGATCCTGGCCTCGCAGCGCAGCCCGCTGATCATGGTGCTGTTCGGGCTCGCGCTCGCCGCGCTGGTGCTGCGGCCGCTGCGGGTGCCGGCCTTGCTGGCGGTGCTGGGGGTGGCCGGGATGCTGGGGCTGGCGGCCATCTTCGCCCCCATCACCTTCTACCGCTACGCCGTCCACCTGCCGCAATTGCTCGCGGGTTTCCCGGAGACGCATTACGGCCAGATCCTGGCCCGCGCGCTGGCCATGGTCGAGGCGCATCCCTGGCTCGGCGCCGGCGCCGAGGCCTTTCGCACCGGCTGCTACGACCCACGCTTCCACATCGGCTGGGGGGGCGTGGGCGATGGCGGGGGCGAGGCGATGTGCGTGCCCCATGTGCACCATTTCTACCTGGAGGCGCTGGTGGATGGCGGCATCGTGGGGCTGGCGCTGTTCACCGCCTCCTGCCTCGCGCTGCTCTGGGCGCTGGGGCGGGGCGCGCTGGGCGATCCGCTGCGGCTTGGCCTCTTCCTCTCGGCACTGATCGCGCTCTGGCCGGTGGCGACGGCCGGCGCCTATGCGGGCATTGACCAGGCGGCCTTGCGGATCTTCCTGATGGGGCTGGGCCTGGCGCTCGCGGCCCGGCCGGCGACCTGAACATGCAGACCGTCATCTGCATGAAGTGGGGCACGCTCTATGGCCCCGAATACGCCAACCGCCTGCACGCCATGGTGCGGCGGAACACGCGCCGCCCGCTGCGCTTCGTCTGCTTCACCGAGGATGCCACGGGGCTTCACCCCGGCATCGAGGTGCAGCCCCTGCCCCCCATCCGCATCCCCGCCCACCACCAGCGCTTTCCCTGGCGCAAGATGTCCCTCTGGGGGAGACGCTGGGCGACCTGACCGGCCCGGTGCTGTTCCTCGACCTCGACCTCGTGGTGACGGGCGATGTGGACGGCTTCTTCGACCACGCGCCGGAGCAGGATTTCGTGGTGATCCGCAACTGGACCTCGCGCAGCGAGGCGATCGGCAACACCTCCTGCTTCCGGCTGCGTGTGGGCTCCAACGCGCATCTGCTGGCGGCGGTGGAGGCGGATTTCGACGGCGTCTTCGCCGCCCACCGCATCGAGCAGGTGTTCATCTCGCGCCACGCGCACAGCATCGCCTTCTGGCCGCAGGGCTGGTGCGTCAGCTTCAAGCATTCCCTACTGCCGCCCTGGCCCGCGCGGCTGTGGCGGCCGGCGCCGCTGGCGCCGGGCACGCGCCTCGTGGCCTTCACCGGCAAGCCCGACGTGCATGACGTGCTGGACGGGCGCTGGCCCGCGCCCTGGTACAAAAAATTCTACAAGACGCTGCGCCGGCCCGACTGGGTGGCCGAACACTGGCGCGAATAATTCAGAACCAGCGGCGCACCTTGGCCTTGTAGTCCAGGTAGTCCTGGCCGAAACGGCGCTCCAGATAGGCTTCCTCGCGCCGCACCACCAGGAAATCCAGCGCCAGGAAGATGCCGCCCACGGCCAGCCACCCCCAGAGCGTGCCCCAGACCAGCGCCATGCCCGCCGCCACCAGCAGGAAGCCCGAATAGATGGGGTTGCGGCCCAGCCGGAAGGGGCCGCGCGCGACGAAGGCGGTGTCGGGCCTGTCGGGCCGCGGGTCATTGCCGGCGCGAACGAGCACCAGCAGCGCCCAGCCCATCAGCAGGAAGGCCAGCAGCATCACCGGCATGCCGAGCTCGGGCGCGGGCGGGCCCAGCATCACCGGCGCCAGCCAGTTCAGCGCCCAGGCCAGCAGCAGCCCCGCCAGCACCATCAGCGGCGGCGGCACCTTCACGCCGGGGCCATGCGCGTCCTCGTCAGGCGGGGACATCGGCGGCACCTTCGGGCAGCTTCATCCAGCCCGGCACCTCCGGGGTCAGCCGGGCCGCGCCGCAATCGAGGGCGCCACCGCGCAGCGCCTCCATCCGCAGCAGCGCGAGGCCCCGCCCGTCGCGGCCGGAGCGCATCTCGCCCAGCTCGACCCCCTCGCGCGTGACGGGTGTGCCGCGCGCCGGCAGGGGCCCCTCCACGCGCACCGGCACCAGGCGCCGCTTCACCAGGCCGCGATACTTGGTCCGCGCCGTCAGCTCCTGGCCCATGTAGCAGCCCTTGGTCCAGGAGACGCCGTGCAGCTCGTCGAAGCCCGCCTCCAGCAGCACCGACTTTTCCGAATCCATGTCGCGCCCGCCATCAGGAATGCCCAGGGCCAGGCGGTGGAGGTCGTAATCCTCGGCCGTGGCGTCGGCCGGCAGGGGGGTGGGCGAGAGCACGCGCCAGCCCGCCTCCTTGTGGCGGGGGTCGCGCCGCACCAGCCCCGCACCCGGCGGCGCCGCGCCCCAGGCGGCATGGACATGCCACTCCGCCGACGCATCCCGCAGCGCCACCTTGCTGCGCAGCCGGAAGCGCGAGAGGCGCTGCACCAGCTCCGGCACCTGGGCACGGTCGGTGTCCAGCAGCAGCGCCTCGCCTTCCGCGACCAGCAGGAAATCCGCCAGCCACTTGCCCTGCGGCGACAGCAGCGCGGCCCAGACGGCCGCCTGCCCGTCGGCGGCCGCCACGTCGTTGGAGATCAGCCCTTGCAGGAAGGCGACGCGGTCCGCGCCGGTCACCTCCAGCACGCCCCGTTCGGGCAGGTATGCGATGGTCATGAACGGGATATCGGGGGCCCAGCCTCCCGCCTCAACCCCATGCATGTTAAGCCGCGCGGGTGGAAATCCTGTTCATCACCTCGAGCCGCATCGGGGACGCCGTGCTCTCGACCGGCCTCGCCGAACATCTGCGGCTGGCCCACCCCGACGCCCGCTTCACCATCGCCTGCGGCCCCGCCGCAGCCGGGGTGTTCGAGCGCATGCCCGGGCGCGTGGCCACGCTGGTGCTGCGCAAGCGGCGCTTCGCCTTGCATTGGCTGGGCCTCTGGGCGCGATGCGTGACCCGCCGCTGGGACCTGGTGGTGGACCTCCGCGGCTCGGCCTTCGCCTGGACGGTGCCGGCCCGCCGGCGGGCGGTGAAGCGGGGCGGCAGGCGGCCGGGCCATCGCATCCTGCACATCGCGGAAGTGCTGGACATCACCCCCGCCCCGCGGCCCGTCGCCTGGTTCGCCCCCGAGGACATGGCGCGCGTCGAACCCCTGCTGCCGGCGGCCCCCTTCCTGGTCCTCGGCCCCACCGCCACCTGGGCGCCCAAGATGTGGCCCACCGAGCGCTTCGTGGCCCTGGCCCAGAGGCTGACCGCACCCGACGGCCCCCTGCCCGGCGCGCCCATCCTGATCCTGGGCGGGCCGGGCGCGGAGGAGGCCCGCATGGCCGCCCCCCTGCTGGCCGCCCTGCCCGAGGCCCGGCCCTTGATCGGCACCCTCTCCATTCCGGAGGTGACGGCGCTGCTCTCGCGCGCCGCGCTCTATGTCGGCAATGATTCCGGGCTGATGCACCTGGCGGCGGCGGCGGGCGCACCCACCCTCGGCCTCTTCGGCCCCTCCATGGTCAGTGAATACGCGCCCATCGGGCCGCGCGCGCGCCCGGTGGTGGCGCCGGGCCGGGCCGGGCATGCGCCCATGCGCGGCTTGAGCGTCTCGGCCGCCCTGGCGGGTGCGCGCGAATTGCTGGCGCATGAGCCGGTGGCCTGACCATGTTCGTCGTCGTCACCCAGAATTTCGCGCCGGACATCGGGGGCATCGCCATCGTGATGCACGCGCTGGCCGGCGCGCTGGCGGCGGAAGGCCCCGTCGAGGTCTTCGCCCACCGCATCCGCGGCGGCGGAGCGGAGCTTGAGGGCCACCCCTACACCGCCCTGCACCGCTTCGGCGGCCCGAACCCGCTGCGCGGCTGGCGCAAGGCCTGGGCGCTGCGCGGGCCGCTGGCGAACCCCGCCTTGCGCGGCGTGCTCTGCGACAGCTGGAAGAGCGCCGAGATCCTGCCCCCCACCAGCGCCCCCGTGCTGGTGCCGGCCATGGGCATGGAATTGCCGCCGAACCCCTCGCCGCGCCGCGCGCGGCGCATCCAGGCCGCGCTGGCGAAGGCGAGCGTCGTGCTGCCCATCTCGCGCCACACGGCCACGGCGGTGGCGCCCTACCTCGCCCCCGGCGCGCGGATGGAGATCATCCCGCCCCCATCGCCCCCCAGCCCGACCCCACGCCCGAGGCCCGCGCCGCCCTGCGCGCGCGGGTCGGCGCGGGGCCGTTGATCGCCACGGTGTGCCGCCTCGAGAAGCGCAAGGGCGTGGACCGGGTCATCGCCGCCCTGCCCGAACTGCTGCCGCGCCATCCGGGCCTCGCCTTCGCCATCGCGGGCGAGGGCGAGGACCGTGCCCGGCTGGAAGCCCTGGCCGCCGAACTCCGCGTCACCCCGCACGTCCATTTCCTGGGCCGTGTGGATGACGCGCAGAAAGCCGCACTGCTGGCCGAGTGCGCTCTCTTCGCCATGCCGGTGCGGCGCGAGGGCGCCTCGGTGGAGGGCTTCGGCATCGTCTACCTGGAGGCCGCCTGGCATGGCCGCCCCTCGCTGGCCGGCCGCGAGGGCGGCGCGGGCGATGCGGTGGAGGAAGGCGTCACCGGCCTGCTCTGCGACGGCATGGACCAGGACAGCGTCACCACGCACCTCGCCGCCCTGCTGGACGACCCCGCCCGCGCCGATGCCATGGGTGCCGCCGCCGCGCGCCGCCTGCATGAGGGCTTTCTGCTCGACGCCGTCGCCCGCCGCTTCCTGGAGCTGATGCCGCCGCGCGGGGACGCGGCTTGAGCGCCATCGCGGGCCTCGTCCTGCGCGGGCGGCGCGTGCCCGATGCGGCGCCGCTGGAGGCGCTGTCGGCCGCCCTGGCCCATCGCGGCCCCGCCTCCGGCCCGCCCGTGCTGGGCCCGGGCCTCGGGCTGGTCGGGCGCGGCCTGCCCACCGAACCCCTCTCGGCCGGCGCGGCGACGCTGGTCGCGAGCCATCTGCTGGCGGCACCCGAGGCGCTGCGCGCGGCCCAGGGCCTGCCCGAGGCGCGCGACGCCGAGTTGCCCCTGCTGCTGTATCGCCGCCGGGGTCTCGATTTCGGCGCTGTGCTGGGCGGCGCCCATGCGCTGGCCGTGGCCGACCACGCCATGCGGCGCCTGGTGCTGGCGCGCGACGCCTTCGGGCTCGCGCCCCTCTATTTCGCGGAGACCTCGCTGGGGGTCGCCTTCGCCTCCGAACCCGCGGCGCTGATCGCGGCGGGCTTCGCCACCCCCCGGCTGCGCCCCGCCGCGCGCGACGAATTGCTGCAGCTGCGCTTCACCACCGGCGCCGAGACCATCTTCGAGGGCATCCAGCGCGTGCTGCCGGCCGAGTGCCTCGCCATCGCGGGCGGCGCCATCGTGGAACGCCGCCGCGCGCCGCCCCTGCCCGAGGGCGGCCCCGAGGCCATCTCCGAGCCCGAGGCGCTGGCGCGTTTCGAGGCCGCCTTCCTGGCCAGCCTCGCCGCCCGGCTGGAAGGCCCCACCCCCGGCCTGCTGCTGACCGGCGGCGCCGGTGCGGCCGCGCTGGTCGCGGGTGTGGCGCGGCTGGGGCTACCCCCCCTGCCCGCCTTCGCACCCGTGCTGGAGGGCCAGGCGGCACCCGGCGACGCCATTCCCGTCCCCGTCACGCGCGACGCCTTCTGGGCCTGCCTGCCCGTCCTGGCCCAGGCGCTGGACGATCCCTCGGCCGAGCCCGCCCATGTGCTGCACTGGCTCCTGGCGGAGGCGGCGCGGGGGCAGGTCCCGGCGCTGCTGGCCCCCGATGGCTCCAGCGAATTGCTGGCCGGCCATGGCCGCCACCGCGCCGCCATGCGCCCCTGGTGGCTCTGGGGACGGGCCATGCGCGCCCGCGGCGCCTTCGACCGGCTGGAGACGCTGGGCATCGAGCCCCGCGCCTGGCGCGACGGCATCGCCGCCGCCGAGACGGCCGAGGCGGGTTCCGGCCGCAGCCGGTTGCAGGTGGCCCAGGCGGTGGACATGGGCGACTGGCTCACCAACGGGCTGCTGGCCGGGCTCGACCGCTGCTGCGCCCGGCACGGGATCGAGGCGCGGGCCCCCTTCCTCGATGCCGGCGTCGTCGCCGCCACCTTCCGCCTGCCCGATGCGCTGAAGGTGCGGGGGGGCGAGGGCAAGCACCTGCTGCGCCGCTGGCTGGGCACGCCCTCGCCGCGCACGGCGCCGCGCCTGCCCATCGGCGCCTGGCTGGAGGCGGAGGCGGCGCGGCTCGCGCCCCTGGTCGCGCGCCAGCCCGGCGTCGCGGAAATCTGCCGGCCGGGCCGGGCCGAGGCGCTGTTCCGCCGCGCCACCGACCGCCGCGCCGGCGCCGCCGCCTGGAACCTGCTCTTCTACGCGCTGTGGCACCGCGCGCATGTCGAGGGCGTGGCGCCGCGCGGCGATGCCTTCGAGGCGCTGAGCTGACGCCTCAGCCCGCCAGCAGCCGCGACGAATAGCCGCCGATGAACAGCCCCAGGATGAGGTCCGTGATGACGAAGAGCGCCGCCGTGCCGCCGGTGACGTTCAGCGCCACCCGCACCACGAACCATTCGAGCCAGACGGCATAGCCCAGCGCCGCCAGCCCCAGCATGTTCGCCATCCACCCCGGCAGGCCCAGCGCGGCCAACACGGCCATCGCCACCAGCAGGATGAACTGCACCACATTGGTCCAGTTCCAGGCGGCCATGAATTGCGGCCATTGCTCGGCCCGGCCCGCCTGCGCCGCCAGCGGCAGCGACACCACGGCGAAGGCCGTCCAGGAGAGGGTGTAGCCGATCAGCTCCACCACCAGCGCGTAGGGGATGCCCGCCTCCGGCGCCCCGCGCATGCCCCAGGAGAGCAGGCGCATCACGAGGAACATCGGCAGGCAGATCAGCGCCGCGCGGAAGGAGGCGCGGGCGGTGGCGAGGTCATTGGGCAGCAGCGCCAGCCCCTCGGGCCGGCCGCGCGCGAAGAGCAATGCGGCCGCGAGGCCCGCGGCGCTGCTGGGGTTCAAGCCAGGCACTCCTCCAGGATCGCGGTGTAGACGCGCGACAGCGTGCGAAGGTTCTCCACCCCCGCGCGCTCATCCACCTGGTGGCCGGTGGCGCCGATGTCGCCGAACTCCGCCACGGGGCAGAAGGCGCGGATGAAGCGCGCGTCGGAGGTGCCGCCGCCCGCGTTCAGCTCGGGCTCCTCGCCGGTGGTGCGGCGGATGGCGCGGACCAGCGCGTCCACGAAGGGGCCGGGCTCGGTCAGGAAGGGGTCCGCGTTGCTGTCGGCCTGCATCTCGTAGCGGCAGCCGGCGGCGGTCAGCGCCGCGTTCAGCCGCTCGATCAGCCCGGCCCGCGTGTGCAGATCATTGAAGCGGATGTTCAGCATGGCCCGCGCGGTGGCGGGAATGACGTTGGCGGCCGTGTTGCCCACGTCGAAGCCCGTGATCTGGAGCGTGGAGGGCGGGAAGAACTCGGTGCCCTGGTCCAGCGGCGCGGCCAGCAGCGGCGTCAGCGCGGCCATGAGGCGATGCACCGGGTTGTCGGCGCGGGACGGCATGGCGCTGTGCCCCTGCTTGCCCTGCACCGTGATGCGCGCCGTCAGCGAACCGCGCCGGCCGATGCGGATCACGTCGCCCACATTGCGCGCGGAGGAAGGCTCGCCCACCAGCGCCATGTCGGGCACGAGGTCACGCTCCGCGAGCCACGGCATGACGCGCGCCACGCCGTCCACGCTGCGCGCCTCCTCATCGCCCGTGATCAGCACGCTGATGGTGCCGGGGTGGTCCGGATGCGCCGCGATGTAGTCCTTCAGCCCCGCGAGGAAGGAGGCCACGCCGCCCTTCATGTCATTGGAGCCGCGGCCATAGAGCCAGCCATCGCGCACCACGCCGGAGAAGGGGTCGTCCGTCCAATGCGCCGGGTCACCGGGCGGCACCACGTCGGTGTGGCCGCAATACATGAAGTGGGGCGAGGCGCCGCCCCCCTTCATGGCGAAGAGGTTGTCCACCCGCCACTCATCCGGCCCGAACACCAGGCGCGAGCATTGGAAGCCCAGGGACTCCAGGAAGCGCTGCACCACGTCCAGCGCCCCATGGTCGGCGGGCGTGACGGAGGGGCAGCGGATGAGGTCCTGCGCGACGGGAATCGGGTCGGTGAGGGGCATGGGCCTCAATCCCGCAGCAGGTCGTTGATGGCGGTCTTGGCGCGGGTCTGCGCGTCCACCCGCTTCACGATCACGGCGCAGTAGAGGCTGGGCCCGGGCGAACCGTCGGGCAGCGGCTTTCCGGGCAGCGAACCGGGCACCACCACGGAATAGGAGGGCACGCGGCCCACGAAGATCTCGCCCGTGTTGCGGTCGATGATCTTGGTGGTGGCGCTGAGGAACACGCCCATGGAGAGCACGCTGCCCTTCTCGACGATGACGCCCTCCACCACTTCGGAGCGCGCGCCGATGAAGCAGTCATCCTCGATGATGACGGGGTTGGCCTGCAGCGGCTCCAGCACGCCGCCGATGCCGACACCGCCCGAGAGGTGCACGTTCTTGCCGATCTGCGCGCAGGAGCCCACGGTGGCCCAGGTGTCCACCATGGTGTTCTCGCCCACATAGGCACCGAGATTCACGAAGGAGGGCATCAGCACCACATTGGGCGCGATATAGGCCGAACGCCGCGCCACGGCGCCGGGCACCGCGCGGAAGCCGGCTTCCTTCCAGCGGTTCGGGCCCCAATCGGACCACTTCAGCGGCACCTTGTCGAAGGCGCCGGCGCTGGTCGCCATGGGCGCGCTGTCCTCGATGCGGAAGGAGAGCAGGACCGCCTGCTTCAGCCACTGGTTCACCACCCAGCCATTCTCGGTGGGGGCGGCGACGCGGGCCTGGCCGCGGTCCAGCATGTCGAGGGCGCTCTCGATGGCGTCACGCGCCTCGCCGCGCGTGCCGCTGTTCAGCGTGTCGCGCTTGTCCCAGAGGGCTTCGATGGTGGCTTGCAAGGTCATGTTCGGTCTCCTCCCGCTTGAATCGCAGCGCCTTGCCCCCCCGTCAATCGCGCCGCAAGCCCGCCCAGCGCCGCGTCGCAGAGGAAAGCGAGCGCGGCGGTGGCCGCGGCGCCTTGCAGGATCAGCAGCTCGTTCATCGTCTGCAGGCCGAGGATGATGGGCGTGCCGAGCGTGGCGGCCCCAGCCAGCGAGCCGACAGCGGCGGTGGCGGCGGCCAGCAGCACCGCCGTCCTGACACCCGGCAGCATGGCGGGCCAGGCCAGCGGCAGCACGATGCGCCACAGCGCCTGGCCCTCGCGCATGCCCATGGCGCGGGCGGCGAGGACCGCGTCGGGCGGCGTGGCCTCGACGGCGGCGATGGTCGCGCGCAGCACGGGCATCACGGCGTAGAGCGCCAGCGCCAGCAGGGTCGGCGCCGCGCCGAAGCCGAGTGCCGGGAAGGCCAGCGCCACCACCACCACGGGCGGGATGGCCTGGGCGGCGGCGGCCCCCGCATCGGCCACCGGGCGCAGGGCGCGCCCCGCGCCCTCGGGCCGCGTCACCCAGAGGCCGACGGCGATGCCCAGCAGGATGGCCGGCCCCGCGCCGCCCAGCACCAGCAGCAGATGCTGCGAGGCCAGCGCCAGCAGGCGGGCGGTGTCGAAGGGGGTGCCCTCCAGCCTTAGGACGCGCGCCACCAGCGCGGCACCGGGCGCGCTGGCCAGGGCCGCGAGCAAGCCGGCCAGGATCAGGGCCGGCAATGGCCTCATCGCGGCAGCAGCGCGGACCAGGGCAAGTGCCGCCCGCCCACGGAAAGCACGGGCGCGCCCTGTTCCTGCATCAGGGTCCAGGCCTCGGCGAGGCTGGCTTCGGGCGCGATCTCGGGCGCGGCGTCCGGGGCGGGGCCGTCCAGCGCGGCATCGCCCGCGCGCAGCAGCGACAGGCGGCGCAGGGCCAACGCCTCCGGCCCGAACAGCGCGCGCAGGAAGGGCGCGGCCGGGGGTGCGGCCAGCGAGGCCGCCTCGCCCGCCGCCACCAGCCGCCCCTCGCGCAGCACGATGAGATGGGTGGCCAGTTCCAGCGCCTCGATCGGGTCATGCGTGACCAGCAGGATGGTCTTGCCCGTCGCCGCATGGATGCGCGTCAGCTCCGCGCGCAGTTCGCGCCGCACGATGGGGTCCACCGCGCCGAAGGGCTCGTCCATCAGCAATATGTCGGGGTCGGCGGCGAGCGCGCGCGCCAGCCCCACCCGCTGCGCCTGTCCGCCCGAGAGCGCCGCGGGCCGGCGCGCCGCCAGCGCGGGGTCGAGCCGCACCAGCGCCAGCAATTCCTCCACCCGGGCCGCGATGCGCTCCGGCGCCCAGCCGAGCAGCGCCGGCACGGTGCCGATGTTGCGCGCCACCGACCAATGCGGGAACAGCCCCATGGACTGCATGACATAGCCGATGGATCGCCGCAGCCGGGCCGGGTCGGCCATGGCCACATCCTCGCCCCGCACCCGCACCTGGCCGGCGCTGGGGGTCGCCATGCGGTTCACCAGGCGCAGCAGCGTGGTCTTGCCGGAGCCCGACGGCCCCACCAGCACCGCCAGCGCGCCGGCCGGGATGGTCACGGAAACGCCCTCCACCGCATGCGCCGCGCCGAAGCGCACCGAGACATTGTCGAATTCGATCATGCCCGCCGCTCCAGGACGCCCAGCCCCGCATCCACCGCCAGCGCCAGGGCCACGACCGGCAGGGCGCCGAGCAGGATCAGGTCGGTCGCGAATTGCGCCATGCCCTCGAAAACGAGCGCCCCCAAGCCCCCCGCGCCCACCAGCCCGCCCAGCGTGACCAGCCCCACCGCCTGCACCGCCGCCACGCGCAACCCGCCCAGGAAATGCGGCAGGCCGAGCGGCAGCCGCACCCAGGCCAGCATCCGCCCCCGCCCCATGCCCAGCGCGGTCGCGGCCTGGAGCACGGCGGGGTCGGTCGCCGTCAGCCCCGTGCGAAGCGCGCGCAGCAGCGGCAGCGAGAGGTAGAGGGCAATGCCGATCAAGGCCGGCGTGGCGCCGATGGCCCCGAAGCCCGCCGCGCGCAGCCCCGGGAAGACGCCCAGCAACGCCGCCAGCAAAGGCACCAGCAGGCCAAACAGCGCGATGGCCGGCACCACCTGCACACCGCCCAGTAGCGCGTCGAGAAAGCCCGTCAGCCGTGTCGAGGCCAGCCCCGCCAGCGCCAGCACACTCGCCAAGGCCAGCGCCAGGGCGAGCGCGGCCAGCGACAGCCACAGATGGGTGAGAAGCGCCGCCCCCACCGCCTCCCGCCGCGCGCGGAACTCGACGGCCAGGGAAAGCCCGTCCAGCACGCCGCCCCAGGCCAGCGCGCCCAGGCCCAGCGCCAGCAGCGCCGCAGCCAGCAGGCGGCGTTGCCCCGGCCAGAAGACCAGCGCGGCCGTGGCGCCCAGCGCGACCCAGGCCGTGGCCCCGAGCGTGGCACGGGCCGCCGGCGCCGCGCCCTCCAGCAGCCCGGCGGCGGCGGCGCCGAGGGCGGCCAGCAGCACCAGCAAGGCGGCGGAAGCGGCGATGGGCGCGTGGCGCCAGGGCGCGGTCCCCAACGCGAGCAGGGGCAGCAACAGCCAAGCCCAGCCGGGCAGCACCTCGCGCGCCGGCAGAGGCACCCCCGGCATCAGGCGGTTGGGGGCGAGCGACAGCGCATCCTGCCCGAAGATGAGCGCCGCCAGCGCCACAGCGGCCGGCAGCAGGCGCGGCCAGGCGGGCGTCACCTCAGCGCGCCGCGGCCTCCAGATGGGCACGCGCCACGTCACGCGCGGGGCGGCCCTCCACCGCGATCTGCGCGTTCAGCCTTTGCAGCGTCGTGAGGTCCAGCGTGGTGAAGGCGGCGTCGAGCGGCGCGCGCATGGCGGGGAAGCGGTCCAGCACGGCCTGGCGCACCACGGGGGCGGCCTCATAGACGATCTGCGCGCCCTTGGTGTCGGTCATCACCACGAGGTTCAGCGCCGAGATGGCGCCATCCGTCCCATAGACCATGGCGGCATTGACGCCCGAGATCTGCTGCGCGGCCGAACGCATGGTCACCGCCGTGTCGCCGCCGGGCAGCACCACGATGCGGTCGCGCGGGAAGGTGAAGCCGTAGGTCTGCTCGAAGCTCGGCAGGGCGGCGGCGCTTTCCACGAATTCGGCCGAGGCCGCGAGGCGCAGGACGCCACGGCCCGCGGCGGCGGCCAGGTCCTCCATGGTGCGCAGGTTCTCGCGCGTCGCCACGTCGCGGCGCACCGCGATGGCCCAGGTGTTGTTGGCCGGCGCGCGGCCAAGCCAGGCCAGGCCCTGCGGCGCGTCCAGCTCGCGGGCCAGGGCGTGCGCCTGGTCGGCGTTCTTCCAGGCCGGGTCGTCGGCGCGGTTGTGGAAGAAGGCGGCGTTGCCGGTGTATTCGGGGTAGAGGTCAATCTCACCCGCCAGCAGCGCGGCGCGGACGATGCGCGTGGGGCCCAGCGAAAGCCGCGCCTCGGCCGGCACGCCGGCGCGTTCCAGCACGGCCAGGATCAGGTTGCCCAGCAGCGCGCCCTCGGTGTCGATCTTGGAAGAGACCACCACGCGGTCGCGCGTCTGCGCCGAGGCCAGGGCGGGTGCCGCCAGTATCAGCCCCGCCAGGGCGCGGCGGCCCGTGAAATACGCCATGAGGGTCAGCCCTGTTCCAGTTCGCTGTCCCAATAGAGATAGTCACGCCAGCTCTCATGCAAATGGTTGGGCGGGAAGGCGCGGCCGTTTTCCTGCAATTCCCAGCTTGTCGGCTGGCGCGGGGTGGCGCGGGGCAGCATCTGGCATTCGCGCGGCAGCTTGTCCGCCTTCCGGAGATTGCAGGGGCCGCAGGCGGCGACCACGTTTTCCCAGTTCGTGCGGCCGCCGCGGCTGCGCGGGATCACATGGTCGAAGGTCAGGTTCTGCGCCGGCTGGCCATCGCCGCAATACTGGCATTCGAAGCGGTCGCGCAGGAACACGTTGAAGCGCGTGAAGGCCGGGCGGCGCGCGGCCGGGATGTATTCGCGCAGCGCGATGACCGAGGGCAGGCGCAGGGAGAAGGAGGGGGAACGCACTTCCGTCTCGTATTCGCTCAGCACCGAGACACGGTCCAGCACCACGGCCTTCACCGCGTCCTGCCAGGCCCAGACCGAGAGCGGGAAATAGGATAGCGGGCGGAAATCCGCGTTCAGCACCAGGGCGGGAAAGCCGCCGGGGCCGTTGATCTGCGGAATGAGGCTGCCGTCGGGCAAGCGAAGCTCCTCCACGTCTCGCGTGGCGCGGAAGCCGGACCCGGAGGGAGCGGGCGCGCTCCCGATTCGGTTCTGCGCCACAACTGCAGCGCAGGCATGACAGGGATGCCGCACCGCCGCAAGCCAAGCGCCGGGCGGGGCTTGGCGGTTTCACCGGCCCGTCACACTCGCACGCCCACACAAGCCCTTGCCGCCATGGGGAAAGGGCGCGAGAGGATGGACGCCATGATCCAGGGCGCCGTCACCCGCTTCGCCCCCTCGCCCACCGGGCTGCTGCATCTGGGCCATGCCCATGCGGCGCTGTATGCCGCACGGGCGGGGGGCCGCTTCCTGCTGCGGCTGGAGGACATTGACGCCACGCGCTGCCGCCCGGAATTCACCGAGGCCATCTTCGAGGACCTGTCCTGGCTCGGCCTGCGCTGGGAGGAACCGGTGCGGGTGCAATCCGCCCATTTCGCGGATTACCGGGCCGCGCTGGACCGCCTCGCGGCCCGCCGCCTGCTCTACCCCTGCTTCTGCACCCGCGCCGACATCGCCGCCGCCGTCGCCGCCCAACACGGGCCAGCCCATGTCTATCCGGGCACCTGCCGGGGGCTGGACCCCGCCCTGGCCGCCGCCCGCGTGGCCGCCGGCGAGGCCCATGCGCTGCGCCTCGACGTGGCGCGTGCCCTGGCCGAGACCGGGCCGCTGACTTTCCAGGACCTGATCCACGGCCCCCGCCGCTGCGACCCCCTGGCCCAGGGCGACGTGGTCCTGGCGCGCAAGGACGTTCCCGCCAGCTACCATCTCTGCGTGACGCATGATGACGCCTTGCAGGGTGTCACCCTCGTGACCCGCGGCGAGGATCTGCTGGAGGCGACCGACATCCACCGCCTGCTCCAGGCGCTGATGGGCTGGCCGGAACCCTGCTACGCCCACCACACCCTGATCCGGGACGCGGAGGGCCGGCGCCTGGCCAAGCGCGACCAGGCCCCCACCCTGCGCGCCCTGCGCGAGGCCGGGCGCAGCCCCGCCGAGGTCCGCGCCATGGCCGGCTTTCCGGATTGAGGGTAGCCTCGCGTCTGTGACCCAACGCAGCACCGGCCTCCTTCTCCTGATCGTGACGGCGCTGTGCTGGGGGTCCAACTGGCCCTTGCTCAAGCTGCTGCTGGCCGAGATGCCGCCGCTCGGCGCCCGCGCCTATGCGGGCTTCATCGCGGCCGCGCTGGTGGGGGTCATCGCGCTGGCGCGGGGCGAAAGCCTCGCCGTCCCGCGCGAGCAATGGGGCCGCGTCTGGCTCTTTGCCCTGCTGAACGTCACGGCCTGGATGGGCTTCGCCTCCATGGCGCTGCTCTGGCTCGCCGCCGGCGAGGCCGCCATCATCGCCTACACCATGCCCGTCTGGGCCGCGCTGCTGGCTTGGCTGATCCTGGGCGAGCCGCTGGGCTGGGCCAAGATCGCGGCGCTGGCGCTGGGCACGCTGGGCGTGGCGCTGCTCTTCACCCCGCAGGAGGTCGAGATCGGGCCGGACAAGGTGCTGGGCGGGGCCATGCTGCTGGCCGCCGCCCTGCTCTTCGCGCTGGGCGCGGTCATCGCCAAGCGCAAGCCTCTGGCCCTGCCGCCCCTCTCGGCCGTGACCTGGCAGTTGGGGCTGGGCAGCCTGCCGCTGTTCCTCATCTCCTCGCTGTGGGAGGAGGTGGACTGGGCCGCGCTCTCTCCCGCCGGCTGGGGCTATTTCCTCTGGATGGCGGTGGGGCCGCTCGGCATCGCCTACATGACCTGGTTTGGCGCGCTGCGGCGCCTGCCGGCCTCCACCGCGGCGCTGGGCACGCTGCTGACGCCCGTGGTGGGCACGCTCGGCGCCGCCTGGCTGGTGGGCGAGGCGCTGGGCTGGCGGCAATGGGGGGCGCTGGCCTGCATCGTGCTGGGCGTGGCATTGGCGGTGCGCCCGCCGCCCGCCCGCCCGCGTCATTGATTGGAACTGCAACTTATGGACCTTCCCCTGCTCCGCCTGCTGCCCGGCCGTGACCGCCGCGTGAAGGGGGGCCACCCCTGGGCCTATTCCAACGAGGTGGCCATGTCGCCCGAGGCCCGCGCCCTGCCCCCGGGCAGCCCGGTGCGGCTGGAGGGCGATGACGGGGTGAAGCATGGCATCTGGCAGTTCAACCCGCACAGCCTCATCGCGGCCCGCGTGCTGGACCGCGACCCCGCCGCCCGCCCCGACGCCGCCTGGTTCCAGGCCCGCATCGCCGAGGCGCTGGCCCTGCGCGAGAAGCTGGGCGTCGCCCGCCACTGCCGCCTGGTGCATGCCGAGGCGGACGGCCTGCCCGGCCTGATCCTGGACCGGCACGGCGATGCGGTGGCGCTCCAGGCCAACACCGCCGGCATGGAGGCCGCGACCCCCCTGGTGCTGGAGGCGCTGCACGCCCTGATGGCGCCGCGCGTGGTGGTGGCGCGCAATGACAGCCCGGTGCGGACGCTGGAGGGCCTGCCCCTCGAATCCCGCCTGCTGCACGGCACCGACGCCACGGCGCGCATCGAGGAAGGCGGGCTGGCCTTCGAGATGGACCTGCTCTCCGGCCAGAAGACCGGCTGGTTCCACGACCAGCGCGAGAACCGCGCGCGCGTGGCCGCCCTGGCCCCCGGCGCCACCATGCTCGACGCCTTCTGCCACACGGGCGGCTTCGGCCTGGTGGCGGCGCAGGCCGGGGCCGCGCATGTGACGCTGCTGGACCGTTCGGAGCCCGCCCTGGCACTGGCCATGCGCACCGCGGCCGCGCATGGGCTCGCCGAGCGCGTCACCGCCCAGCGCGGCGAGGCGCTGGAGGCGCTGGAACGCATGGTGGGCATGGGCCGCCGCTTCGAGGTGGTGGTGGCCGACCCGCCCGCCTTCGCCAAGGCGCGCAAGGACATCCCGGCGGCGCTGCGGGCCTATCTGCGCCTCGCCCGGCTCTGCGCGCAGCTGGTGGCGCCGGGGGGCGTGCTGTTCATCGCCTCCTGCTCGCACCATGTGGCGCCACCCGACTTCGCCGATGCGGTGGCCCAGGGCGTGTGGCGGGCGCGGCGCGAGGCGCGGCTGCTCTTCCAGGGCGGCGCGGGGCCCGACCACCCGGTCCACCCCCTGCTGCCCGAGAGCGCCTATCTCAAGGCGCTGCTGTTCCAGCTGCGATGAGCGGGGACCCTGGGCGGCTTGTCCGCCGCATCCCGAAGGCGGCGCGCGGCCTCAAGGCCCAGCACCGCGCCTGGGCCGCGACGATCTACCGCGCCGGTGCCGCCGAGGGGCGCATCGGCCGGCGCTCACCCGCGCTCGATGCGGTGCTCCGCGATTGGGGTCTCTGGCGCGGGAGCTTCCTGACCGCCTGGAACCCCTGGGGCCGGCCGGCCGGCCCGGCCCGCAACGCCCGCCTCCAGGCG
Organism: Roseococcus microcysteis; assembly: GCF_014764365.1. NCBI lineage: Bacteria > Pseudomonadati > Pseudomonadota > Alphaproteobacteria > Acetobacterales > Roseomonadaceae > Roseococcus > Roseococcus microcysteis. The sequence continues at coordinate 1,049,139 of NZ_CP061718.1, forward strand.
CGGCTGGAGGGCGAGACGCGCAACCTGCCGCGCCTCGCCGGGGATTGCGGCGCGGAGGGCTGGTCGGAGCGGACCCTGTTCCTGGGCGCCCACCCCGCGCGCGTCGCGGCGCTGGCGCGCAAGTACCGGCAGGCGGCGGTGGTCCATGTGCTGCGCGGAAGGCCGCTGCGCCTCGCCACCTGGCCCGGCTTTCACCTGGCGCGCCGCGGCCGGTAGGGAAGCTTCGGGCGAATCAGTCGCCGTGGCGGTCGTGGTCCGCCGCGTCGAACCAGGCCTTCACCGCCCGATAGGCGACGAACACCCCGCCGAGGATCAGCACGATCCCCAGTTGCTCCTGCGTCACGCGCAGCTCGATCGTGGTCCGCGTCGCCAGCACGAGGCCCAGCAACGCCACCACCGCCCCCGCTCCGATGCGGAGCACAATGCCCATGTCCATGGCTCGGGCTTTGCTACAGATAGCGCTGGATGTCGAGGGTGCTTTCGCGGCCCAGGCTGGCGCCGCTCTCGCGCAGGAACTTGTCCGCCGCCTGACGCCCGTAATCCCGCAGGGTGGAGAGGAAATCCCAGTCGCCATTGAACTTGGTGCTGAGCTTGAAGGCGCGCATCCGCGCCTCGTCCTCGATGGCGTGCAGGAAGATGCGGCGATAGCGCGGCTGCTCCAGCCGGCCGGATTCGAGCATGCGCTGCACGAAGTCTATGGCCCGCATCTCGCTCATCAGGCTGGCGTTGAAGGTGATCTCGTTCAGCCGGTTCATGATGTCGGACGAGGTGGTCGGCACCTCGGGCCGGATCAGCGGGTTCAACTGGACGATGATGATGTCCGACGCCGGGCGGTCATGATAGAGCGGCCAAAGCGCCGGATTGCCCAGGTAGCCGCCATCCCAATAGGCCTCGCCATCAATTTCGACGGCCTTGAAGATGTTGGGCAGGCAGGCCGAGGCCAGCAGCGCATCCACCGTGATCTCGGCGCGGTTGAACACCCGCGGCTTGCCGGTGCGGACATTGGTGGCGGAGATGTAGAGCCGCATGGCGTTGCGGTCGGCCCGCAGGCGCTCAAGGTCCAGGCTCTGCTCCAGCGCCTTCCGCAGCGGGTTGAACTCCATCGGGAAGGGGTTGAACTGGTAGGGGCTCAGCATCCGCGTCGCCGTGTCGAAGGCGTTGTAGGCGAAGCTGTAGGTCAGGTCCCAGCCCCAGAGCGCCTTCTCGAAAGGGGTGGAGCGGAGCGGCGAGACGGCGAACTTGGCGCCCAGCGCCCGCCAGAACCGGTCCAGCGCCGCCTTGGCGCCCTCGCGCCCGCCCTCCAGCAGGCCCAGCGCCAGCACCGCGCCGTTGATGGCGCCGGCCGAGGTGCCGGAGAGGCCGTCGAAATCCATCGACTCCTCCTCCAGCAGGCGGTCCAGCGCCCCCCAGGTGAAGGCGCCATGCGTGCCGCCGCCCTGGAGGGCCAGGTTCACGCGGCGCGGCTTCACCTCGCGCAGGGCGGGCGCGGCCGGGGGCTTGGCCACCATCTCCTCGACCATGACGGGGGCCGAGACCTCGGAAGGCGTCATGCCGCGAGCCAGCCCCCATCAATGGACAGCGCCGCGCCATTCACCCCGCCCGAGCCGGGGCCGACCAGGTAGAGCGCCATGCGCGCCACCTCCTCGACCTCGACCCAACGCTTGGAGGGCTGCTTGGCGAGAAGGTGGTCCTTCAACGCCACCTCCTCCGAGACGCCATGCTTCTCGGCCAGCGGCTTCACCTGCGCCTCGGCCAGCGGCGTGCGGACGAAGCCCGGGCAGATGGCGTTGCAGGTCATGGGGCTTTCCGCGATCTCGAGCGCGATGGACTTGGTCATGCCCACCACCCCGTGCTTGGCGGCCACATAGGCGCTCTTGTAGGGGCTGGCGACCAGGCCATGCGCCGAGGCGACATTGATGATGCGCCCGTATTTCCGCGCCAGCATGCCCGGCATGGCCGCCTTGATGGCGTGGAAGTTGGACGACATGTTGATGGCGATGATGGCGTCCCACTTCTCGTCCGGGAAATCCTGCACGGGCGAGACGAACTGGATGCCGGCATTGTTCACCAGGATGTCCAGCCGCCCGAAGGCGGATTCGGCGGCGGCCACCATGGCGCGGACCTCGCCGGGCTTGGACATGTCGGCCGGGCTGTAGGGGGCGTCGCCGCCGCCCATCAGGGCGCCGACCTCGGCGCGGGCCTTGGCGATTTCCTCGGACTTGCCGAATCCGTTCAGCATCACCTTCGCACCCGCCTCGGCGTAAAGCCGCGCGATGCCGAGGCCGATGCCCGAGGTGGATCCGGTGATGAGGGCCGCCTGGCCTTCGAGGATGCGTTCCATGCCGCCTGTCTCCAAACCCTTGCAACGTGTGGATAGGCCCATTGCTGCACCGCATCAACATCCGACCCGCGGGCCGCGCCGGGTGGGCCGGAGGTTGACGCGGAGGCCGCCCCCTTCCTATACCCCCCACAGCACGGGACAGCCTATGGCGGTCCCGCCCTTTCCATTTGCTTACGCCCGTTCAGGAGCCCGCCGTGAAGCGCACCTATCAGCCCTCCAAGCTCGTCCGCAAGCGGCGCCATGGCTTCCGTGCCCGTTCGGCCACGGTGGCGGGCCGCAAGATCCTGGCCAACCGCCGCTCGAAGGGCCGCGCCAAGCTCTCCGCCTGATCGCGCCACACGCGGCGCGGGAGACCCCGCGATGCCTGCTGCCCCGCCCGCACGGCTGAAGCGCCGCGCGGAATTCCTCCGTGCTGCGCGCGAAGGCCGCAAGGTCGGGCGCGGGACGCTCGTCGTGCAGGCCCTGCCGCGCGCCGACGAGGCCACGCGGCTGGGCTTCACCGCGACGAAGAAGATCGGCAACGCCGTGGTCCGCAACCGTGCCAAGCGCCGGTTGCGCGCCATGGCGCGCCTGGCGCTGGAGGCCACCCCGGCCCCAGGCTGGGATCTGGTGCTCATCGCCCGTGACGGGACCGCGACCTGCCCCTTCCCCACCCTGCGGGCCGAATTCGAATCGGCGCTGGCCAAGGCCGGGGTGCGGGCGCCATGAACCCCGCCCAGCATGTGCTGAAGGGCGCCATCGTCACCTATCAGTGGACGCTGCGCCCCTTCATCGGGGCGAATTGCCGTTTCCACCCCTCCTGCTCGCACTACGCGATCGAGGCCGTGACCGAACACGGCGCGGTGAAGGGTGCCGCCATGTCCGCCTGGCGCATCCTGCGCTGCAACCCCTGGAATGCCGGCGGCTATGATCCCGTGCCGCCGCGCAGGCCGGGGCTGAACCGCCTCCGACCCGCCGCCTCCCCTTCCGCCGGCCCCGATACCCGCCCCGAGAGTTGATCGAGACCCATGGACCAGAAGCGCCTCCTGGCGGCCATCGCCCTTTCCGTCGGCATCCTGCTGCTCTTCGAGATGTGGAACCGCGGCAACGCCCCGGTGCCGCCGCCGCGCCCCGTGGCCACGCAGCAGGCCGATGTGCCGCTGCCGGCCGTGCCCGCGCCCGCCACGCCCCAAGTGGCGCCGGGTGCGGTGCCGGGTGCGCCGCAAGCGGCCAGCCCCGGTGAGACCGCCGTCACCGCCGCGCCCCCCGCCGTCCCGGCGCAGCGCGTGCAGGTGGAGAACACCCGCGTGCAGGGCGCCCTCTCGGCCCGTGGCCTCTCGCTCGACCAGCTGACCCTGCGCGACTACCGCGAGACGGTGGAGCGCAACAGCCCGAACGTCACCTTGCTGGCCCCCGCGGCCGGCCGGAGGGCTACTTCGCGCAATGGGGCTGGACCCAGGCCGATGGCCGCACGCCGGTTCCCAACAACGACACCGACTGGACGGTGACGGGCGGGCCCCTCGGCCCCAACAGCCCCGTCACCTTCCGCTGGGACAATGGCCAGGGCCAGATCTTCCAGGCGGTGGTCTCGCTCGACGCGAACTACATGTTCGAGGTGCGGCAATCGGTGGAGAACACCTCCGAGCAGGCCGTGACTGTGCTGCCCTGGGCCCGCATCCGCCGCGAGCGCACGCCCCAGGTGCAGGGCTTCTTCATCCTGCACGAGGGCTTCATCGCCGTGCAGGATGGCCGCCTGACGGAAATGACCTACAGCAACGGGCGCGACCAGGGGAATTCCCGCCGCGCCCTGGGCTCGGCCTGGGAGAACGAGGCGAGCGAGGGCTGGGCCGGCCTGTCCGACAAGTACTGGCTGACGGCGCTGACCCGCCTCGACCGCAATGAGCGCGTCCGCAGCGCCTTCCGCCACATCCCCGATGCCGGGGTGGACCGTTGGCAGGTGGACATCGCGCCCGCCGCGCCGCAGCTGATCGCGCCCGGGCAGAGCGCGGGCTTCGGCAGTCGCCTCTTCGCCGGCGCCAAGGAAGTGCGCCTGCTGGACGATTACCGCGACCGTCTGAACATCCAGGATTTCGACAAGGCGATTGATTTCGGCTGGTTCTACTTCATCACCAAGCCGTTCTTCTATGCGCTGGACTATCTGTTCATCCTGACCGGCAATTTCGGCGTGGCCATCCTGATCTTCACGCTGGCGCTCAAGATCCTGTTTTTCCCGCTGGCCAACAAGGCCTACAAGTCCATGAGCCGCATGCGGCTGGTGGCGCCGAAGATGCAGGAAATCCGCGAGCGCTACAAAGAAGACCCGCAGAAGATGCAGGCGGAGATGATGGCGCTCTACAAGAGCGAGAAGATCAATCCCGCCTCGGGCTGCCTGCCCATCCTGGTGCAGATTCCCGTCTTCTTCGCGCTCTACAAGGTGCTCTTCGTCACTATCGAGATGCGCCACGCGCCCTTCTTCGGCTGGATCCGTGACCTGTCGGACATGGACCCGACCAACGCCTTCACGCTGTTCGGCCTCATTCCCTGGGATCCGCCGCTGTTCCTGCACCTGCCGGTCTGGGCGATCCTGATGGGCCTGACCATGTTCGTGCAGCAGAAGCTGAACCCGCAGCCGCCCGACCCGATCCAGCAGAAGATCTTCGCCTGGCTGCCGGTGATCTTCACCTTCATGCTGGCGAGCTTCCCCGCGGGCCTGGTCATCTACTGGACCTGGAACAACCTGCTCTCCATCGCGCAGCAGTGGTACATCATGCGGCTCGATGCGAAGGCCCAGGCGGCCAAGCCGCCCGCGCAAGGCGGCACCGGGGGCGCGCCCCCGCCCGCCCCCAAGGGCGGCGGCAAGCTGGCCGGCCCGGCCGCGGCGAAGAAGTGACGGAGCTTCCCGCCGGCGGCCTGCTGGAGGCGCGCGACGAGGAGGAGCGCGCCGCCCTCATCGAGGCCGGACGCCTGCTCTTCGCCCGCCCCTGCACCTTCTTCACCGCCGCCCAGGCGCTGGACCACCTGCCCCCGCCGGATGGCGTGGAGGTGGCGCTGGCCGGGCGCTCGAATGTCGGCAAGTCCTCGCTGATGAACGCGCTGACGGGGCAGAACGCCCTCGCCCGCGTCTCGCACACGCCCGGGCGCACCAAGCAGTTGAACTTCTTCACCATCGAGGGCCGCCTGACCCTGGTGGACATGCCGGGCTATGGCTTCGCCAAGGCCGCCAAGTCGGTGAAGGAGGATTGGCAGGGCCTGATGTTCAACTTCCTGCGCGGCCGGCCCAATTTGCGGCGCGTGCTGCTGCTGCTGGACGCGCGCATCGAGACCAAGGCCTCGGACCACGCGGTGATGGACCTGCTCGACAAGGCCGCCGTCGCCTTCCAGCTCGTGCTCACCAAGGCCGATGATGTGAAGCCCGCCGCACTGGCCGCCCGCCAGGCCGAGGTGGAAGGCCTGGCGCGCAAGCACCCCGCCGGCCACCCGCTGGTGCTCACCACCAGCAGCCGCACCGGCCGCGGCATGGAAGAGCTGCGCGCGGAACTCGCCGCCCTCGCTTGACGGATCGCGCCCCGCGCCGGATAGCGCGGTCCAGGTTTCGAGGAATGCCAGATGGCCGATGACGCGCTCACCCAGATGCAGACCCTGATCGGCGCGCTGCCCTACCTGAAGCGCTATGACGACCAGATCGTCGTCGTGAAGTATGGCGGCCACGCCATGGGCGAGGAGCACGCCGCCGACCGCTTCGGCCGCGACATCGCGCTGCTGGAGCAGGTGGGCGTGAACCCCGTGGTGGTCCATGGCGGCGGGCCGCAGATCAACGCCATGCTGTCGCGGCTGGGTGTGAAGTCCACCTTCGTCCAGGGCCTGCGCGTGACCGATGCGCAGATGGTGGAGGTGGTCGAGATGGTCCTGGCCGGCACCGTCAACAAGCAGCTCGCTTCCGCCATCACGCGGGCGGGCTGCATGGCCGTCGGCATCTCGGGCAAGGATGGCGGGCTGGTGCGCGCCCGCAAGGCCACGCGCACCATGAAGGACCCCGGCTCCAACATCGAGCAGGTGCTGGACCTTGGCCTGGTGGGTGAGCCCGAGAGCGTGGACACCCGCGTCCTGGAATTGCTGATTGACGCCGACATCGTCCCCGTCATCGCGCCCGTGGGCGTGGGGGCGGATGGGCAGACCTACAACATCAACGCCGACACCGTCTCGGGCGCCATCGCGGGGGCGCTGCGGGCCGAGCGCATGCTGATGCTGACCGATGTCGCCGGCGTGATGGATGCGAACAAGAACTTCATCCCCGAGATGACGGTGGCCGAGGCCCGCGCCGGCATCGCGGCGGGCTGGATCGCGGGCGGCATGATCCCCAAGGTCGAGACCTGCATCCATGCGGTCGAGCAGGGGGTGAAGGGCGCCGTCATCCTGGATGGCCGCCTGCCCCACGCCGTGCTGCGCGAGCTGCTGACCGATGGCGGGGCCGGCACGCTGATCCGGCCCTGAGGGTGTTCGGGAAGGCTTAACCCGCGGCCGACATTCTGGCAGGGCATGGCCGCTATGGGGGTGGCCATCCCCTGGCGGCCGCCAGGCGCCGCAGGAACCAGATGTTGCACCGCCGACGCGCCAGACCGACGGAGCCTCGCGCCTTCGCCGGTGCTGGCGCCACATGATGCTTCCCGGCCTGTTGGAGGAACCTGGCTGGGCCCTGCGTGCGGTCGGCCTGGTTGCCGTCGGCGTAGCGCTGGGCGCGGGGCTGGCCTTGGCCTGGACGCGCCCCCAACCCCGGCGCCCCCCTCCTCCCCTGACTATCGTCCCGTCGTTGCGGGCTTCGAAAGCAGCCCGCACGCCTTGGCCCTGTGGGATGGGCAAGGGCGGCTGCTGCGCTGCAACAGCCGGTATGGCGCGCTCTTCACCGACCCGCCGCCTCCGCCAGGCCCCAAGCCGCAGCCACAGCCCGATGGGCGCTGGGTGCTGGCCAGTGCGGCGACGTTGCCAGGCGGCTTCCGCCTGGGTCTCTACAGCGAAGTGCCGCCCCCCGCGGCGCCGCCCCCGCCCGCGGCCGCACCCGTGCCCCTGTCCCCGCCGCCCACGGCACCCTGGCCCAGCGGGCGGCTTCGGCTGCTGGGAGTGGATGATTCGCCCGCCAACCTCTCCGTCCTGCGCGCGCTGCTCTCCAATACGGGCTTCACGCTGGAGACGGTGACGGATGGCCCCGCGGCGCTGGAGGCCCTCACCGCCGCCGCCGCCAACGGGCAACCCTTCGACGCCGTGCTGATGGATGTGGTGATGCCGGGCATGGACGGGCTGGAATGCACGCGCCGGATCCGCGCCCTGCCCGGGGCGCTGGGGCAGGTGCCGGTCATCCCCGTCACCGCCAGCAGCTTCCCCGAGGACATCGCCGCCTGCCACGCGGCCGGCATGACGGGCCATGTACCCAAACCCGTCGAGCGGGTGGGGCTGATGCGCGGCATCGTCCTCGCCCTCGGCCAGGGCGACCTGCCGGAGGAGGAGGCGCTGCGGCCACTCTTCCGGGGCGAACTCGCCACCCGCCTGCGCGAGCTGGACGCCGCCCTGGTGGACAACCTGCCCCTGCTTGGCCCCGTCCACGCCATCGCGGGCACTGTGGGCCATCTGGGCGGGGCGGGCTTCGTGGAAGAGGCCCGTGCCGCCATGCGCGCGCTGCGCGACAACCACCCAGACGCCCGCCGCCAAGTGGCCGAGCTGCTGGACCGCCTGCGCGCGGCCTATCCGGAGGGGTAGGTGGCGTGGGGCTGACCCCGTTCGATTCAGTGGGTATTCGGAGGGAGGGGCATGTTGTGCACTGGATCACGCGCGCGCCCGTGACGCCCCTCCCTCTGAATACCCATTAAGTCAAAAGGGTTCCGAGGGCCTGGGCCCTCGGCGGGAGCGGTCCGGGGAGGGCGGCGCCCTCCCCGGGGCGCCCCCACATCACCCACCCCCGGCTCAGGCCGGGCGGGGACCGTTCAGTCGCCACATGGTGAGGTTCAGGATGCCGGCGAAGCTCACCCAGGCCAGATAGGGCACGAACAGCCAGGCGGCGGCGGCGCTGATGGGCGCGAACAGGGCAATGCAGACAGCAATGCTCACCCAGAGCGCGCAGAGGTCCCAGAAGGCGAGGTCCGGCCGGCGCATCCCGAAGAACAGCGCGGACCAGGCGAAGTTCAGCACGAGCTGCACGCCATAGACCGCCAGCGCCAACCCAAACCCCACCTCCCGCCACACCAGCCAGCCGGCCACGGCGATGCAGCAGAACAACACCCCCCAGGCCGGGCCGAACAGCCAGTTGGGCGGGCGCCACCAGGGCTTGCGCAGCCCCTCATACCAGGCGCCGGGCGAGAAGATGGCGCCCGAGGCCGCGGTGGCGAAGCAGGCGGCGAAGAAGCCCAGCAGGGGAAGCCAATCGCTCATTCGGTCCAGCCCATGGTCACGGCCTCCTGGATTTTCAGTGCCTCGACGGTGGCGCCCACATCATGCACCCGCAGGATATGGGCCCCGCGCCGCGCCGCCTCCAGGGCCAGGGCGACACTTCCCGCCACGCGGCGGGAAGGCTCGACCACGCCGGTGATGCGCCCGATGAAACCCTTGCGCGAGGCCCCCACCAGAATGGTGCAGCCCAAGGCGGCCAGAAGCGGCAGTCGCGCCACGAGGTCCAGATTGTCCCGCACCCGCTTGCCGAAGCCGATGCCGGGGTCCACCGCGATGCGCGCGCGGGGAATCCCCGCCGCCTCGCAGGCGGCGATGCGGGCGGCCAGATGCGCGGCCACCTCGCGCGCGGCGTCCGTGTAGGCGACGCCCTGCTGCATGGTGCGCGGGTCGAGCGTCCGCATGTGCATCAGCACCACCGGGCAGCCGGCGGCGGCGACGGTGGCGAGGCTCTCCGGGTCATGCGCCAGCGCGCTGACATCGTTCACGATGCTGGCCCCGGCGGCGAGTGCGGCACCCATGGTGGCGGCGTGGCGCGTATCCACGCTGACAGGCCCGCCCGGCGCCAGGGCGGCGATGACCGGCAGGATGCGCGCCTGCTCCTCCTCGGGTGTCACGGGGGCGGCGCCGGGGCGGGTGCTCTCGCCCCCCACATCCAGGATGTCCGCGCCCTCGGCCCGCAGGGCATGGCCGTGGGCGATGGCGGCCGCGTGCGCCGCGCGCCCATCCCCCGAAAAGCTGTCCGGCGTGCAGTTGACGATGCCCATGACCAGCGGCCGAAAGCGGTGGCGCGCAAGGCCGGCGAAGGGCGGCGGCGAGGTGGTCATCGCGGCGGGTGCCGCGGCCAGCGGCAGGGGCGCGCCGGCGTGGTCGCGCAGCCCCGTGAAGGCAAAGGGCCCGCCCTGCAATGGCAGGGCGAGCCCCTCACGGATCGCCGCCTCCGCCGCCGGCCCGTCGAGCAGGCCGTGCGGCTCGATCAGCGTCAAACTCAGCCCGCGGGCTGGGGCGAGAGCCCGCCCCCCGTGTCCGGCCGCGGGGTACGCCCGCCGCCCGAGCTGGGCACGCTGCCGCGCCCGGCGCTGGTGGGTTCGTCGGGGCGCACACGCACCACCGCCTCGCCGCGCAGCACCTGGCGGATTTCGTCGCCGGAGAGGGTCTCATATTCCAGCAGGCCCTTGGCCAGCCGCTCCAGCTCCTCCCTGTTCTCGGTCAGGATGTGCTTGGCGCGGGCATAGGCGCTGTCGATGATACCGCGGATTTCGCTGTCGATGATCCGCGCGGTCTCTTCCGACAGGTTCTTCGACTGGGTGACCGAATGGCCGAGGAACACCTCCTGGCTGTTCTCGCCATAGGCCACCATGCCGATCTTTTCGGACATGCCCCATTCGGTGACCATCATGCGCGCCTGATTGGTGGCCATCTTGATGTCGCCGCTGGCGCCGTTGGAGACCTTGTCGGAGCCGAAGACGATCTCCTCCGCGACGCGGCCCCCCATGGCCATGGCCAGCTCGGCCTTCATCTTGGACTTGTGCTTGCTGTAGCGGTCTCCCGCCGGCAGCGACATGACGAGGCCGAGCGCCCGGCCGCGCGGAATGATGGTGGCCTTGTGCACCGGGTCGCATTCCGGCTCGTGCATGGCGACAAGGGCGTGGCCGGCCTCGTGATAGGCCGTCATCTTCTTCTCGTCCTCGGACATGACGAGGCTGCGGCGCTCCGCTCCCATCATCACCTTGTCCTTGGCGGCCTCGAACTCGGCCATGCCCACGGTGCGGCGGCCGGTGCGGGCGGCCAGCAGAGCGGCCTCGTTCACGAGGTTGGCGAGATCCGCGCCCGAGAAGCCCGGCGTGCCGCGCGCGATGGTCTTGGGGTCCACGTCGCTCGCCAGCGGCACCTTCCGCATGTGCACGCGCAGGATCTTCTCGCGCCCGTTCACGTCGGGGTTGGGCACCACCACCTGGCGGTCGAAGCGGCCGGGACGCAGCAGCGCGGGGTCCAGCACGTCCGGCCGGTTGGTGGCCGCGATGATGATGACGCCCTCGTTCGACTCGAAGCCGTCCATCTCGACGAGCATCTGGTTCAGCGTCTGCTCGCGCTCGTCATTGCCGCCGCCCAGGCCCGCGCCGCGATGGCGGCCCACGGCGTCAATTTCGTCGATGAAGATCAGGCAGGGGGCGTTCTTCTTGCCCTGCTCGAACATGTCGCGCACGCGGCTGGCACCCACGCCCACGAACATCTCCACGAAGTCGGAGCCCGAGATGGTGAAGAAGGGCACGTTCGCCTCGCCGGCGATGGAGCGGGCCAGCAGCGTCTTGCCGGTGCCCGGCGGCCCGATCAACAGCACGCCCTTGGGAATCTTGCCGCCGAGGCGCTGGAACTTCTGGGGGTCGCGGAGGAAGTCCACGATCTCCTCGAGCTCGGCCTTGGCCTCGTCAATGCCGGCCACGTCCTCGAAGGTCACGCGGCCATGCTTCTCGGTCAGCAGCTTGGCCTTGGACTTGCCGAAGCCCATGGCCCGGCCGCCGCCGCCCTGCATCTGGCGCATGAAGAAGATCCAGACGCCGATCAGCAGCAGCATCGGGAACCAGGAGATCAGGATCTGGAAGAGCGGGTTCACGTCGCTCTCCTCCGGCCGGGCCACCACGCGCACGCCGCGCTCGGTCAGGCGCGAGACGAGGGCCGGGTCCTCCGGGGTAAAGGTGGTGAAGCTGCGCCCGTCGGTGAGCTGGCCCGACACGGTGCGGCCCTGGATGACCACGTCGCGCACCTGGCCCTGGTTCACCTCGTTCAGGAAGTCGCTGTAGGCCACCTGGAGCTGGGCGCGGTTCTGCCCGCCCGAAGGCTGGAACAGGTTGAACAGCGCCACCAGCAGCAGCGCCACGATCACCCACAAGGCCAGGTTCCGGCCGAAATTGCTCACGATCCGCATTCCCCTTCACCGGCGACCCTGGCCGGCTCGTCCTAGAGATAGTGTCTACGCCTGGTTCGGAAATGGCCGCCGGGAAAAACTCAACCCGCAAGCGGCCCGCCGAGGGGCGTGAAGCGCGCGGCGGACAAGCCCGCGCGCAACGTCTCACGGTAGGGGAGATGGGCGGCCTTGGCCAGCATTGCATCCCCCCGCGCAGGACGGGAAGTGCCGCGAGGGCGAGGCTCGGCAAATGGCGGTGGCGGGCGCGCAGCCGTGCCGCCACGGCCGGGCCCAGGGCGGCCACCTGCGCATCTTCCAGGAAGGGGTCGCGGGGGAGGCGGAACCTCCCATCCCACAACGCGCCGGGCCGGGCCGGGATGGTGTGGGCGGTGGCCTCACGCGCCAGCCAGCCACCCCGCCAGACGCACCCGCCCAGGCTGCCCTGGCCCGCCACCAGCAGCCGCGCCACGGCGTCGGGGGAAGGCGCGTGCGGCCGCCCACCCACCATCCGCACCAGGGCGGCCAGCAGGGCGCGGGCCGTGGCATCCCGGCCCAGGGCCGCGCGGTCGAGGAAGGCACAGCCCTCGGGCAGCAGGCGCAGGCAGGTCGCGGCGCGCGCCCGCACCGCCGCCTCCTCGCGCGCGCGCCGGGCGGAAAAGGCGGGGGCGGCAGCCAACAGGGCCTCCAGCGCGCCCACCTGCCGCAGCCGGGCACGGGCGAAGCGGGGGTCGGCATTGGAAGGATCGGTCACCGGACGCAGCCCCGCCGCCGCGCAGGTGGCGGCCAGCCGCGCTGGCGGCACGTCCAGCAAGGGCCGCAGCAGCAGGGCCTCGGCCGCCACGGAGAGCGGCGCCATGCCCGCGAGCCCACGCGCGCCACTCCCACGAAGGGCACGGAAGGCGATGGTCTCGGCCTGGTCGCGCGCGTGGTGGCCCAGCAGCAGATGGACGGCGCCGGCCGCGTGGCAGGCCTCCAGCAGCGCCGCCCGCCGCGCGGCCCGGGCGCGTTCCTGCAAGCCCGCGCCGCCCGGCAAGGACAGCGCCAGCACCCGCGCCGCGATGCCGTGTTCCGCCAGCTGCGCCGCGACGCCGGCCGCCTCGGCGGCGCTTTCCGGTCGCAGCCCATGGTCCACGATGAAGGCCACCGCCTTCCCGCCAGCCCAGCGATGGGCGAGCCAGGTCAGCGCCAGCGAATCCGGCCCGCCCGAGCAGGCGATGGCGATGGGAAAGACGAAGGGGCCGAGCGGCGCCATCCGCGCGGCGAATTCCGCCGCGCCGATGGGCTCGGCCGGGGCCGTCAGCGGCAGCCGGCCCGCTGGCGCGCGGCCGCCGCCTGTTCGGAGAGCGGCGGGCGCAGGTTCGGGAACTGGCTGCGCAAGTCGTTCAGCGTGTCGCAGGCCTCGCGCCGGCTGTTCAGCGCGGTGAAGGAATTGGCGAGGCCGAGCAGCGCCTCGGGGGCGCGGGGGCCGGTGCGGGCGCGCACATAGGCCTCATTGTAGGCGATGGCCGCATTGGCGTGGTCACGCCGGCCGGACAACGCCTCGGCCAGCAGCAGCTGCGCCGCCACCTGCTGCGGCGCGGCGCGGCTCGCGATCACCTCGCGCGCGGCGGCCTCGGCGGTGGCGAAGTCACGACGCGCGAGCGCCGTCTGGCCTTCCTGCAACGCGCGCTCCGGCGTGCGGGGCGGACGGGCGGCCGGCTCGGCCGCGGCGGGTGCCGGCGCGGAGGGACGGGCGGGTGCGGCCGCCGGCGGGGCCGCGGCGGGCGCGCCCTGCTGGCTGAAGCGGAACTCCATGTCGCCCTGGAGCTTCTCCAGGTCCTCGCGCAGGCGGGTGTTCTGGTTTTCCAGCACATCGGTGCGGCCGCGCAGGCGGCGCACCTCCTCCTCCAGCACGTTCACCCGGTCGAGCAGCCGGGCCACGAGATCATTGGCGGAGCCCGTCATGGGCGGGGCCATGGAGGGCCCGGCCATCGGCGGGGCCGCCCCACGGCCACGCAGGGCCTGCTCCATCTCCTGCCGCAACTGCAGGATCTGGTTTTGCAGCGCGATCCCCTCGCGGCTTTCCATTTGCGCGGCCGCCGGCCCGGCCAGGAGGGTCAACCCCAGGATGAAGGTGGCGGCCACGCGCATGGTCATGCTCAGCGCACCACGGTCACGGCGCGGCGGTTCTGCGCCCAGGCGTCCTCATTGGAGCCCAGCGCCTCCGGACGGTCCTTGCCGTAGCTGATGGTCTGGATGCGCGCGGGGGCGACGCCGCCGGCCACCAGCACGTCACGGGCGGAATTGGCGCGGCGCTGGCCGAGCGCCAGGTTGTACTCGCGCGTGCCGCGCTCGTCCGCATGACCTTCCACGGTCACCTGCACGGCGGCGTTCTGCTGCATCCAGGCCGCCTGGCGGTCCAGCACGGTGCGCTGGTCGGCGCGGATGGTGCTGCGGTCGGTGTCGAAGAACACGCGATCGCCCACATTGGCGACGAGATCCTCCTGGCTGCCCGGGCGGATCTGGCCGGCGCCGCCGGCACCCGCACCGGCCGTCACGGCGGCCTGTTCGGTGTTCGAACAGGCCACCAGAAGGCCGGTGGCGGCCATCAGGGAGAGAAGGGTCTTGGCGGTGGACATCATGAACTCCTGTCTAGCAGCGCGGGGCTGCGCCACGCACCCCCGGACCATCCCGGGGGCGGCGGCAGAAATGCGCGGCAACCTCTAATCAATCGTGGCCAGTGGTGCGCGGGCGTGGCGCAAACATGGCGGGAAGACGGCAGCGTGCCGCGATTGTGTAACCATTGGTGTCAGCTCAGCAGCGGCGACCAGGAGGGATCGGTCGCGTCATTGGGCGTCACCACCTGGCGCTCGTTGAAGCCGGCGATGTCAATGGAGGAGATGCGCGCCGAGAAGCCCGCGCCGCGCGCGTCACGCGCCGGCGTCTCGCGGTAGAACATCAGCACGCGGCCATTGGGGGCGAAGGTGGGGCTTTCCATGGCCCAGCCCTCGCTCAGGATGCGCTCGCCCGAACCGTCGGGCCGCATCACGCCGATGGCGAACTGCCCGCGCCCGATGCGCGTGAAGGCGATCAGGTCCCCGCGGGGCGACCACACGGGCGTGGCATAGCGGCCATTGCCGAAGCTGATGCGCCGCACGCCGCCGCCATTGGCGTCCATGACGTAGAGCTGCTGGTCCCCGCCGCGATCCGAGTTGAACACGATCTGCTGCCCGTCGGGCGAGAAGCAGGGCGACACGTCCAGCCCCGCGGCGTTGGTCAGCTGCCGCTCCCGCCGCGAGGCCAGATCCACCACGAAGATGGAGGCATCGCCGCCCCGGATCGCGGACAGGATCACCGACCGCCCATCGGGCGAGAAGCGCGGGCTCAGCGTCATGCCGCCGAAATTGCCCAGCACCTCCTGCCGCCCGGTCTGGAGGTTGAACAGGTACACCCGCGGCTCATTCCGCAGATAGGACATGAAGGCGATCTGCGTCGCGTTCGGGTGGAAGCGCGGCGTCAGGGCCTGGAACTGGCCATCCGTCAGGAAGCGGTGGTTCTCGCCATCCTGGTCCATGATGGCGAGGCGCCGGGTGCGACGGTCGCGCGGCCCGCTTTCGCTCACATAGGCGACGCGGGTGTTGAAATACCCGTCCTCGCCCAGGAGCCGCTTGTAGATATCATCCGAGATGATGTGCGCGATCTGCCGCCAGTTGGAGGCGGTGGCGTTGTAGGCAGTGCCCAGCGCCTGCTGCTCGGGCAGGATGTCCCACAGGCGGAACTCCACCCGCAGACGGTCACCCGACAGCTCCACCCGGCCCGTGGTCAGCGCCACGGCGCCCAGCACGCGCCAGTCCTGGAAACGCGGCGCCTGGGCGGCGGCCTCGGGCGTCTGGATGAAGGCCGCGCGCTCGATCGGCCGGAACAGGCCGGAGCTGCGCAGATTGTTCACGATGACGCGGGCGATGTTCTGCCCCATGCGCTGCGCGTCCGGCCCCGCGCCCGCCATGTCCGGCACGGCGATGGGAATGGGCTCGGTGCGGGCGCGCGTGATGTCGATCACGGTGCCGCCCGTCCCCTGCGCCGCGGCGGGCAGCGGCGTGGACCAGATGCCTGGGGCCACCAGCGTGGCGGCCGCGCTGGCGAAGAGGGCACGGCGATGGATGGCGGGTGTCTTCACCGGGACGGAACTCCAACCGCATTGATACTCCGCCCGCACTTCGGCCGGTCCAGGGCATGGGTCAAGGGGCGCGACTGTAACGCTTTCACGCAGACCCGGTTGCGGGCGCGCGTCAGCGCATGCCCACATCGCGCGGGTTGAAGCGGAACACGGCGTCGCGCAGCGCGGCCAGGCGGTCGGGCGGCAGGGGCATGGGGTTGCAGCGCGGGTCCAGCAGGGCGCGGCGGGCGGCCTCGAACACCATGCGGGCGCGCGGGTCGCTGGGCACCGCGCCATTGGGCGTCACCACGCGCACGATGCCCTGGGCGTCCACCTGCACGCGCAGCTCCACGATGATGTCGCGAAGATTGGGCGCGCCGGCATCCACCACCCAGCATTCGGCGATGCGGTCGGCGATGCCCGTGCGCTCACCGGCCGTGAGCGGCGCGGAGCCGGTGGGCGCGCCGCCACCCCGCTGCGGGGCGCCCTGGGGCGGGCTCGGCCGGGCGCGGGGCGGTTCCTGCTGCTGCTGTTGCTGGCGCAGCCGTTCGAGGGTGTTCAGCACGCTCTGGCTGCGCTCCTCCGGCCGCGCCACGGGCGGCGTGCGGCCGGTGCCCGGCGTCTGCGCGGGCTGGGGCGGCGGCGGAGTCGGCGGCGGCGGCGTGGGCAGGGGCGGCGCGGGGGTGGGGCGCGCGGCGGCGGGCGGCGGCGGCGGGGTGGCCGGGCGCGGCGGGGTCGGCGCGGGGGTGGGCGGCGTGGGTTCCGGGCGCGGCGGCGTGGGCGCGGGCGGGGCCGGCGCGGGCGGCGGCGGCATGGGCAGCGCCTCCGCCACCTGCGCCGGAGCAGGCGCGGGCGTCGGCGGCGTGGGAGTCGCGGGCGTGGGCGGCGTCGCGGCCGGGGCGGGCGGCGTGGGCGTGGGCGGCGGCGGGGCCGGCAGCGCCACGGTCGGCGCGGGGGGCGTGGGCGCGGGCGGCGCGGCCGAAGCGGCAGGCGCGGGCGGCGGCGGAGGGGGTGGCGGCGGCGGGCTCGGTGTGGCTTGCGTCACCTCGGGCGCGGGCGGCTCCGGCGTGGGGGGCTGCGGGACGTTCTGCGGGGGCGCCGGGCTGGGCGCGGGCTCATCGCCCTGCGCCACCTGGGCGGGGGCGATGAGTTCCACCGCGATCGCCGTCTCACGCGGCTCCTCGAGCCGGCGCGAATCGAACTGGACCAAGGCGAGGCCGAGCAGCGCCAGGTGCAGGGCGAGCGACGCCCCCACCCACAGGCGAAACCGCCCCTCCTCCGTGGTCCCGAACGGCATGATCAGCGGCGCGGCGCCGGCGCGGCCTGCTGCTGCTCGGCCAGCAGCGCCACGCGGCTGAACCCGCCCGCGCTGATCGTGCCCATCACCTCCATGACGCGGCCATAGGAGATGGCACGGTCACCGCGGACGAAGATGCGCGGCTCCGGCGTGCCCTCCGGCCGCGCCTGGGCGATGGCCTGCAGCCGGGCCACGAGGCCATCCAGCGGCACCTCGGTTTCCTGGAGATAGATGGCGCCCTCGCTGTTGACCGAGATGGTCAGCGGTTCCTGCTCCTGGTTCAGCGGCTGGGCGGCGGTGCGGGGCAGGTCCACGGGCACGCCCGTGGTCATCATGGGCGCCGCCACCATGAAGATGATCAGCAGCACCAGCATCACGTCCACGAAGGGCGTCACGTTGATGTCCGACATGGGGCGGTAGCGGGAGCGGCCACCGCCGCCGCGCTTCATCAGGGGGCCTGCCATGGCGTTATTCCGCCGCGGCCCGGGGCGCCTGGGCGGCGGCCTCGGTCTGGCGGGCGAGGATGGCGCCGAATTCGGCCGCGAAACCCTCCAGCCGCCCGGCGAACTTGGCCGATTCGGAGGAGAGGCTGTTGTACAGGATCACGGCCGGGATGGCGGCGACGAGGCCGATGGCGGTGGCCAGCAGCGCCTCCGCGATGCCCGGCGCCACCACGGCCAGGTTCGTGCTCTGCATGCCCGCGATGGCGGTGAAGCTGTTCATGATGCCCCAGACCGTGCCGAAGAGGCCGACGAAGGGCGCGGCCGAGCCGGTGGAGGCCAGGAAGGTCATCCGCTTCTCGATGCGTTCCATCTCACGCTGGATGGTGACGGACATGGCGCGCTCGACGCGTTCCTTGGTGCCGACCACCAGGAAGGGGCTGGTGCCCGCCTCGGTGCTGCGCCGCCATTCGCCCATGCCGGCCGAGAACACCGCCGCCAGCGGGTGCGTCGGCGCCTCGCCATGGCGCTTGTAGAGCTCATCCACGCTGCCGCCCTTCCAGAACTCGTCCTCGAAGGTGTCGGCGTCGCGCTTGGCGCGGCGGAGCTGGCCGTATTTGTCGAAGGCGATGGCCCAGACGATGATGGAGGCCAGCAGCAGCCCGATCATGACCGTCTTCACGACCCAGTCGGCCATCATGAAGAGGCCGAGCACCGACATGTCGTGCGTGGCGCCGAGCGCTGCGGTGGTCACGTTGTTCACGGCGCGAGGCCTCCTTCGGCGGGACAGTCGGATATGCGGGCGCGGAGCGCGCCCAGCCAGGGTTCGGGCAACCGGCGCGCGGACAAGGTGGCCTGGTCCACGCAGGCCAGCTTCACCTCGATGCGCACCAGCCTCTCCTCCCCCCGCCAGGCCTGCTGGTCGAGCAGGAGCGAGGCGGCCGCGCGGCGGATCCGGGTGATGATCACCAGCGAATCGTCGAGCCGCGCGGGCCGCTCATACTCCAGCGCGGCCCGTTTCACCACCAGGAAGCAGCCATGTTCTTCCTGCATCCGCGAATGCGGCAGGCCCATGTCACGCAGGGCCTCGGTCCGCGCCCGTTCGGCGAACCGGAGGTAGGCGGCGTGATAGACGATGCCGCCCGCATCCGTGTCCTCGTAATAGACGCGGAGCGGGTGGCGATGGGCGAAGTCACTCATCGAGCAGGTCCGGCTGGATGGTGGTGCCGGCGGGCGGCGTCAGGCCCAGATGCCGCCAGCCAGGCTCGCCCAGCATGCGGCCGCGAGGGGTGCGCAGGACGAACCCTTCCTGGATCAGGAAGGGTTCGATGACATCCTCCAGCGTGTCGCGGCTTTCGGACAGCGCGGCGGCCAGGGTCTCGACGCCCACGGGGCCGCCATTGTGGTGCTCCGCGATGCGGCGGAGGTAGCGGCGGTCCATGGCGTCGAGGCCCTTGGCGTCCACCTCCAGCCGATCGAGCGCCATGTCCACCAGCGCGCGGTCGGCCACGCGGCCGCCCACCGCCGCGAAGTCCCGCACGCGCCGCAGCAGCCTTCCCGCGATGCGCGGGGTGCCGCGGGAGCGGGTCGAGATTTCGCGCGCGCCCTCCTCGCTGAGCGCGAAGCCCAGCTTCACGGCGCCGCGTTGCAGGATGCCGAAGAGTTCCTCCGGCGCGTAGAGGTTCAGCCGCAGCGGAATGCCAAACCGGTCGCGCAGCGGGGTGGAGAGCAGGCCCGAGCGCGTGGTGGCCCCCACCAGGGTGAAGGGCGGCAGATCAATGCGCACGGTGCGCGCGGCCGGCCCCTCGCCGATGATGAGGTCGAGCTGGAAATCCTCCATGGCCGGGTAGAGGGTTTCCTCGATCACGGGCTGCAGCCGATGGATCTCGTCCACGAAGAGCACGTCGCGCGGCTGAAGATTGGTCAGGATGGCGGCGAGATCGCCCGCGCGCTGCAGCACGGGGCCGGAGGTGGCGCGGAACCCCACCCCCATCTCCCGCGCCACGATCTGCGCCAGCGTGGTCTTGCCCAGGCCGGGCGGGCCGTGCAGCAGCACATGGTCCAGCGCCTCACCCCGCGCCGAGGCAGCCTGGATATAGACCGAGAGGTTCTCGCGCAGCCGCTGCTGGCCGGTGAATTCGGAGAGGCGCTGCGGGCGCAGCGAGGCCTCGCCCGCATCCTCGTCCTGGCGGGTGCCGGAGGTGAGGCGCTCACTCATCGCGCGCTCTCCCTGAGCGCCAGTGTGATCAGCGCGTTCAGCTCAACCCCCTCCCCCAGCAGCGCCTTGGCTCGCGCCACGGCCCGCTCCGCCTCCGGCCGCTTGAGGCCGAGGTTGGACAGCGCGCTGACCGCATCGGCCTCCACGCCCTGCGCCGGCAGGGGCGCGGCCAGCGCGGCCTCGCCCCCTTCCTCCGGCGTCGCGCGGCCCACCGCCCATTTCTGCATGGCGGGCTCGTCAATGATGCGGTTGGCGGTGGTCGGCCCAACCCCCTTGGCGGCCGAGAGCGCCTTGCGGTCCTTGGCCGCGATCACCCGCGCCAATTGCTCGGGCGAAAGGGTGGACAGCACCGCCAGCGCCGTCTTGGCGGCCACGTTCTTCACCTCGTTCAGCGCGCGGAAGGCCTCGCGCTCGGCCGCGTCCAGGAAGCCGTAGAGGGTGAGGCCCGTCTCGGCGGCGAAGCGCGCCTCCACCAGCAGGCGCTGCGTGCCCTCGCGCGCCGTCAGCCTATCCAGCGTCTTGCGCGAACAGGCGACGAGGTAGCCCACGCCCTGCACGTCCAGCACGCAATGCCCCTCCCCCGCCGACTGCACGCTCCCGGTCAGCGAGGCGATCATGGCAGGGCCGCCAGCCGGGCCATCGCGGCCCGCGTGCCGCGGTGATGCGCGTGGCAGATGGCGATGGCCAGCGCATCGGCCGCATCCGCACGCTTCAGCACCGCCCCCGGCAGCAGGCGCTTCACCATGTCCTGCACCTGGATCTTGTCGGCATGGCCGGTGCCGACGACCGCACGCTTCACCTCCATGGCCTGGTATTCGGCCACCGGCAGGCCGGCCAGCGCGGGCGCCAGCAACACCACGCCCCGCGCCTGGCCGAGCTTCAGCGCCGCGGCGGGGTTCTTGTTCACATAGGTGTGTTCCACCGCGGCCTCATCCGGCGTCCATTCGCCAATCAGCGCCGCCAGCGCCCGGTGCAACACCACCAGCCGCGCGGAGAGTTCCTCCCCGGCGCTGGTGCTGATGGCGCCGGCCGCGATGAAGCGCAGATGCGAACCGGCACTCTCCACCACGCCCCAGCCCGTATGGGTGAGGCCAGGGTCGAGCCCCAGGATGCGAACCCCCGCCAGCGGTCAGCCTTCGGAGAGCTTGGCCATCACGGCGTCGCTCACCTCGAAATTGGCATAGACGTTCTGCACGTCGTCATGGTCGTCCAGCGCCTCGATCAGCTTGAAGACGGCGGCGGCCCCTTCTTCGTCCAGCGGGACGGTCAGGTTGGGGCGCCAGTCGAGCCGGGCGGATTGCGCCTCGCCGAAGCGGGCCTCCAGCGCGTCGCGCACCGTGTTGAGGTCTTCGGGGGCGGAAAGGATTTCATGCGCCTCCTCTCCGCTGATCACATCCTGCGCGCCGGCTTCGATGGCAGCCTCCAGCACCGTGTCGGCATCGGCCACGGAGGCCGGGTAGCGCACCACCCCCAGCCGGTCGAACTGGAAGGCCACCGTCTCGCCCAGCGCGCCGCCATGCTTGCTGAACATGGAGCGCACGTCGCTCGCCGTGCGGTTGCGGTTGTCGGTCAGGCCCTCGACGATCAGCGCCACGCCGGCCGGGCCGCGGCCCTCGTAGCGGACCTCGGTGTAGTCCTCGCCCTGGCCCGCGCCGCTGGCCTTCTTGATGGCCCGCTCCACCGCATCCTTGGTCATGTTCGCCTGGCGGGCGGCGATGAGGGCGGCGCGCAGGCGCGGGTTGAAGGCGGGGTCGGGCTGGCCCATCCGGGCCGCGACCGTGATCTCGCGCCCCAGCTTGGAGAAGATGCGGGCGCGCTTCGCGTCCTGCGCCCCCTTGCGGTGCATGATGTTCTTGAATTGCGAATGGCCGGCCATGGCAAACTTCAGATATTGGTGGAAGAGATTGATATAGCGGCCCGCGCCCCATTGCGCCACCATGCGCCCATGGACGCCCACATCCCCGACCCGCACCGCATCTCCACCCTGGCCGAGCTGGAGGCGCTCTACGGCCCCGTTTCCGAGATCGCGCAGAACAAGGTGACGGACCGGGTGGACGCCAAGACCGCCGCCTTCATCGCCGCCAGCCCCTTCGTGCTGCTGGGCACCAACGGGGCGCGCGGCCTGCACATCACGCCCCGCGGCGACGCGCCCGGCTTCGTGACGGTGGCGGACCCGCACACCCTCATCCTGCCCGACCGGCGCGGCAACAACCGCATTGATGCCCTGCGCGACCTGATGGAGGACAACCGCGTCTCCCTGCTCTTCCTCGTGCCCGGGGTGGCGGAGACGCTGCGCGTCCATGGCACCGCCCACATCACCACCGACCCCGCGCTGCGCGCCGCCCATATGGCCCAGGGGAAGGAGCCGGCAACGCTGCTGGTGATCGCGGTGCAGGACCTCTTCATGCAATGCGCCAAGGCGCTGATGCGCTCGAAGCTGTGGGATGGGCGCAAGCGGCCGGAGGGCGTGCCGACCATGGGGCAGTTGCTCGCCAGCCAGATGGCCGGCCGCGTGGCGGCGGATGAGGTGGACGCCAGCTATCCGGAGCGGATCAAGGCCACCATGTATTGAGCTATCCCCGCGGCAGGAAGCGATACCCCGCCATGCCCGCCGCCAGCGCCGCCCCCAAAAGCAAAAAACCCGCCCGATAGCCGGCCGGCGTCAGGCCGAACCCGTCCAGCGCCACCCCCACCAGCACCGGCAGCAGCGCCGAGCCCAGCACCTGCGCCAGGTTGACCGTGGTGACGCCCCGCCCCACCCGATGCTCCGGAAACAGCCCCCTGCCCTGCGTCACCAGCAGGATGGGATAGGCCGAGAAGAAGCACACCCCCACCAGCAACCCCGCCGCCGGCCAGAGCGCCAGGCCGGGCCAGGCCAAGGCCAGCAGCGCCACCAGCGCGACCCCCGCCATGGCGAGCACCGTGCGCTCCCGCCCCAGCCGGCGCTCGATCAGGGGCAGGGCCAATTGCCCGGCCGGCACGGCCAGCCCCATGGCCAGCAGCACCGCCCCGCGCGCGGCGGGGTCGAGGCCATGCACATCGTTCAGATAGGGCCCGGCCCAGAGGGCCAGCAGCGTCGCCATCACGCCATAGCCCACCATGTGCAGCGCCAGGATGCGCGGCAGGCCAGGCGTGGCCCAGACCTGGAACTGCCCGGCCAGCACTTCGGCCAGCGTCTCGCGCGGGGCCAGGCGGGGGGCCGTACCGGGCGGGTCATCGGCCGCGAAGCGCCACCACAGCAGGCCCAGCATCAGGGTCAGCCCCGCCGACGCCCCATAGGCCCCGCGCCAGCCGATCACACCCGAGACCACCGCCAGCGGCGCCCCTGCGGCCAGGATGCCCAACTGGCTCCAGGCGAAGATGCGCGCCACCGCCCCCGTCATGGCCGGCCCCCGGTGCCAGCGCCCGGCCAGCACCACCACCGACATGAAGCTGGCCGCGCAGCCCAGCCCCAGCAGGAAGCGCGCGGCGAGGAATTGCCCGCCATCCTGCGCCAGCGCCTGCAACAGCGCGGCCGGCACGGCCAGGGCGGTGAGCGCCAGCACGAGGCGCCGCGGCCCCATCCGGTCGAGCGCCACGCCCACCGGAATCTGCGCCAGCAGCAGCGCCCCGAAGAAGGCGGTGTTGGCGGCCCCCAGCGCACCGGGCCCCATGCCGAGATCGGCCGCCAGCTCCGGCGCCACCACCCCCACCGCCGCGCGATGGAACTGGGACACCACCGTCATGCCCGCGAGCGCCACGCCCAGCCGCGCCGAAGGACTCACGCCGCCAGCCCGAACTCGGCGGCGAGCGCCCGCCGCCCCTCGGGCGTGCATTCCAGGCGGCGGCGGCGCAGGGCCTCGTCGGCGCGGGGCTCGATGCGGTTCAGCCAGCGGCGGCGCAGCAGCAGGGAGGTGACCTCGCGCCCCAGCCCGCCCGAGAGGTGTGGCCGGCGTTCGGACCAGTCCATGCAGTCACAGGCGAAGCGGGGGGCGGCGCGGGCGGCGGCGAGGTCCACGCCGAGTTCCGTGAAGCGCGCCTCGCCCCGCGCCGTGGTGGCCCAGCCGCCGGGGGCGGGTTCCAGCCAGCCATCTTCCGTCAGGCGGGCGTAGAGGGCCACGCCAAGCCGCCCCGCCAGGTGGTGCCAGCACAGGCGCCCCGTGCGGAAGGCCTCGCCATGCGGCCAGGGGGGCCGCACCGAAACGGCGGGGCGCGCGAGGCAGAGCAGGGTTTCCAGCGCCGCCGCCACCTCTTCCCCACCCAGCGCGAAATAGCGGTGGCGGCCCTGGGCATGGACGCGCAGCAGCCCCGCCTCGACCAGCGCCTTGAGGTGCGAGGAGGCCGCCGGCGCGCCGATGCCGGCCACGCGGGCGAGTTCGCCGGCCGTCAGCGCCTCGCCCGGGAGCAGGGCCTGGAGCATGGCGGCGCGGGAGGGGTCGCCGATCAGGGCGGCGATGGCGGCGAGGCTGGACATGTGCGGAGGATAGGATGCGCCCCGCGCATCGGTTTCGGCCAGCCCCGAAGGGTCAGGCCAGGCTCTCGTAGACCAGCATGTTGTGGCCGCGATGCGGGAATTCGGCGCAGAGCGTCATCCCGCAATCGGTGAGCACCGCGCGCGAGGCGAGGTTGGTCTCCCGCGCCACGCCGATGATGCGGGGCAGGCCCGCCGCATGCCCGAAATCCAGCGCCGCGCGGGCCGCTTCGCGCGCATAGCCCTTGCCGCGGCAATGCGGCCAGAGGGCGAAGCGCACGGCCACGCCGCGCCCGTCCGGCCGTTCCATCAACCCCGTGATGCCCAGGAATTCGCCCGTGCCGCGCTCGAAGACCGACCAGGTGCCGTAGCCGCGCACCTGCCAGAAATCCATGTCGTCCTCGAGTTCCTCGCGCGTGCGCTCGGGCGAGCGGGTGCCGTGCAGCATGTAGCCGAACACGGCCTCATCCCCCTTGAGGCGAATGAGGTCCGGCAAATGCTCCGGCCCCGGCGGCAGCAGGGACAGGCGCGGCGTCGTGACCGTGCGCGGCGCACGGAAAAGCTGGTGCGTCATGACGTCCCCAGAGGAACAGAAAAGAACAGGCGCGCCCCACCCACGCGCCCGCGTGCCAAGGCGGCGCGGCTTTGCCGCGCCAACTGGTGCGCCTGCGCAGGAAAGGCGCCAAGACCGGGGCCCCCGCAAAGGCGCCGAAGGCGACTTTGTGGGGAGAACGCCTAGCGCTCCAGAGGACGATACTTGATCCGGTGCGGCTGGTCCGCATCCTTGCCCAGGCGCCGCTTCTTGTCCGCCTCATAGGCCTGGAAGTTGCCCTCGAACCATTCGACATGGCTGTCGCCCTCGAAGGCCAGGATATGCGTGGCGAGACGATCGAGGAACCAGCGGTCGTGGCTGATGACGACCACGCAGCCGGCGAACTCCATCAGCGCCTCTTCCAAGGCGCGCAGCGTGTCCACGTCGAGGTCGTTGGTCGGCTCGTCGAGCAGCAGCACGTTGTGCGGCGTGCGCAGCATCTTGGCCAGGTGCACCCGGTTGCGCTCACCGCCCGAGAGCACCCCCACGCGCTTCTGCTGGTCCGCGCCCTTGAAGTTGAAGGCGGCGGTGTAGGCGCGCGACGGGATGGAGCGCTTGCCGATGTTGATCACATCATCGCCGCCCGAGATTTCCTGCCAGACCGACTTCTTGTCATCCAGGCTGTCGCGCGACTGGTCCACATAGCCGAGCTGCACCGTCTCGCCGATGCGCAAGGACCCGGCATCGGGCTCCTCATTGCCCGTGATCATGCGGAAGAGCGTGGTCTTGCCCGCGCCGTTCGGCCCGATGACGCCCACGATGCCACCGGGCGGCAGCTTGAAGGAGAGGTCGTCAATCAGCAGGCGGTTGCCATAGGCCTTCCGCAGCCCCTCGGCCTCGATGACGGTGTTGCCCAGGCGCGGCGGCGGCGAGATGAGGATTTCGAGCTCCCCGGGGCCACGCTCCTGGCTCTTTTCCAGCAGTTCCTCGTAGCGCTGGATGCGCGCCTTGCTCTTGGCCTGGCGGGCGGAGGGGCTGCGCCCGATCCACTCCTGCTCCTGCGCGAGCGCCCGGATGCGGGCCTGGTCCTCGCGGTTCTCCTGCTCCAGCCGCTTGCGCTTCTGGTCGAGATAGGCCGAGTAGTTGCCCTGGTAGGGGAAGCCGCGGCCGCGATCCACTTCCAGGATCCAGTTGGTCACATTGTCCAGGAAGTAGCGGTCGTGGGTAACCACCAGCACCGCGCCCGGATATTCCCGCAGCGTGGTCTCCAGCCAGGACACGCTTTCGGCGTCCAGGTGGTTGGTGGGCTCGTCCAGCAGCAGCAGGTCGGGCTTTTCCAGCAGCAGCCGGCACAGCGCCACGCGCCGGCGCTCGCCGCCCGAGAGGTTGGTCACGGCGCTGTCCGCCGGCGGGCAGCGCAGCGCGTCCAGCGCGATGTCCACGCGGCGATCGATGTCCCAGCCATCGGCGGCGTCGATCGCCTCCTGCAGGCGGCCCTGCTCGGCGAGGAGGTCGTTCATCTCGTCCTCCTCCATCGGCTCGGCGAATTTTTCCGAAATCTCGTTGAAGCGCTTGAGCTGGGCTTCAAGCTCGGTGAAGGCGGCGCGGACGTTCTCGCCCACCGTCTTGTCGGGGTCGAGCTGCGGCTCCTGGCTGAGGTAGCCCACGCGCGCGCCCTCGGCCGCCCAGGCCTCGCCGCCGTAATCCGTGTCCTGCCCGGCCATGATGCGCATGAGCGTGGACTTGCCGGCCCCGTTCGGGCCGAGCACGCCGATCTTGGCGTCGGGGAGGAAGGAGAGGGTGATGCCTTTGAACACCTCGCGCCCACCGGGATAGCTCTTGGTGAGGTCCTTCATCACATAGACATACTGGTAGGCGGGCATGGCAATTCCTGTCGGCGCGAAGGGGGGTTGGCGCCGTTCTACAGCCCGGGGGGTGGGGCTTCAATGGCAGCCGGGGGCCGGTCCCAGACGCCGTCATGCAGGGCGGCCGCCTCGGGGTCATCTTCCAGCAGGGGGCCGATCACCTCCACGGGCCGCTGGCCGCTTGCCAGCACCACGCGGCAGGGCAAATCGAGCGTCAGATTGTCGGGGTGCGGGCCGATGATGCGCTTCAGCTTCTCCTCGCTCATCGCATAGACGAGGCGGCCGATGCCGGCCCAGTAGAGGGAACCCGCGCACATGGCGCAGGGCTCGGCGCTCACATACATGGTGGTTCGCGCCAACTCCTCGGCGCTGTAGGCGGCGCAGGCGCGGCGGCTCAGCACCGTCTCGGCATGGCCCGTGCGGCCTTCCGTGTCGAAGGCGTTTTCCTGCTCCATCAGCACGCGGCCCTGTTCGTCCACCAGGGTGGCGCCAAAGGGGTGCTTGCCGTTCGCCCGCGCGCGGCGGGCGACGGTGAAGGCGTGGCGGAGATGGGCGATGTGGTCGGGGTCCGGCATGGCCATCAGGCTGCCATGCCGGCGCGGCGCCCCGCTACACCCAGTCGCGCATGGTCTGGGAGAGGGTGGTGGGGCCGGTGCGCAGCGGCGCGGCACCGCTGAAGCCCAGATGCCCGGAATTGATGCCGTCATAGAGGCCGATCAGCAGCCTCGTGTAGTCGGCGCCCAGCCCGGCGCCACGCAGGATGCCCTCCCAGGCCTCGCGCGGCGGGCGCACCACCTGGACCGGGCGGCCCAGAACCTGGGCCGCGGCGGCGGCGGCATCGGCGTCGGTGGCCTGGATGGCGCTGGTGAACTCCACCACGGGGGGCGTCGTGGCTTCGGTCAGCAGCCGCGCGGCCTCGGCGCCGATGTCGCGCGTGGCCACCATGCCGCGCGGCGGCGCCTCCGCCGGGTGGAAGGAGGGCAGCACCCCCTCATGCCGCGCCGCGTCGAAGACGCCGCGCCAATTTTCCTGGAAATAGGAAGGCCGCAGGAAGGTGACGCTGGGCGCCGCATCGGCCAGCAGCGCCTCGGCCACATGCAGCGCCCGCACGGCGCCGGTGCCCGAGGCCAGGTGCGCGCCCTCCGAGGAGAGGAAGACAAGGCGCCGCAGCCCCGCCGCCCGCGCCGCCGCGCGGATGCTGGTGGCGATCGTGATGTAGTCGCCGATCACATCCTCCGCCTGGATGGGGGCGGCGATCAGCAGATAGGCCCCCGCCACGCCGCGCATGGCCTCGGTCAGCGCCGCGGTGTCGCGCAGATCGGCCGTGGCGAGTTCGACGCCGCGCGCGGCCCAGCCCGCCGCGCGGGAGGGGTCGCGGACCAGGCCGCGCACCTGGTGGCCCGCGTCGAGCAGCGTCCGGGCGGCGGCGGCGCCCGTGTTTCCGGTGAGTCCGGCGATGAGGAACATGGCTTGGGTTCTCCTGTGCTGGTGACAGGAATGCCGGAAGGCTGGACATGTTCCCAATGCATGTTCGTTAATCTGAACATGCACGAAGTGAAACTGCGCGGCGTGGACCTCAACCTGCTGACGGTGCTGGGCGCCCTGCTGCGCCACGCCTCCGTCACCCGCGCGGCGGAGGAACTGGGCATGAGCCAGCCCGCCGTCTCACGCGCGCTGGGCCGGCTGCGCGGCCTGCTGGGCGATGCGCTGCTGGTGCGTGGCCCATCAGGCGCCCTCATCCCCACCCCGCGCGCCCAGGCGCTGGCACCCCGCCTCGCCGCCCTGCTGGCCGAGACGGCGGAGCTGGTCTCGCGCGAGGGCTTCGACCCCGCGCGCCTGCAGACCGTGATGCGCATCGCCGCCACCGACCATGACACGCTGATGCTGCTGCCCCGCCTGGTGCCGCTTCTGGCCGCCGAGGCGCCGGGCCTCGCGCTGCGCGTGCTGCCCATCACGGGCAGCACGGTGGAGGAATTGGCGGCGGGGCGGCTCGACCTGGCCTTTTCGGTGATGGGGGCGCCGCTGCCGGCCAGCCTGCGGCAATTGCCCCTCTACCAGGACCGGCTGGTGACGGTGCTGCGCGCGGGCCACCCCGCCCTGGACGAGTGGTCGCTGGAGGGGTTTTGCGCGCTGGACCACATCCTCGTCTCCATCACCGGGCGCGGGACGGGGGCGGTGGATGACGCGCTGGCCGCGCTGGGCCGGCGGCGGCGGGTGGCGCTCTGGCTGCCGCATTTCCACGCGGCGCTGCGGATGGTGGCGCAGACGGCGATGGCGGTGACCCTGCCGCGCAGCCTGGCCCTGGAACACGGGCCGGCGCTGGGGCTGGAGCTGCGCGAGGCGCCGCTGCCCCTGCCCGGCTTCACCACGACCGCGCTCTGGCCCGAGGTGCTGGGCGGTGCCCCCGCCCATCGCTGGCTGCGCGGGCGGGTGGCGGCGGCGGCGCGTGGCCTGCCGCATGTCGCACCGCCATAGAAGAGAAATGACTTGCGCCCGGCAGGACTTGAACCCGCAACCAAGCCGTTATGAGCGGCCCGCTCTAACCAATTGAGCTACGGGCGCATGGGGGCGCGAAGATGCAGAGAGCCGCGCGCCCCGTCCAGTGGCGCCTCAGGGCGTGGGCTTGCGCCGCTCGTGCATGGGCCAGGAGGCTTCCTTGCCGCGCTCGATGGATTCGAGGATGTAGCGCTTGGCCTCCTCGGCATCGCCCCAGCCCGTGATCTTCACCCACTTGCCGGGCTCCAGATCCTTGTAGTGCTCGAAGAAGTGCCGGATCTGCTCGATCGTGATCTTGGGCAGGTCCGTGTAGTTGAACACGTTCTCGTAGCGCTTGGTCAGCTTGGGCGAGGGCACGGCGATGATCTTCTCGTCCATGCCGCCGTCATCCTCCATCTTCAGCACGCCCACCGGGCGCACATTGATGACGGCGCCGGGCGCGATGGGGCGGGTATTGGCCACCAGCACGTCCAGCGGGTCGCCATCGCCGCACAGGGTGTGGGGCACGAAGCCGTAATTCCCGGGGTAGCGCATGGGGGTGTAGAGGAAGCGGTCCACGAAGAGCGTGCCGGCATCCTTGTCCAGCTCGTACTTCACCGGCTCCCCGCCCACGCCCACCTCGATGATGACGTTCAGGTCCTCGGGCGGGTTCTTGCCGATGGGGATGGCGTCAATACGCATGGACTCTGGGCTCCGGTTTGGGAAGGCCCGGCTTTCCACCACAAAATCCGTGCCGGCGCGAGGGGGGATGCGCGAGGCCTGCCGCCATCCCCCGGGAAAATACCGCAAAACCCGCCCGGGAGGGCTTGCAGGGCCGTGGACGCTGGCCGTGCGATAGTTCTAGGCTTTCAAAACGATCGCCGATTACCGCGACGCAACAATAAACATGGGAGAGCAAAGTGATCACAGCGACGTTGCTGCTGGTCCTCCTGCTGGGCGCAACTTCCATCGCCTATGGCTGGATCACGACCAAGGAAATCATGGCGAAACCGGCGGGCGATGCCCGCATGCAGGAAATCGCCCGCGCCATCCAGGAAGGCGCCTCCGCCTATCTTCGCCGGCAATACATCACCATCGGGGGCGTGGGCGTGGTGCTCATGGCCCTGGTGTGGGTGCTGCTGGGCGGGCCGGTGGCCATCGGCTTCCTGATCGGCGCGCTGCTGTCGGGGGCCGCGGGCTTCATCGGGATGAACGTCTCGGTGCGCGCCAATGTCCGCACGGCGGAAGCGAGCCGGCTGGGCCTGGCGGCGGGGCTCGACCTCGCCTTCAAGTCGGGCGCCATCACCGGCATGCTGGTGGCGGGCCTCGCCCTGATGGGGGTCGCGGGCTATTTCTTCATCCTGGTCGTCATCGGCGGGCACGCCATCAATTCCCGCCTCGTGATCGACAGCCTGGTGGCGCTGGGCTTCGGCGCCAGCCTCATCTCCATCTTCGCGCGGCTGGGCGGCGGCATCTTCACCAAGGGCGCCGATGTGGGCGGCGACATGGTGGGCAAGGTCGAGGCCGGCA
This sequence comes from Roseococcus microcysteis, assembly GCF_014764365.1. Lineage (NCBI taxonomy): Bacteria > Pseudomonadati > Pseudomonadota > Alphaproteobacteria > Acetobacterales > Roseomonadaceae > Roseococcus > Roseococcus microcysteis. Next base: position 1,079,738 of record NZ_CP061718.1, read on the forward strand.
TCCCCGAGGACGACCCCCGCAACCCCGCCACCATCGCCGACAACGTCGGTGACAATGTGGGCGACTGCGCGGGCATGGCCGCCGACCTCTTCGAGACCTATGCCGTGACCGCCGTCGCCACCATGGTGCTGGCCGCCATCAGCTTCACCGATGCGGGCCGCGCCTCGGGCATGCTGTTCCCGCTGGCCATCGGCGCGGTCTGCGTCATCACCTCCATCGTCGGCACCTATTATGTGAAGCTGCCGGCCAACAACTCCATCATGGGGGCCATGTATCGCGGCCTGATGGTGACGGGGGCGCTGTCGCTGGTCGCGATCCTGCCGCTCGCCTTCATCTTCTTCGGCTTCTCGGGGGTGGAGGCCGGGGGCCGCACCGTCGGCGCCTTCGGGCTTTGGCTCTGCGCGGCCGTGGGGCTGGCGGTCACCGCCGCCATCGTCTGGGTGACGGAATACTACACGGGCACGGGCTTCCGCCCGGTGCGCTCCATCGCCGAGGCCTCGCAGACCGGCCATGGCACCAACGTGATCCGGGGCCTCGCGGTCTCCATGGAGAGCACGGCGCTGCCCGCGCTCATCATCATCGCGGGCGTCATTTCCACCCACGCGCTGGCGGGCCTCTATGGGATTGCCATCGCCACCACCACCATGCTGGCGCTGGCCGGCATGATCGTGGCGCTCGATGCCTTCGGCCCCGTCACCGACAATGCCGGCGGCATCGCGGAAATGGCGGGCCTGCCGGCCGAGACGCGCGTCACCACCGACGCGCTGGACGCGGTCGGCAACACCACCAAGGCCGTGACGAAGGGCTATGCCATCGGCTCGGCGGGCCTCGGTGCCCTGGTGCTGTTCGCGGCCTACACGCAGGACCTGAACTACTTCATCGCCCGGCCCGAGGCCTACCCGTACTTCGCGGGCCTGGGGGCGATCGATTTCAGCCTGGCCAACCCCTATGTCGTGGTGGGCCTGCTGTTCGGCGGCCTGCTGCCCTACCTCTTCGGCGGCATGTCCATGACGGCGGTGGGCCGCGCGGCGCAATCCGTGGTCGAGGAAGTCCGCCGCCAGTTCCGCGAGAAGCCCGGCATCATGGCCGGCACCGAGAAGCCCGATTACGGCCGGGCGGTGGACATGCTGACCAAATCCGCCATCCGGGAAATGATCCTGCCCTCGCTGCTGCCGGTGCTCAGCCCCGTGGTGTGTTACTTCGTGGTGCTGATGATCGCGGGGAAGGCCGCGGCCTTCTCGGCGCTGGGGGCGATGCTGCTGGGCGTCATCGTGACGGGCCTCTTCGTCGCCATCTCGATGACGACGGGCGGCGGCGCCTGGGACAATGCCAAGAAGTACATCGAGGAGGGCCATTACGGCGGCAAGGGCAGCGATGCCCACAAGGCCGCCGTGACGGGCGACACGGTGGGCGACCCCTACAAGGACACCTCCGGGCCGGCCGTGAACCCGATGATCAAGATCACCAACATCGTGGCGCTGCTGCTGCTGGCGATTTTGGCGGCGTAGCCGCCTCCCCAAGAAATCGCGAAGTGCGATTTCTTGGGGGCCCCGGTTGGGTGCCCATCCTGCGCGTTGGGCACCGCCTCCCGTGGCGAAGCCACGGGAGGGCTCCAGGGGGCCACCCTTCCATGCGTGGTTTGCCCTTGTGCCGGCTGGGGTTTGGGGCCTTTTATCCCCGCATGGCCCGCCTGCTTTTCGTTCTGCTGCTGACGTTTTTCGCCCTGCCGGCGCGGGCCGCCGATTCCGCGCCCGTGGTGTCGCCGCGCGCCACCGTCACCCTCCACGCCGACCGCGCGGCCATCGCCCCGGGCGAGGAGTTCCGCGCCCTGCTTCGCATCCGCCTCGCCCCCGGCTGGCACACCTATTGGTCCAATGCGGGCGATGCCGGCGCGCCGCCCGAACTCGACCTGGCGCTGCCCGAGGGCTGGCAATCCACGCCGCTGCAATTCCCCGCCCCCAGCCGCATCCCCTTCGGCCCGCTGATGAATTTCGGCTATCTGAACGAGGCCGCCTTCCCCTTCACCCTCACCGCACCCACTACGCTGCGCCCAGGCGAGACCGTCACCCTGGACGCCACCGGGACCTGGCTGGCCTGCGCCGACATCTGCATCCCGGAGGAAGGCGCCTTCCGCCTCACCCTGCCCGTGGAAGCGAGCCCCCGCCCGGCCAACCTGCCCCTCTTCCTCGCGGCCGAGGCCGCCCTGCCCCGCCCCGCCCCCTTCACCGCCCGCTTCGCCCGCGAGGGCGCCCGCGCCGCCCTGACGGTGGAGGGCGAAGGCCTGAACCCCGCCAGCCTGCGCGAGGCCGCCTTCTTCCCCTTCGCCCAGAACCTGATCGAGAACGCCCCCGCCCAGCCACTGACGGTGCGCGAGGGCGCGCTGACCCTGGCGCTGCCCCCCGCCGAAGCCCCCTGGCCCACGCGCGTCGAGGGCGTGCTGACGCTCACCGACGCGGCCGGCGTCCGCGGCGCCTACCTCATCTCGGCCGAACCGGGCGGCACCCTCCCCGCCACCGGCCTGCCGCTCTGGCAGGTGCTGGGCCTCGCTTTGCTGGGCGGGCTGATCCTGAACCTGATGCCCTGCGTCTTCCCCGTGCTGGCCATGAAGGCCATGGCGCTGGCGAAGCTGGGTGGTGCCGCCCGCTCCGCCGTGCGGGCCGAGGCCGCGGGCTACACCGCCGGCGTGCTGGTGACCTTCCTCGCCATCGGCGGGCTGATGCTGGGGCTGCGCGCGGCGGGGCTCGCCGCCGGCTGGGGGTTCCAATTCACCTGGGCGCCCTTCGTGGCCGGCATGGCCTGGCTGATGCTGGCGGTGGGGCTGAACCTCTCGGGCGTCTTCGCGGTGCGGGGGCCGGTGCTGTCGGGCCATGCGGGCGGCAGCTTCGGCACGGGCGTGCTGGCCGTGCTGGTGGCCACCCCCTGCACGGCGCCCTTCATGGCGACGGCCATCGGCGCCTCGCTCACATTGCCCCCGGCCGCGACGCTGGGCGTCTTCGCGGCGCTGGGCCTGGGCCTTGCCCTGCCCTATGCGCTGCTGGGCGTCTTCCCCGCCCTGGCCCGCGCCCTGCCACGCCCGGGCGCCTGGATGGAGCGGTTGCGGCAATTCCTGGCCTTCCCCATGTATGGCGCGGCCGCCTGGCTGGTTTGGGTGCTGGCCCAGCAGGCGGGGCCCGATGGCGTGCTGATGGTGCTGGCCGGCGGCGTGCTGGTGGCGCTGGCCGCCTGGGCCTTCGGGCTGGCGCAGCAGGCCGGCCGGGCGCCGCGCCGCGTGGGGCAGGCCACCGCCGCGCTGGCCCTGGTGGCGGCCCTCGCCCTGCTGCCCTTGCTGGGCAATGCCACCGCCTCCACCCCCGCCCCCGCCACGACCGGCGCGGCCGAGCCCTGGTCCGCCGCCCGCCTCGCGGAACTGCGCGCCGAGGGCCGCCCGGTCTTCGTGAACCTCACCGCCGCCTGGTGCATCTCCTGCAAGGTGAATGAGCGCATTGCGCTCCACACCGACGCCACCCAGGCCCGCATGCGCGCGGGCGACGTCGCGCAATTGACGGGCGACTGGACGCGCGGCGACGCCGCCATCACCGCCCTGCTGCGGGAGCATGGGCGGGATGGCGTGCCGCTCTATCTGCTCTACCCGCCGGGCGGCGGCGCGCCGGTGGTGCTGCCGCAGATCCTCACCGAGGGGATGATGCTGCGCGCGCTCGACGCCGCGCTGTAGCGCCCCCTTGAAGCCCGGGCGCGGCGGGGCCATTCCTGCTGTCGTGGTTCGGGCCCCTCTGGCGCCGATGTCTCCTGTGTGGGGGCCGGCGCGATGTCGAACCCTCCGTCACGGAATGAGGGAACCGCCATGGCATCGCACATCACCACCCCGCGCCGGCGCGAGGCCGCGCCGTGCTGAACGACATCCTGGCCTTCCTGCTCAGCACCTTCCTCATCGCGCCGCTGCAATCGGAACTCGCCGCGCGCCTCGAAAACGCGCCGCGCCAGGTGGTGACCGACGTCACGGCCTGCGTCACACAGGCCACACCTGCCCTGCTGGCACGCGCCACGCAGGACCCCTGGTGGGCCATCAGCACCGGCATCGGCATCTGGATCGGCCGCCTGCCGGCCGAATCCACCCTGCGTGATGCGGCGCCAGGCTGCGGCCCGGCGCTGAACGCGGCCCGGCCCTTCCTGAACCGGACCTGATCAGCCCCGCACTCGCTCCGGAATGGGCAGGCCCAAGCGGTCGGGGATGGGCCATTCCTCGCGCAGCGTCCGCAGCACCCGGAATCCCGCCTTCACATAGTTGGGCAGGGCGCGCGGATGGTCCGCCGTGCAGGTGTTGACCGTGAGCGCGCTGCACCCCTCGGCCCAGGCGGTGCGGATGGCATGGTGCAGGAAGGCGATGCCCACCCCGCGCCCGATCGCCGCCGGCATCAGCCCGAAATAGGCCAGGTTGATGTGCGGCCAGTTGCGCCGGTCCAGCTCGTAGAAGCCCAACTCCTCGCCTCGGTCATGCAGCAGGTGGATGCTGATGGCGCGGTCGGCCAGCACCGCGTCCAACTCGGCATCGGAGAGGGTGCGGCGCAGCCACCACAGATAGTCATGGCCCACGCCGTCATAGAGGCGGCGATATTGCGCCACCTCGCAGCGCGGCCGCAGCCACTCGACGGCCAGCGGGGCCGGCAAGGCGGGGCCGGGCTCCACGGGGGCCCGATCCATCCGCAGGAAGGTGACATCCACCGTGACCTGGGTGGATGGCTCCTTGGTCCACATCGCCGGCCGTCAGGTTTCGAGGAAGCTGCGCAGCTTGCGCGAACGGCTGGGGTGCTTGAGCTTGCGCAGCGCCTTGGCCTCGATCTGCCGGATGCGCTCGCGCGTCACGTTGAACTGCTGGCCGACCTCTTCCAGCGTGTGGTCGGTGTTCATGCCGATGCCGAAGCGCATCCGCAGCACGCGTTCCTCGCGCGGGGTCAGCGAACCCAGCACCCGCGTCGTGGCCTCGCGCAAATTGGACTGGATGGCGGCGTCCAGCGGGATGATGGCGTTCTTGTCCTCGATGAAGTCGCCGAGGTGGCTGTCCTCCTCGTCGCCGATGGGCGTTTCGAGGCTGATCGGCTCCTTCGCGATCTTCAGCACCTTCCGCACCTTCTCGAGCGGCATGCCGAGCTTCTCGGCCAGCTCCTCCGGCTGCGGCTCGCGGCCGATCTCGTGCAGCATCTGGCGCGAGGTGCGCACCAGCTTGTTGATCGTCTCGATCATATGGACCGGGATGCGGATGGTCCGCGCCTGGTCCGCGATGCTGCGCGTGATGGCCTGGCGGATCCACCAGGTCGCGTAGGTGCTGAACTTGTAGCCGCGGCGATACTCGAACTTGTCCACCGCCTTCATCAGGCCGATGTTGCCCTCCTGGATCAAATCCAGGAACTGCAGCCCGCGGTTGGTGTATTTCTTGGCGATGGAAATCACGAGGCGCAAATTGGCCTCGATCATCTCCTTCTTCGCCTGGTTCATGTCGCGCTCGCCGCGGCTGACCGTGGCGTAAACGCGGCGGAACTCGCTCACCGGCAGGCCCGTGGCGCCGGCGACAGCGGAAATCTCGACGCGGATGCGCTCCAGGTCGTCACGCGACTTGGACGAGAAGTTCTGCCACGCCTTGCCCTTCATCTGGGCCGCGCGGTCCATGAAGGCCTGGTCCAGCTCCGACCCCTTCCACAGCGGCAGGAAGTCCTCGCGCCGCACCTTGTGGCTTTCCGCGAGGCGCAGCACCTGCCCGTCCAGCGCGTTCAGCTTGCGGTTCAGCTGCTTGAGCTGGTCCACCAGCTCCTCGATGCGGTTGTTGTGGAGGTGCACCTTCTCCACCAGCGCCACCAGCTCCTGGCGCTGCTTCTCATAGTTCTTCTCGCTGCGGCCCGCGAAGTCGCCGCCGGAGGTATAGGCGTCCATACGCTTGGACGAAATCTTGTTCAGCTTGGAATAGATGCTCTCGATGGCCTCGAAATTGGCCAGCACCTCGGGCTTCAGCTTCTCCTCAAGGGCCGAGAGCGACAGGCCCGCACCCTCGCCTTCCTCGCCCTCCTCGAATTCCTCGGGCTCGGCGGGCGCGCCGTCGGGGTTGTCGGCGTTGTTGGTGGCCTCGAGGTCAATCACGTCGCGCAGCAGCATGCGGCCTTCGCGCACCGCGTCATGCCAGGCGACGATGGCCTTGAAGGTCAGCGGGCTTTCGCACAGCCCGCCGATCATCATGTCGCGGCCGGCCTCGATCCGCTTGGCGATGGCGATCTCGCCCTCGCGCGAGAGCAGCTCCACGCTGCCCATCTCGCGCAGATACATGCGGACGGGGTCGTCGGTGCGGCCGAGGCTTTCCTCGTCCACATTGCCGCCGCTCTCCTCCTCATCCTCCTCGCCCTCGGCCTTGGCGGGCTTGGGCGTGCCGTCCTCCTCGGTCTCCTCGGCCTCGACCACGTTGATGCCGGCCTCGGAGAGGGAGGATAGGGTGTCCTCCATGAATTCGGGCGAGACCTGGCCCTCGGGCATGGCGGAGTTCACCTCGTCGAAGGTGACGTAGCCACGCTCCTTGCCGCGGGCGATGAGCTTCTTCACGGCCGCCGAGGTGATGTCGAGCAACGCGCCCTCCACCGCTTCCTCGCGCGCCTCGGCCGTCTCGCCCGCCGCTGCCGTTTTGCTCGCCATGCCTCACTCCATGCTTGCGGGGAGAAAAACCCCCCTACCCTATGCCACCGCCCTCAGGCGGGGGAGAATTCATCCTCGACCTCACCCCGGCGCAGCGCATCCAGCGCGGCGCGGAGGCGGATCAGCCGCGCCTGGGCGGCCGGGTCGTTCGACCCCGCGAAGGCGGCCTCCGCCGCCCGCGCATCCTCCGCCAGCTCCGCCTCGCCGCGGAGAAAGCCGAAAATCTGCCAGAAGGCGTCCAGCGCCTCCTTCGGTTGGGCCCCGGAACGGGCTTCCATGGGCAGCCCCGCAGGGCGGAGCACCCAGGCGCTGGCGGCCGAGACGGGACTCTGTGCGAGGTGGGCGATCAACTCCACGGAGTCAAGGCGTTCGGCCCGCGGAATCCAGGCCAGGAGGGCATCCCTGACCTGCTTCGCCGGCCCCTCGGGCAATTCGAGCAGCGCCAAGGGCTCCTCAACCTCGCGTAGCAGGTCCGGATGGTGGAGGCATATCGCCAGCAGCAGCCGCGCCCGCTGCGCCTGGATGGCAGCCGCATCCGGCACGGGGCGCGGGTGGCGGGGGGCCGCGCGGGCATCGGGGCGGCGGGATTGCGAGAAGAAGCGGTTGAACAGCGCGCCGCGGAATTCGGCGGCCAAGGCCTTGTCCGGAATGGCCGCGGCGGCGGCGGCCAGGCGGTTGCGGATGGCGGCGCGCGCCTCCGGCCCCGTGGGCAGCTTCGCCCCCGCGATCAGGCCGAACAGGGCGTCGGCCAGGGGTTGCGCGTCGTCCAGCCGCGCCTGCATCCCGCCCGGGCCGGATTTGCGGATCAGCGTGTCCGGGTCATCGCCCGGCGGCAGGGTGGCGAAGCGCAGCGTGCGTTCGGGCGTCAGCAAAGGCAGGGCCACCTCGGCCGCGCGACCGGCGGCGCGGCTGCCGGCGGCATCCCCGTCGAAGCAGAGCACGGGTTCGGGACTGACGCGCCACAGGGCTTCCAGCTGCTCGGCCGTCAGCGCGGTGCCGAGGGGGGCCACGGCCCCCGTGAAGCCCGCCTGGTGCAGGGCGATCACGTCCATGTAGCCCTCGGCCACGATGAGGGTGGCGCCGCGGAACACCCCCTCCCGCGCCAGGTCGAGGCCATAGAGGTTGCGGCGCTTGGAAAACAGCGCCGTCTCCGGCCCGTTCACATATTTGGGCTGGCCATCCCCCAGCATGCGGCCGCCGAAGCTGATGGTGCGGCCGCGCCGGTCGCGGATGGGGAACATGACGCGGTTGAAGAAGAGGTCGGAGGCGCCGCCCTCATCGCGCGGCTGCATCAGCCCGGCCTCGATGAGTTGCGCGGGCGTGATGCCCAGCTCCCGCAATTCCGCCGCCAGCGCCCCGCGCCCGCCGCCGGACCAGCCCAGGCCGAAGCGCGCGATGGTGTCGTCGGTCAGGCCGCGCTTGCGCAGATAGGCGAGGCCCTCCGCGCCCTCGGCGCTGTGCAGGCGGCGGCGATAGGCGGCCTCGGCCGCTTCCAGCACGCCGTAGAGGTCGCGCGCCCGGGCCTCGCGCGCCGCGGCCTCGGGGGTGGCCTTCGGGACATCGAGCCCGGCCTCGCCCGAGAGGCGCTCCACCGCCTCCATGAAGCCCAGGCCTTCGGCCCGCATGACGAAGGCGAAGGCATCGCCATGCGCGCCGCAGCCGAAGCAGTGGAAGCTGTCCTCATACACATAGAAGGACGGGGATTTCTCGTTGTGGAACGGGCACAGCCCCTTCCAGTTCCGCCCGGATTTGGCCAGCCGCACCCGCCGCCCCACCAGCGAGGGCATGGGGGTGCGGGCGCGGAGCTCGTCCAGGAAGGAGGGCGGGAGGGCCATGAAGCGCCGGCTATAGCGCGGCGCGCAAGGCGCCGGCAAAAATCCCCGCCTAACACGCTTGTCATTTCAGAAATTCCTGAACATATCGTCCTCCATGGACCTGCCCCCCTCCACCACCGCCTTCGTCCTCCATTTCGGCGAGATGGGCTCGCGATGGGGCATCAACCGCACGGTGGGGCAGATCTATGCCCTGCTCTTCCTCTCCGACCGCCCCCTGCCGGCGGACGAGATCGCGCAGTCGCTGGGCTTCTCCCGCTCCAACGTCTCCATGGGGCTGAAGGAGCTGGAGAACTGGCGCCTCATCAAGCTCCAGCACCTCCCCGGCGACCGGCGCGAGCATTTCACGACGCCCGATGACGTCTGGGCCATCGTCCGCACGCTGGCCGAGGAGCGGCGCAAGCGCGAGGTGGACCCCACCCTGACCCTGCTGCGCGACACGCTGATGCAGACGCCCCGCAGCGACGCCGAGCGCCACGCCCACAAGCGCATGGAGAGCCTGCACGAGGTCATCTCGCTGCTCACCGGCTGGATGGATGACGTGCAGAAGCTGCCCGACGAACGGCTGGTGGCGCTGCTCAAGCTCGGCGGGCGCGTGGCCCGCGTGCTGGAGGCCACGGACCGCTTCCACGAGATCGTCACCCGCAAGCCCCGCCGCAAGGCACAGGAAGGCTGAGCCGCCATGGACATGGACCCGATCCTCCTCGCCCGCATCCAGTTCGCGGCGAACATCTCCTTCCACATCCTGTTCCCCACCATCACCATCGCGCTGGGCTGGGTGCTGCTGTTCTTCAAGCTGCGCTTCAACGCGACGGGCGATGCGGCCTGGATGGACGCCTACAAATTCTGGGTGAAGGTCTTCGCGCTGAGCTTCGCGCTCGGCGTCGTCTCGGGCGTCGTCATGTCCTTCCAGTTCGGCACCAACTGGCCGGGCTTCATGGAGCGCGTGGGCAATGTGGCCGGCCCGCTCCTGGCCTATGAGGTCATCACAGCCTTCTTCCTGGAGGCCTCCTTCCTCGCGATCATGCTCTTCGGCTATGGACGCGTGTCCAACCGCATCCACACGCTGGCGACCGTGCTGGTGGCGGGCGGCACCACCCTCTCCGCCTTCTGGATCCTGGTGCTGAATTCCTGGATGCACACGCCGGCGGGGCATGAGATCCGCGACGGCATCGTGCATGCGGTGGATTGGTGGGCCATCGTCTTCAACCCCTCCATGCCCTATCGCCTGGCGCATATGCTGCTGGCCTCGGGGCTGACCGTGGCCTTCCTGGTGGCGGGCCTCTCCGCCTGGCGCTGGCTGCGTGGCGACCGCGCGCCGGGCGTGCTCAAGGCGCTGCGGACGGGCGTGGTGATGGGCGCGGTGCTGATCCCCGCGCAGATCCTGGCGGGCGACCTGCATGGGCTGAACACCCTGCAGCACCAGCCCGCCAAGGTCGCCGCCATGGAGGGCATCTGGGAGACCGAGCAGGGGGCCGCGCTGCGCCTCTTCGCCATCCCGGACGAGACCACCCGCAGCAACCGCATGGAGATCGCGATCCCGGGCGTGGCGTCCTTCATCCTGACCCATGACTGGCAGGGCGAGGTGCGCGGCCTCAACGAATTCATGGGCGAGCACCCGCCCGTGGCGCCGGTCTTCTACGCCTTCCGCGTGATGGTGGGCATCGGCATGCTGATGCTGGTGGTGTCCTGGTGGGGCGCCTACACGCTCTGGCGCCGCGGCATCACCCCCTGGCTGGCGCGTGCCCTGGTGGGCATGACCTTCTCCGGCTGGGTGGCGACGCCGGCCGGCTGGTATGTGACCGAAATCGGCCGCCAGCCCTGGCTCGTCACCGGCATCCTGCGCACGGGCGAGGCGGCGGGGCCGGTCGCGGCCACCACCATCATGGGCTCGCTGCTCATGTACCTGCTGATCTATGTGGCGCTGCTGGCCGCCTATATCGGCACGCTGATGCACCTGGCCCGCCGCCCCACCGCGCCGGAGCCCGAGGAACTCGGGCCGCGCGACCCGATGCGACCCACCATCGCCCCCGCGGAGTGACGCCCATGGAAACCCTCCCCGACGGCGCCTGGCTGCCCATCACCTTCGCGGTGCTGATGGCCGTCGCGATGCTGCTCTACGCCATCCTGGACGGCTATGACCTCGGCGTGGGCGTGCTGCTGCGCGCCACCGGCGAGGAGGCGCAGCGCGACAGGATGATCGCCTCCATCGGCCCCTTCTGGGACGCGAACGAGACCTGGCTGGTGCTGGGCGTGGGGCTGCTGCTGGTGGCCTTCCCCGTGGCCCATGGCATGATCCTGACGGCGCTCTACATCCCCGTGGCGCTGATGCTGGCCGGCCTGATCCTGCGCGGGGTGGCCTTCGAGTTCCGCGCCAAGGCGCCCGAGCCGCAAAAGCCCAAATGGGATGTGGCCTTCCAGCTGGGCTCCATCATGGCCGCCTTCAGCCAGGGCTGGATGCTGGGCAGCTACATCCTGGGCTTCGACCCCTCCTGGGCCGCCTTCGCCTTCTCGCTGCTGGTGGGGGTCTTCACGGTGGCGGGCTACACGCTGGTCGGCGCCTGCTGGCTGGTCTGGCGGGCCGAGGGCGAGTTGCAGCTGCGCGCCGCGCGTTGGGCGCGGGGGGCGCTCTATGCCACCTGGGCGGGCGTGCTGGTGGTGAGTGCCGCGACCCCGCTGGCCTCCCCCCGCATCTTCGAGCGCTGGTTCTCCATGCCCGAGGCGCTGATGCTGGCGCCCATCCCGCTGGCCACCGGCGCGCTGTTCCTGGTGCTGCACATCTTCCTGCGCCGCTTCCCCCGCGTGGACCACAGCCTGGATTGGGTGCCCTTCGCCGCCACCGCCGCCATCTTCGTGCTGTGCTTCCAGGGGCTGGCCTATTCCTTCTGGCCCTATGTGGTGCCCGAGCAGGTGACGATCTTCGAGGCGGCCTCGGCACCGGAATCGCTGCTGATCATCCTGTTCGGCGCGGCGGCGGTGCTGCCGATGATCTTTCTCTACACCTTCTATGTGTGGCGGGTGTTCGGCGGGAAGGCGCGGGACCTCAAGTATTACTGAGCCCTCATGGCGCCCGTGGCGGCGGGGGGTTTTCACCGCCCCCCGCCCGGTCCATCTCTTGGGACAATGATTTCCGTCCCTGGAGGACCCCTCATGAGCGAAGCCACCCGCGCGCCCGTCCCCGTCACCGTGCTCACCGGCTATCTCGGCGCCGGCAAGACCACCCTGCTGAACCGCATCCTCACCGAAAACCACGGCAAGAAATTCGCCGTGATCATCAACGAGTTCGGGGAGCTGGGGGTGGACAATGACCTCGTCGTGGATGCCGACGAGGAAGTGTTCGAGATGAACAACGGCTGCATCTGCTGCACCGTCCGCGGCGACATGATCCGCATCCTCTCGGGCCTGATGAAGCGGCGCGACAAGTTTGACGGCATCATCCTGGAAACCACGGGCCTCGCCGACCCCGCCCCCGTCGCCCAGACCTTCTTCGTGGATGAGGATGTGAAGAAGGCCACGCGTCTGGATTCCATCGTGACCGTGGTGGACGCCAAGCACCTCTCCGCCCGCCTGAACGACAGCAAGGAAGCCGAGGAGCAGATCGCCTTCGCCGACCTCATCCTGCTCAACAAGATGGACCTCGTATCGGAGGAGGAGGCCAAGGCGGTCGAGGCGAAGATCCGCGCCATCAACCCCATGGCTGAGCTGGTCCGCAGCACCAAGTCCAACGTGGACATCGGCAGCGTCATCGGCCGCGACGCCTTCAACCTGGAACGCATCCTGGCCCGCGAACCCGACTTCCTCTCGGGCGAGGACGACCACGAGCACGACAGCGAGGTGAACTCCGTCAGCTTCGAGGTGGAGCGCCCCATCGACCCCGAGAAGTTCAACACCTGGATGACGGACCTTCTCGCCGCCAAGGGCCAGGACCTGCTGCGGACCAAGGGCATCCTGGCCTATCCCGGCGAGGACCGTCGCTTCGCCTTCCAGGCCGTCCACATGATCGCGGATGGCGACTACATCTCGCCCTGGAAGGAAGGCGACCCCCGCCGCTCCAAGATCGTCTTCATCGGGCGGGACCTGAACCGGCCCCAGCTGCGCCGCGGCTTCGAGGCCTGCCAGGTCCCGGCCTGATGCAGGACGAGGATATCGCCTATCTGCTCGACAGCCGCGGCGTCTCGCGGGAGCTGGGCGCCTGGGTGGTCGGCATCGCCTTCGGCCGCGAGGGGCGCAGCCTCGCCTTCGGCCTGGGCGATGGCAGCGTCCACATGACGACCGCCGCCGGCGCCGAATGGCGAAGTGTGGCGGCGCATGAGGGCGCCTGTCTCGACCTCTGCGCCGACATCCGCGAGGGCGTGCTGACAGGCGGCGATGATGGCCGGCTGATGCAGGTGGCCCCCGACGGCACCGCCACCGAACTCGCCCGCTTCGGCCGGAAATGGGTGGAGCATGTGGCCGCCCATGAAGGGGGCTTCCGCGCCGCCTCCGTCGCCAAGGCCGTGCATGTGCTGGACGCGAAGGGCGAGGCGGTGAAGTCGCTGGCCCATCCCTCCACCGTGGGCGGGCTGTGCTTCGACGCCAAGGGCAAGCGCCTCGCCGTCAGCCACTACAACGGCGCCTCCCTCTGGTTCGTGAACGCGAAGGAGGACAAGCCGCGCGTGCTCGAATGGAAGGGCAGCCACCACGCCATCGCCTTCAGCCCGGACGGCACCCATGTCGTCACCGCCATGCAGGAGATGTCGCTGCATGGCTGGCGCCTCGCCGATGGCCAGCACATGCGCATGTCGGGCTACCCCACCAAGACGCACAGCCTCAGCTTCAGCGCCAAGGGGAAGTGGCTCGCCACCAGCGGGGCCGAGGCCGTGGTGCTCTGGCCCTTCTTCGGCGGCGGGCCCATGGGCAAGGCGCCCACCGAACTCGCCGGCGGCGACCAGGTGATGTGCACGCGCGTGGCCTGCCACCCGCAGCACGAGATGGTGGCGGCGGGCTTCGAGGACGGGCTGGTGCTTCTGGCCGAGGTCGGTTCGGGCCGGGTGCTGCCGCTGGCCCCGCCCGGGCATGGCGGCGTCTCGGCATTGGCCTGGAACGCCACCGGGACCCACCTCGCCTTCGGCACGGAGACGGGTTTCGCCGGCTTGATTGACCTCTCCAAGCGCTAGGATTTCCCCTCCCCGCCTGATTCGCCGCTGCCGATCACGCGCCACCAGGAGCGACGCCGCATGGGCCAGAGCCCCGTCATCACCACCCCGCACATGTCCATGCCGCGCCTCGGCCTCGGCACCTGGCCGTTGAAGGGCGCCGAAGGCCAGGCGGCGGTGGAATCCGCACTCGGCCTCGGCTACCGCCATGTGGACACGGCCGAGATGTATGGCAACGAAGTGGAGGTGGGGGCCGCGATCCGCGCCAGCGGCGTCGCGCGCGGGGACATCTTCCTCACCACCAAGGTCTGGTTCGACAAGCCCGACGGGCCGCGCTTCCGCGAAGCCGCGCTGGCCTGCCTCGACCGCCTCGCCACGCCCTATGTGGACCTGCTGCTGGTCCATTGGCCCTCGCCGCAGCTTAACCTCCCCTCGGTGCTGGAGGCGCTGGAGGCGCTGCGCCAGGGCGGGCAGGCGCGTGCGGTGGGCGTCTCCAACTTCCCGCCCGGCCTGCTGCGCCAGGCGCTGAACCTCAAGATCACGCCGCTGGCCTGCCTGCAGGTGGAGCACCATGTCCTGCTGGACCAGTCGGCGCTGCTGGCCATCACCGGCCCGGCCGGCATGGTGCTGACCAGCTACACGCCTCTGGGCAAGGGAAAGGCCGCGGAAGGGCCTGAGATCGCCTCCATCGCCGCCCGGCATGGGGTGACGCCCGCGCAGGTGGCGCTGGCCTATCTCCTCGCCAAGGGCGATGTCTCGGCCATTCCCAAGGCGGCCAGCGCCGCGCGCCAGAAGGAGAACCTGGGCGCGCTGGACGTGACGCTCTCGGCGGCCGACATCGCGGCGCTGGACGCCCTGCCCAAGGGGCGGCGCCTCGTGAACCCCGACTTCGCGCCCGACTGGGCGGCCTAGAGCATGCTGCGTTCACATGCGTTCACGCAGCCTGCTCTCACCTTTGTTGAGAGCGGGATTCAGCGTTTTCGGTGATTCCACCTCAACGCATCCCGCTCCAAGGCCTCAGACCCAGCGCTTCACCCAGTCGAGGTCGAAGCACAGCACGATGTCGTCATGCCGACCCGGCGACATCAGGATATCGTGCACCATCTTGCTCCGCGCATGCACGCCCTCGACGGGGCGCGGGCCGGCCTCGGTGAAGTGCACGACATGCGGGAACCACTTCGCCCATGTCTCGATCACGCGCAGCGGGTTGACGCCGGCGAAGCGCAGCTGCGTCCAGATGTTCAGCTCCACATAGACGGCCGTGCGCAGGCGCCGCAGGCTCCGGAGACCGCCCTTGATGGCCTGGGTCTCCGAGCCCTCGATGTCCAGCTTCACGAGGTCCAGGCGCGCCAGAGGCCGCGCGAGTTCGTCCAGCGTCAGCCCCGGGACGACATGCCGCGCGCCGCTGCCCACGCCATTCTCGGCCGCGGTCACGAAGGCCACCGACGCACTCGCGGGGTCGTGCAGCAGCACCTCGCCCGGGGTGGCCACCAGCGCGGCCTGATGGACCTCGGCGCGCGCCAGCCCATTCCGGGCCAAATTGTCCCGCAGAAGGGCACTCAGCCGCGGATTGGGCTCGATGGCGAGCAGCCGGGCGTGGCGCGGCGCGCCGGCCGCCATGGCCAGCGCGCTCAGCCCCAGATTCGCCCCGCCATCGAGCAGCACCGCGCCCTCGCCGCCATCGGGCAGCAGGGCGCGCGTGAGCCGGACGAGGCGCTGCAGCATGGCCGCCTCGTTCGGCGCGTTTCGCAGATAGGGGTCGCCCGCGATGCCGCGCACCCAATGCGGCCTGCCATCCACCTCCACCAGCACCGCATCGGGCGGGACCTCCGGCAGCGTGTCCCAGCCATGCAGCAGCGCCTCGCGCAGGGTGAGGAAGGGGGGCACGGGCCCCGTCTCCCGGGGCGCCGGCCGTCCATGGCGCAGCCAGTGCCAGGCATCGAGCGCCTCCGCGTCGGGCGGCACCAAGCTCTCGGGCGCCAGGCCGCGGCCGGCACGGGTCTGGCGGAATTCGGCGCTGTCCATGAAATGTCGCACCAGCGCTGGCGCATCGCCCAGCGACTGCCATTGCCGAATGACTTCCTTGCTCTCGGCATCACGGCCTAGAATGAGGCGGTAGGCCCAGATGACGACATGCGCCGGAAGTTCGGGGCCAGGGGTGGCGGACATGCACGCCCCCTCCCCGGAGCAACCGGATGCGTGGCCCCATGGGTGGCACACCGGGCGCACAAGACGCCCGTAACGCGGACGAGGAAGACTTAGCATGGCAGTCGAAGAGAACGAAGACGGCGAGGTGGACCTGGGCATCAGCCTCGAGGTGGTGGCCACGGTGGTGGACCTGGCCCGCGCCGTCCAGGAAGCCGAGGAGGCCGAGGCCGGCCGCGCCGATGACGACGAGGAGCTGGACGACGACCTCGAGGACGAGATCACCGAGGAAATGCTGACCGACTACCTCGATGAGCTGAACGAGGAGCAGCAGGTGGCGCTGATCGCGCTGGCCTGGGTGGGCCGCGGCGACCATGAGCCGGAAGAGTGGAACGAGGCCCTGAAGCTCGCGACCGAGCGCAACGCGGCCGGCTCGGCCAGCGCCTACCTGGCCGGCATGGAAGGCCTGGGCGACCTGCTGGCCGAGGGCGTGGCCGCCTTCGGGCTCAGCGTGGAGGAAGTGGACCGGTAGCGTCCGGCCCGCCCTACTTCGCCACCGCGGAAGGCCCCA
Source organism: Roseococcus microcysteis (assembly GCF_014764365.1). NCBI lineage: Bacteria > Pseudomonadati > Pseudomonadota > Alphaproteobacteria > Acetobacterales > Roseomonadaceae > Roseococcus > Roseococcus microcysteis. Next base: position 1,096,090 of record NZ_CP061718.1, read on the forward strand.
GCGCCTTCTCCAGCGCGGCGCGCAGCCGCGGCAACTCGGCGCGCAGGGCGGGACGCAGCCCGGCCAGGACGGCGGGGGCGGCCTCGCCCTCGCGCAGGCGGCGCTGGGCGGCTTCCAGCGCCGCGATCACGGGCCGGTCGCCCAGGCTGGCGGCGGCGCCCTGGCCGCGATGGATGAGCGCGTTCAGGATCTGGCCCGACACGCCCGGCACCTCCAGCGCGGCCGCCACCTCGTCCAGTTCGTCCATGAAGCCGTGCAGCAGGGGAAGCGCCGCCTCGCCCAGCTCGGCGCGCAGCGCGGCCACGGGGTCGGGCGGGACGGCCTCGGCGGGCGGGGCCTCGGGCCCGGCGGTGATGCGCGCGAGCAACGCCAGCAGCACCGCCCGGTCCACGGGCTTGGCCACATGCGTGTCCATGCCCGCGGCGCGGCATTCCGCGATCTCCTCCGGCAAGGCCGAGGCCGTCACCGCGATCACGGGCAGGCGGGCCTCGGGCCCCGGCAGGGCGCGCAGGCGCCGCGTGGCCTCCAGCCCGTCCATGCCGGGCATCCGCACATCCATCAGCACCGCGTCGAAAGGCTGGGACTGGACGGCGGCCAGCGCCTCGGCACCATCCGTCACCACCGTCACCTCATGGCCGGCCGCGCCCAGCAGGGCGCGCATCAGCAGGCGGTTGGGCGCGATGTCGTCCGCCACCAGAAGGCGCAGCGGCCGCACCGCGCCGCCGGCCATGCCCGGCTGCGCCGGCTCGCGCGGGGGGTCGCCTCGGCGAGCGGCACCTCCACCCAGAACATCGCCCCCTGGCCTGGTTCACTCTCCACGCCGATCCTCCCCTGCATGAGCGCCACCAGCCGCGCGGTGATGGCAAGGCCGAGGCCCGTTCCCGGGCTCTCGGGATCGCCCAGCTCACCCAGCTGGGTGAAGTCCTGGAACAGCAGATGGCGCTTCTCACGCGGCACGCCCGGGCCGCTGTCCTGCACCTCGACGCGGATGCCGCCCGAGATGGGGCGCACCCGCAGCTCCACCCGCCCGCCCACGGGGGTGAACTTCACCGCGTTGGACAGCAGGTTCAGGATCATCTGCCGCAGCCGGGTCGCATCTCCCAGCACGCCCGCCGGCAGGTCCGGGTCGGCCACCATGCGCAGCGTGATCTGCTTGCGCCGCGCATCCGGGCTGAGGAAGCCCAGGCACCCCTCCAGGAGCGGCGTGAGCGCGAGCGGCGCCTGTTCCAGCTCCAGCTTGCCGGCATTGATCTTGGCGAGGTCCAGCAACCCGTTCACCAGCTCCCGCACATGGGACCCCGCCTCGTGCAGCAGGCGCAGCTGCTCGTAATGGGCGGGCGTCATGGTGCGGTCCGACAGCAACAGCCCGGCGAAGCCCAGGATGGCGTTCAGCGGCGTGCGGAGCTCATGCGACATGCGGGCCAGGAACATGCTCTTGGCCTCGGCCGCGGCCTCGACCTCGCGCACGGCCTCCTTCAGCGCGGTGATGTCGGTGCGGATGCCCACCGTGCCGCCATCGGGGGTGGGGCGTTCCGTGATCAGGATCCACCGGCCATCGGGCAGCAGCCGCTCGATCGGCGCGCCGCCCGAGCGGCGCCAGACCTTCAGCTCGGCGATGAAGCCGTCCACGTCGCCCTCGAACTGCGGGTACTGCCCGTTGGCGATGCCGCCGCGAATGATGTCGTCGAAGAAGGCGCCCTCCTCGATGAAGGGCGCGCTCTCGGCGTAGAATTCACGGTAGCGCTGGTTGCAGATGACCAGGCGGTCCTCGGCGTCGAACATGACGAAGCCGTCGGTCATGCTCTCCAGCGCGTTCTCCAGCGTGCGGCGCCAGCGCAGGCGCTCCTCGTCCACGCGCGCGCGCTGGCGCAGCGCCACCAGCATGGCGGCCACCACCGCCAGCACCAGCAGCGTCAGCGCCGTCGCCACCACCGCCGCACGGTCGCGCTGGACCCGCCACGCGGCGAGCGCCACATCGCGGTCGAGCGAAACACTGATGGCGAGCGAAGGGTAGAGCGTGGGCCGTTCGACCCCGATCACCGCCGTGCCGTCGAAGCGCGAGACGCTGACCAGCCCCTGCCCCGCGGCGCGGTCCAGGCGCTGGCCCATGCGCGTCTCATCGGGCGGCAGGGTGGCCAGCAAGGTGCCGTCGCGCATCTCGAGGCTGACGCGCAGCCCCTCGGGCTCCCCGCCCGCGCCCAGCAGGCCGGTGACGACGGCGACCGGCATCTCCGCCACGGCCATCATCGCCCCCAGGCCCTGGATGTTGACGTTCCGCGCGAAGAAGAGAGACCATTCGCCCGTGCCCGGGTTCCGCACCGGCCCGGCCAGTTGCAGCCCCGCCCCCGGAAGCCCCGCGGGGCGAAGGTCCCGCGTCAGGTCTATGGGCAGGGCGCGGCGGCGCGAGACGGTCAGGCCCGAGACCTCCGGCCCGCCTGGCCCCACCAGCAGGATGTCGCGGACGGTCAGGTTCTGGTTGTTCAGCTCCCGTAGCAGCCGCCCCGCCGCGGCGCGGTCGAAGCTGCCCCCGGGCCCCCAGCCTTCGAAGGGGCCAAGCAGCGTGGGCAGGCCGAGCAGGAGGCTGTCCACCTGCAGGAAGGCGCGGTTCATCGTCGCCTCGACCGAGCGCGCCACGCGGGTCACGGTCTCCTCGGCGTTGTCGAGCGCGCTGCGATGCGCACGCTCGGTCAGCAGCAGGTTGGCCGCGATCTGGGCCAGCAGGATGATGAGGCCCGCCGCGACCACCGCGGCGCGCAGAAGGCGGCCGGTCTGCATTCACTCGCCCACGGCGCGGAAGCCGGTCACGGGTGCGAGATGGCGGTTCCAGACCTCGGCGCAGTCATCGCCGCAACGGCTGATCCAGCGCGGCACCACCGTCTCGCGCAGCAGGCGGTCGCGCAGCGCCGTGTCCGCGGGCGAGACGGGGACGATCTGCATGCGGCCCGGCGTGCCGCGCTCGCAGCCCGGGCGGCCCGCATTGCAGGCCAGGCCCTCGCCCGTCTCGCGGTCGGCGCCGTCCCAGATGTCGCGCTCCAAGCCCGCCACCGCCTCGCGCAGCAGCGCCTGGATGTCGGGCGGCAGGGCGGCCCAGGCCCCGCGCGAGGCGCCGAAGGCCGAGAGCCCCCAGGAGATGGCCATGGCGTGGACATGCCCCGTCACCTCGTGCAGCCCGATGGCATTGCCCGAAAGGGTGCCCGTGATGGCGCATTCCACGAGGTTGTTGCGGACCGCGGGAACGATCTCGGCGAAGGGGATCACGACGGGGGTGGCGCCCAGCGCCTCCACCAGTTCCGACTGCGCGACGCCCGAGGTGCGGATGCGCCGCCCCCGCAGGTCGCCCAGCCCGTTGAAGGGCCGGCGGCAGAACAGGACCTGGGCGGGGTAGGTGTAGAGGCCCAGCACCTCGACATTGTGCCGGTCGCGCAGGAGGGCTTCCACATAGGGCCGCACCCGCGCCACGTTGCGGCGCAGCGTGGCGAAGTCGGGGCTCAGCGCCGGCAGGTCCAGCACGTTGAACTCGGGCTCATCCGCCGCGGCCGCGCCCAGCAGCACGGTGCCGAAGGGCACGACGCCGAGGCGGAGCATGGCCAGCAATTCGGGCGCGCGCAGCCCGCTCTCGTCGAAGGGGGCGATCTGCGCGGTGATCCGCCCGCCCGAGAGGGCCTGGATCCTCTGTTCCCAGAAGGGTTTCTCGAAGCGAACATACTGGCTGATGCTGGCCAGCCCGCCCACCACGCGCAGATGCACGGTGCCGGGCGTGGCCGCCGTGCCGGCCGGCTGCGCCGCGGCGGGCGAAGCGGCGGCGATCATGGCGAAGCCCAGCGAGACCAGGACCGCCAGGGCCGCCATTCGCATCCGTCGCCCCATTCCACCACCTCTCTCATCGCCCGAACGCAACCAAAGGTTACAAACGCGCGTGCCAGAAGGGGCGCGGTGCAACCGCGCGACAATGCCCCAGCAGGGGGTTCCGGGCCAAGGGGCATGATGGCCCCCGGCAGGTAGCACCATCACACCGTGAAGTATTTCGCCCGCGGGTGGTGCAGGACGATGGCGCTGGTGCTCTGCTCGGGGTGGAGCTGCCACTCGTCGCTGATCTCGACGCCGATACGTTCCGCCTGGAGCAGCTTCAGCAGCGGCACCTGGTCCTCCAGCCGCGGGCAGGCCGGATAGCCGAAGGAATAACGCCCGCCGCGATAGCCCTGGGCGAGCATCTTCTCCATGTCGCGCGCATCCTCGCCGGCGAAGCCCAGCTCGGCGCGGATGCGCTTGTGGACGTATTCCGCCAGCGCCTCCGCCATCTCGACCGAGAGACCGTGGAGGTAGAGGTAGTCCTGGTAGCGGTTCCCGTCGAACCACTCCCGCGCCATGTCGGAAGCCTTCTGGCCCACCGTCACCACCTGCAGGCCGATCACGTCGCGCTCGGCATCGTCCACGTCGCGGACGAAGTCGGCGATGCAATCCCCGTCATCCTTCGGTTGTCGCGGAAGGTGGAAGCGGGCGGCCTCGGTGGTGCCGTCCTCCTCGAAGAGGATCAGCTCATTGCCCTGCCCCGCGCACTTCCAATAGCCGTAGATGGCCTGGGGCTTGAGGATGTCCTGTTCCTGCGCCAGCGCCAGCATGCGCTTGAGCACCGGGCGCAGCTCCTGCTTCGCCCAGCCCAGGAAATCCTCCAGGCTGCGGCCGGCTTTCCGGAAGCCCCACTGGAACTGATACAGGCTGCGTTCGTTGATGAAGGGCACCAGCGCCTTGGGGTCCGCCTCCATGAGGCGCGCGCCCCAGAAGGGCGGCGTGGGCACGGGCAGGCCGGCGGTCTCGCGCCGGCGGCGGGCCTGGGCATAGGCCAGGTCCACGGGGGCGAAGCCGCGCGGGTCGGCGGTGCCGAGCGTGCGCTTCTCGTTCTTCGACTTGCCCGAGCGCTTCTGCTGGATGGCGCCCAGATAGCCGTCGAAGTCGTTGCCCATCACCTTGTCCATCAGGTGCAGGCCGTCGAAGGCGTCACGCGCATAGACGACGCGGCCGCTCGCATAGGCCTGCACGCAGTCCTCCTCGACATAGTTGCGTGTCAGCGCCGCGCCGCCCAGCAGCACGGGGATGTCCACGCCCTGGCGGGACATCTCCTCCAGGTTCTCGCGCATCACGACGGTGGACTTCACCAGCAGCCCGGACATGCCGATGGCATGCGCCTTGTGCTCCCGCGCCGCGTCCACGATCTGCTGCAAGGGCACCTTGATGCCGAGGTTCACCACCTTGTAGCCGTTGTTGGTGAGGATGATGTCCACCAGGTTCTTGCCGATGTCGTGCACGTCGCCGCGCACGGTGCCCAGCACGATGATGCCCTTCTCCTGGCCCTCCACGCGCTCCATGTGCGGTTCGAGGTAAGCCACCGCCGCCTTCATCGTCTCCGCCGATTGCAGCACGAAGGGCAGCTGCATCTTGCCGGCGCCGAACAGTTCCCCCACCACCTTCATGCCGTCCAGCAGCACGTCGTTGATGATGGCGAGCGGCGTCATGCCTTCCGCCATTGCGGCGGCAAGCTCGTCCTCCAGCCCCTTGCGGTCGCCATCCACGATGCGGTCCTTGAGGCGACCCTGCACGGTGGCGGCCTTCACCTTGGCCACATTGTCCGCGGCCTTGCGGCCGGAGAACATCTCCAGGACCTTCTGCAGGGGGTCATATCCCTCGCGCCGGCGGTCGTAGATCAGATCCTCCATCACCTGCACCTCCTCCGGCGGGATCTGGTGCAGGGGCTTGATCTTGGAGACATGCACGATCGCCCCCGTCATGCCGGCCTTCACGGCATGGTCGAGGAACACGCTGTTCAGCACATGCCGCGCGGCCGGGTTCAGGCCGAAGGAGATGTTGGACAGGCCCAGGATGATCTGGATGTCCGGGAACTTCTCCCGGATCATCCGGATGCCATCCAGCGTCCAGACGCCGAGCTTGCGGTCATCCTCGTTGCCGGTCGCGATGGTGAAGGTCAGCGGATCGATCATCAGATCGGATTGCGGCAGGCCGTATTGCGTGCAGGCGAAATCCACCAGCCGCTCGGCGATGCGCAGCTTGTCCTCCGCCGTCTTGGCCATGCCGACTTCGTCAATCGTCAGCGCGATGACGGCCGCGCCGAACTTCTTGGCGAGCTTCATGCGGTCATGCGCCGCGCCCTCGCCTTCCTCGAAGTTGATCGAGTTGATGATGGGCTTACCGCCATGCAGCTTCAGCGAGGCCTCGATGACATTCGTCTCGGTGCTGTCGATCACCAGCGGCGCGTTCACGCTGGAGGTGAAGCGGGTGATGACCTCGCTCATCTCCGCCATCTCGTCGCGGCCCACGAAGGCCGTGCAGATGTCGAGCGAGTTGGAGCCCTCGGCCACCTGCTCGCGCCCGATCGCCAGGCACCCGTCCCAGTCATGCGCCGCCTGACGCTCGCGCCAAGCCTTGGAACCGTTGGCGTTGCAGCGCTCGCCGATGGAGAAGTAGCTGTTCTCTTGCCGCAGCGAGACGGAAGAGTAGAGCGAGGCCACGCTCGGCACCCAGTGATACTTGCGCTTCACGGGCGCGGGGCGGTGCTTGTCCCCGCCCAGCCGGCGCAGCATCGCGTCCTGCGCCGCGATGTGCGGCGTGGAGGTGCCGCAGCAGCCGCCGATGAGGTTGAAGCCGTCCTCCACGACGAAGCGCTCCATCCAGGTCGCCATCTCCTCGGCGCCCAGCGGGTAGTGCGTCTTGCCGTCCACCAGCTCGGGCAGGCCCGCATTGGGCTGCACGCTCAGCAGGCCGGGCCAGTTCTGGCTGAGCCAGCGCACATGCTCCGCCATCTCCTGCGGGCCGGTCGCGCAGTTCAGGCCGATCAGCGGCACGTCCAGCGAATGGATCACGGCCGCGGCGGCCGCGATGTCGGGGCCCACCAGCAGCGTGCCCGTCGTCTCCACCGTCACCTGCACGAAGATGGGGATGTCGGACTTGGTCTTCGCCTTCGCGATCTTGGCCGCGTTGACGGCGGCCTTGATGTAGAGCGTGTCCTGGTTCGTCTCGGTCAGGATCGCGTCCGCCCCGCCGGCGATGAGGCCGAGGCATTGCTCGGTCAGCGCCGCCTCCAGCGCGTCATAGGTGACGTGCCCCAGGCTCGGCAGCTTCGTGCCGGGTCCGATATCTCCCACCACCCAGCGGTGGCGACCATCGGCGAAGCTCTCCGCCGCCTCGCGCGCCAGCTCCACGCCCACCTTGTTGATCTCGAAGGCGCGATCGCCGAGTTCGAATTCCTCCAGCGTGATGGGGCTGCCGCCGAAGGTGTTGGTCAGCACCATGTCGGCGCCGGCCTCGTAGTAGCCACGATGGATCTCGCGGATGAGCTCGGGCCGCGAGAGGGACAGCACCTCCGTGCAATTCTCCTTGTCCCAGAAATCCTTCACGATATCGAGCGTCAGCGCCTGCACGCGGCTGCCCATGCCGCCATCGCAGAGCAGGACGCGGTCGCGCAGGGCATCGAGGAGGTGCGGTCTGGAGGCCATGTGTCAGAGTTCTCTGGTGTCGGTGTGAAGATTCAGGCAACGGCGAGGGCATGGGCCGGCAGGCGCGTCGCGCACCACAGCCGCACCTCGAGCGGACCCGGGAGTTGGGCGGTGCCGGCCAGCGCGCAACCCGCCCCGCCCAGCCAGCCGGCCATGGCGGCATCATCGAAGCCCGGCCAGCGATGGGCGAAGCGGGACAGCACCTCGGCGCGGTCATGCGGGGCGAGGTCCAGCACCAGCAGGCTGCCCCCCGGCGCCAGCACCCGCGCGGCCTCGGCCAGCGCAGCGGCGGGGTCTTCGGCGTAGTGCAGCACCATCTGCAGCGTCACCACGTCGAAGCGCGCATCGGCCAGCGGCAGGCGGTACATGTCGGCCAGGCGCACGGAGCAGCGCTCCGCCAGGCCGCGTTCGGACAGCCGCGCGCGGGCCAGCGCCAGCATCTCGCGGCTGGCATCCACGCCCAGCGCCCGGCGCGCGCGGTCGGCCAGCAATTCCAGCAGCCGGCCCGTGCCGGTGCCGATGTCGAGCAGATGCTCCACGCTGGGCGGCAGGGCATCGAGCAGCGCCGCCTCGATGGCGCCGGCATCGAGACCGAGCGCGCGGATTTCATCCCAATCCATGCCGTCGCGGCGGAAGGCCTCGGAGGCGGCGCGGGCCCGCTCCGCCGCGATGCGGGCGGCCTGGCGGCGGTCGGCCTGGAGCACGGGCTCGTCCTCCGGCAGGCGGGCCAGGATCAGCCGGGCGAGGTCGGCGCCGGCGGGAAGCTGGAAATAGACATGCGGGCCCTCGGGCAGGCGCTCCAGCAAATTCGCCTCGGCCAGCAGCTTCAGGTGGCGCGAAAGGCGCGGCTGCGACTGCCCCAGCACCGCGCAAAGCTCGGACACGTTGAAGGCCCCCCGCGCGCAGAGGGCCAGCAGCCGCAGCCGTGTCGGCTCGGCCGCGGCGCGCAATTGCGTGAGGAGGTCTTCCATGGGCTTGCAAATGGCATAAACATATCCTTATGTCCAGCGCATGACGTGGTCCATTGACGCCCGAATCCCGGTCCACCTGCTGGCGAATGAGGACAACCTCGCGCTGGCCCTCTCGCGCGGGAAACCCGCCGCCGTGCTGACGGTGGGCGGCGAGGCCGCGCCCGATGGCGCGGTGGCCATCACCGCCTTCAAGCCTGGCGAGGCGCCCCACGCCGCCGCCTGCGGCTGCTGCCTGGGCCGGGGCGAGGCGGCGAAGGCGCTGGACATGCTCTTCCAGGGGCGCGTGCGCGGCACCGTGCCCTGGTTCGACCGCGTGCTGGCGCTGGACCCGCATGGGGACGTGGCGGCCGCGCTGCGCGAGGATGCGCTGACGGCGGCGCGCTACCGGCGGGCCTGACCAGGAAGGTGGCGGCCCCTGCCGGGGTGCTCAGCCAGGGCGGACCAGCCCGCCAATCTGCGCGAGCAAGCCGAATTCCTCGAGGCTGTTCCACTCCTCCACGATCTTCCCACCCTCGAACCGGTAGATGTCGGTCGCGCTGAACCGCACCGGAAGGTGAGTGGCAGGATAGATCCGGCCAGGATCGAGCATGTCCTGGAAATCGCCGGCATGGACGCCCTGGGCATTCCAGCGCGCCACCACACGGTCGCCTTCCCCCACCAGATGCTCGATGCGGTAGGTGGCCGGGAAGGCGCGGAGGAAGGCGCCGATCGCACGCTTGCAGGCCTCGAGGCCCACGATGGGCTCCAGCGCGGGGAAGCGGCAGATGTAGCTTTCCCCAAAGGCCACATCCATGACGCCAAGGTCGTTGTTGCTGAAGCCTTCCTCGTACACCCAGCGGATCAGCGCCTTGTTCTTCGCGACGTCTTCCATGTGGTCTCCCCTGCCCTTCCGTGATGCCGGCCGCTGGCTGGAGCCGCGTCCCGTCTGGCGGAACGGCGCGCGGTTCCGCCAGATGGGAAAAGGCTGCTCCAGCCATTACAGTTTCTGAAGCAAGTGGTCGGACCGGATCATGCCGTCCGGCCGGACATTGCTCTAGAGGGCGGTGCTCCAATCCGCGGGCACGAAGATGAACCCTTCGCCGACCCGCCGGACATGCCCGTTTGCCGGGAAGGGGAAATGGTAGGCCGTCATCCGCGCCCGCTCGGCGGCGATACGGTCGAAGAGGCGGAAGCGCGTCGCGGACGCCGTCACCGGGTCGATGTCATAGCTGTGATGCCATTCCGGGTGGCGCAGGAAAAGCTCCGGCCGTGAGGCCGTATCGCCCATGATGAAAAGCTGGTCCGCACCCTCCGCCACGTGGAAGACCGTGTGGCCGGGCGTGTGGCCGGGCGCCGCCACGGCGCGCACCCCGGGCAGGATCTCGGCGCCCGGAGCGAAGCGCTCCACCCGGCCGCGATAGGGGGCGAGACGTCGCGGGATGTTGGCGAAGTTGTTGCGCTGGTAATCCGGCACGCGCGCCTCATTCGACGCATCGGTCCAGAAGTTCCATTCCGCCTCGGGCAGCAGGATCCGCGCATTGGGAAAGACCGCCACGTTGTCGGGCGTGGTGAGACCGGTGATGTGGTCCAGGTGGCAATGGCTCAGCACGACGCGCTCGACGCGCGCGGGATCCACGCCGGCCGCCGCGAGGCTCGCGGGCAGCATGCCGGCGGTGGGAACAAGCTGCCCCCCCGTGCCGCTGTCGAAGAGGGTGAGGCCCGCCGGCGTCTCCAGCAGCGTCAGCGCGAACAGGTCGTTGATCTGTGCGGGCGGCAGCATGGCATCCCGCAGCGCCCCCTCCACGGCCGCGCGGTCGGCGTTCACGACGAGGCTCGTCGCGGGGTCCACCCAGGGCGAGAACCCGTCCAGCAAGGTCGTGACGGTGAAGCTGCCCACCCGGAAGCGGAAGAAGCCCGGCGTCTGCATGCGGGGCGCCGCGGCGGTCCCGGATTGCGCTGCGGCGCGGCCGATGAGCGCGGGCGTGGCGAGAGCCGTCCCCATGGCAAGGGTTGCGAGTCGACGACGATCCATGAATGCCCTTGCCTTTCCAAAGCACATCCTGAGGTTGAGACTACGCGCTCCGCCCGCCGATTCAAGTGATATTGGTCAATCCACCCCCTCCCCCGGAAACCGCTCCGCGATCCGCCCCAGCGCCGCGTGCAGCACCGCCAATTCCTCGGCGGTCAGGCCCTGCACCACCTCGGCCTCCATTTCGCGCGCCATGGGGACGATGGCCCCATGGACGCCCTGTCCGGCCTTGGACAATGCCAGCCAGTGCAGCCGCGCATCGGCCGCATCGGCCGCGCGCTCCAGGAAGCCGCGCGCCTCCAGCTGCCGCACCGCGCGGCTCACCTTCACCTTGTCCATGGCCGTGCGCGCCGTGATCTCGCGCGCCGGCAGCCGGCCGAAGCGGCCCAGCACCGCCATCACCCGCCATTCCGGAATGGACAGCCCGAAGGCCGCGCCATAGCGGTCCGCGAAGCGGCGCGAGACGCGGTTGGCCGCCACCGACAGCCGGTAGGGCAGGAAATCCTCCAGGCGGAAATCGGGCGCTTCGCTTGACATCAGTTGCATTTGAAACTACCTGGGCTGCAATCGCAAGGCAGGGGAAACGGCACCATGGCCAGCAAGCAATACATCGCCTTCCCGCGCAGCGAGGGCCTTTCCTCGCGCCAGGCCCATGCCGACCTCCCCCAGGGCACCTATGAGCGTGAGATGGGCAAGGAGGGCTTCTTCGGCCCCGCCACCCACATGTATCATGCGAACCCGCCCACCGGCTGGACGCGCTGGGAAGGCCCGCTCCGCCCCCGCGCCTTCGACCTCGCCCGCATCAACGCCGAGCAGCCGAGCCCCTGGGACGCGGCCGACATCCTGCACAACGCCCATTGCCGCCTGCGCTTCTGGCGGGCGCCGGCCGCCATGGACCACCTGGCGCGCAACGCCGATGGCGATGAGCTTCTGTTCATCCACACAGGGGCTGGCCGCCTGTTCTGCGACTACGGCCACATGCCCTTCCGCGCCGGCGACTACATCCTGCTGCCGCGCAGCACCATGTGGCGCATCGAATGCGATGCGCCCGTCGCCGCCCTGCTCATCGAGGCCACCGGCAGCACCTACCAGCTGCCCGACCGCGGCATCCTGGGCAAGCACGCGCAGTTCGACCCGGCGGTGCTGGCCACGCCGGCGATAGACGACGCCTTCCGCGCCCAGCAAGGCGCCCGCGAAACCCGCGTGGTGATCAAGCGGCGCGACGCGCTCTCCACCGTCACCTACCCCTTCAACCCGCTGGACGCGGTGGGCTGGCATGGGGACCTCGCCCCCGTGAAGCTGAACGTGGAGGACATCCGCCCGCTGATGTCCCACCGCTACCACCTGCCGCCCAGCGCCCACACCACCTTCGTGGCCAACCGCTTCGTGGTCTGCACCTTCACCCCCCGCCCCTTCGAGACGGATCCGGGCGCGCTGAAGGTGCCGTTCTTCCACAACAATGACGACTACGACGAGGTGCTGTTCTACCACGCGGGCGACTTCTTCAGCCGCGACAACATCCATGCCGGCATGATGACGCTGCACCCCTGCGGCTTCACCCATGGCCCGCACCCCAAGGCGCTGGGCAACGCCTTCACGCCGAAGAAGCCCGCGACCGACGAATACGCCGTGATGCTCGACACGCGCGACGCACTGGACATGGGCGAGGCCGCGCGCCAGGTGGAATGGGAGGATTATGCCTATTCCTGGGGCGTGAAGCCCCAGCCCCGATGAAGGCCCGGGACTGTTGCTGTCCAGCGATGGGGACTGGGCTATGGTGCCGCACAGTAAATTGAAGGAAAACCCATGGCCACGAAGCGACGCAGCCGGTCCCGCAACAACCGGATGGTGCCCGCCAAGGCGGCGCCGCAGCCCGCCTCCATGGGGGCCGCGGCCGTGACTTCCACTGACGCCCCGCCGGCCCCCGCGCCCTCGCCCGCACCCCGGGCCGCGGGCTTCGCCTCAAGCCAGGATCTCGGCGAGAAGCGCATCTCCTTCGACGAGCTGGGCGCGGGCCTCTACGCCTACACCGCCGAGGGCGACCCGAATTCCGGCGTCGTCGTGGGCGACAAGGGCGTCATCGTGGTGGACGCCCAGGCCACGCCGCTGCTGGCGCGCGAGGTCCAGTCGCGGATCGCGGGCGTCACCTCGCTGCCCGTCCAGAAGGTGGTGCTCACCCATTACCATGCGGTGCGGGTGCTGGGTGCCTCCGCCTATGAGGGGGCCGCGATCATCGCCTCCGATGCCACGCGCGACCTGATCAAGGAGCGCGGCCAGCAGGACATGGACAGCGAGATCGGCCGCTTCCCCCGCCTCTTCCGCGGGCGGGAGGAGGTGCCGGGCCTCACCTGGCCCACCGAGACCTTCCGCGCCCGCATGTCGCTGTGGCAGGCCAAGCGCGAGGTGCAGATCATCCAGATCGGCCGCAGCCACACCTCGGGCGACACGGTGGTCTGGCTGCCGAAGGAGAAGGTGCTCTTCGCCGGCGACACGGTGGAGGCCGGCGCGACCCCCTATTGCGGCGACGCCTGGTTCAACGACTGGTCCGCCACCATCGCCGCCCTCCGCCGCCTGCGCCCCGAGAAGCTCGTCCCCGGCCGCGGCCCCGCCCTGACCACGAGGGCCGATTGCGAGCAGGCGCTGCACGATACGGCCACCTATGTGGAGACGCTCTTCGCCATGGCCCTGGCCGCGGTGGAGAAGGGCTGGTCACTCAAGCAGTTCTACGACGAGGCCATGGAGAAGATGCGCCCGCGCTACGGCCATTGGGTGATCTTCGACCACTGCATGCCCTTCAACGTCTCCCGCGCCTATGACGAGGCGAGCGGCATCGTGAAGCCGCGCATCTGGACGGCGGAGCGCGACCTCGAGATGTGGCAGGCGCTCGAACAGGACGCGCCGCCCAAGCCGGCCGACGCGCCCTGACATGCGCTTCCCCGCCGCGCCCCCCGGCCCGTCCGGTGAAACCGCCCCGGTGGTGGTGGCGGGCGGGGGCCTGGTGGGGCTGACGGCGGCGCTGGACCTTGCCCGGCGCGGCCTGCGCGTCGTTCTGCTCGATGAGGACGACCAGGTCAGCGAGGGCAGTCGCGCCATCTGCTTCGCCAAGCGCACGCTGGAAATCTATGGCCGCCTTGGCCTCGGCCAGCGCTTCCTCGACAAGGGCATCACCTGGAATCGCGGCCGCGTCTTCCGCCAGGACCGCGAGGCCTACAGCTTCGACCTGCTGCCCGAGCAGGGCCACGAATACCCCGCCTTCGTGAACTTGCAGCAGTATTACGCGGAGCAGTGGCTGGTGGAGGCCTGCGAGGCCACGGGCCTTGTGGATCTGCGCTGGCGCCACCGGGTGGTGGGGGTGGAGAACGGCGCGGAGGGCGCGCGCCTCGCCATCGAGACCCCCGGCGGGAACTACACGCTGCATGCCCAATGGCTGCTGGCCTGCGATGGGGCGCGCAGCTTCATCCGCCGCGCCATGGACCTGCCCTTCGAGGGGCAGGTCTTCCGCGACCGCTTCCTCATCGCCGACGTCACCATGCGGGCGAATTTCCCGACCGAACGCTGGTTCTGGTTCGACCCGCCCTTCCACCCCGGACAATCCGTGCTGCTGCACCGCCAGCCCGATGATGTGTGGCGGATAGACTTCCAGCTCGGCTGGGATGCGGACCCGGAGGCGGAGCGCGACCCCGAACGCGTGCGTGCCCGCGTCGCCGCCATGCTGGGGCCGGAGGTGCCCTTCGAGATCGAATGGATCAGCATCTACACCTTCCGCTGCCGGCGCCTCGAACGCTTCCGCCATGGCCGCACGATCTTCCTGGGCGATGCGGCGCACCAGGTCTCGCCCTTCGGCGCTCGCGGCGGCAATGGCGGGGTGCAGGATGCGGACAATCTCTGCTGGCGGCTCGCCGCCGTGCTGGGGGGCGAGGCGCCCGAGACCCTGCTCGATTTCTATGACGCCGAGCGCATCCCGGCGGCGGAGGAGAACATCCTCCACTCCACCCGCGCCACCGACTTCATCACGCCCAAGAACGCCGCCGCGGCGGCCTACAGGGATGCCGTGCTGGAACTGGCGGAGGACCAAGCCTTTGCCCGTCCCTTCGTGAATTCCGGCCGCCTCTCCCGCCCCTGGTCCGGGCAGGAGGTGGCGGCGGACGCGCCGGTGCTGCGCGACGACACCCCGGATTGGCTGCTGCGCCATATCGGCGCCGATGGCCGCTTCACGCTCGTGGCGCGCGACGCCGTGCCGCCCGCCCTTCCCGGCATCACGACCATCCTGCTGGCCGATGCGCCGCGGTCGGGCGCGCTGCTGGACCATTCGGGGCTCGCCGCCGCGCGCCTGGGCCTGGCGCCCGGCGAGGCCGCGCTGTTCCGGCCCGACCAGGTGCTCGCCGCCCGCCTGCCGGCGACAGAGGCCGCGCCCATCCTCGCCGCGCATGACAGGGCGCTCGGCCGATGACGCACCTCCGCACCGAGCCACGCCTGGCCGATCCCGATGCGCTCTACGCCCTGTTGATGGAGGCGCATCGCGGGCTGGACGACGCCGCCTCGCGCCGGCTGGATGCCAAGCTCGTGCTGATCCTGGCCAACCATATCGGTGATGCGGAAGTGCTGCGGGAGGCCATTGCCTTGGCCACGCAGGGGCGCAACTCTGGGGCATGAGCACCCCAGTCGAACAGATCTCCGCCTGGCAGGAGGAGTTCACCTCCATCCGCCGCGACATCCACGCCCACCCGGAACTCGGGCTGGAGGAACACCGCACCGCCGCACTCGTCGCCGCCAAGCTGCGCGAATGGGGCATCGAGGTGCATGAGGGCGTGGGCCAGACCGGCGTGGTCGGCGTGATCCGCAACGGCAACGGCCCCGCCATCGGCCTGCGCGCGGATATGGACGCGCTGGCCATGACCGAAGCGAACGGCTTCGCCCATGCCAGCACCATCCCGGGCCGCATGCATGCCTGCGGCCATGACGGCCACACCACCATGCTGCTGGCCGCCGCCAAATACCTGGCCGCGACGAAGAACTTCAACGGCACCGTGAACCTGATCTTCCAGCCCGGCGAGGAGGGTGCCGGCGGCGCGCTGGCCATGCTGGAGGACGGTCTCTTCACCCGCTTCCCCTGCGATGCGGTCTACGGCATCCACAACCGCCCCGGCATGCCGCTGGGTGAATTCGGCCTGCGCGCGGGCCCGATGATGGCGGGTGTCGCCTTCTACGACATGGTCATCACCGGCAAGGGCGGCCATGGCGCGCGGCCGGAGGCCACGAACGACCCCGTGGTGATGGGTGCCGCCGTCGTGCAGGCGCTGCAATCCGTCGTCGCGCGCAACGTGCCGGCCGCCGAGCGCGCCGTGCTCTCCGTCACCCGCTTCGACGCCGGCCAGGCCTACAACGTGATCCCGAACGAGGTGCGCCTGGGCGGCACCGTCCGCGCCTTCTCCAACGAGATCATGGGCCTGGTGGAAAGCCGCATGCGCGCGATCGGCGAGGGTGTGGCGGCGGGCCTGGGCGGTTCGGCCGTGCTGGATTTCCGCGTCATCACCACGCCGCTGGTGAACGACGCGGCCGAGGCCGAGGCGCTGGGCGATGCCGCCGCCGCCCTGGTGGGCGAGGGCCGGCTGAAGCGCGAATTCCCCGCGGTCATGGGCGGCGAGGATTTCGCCTACATGCTGGAGAAGTGCCCCGGCGCCTACATCGTCTGCGGCAATGGCGACAGCGCCGAGGTCCACAACCCCCGCTTCGATTTCAACGACCAGGCCATCCCCTATGGCGCGGGCGTCCTGGCCGCGGTGGTGGAGCGGAAGCTGAAGGGCCTCTGAAAGGGCGGGGGGCCTCAGCCCCCAGATGCCGCGCGAAGAATTCCAGCGTGCGGCGCTGCGCCACCTCGGCATCGCCCTCCACATAGCTGCCGCGTTCCTCGCAGCCGAAGCCGTGGCCGGCGCCCTTGTAGACGAAGACCTCCACCTCCGGCCGCGCCTGTTCGATGGCATGGACGTCGGTGAGCGGGATGGAGGCGTCCACCTCCCCGAAATGCAGCTGCACCGGGCAGCGCGGGGCCTCGTCCTTGGCCGCCGCGATGCCGCCGCCATACCAGCCGACCGAAGCCTGGAAGGCGCTGCTGCGGGTCGCGCCATGCCAGGCGACGGTGCCGCCCCAGCAATAACCCACGATGCCGCGCGCGGCCCCCGCCGGCAGGGCGCCGGCCGCGGCCAGGATGTCCAGCAGCGTCTTGTGCTCGTCAATCTGGCCGCGCAGCGCACGGCCGCGCGTCACGTCGTCGCCGGTATAGCCGAGTTCCACGCCGCGCTCCGTGCGGTCGAACAGGGCGGGCACCACCACCGCATAGCCCTCGGCCGCGAAGCTGTCGGCCACGCGGCGCATGTGGCGGTTCACGCCGAAGATCTCCTGCACGATGACCAAAGCGCGGGTCGCATCCTCGGGGCCCGCCTTGTAGGCGGCGAGGCGGTGGCCGTCGGCGGCGGTGAGCGCGATGTTCATGGGCAGGGCCTTTCCTGGACGGGTCGCGGGCGTTTCCTGTAGCTTCGCAGCATGGCCGAGGTCGTGAACCTGCGAAAGTGGCGCGCCGCCAAGGCGAAGATGGAGGCCGAGGCCCAGGCCGCCGCCAACCGCGTCGCCTTCGGCCGCACCAAGGGGCAGAAGGCGCGCGACGCCGCGGAGGAAGCCCGCCGTCGCACCCTGCTCGACCAGGCGCGGCGCGAGGACGACCCGCCAGGCGCATAGCGCGCAATCGGCGCGAATTCGCTATGCTGCGCGCCATGGACCAGCCCGCCCCCCACCCGTATCGCGACGGATTGCCGCCCGCCCCGCCCGGCCCGCCCGAGGGCGAGCAGCACGCCCTGCTGCGCGCCGCCCAGGTGCCGCTGCTGGCGGGCTTGGCCCAGGGCCCGCTGCTGCCGGTGGCGCTGGTGGTGGCGCTGCTGGCGGCCGGCACCCCCGCCACGGCCGCACTCGCGGGCGGGCTCGCGGCACTCGCCGCCGGCGCCATCCTGGCCGGGCTTGGCCGCTATTTCGCGGTGCTGGGCGCGGCCGAACGCTACGCCGCCGAACGCCGCCGCGAGGAGGAGGAAACCCACCTCTACCCCGAGCGCGAACGCTGGGAGGTGGCGGCCATCCTCCACCGCTACGGGCTGCGCGGCGACACCCTGGCCCGCGCGGTGGAGGGCATCGCCGCCGACCGCCGGCGCTGGGTGGACTTCATGATGCGCTTCGAGCTGGACCTGATCGAACCCCAACCCGCCCATGCGATGCGCGAGGCGCTGCTGCTGGTGCTGGGTTTCCTGGCTGGCGGCGTGCTGGCGCTGCTGCCGCTCTGGCTCGCGCCCGAACTGGGCTGGCCGTGGCCTGTCGCCCTGGGCGCGGCGGTCATGCTGGGCGCGGGCTGGGGCCTGGCCGCGGCGAAGGGCCAGGTGCGCGCGGGGGGGGCGGCGCGCGCGCTGGCGCTGGGTGTCGCGGGCGCGCTCGCCGCGCTGCTGGCCAGCATGCTGGCCTGAGCGTGGTCAGGCTTCGTTAAGCTTCGGCCGCCCATCATGAGGGGTGGAGACCCTCATGCGCCCTCGCCGCCGCCGCCCTGCCACGCTGCCCTGGCCTTTCCCTGATGTCATTTCGGCCCCTCTCCCGGCGCGGCCCGCGCCGCGCGGCCGGCTGGCGCCTCTCCTGACGGCGGGATTCCTGGCGGGGGCGATGCTCGGTGCGCTGATGGGCTGGCCCTGGCGGGGCGCGGTGGCGTCGGGGCTGCTGGGCAGCCTCCTCACCTGGGTCGCCCTGCGCGAGATCGCGCTGCGGGACGCCCTGGCCGTGCTGCGCGTCATGCCCTGCCATGCCTTGGTGATGCGGCCGGACCGCCGGCCGCTCTGGCAGGCGGGCAGCGGTCCGAGCTTCACCGGGGCGGACACCACGGGCCGCGAGGAGGATCGCCTCAGGACCGCGCATGGCCACCTGCCGCCCCATGCGCGGGAGGCCATGGTCAATGCCGGCCTCGACGCCCATCTGCGCGCCGACGGCACGCCGCAGCGCGTGCAGGACGCGCAGGGGCGCTGGTTCGAGCGGCGGCAATTCCGCCTGCCCAGCGGGGGAACCGTGTGCTTCTCGGCCGAGATCACGGAGGCGCGACAGCGCGAGCAATCCCTCGCCAGTTCGGAGGCGCGGCTGCTCGCCCTACTGGAACACGCCCCGGTCGGGCTGTGGAAGCTGGACGCCCACGGCCGCACGCTCTTCACCAACGCCAGGCTGCGTCGCCTCTTCCAGGGCGAGGTGCCGTCCCGCTTCCCCCGCCCCACGCTGCCCCAGCCAACCCCGACGGAAGGTGTCGAGACCCTGATGCCCCTGCCGGACGGCACCGAACGCCCCGTGCTGCTGGGTGTCGTCCCCTGGGACCCGCCCGGCGGGGCGCCGCAGGGGCGGCTGCTCTCGGTGCTCGACCTCGGCGCGCTGCGCCATGCCCAGGCGCGCCTTGCCCATCTTTCCGAACATGACCCGCTGACGGGCCTCGCCAACCGCGCGACCTTCCAGGCCGCCCTAGCCGCCATGGCGGAGGACCCGCGGGGCGGGGTGGTGATGCTGGTGGATCTCGACGCCTTCGCCCAGCACAATGACCGCCACGGCCATGCGGTGGGCGATGCGCTGCTGCGCGAGGCGGCGCACCGGCTGCGCGGCGCCCTCTGCCCCTCGGACCTGGTGTGCCGGACGCGGGGCGACGAATTCGCGGTGCTGGCCTTCGAGGCCGGGGCCCATGCGGCGCCGGCGCTCGCCGGGCGGGTGCGGGCCGCGCTGCGCACGCCGCTGCGGGCCGAGGGAAGGGAGGTGCCGGTCACCGCCTCCATCGGACTCGCGGTGGCGCCCCAGCATGGCGGCGACCCGGCCACGCTGCTGCGCGCCGCGGGCCTCGCCGTCATCGAGGCCAAGGAGATGGGCGGCGACACCGTCAGCCTCTTCACCCACGCCCTGCGCGAAAGGGACGAGCAGCGCGCGCGGCTGCGCGAGGCGCTGGCGGCCGCGCTGGAGGCGGAGGAGCTGGAACTGCACCTCCAGCCGCAGCGGAACCTGGAGGACGGCAGCCTCGCCGGGGTGGAGGCGCTGCTGCGCTGGAACAGCCCGCGCCTGGGCCGCTGGGTCGCGCCCGCCGAAATCCTGTCCGCGGCGGCCGAGCTGGGGCTGGTGGGGCGGCTGGACCGCCAGGTGCTGCGCCGCGCCGTCCAGCTGCTGGCCGGCTGGCCTGGCCCGCCGCCCTGCCTCGCCATCAACATCTCCGTCAGCACCCTGCACGACCAGGGCTTCGCCGGGGAGGTCCAGGACGTGCTGCACGCCGCCGGGGTGGCGCCCGGGCGGCTCGAAATCGAAATCCCGGAGGACCTGGCGGTGCGCGACCTGCCCGCCGTCCACCAGACACTGACGGCCCTGCGCGAGGTGGGGGTGACGCTCGCCCTCGATGATTTCGGCAGCGGGCATTCGGGCCTGCCCCATGTGGTGCGGCTGCCGGTGCAGCGCCTCAAGCTCGACCGCTCCATCGTCGCGCAACTGCCCGAGGACGCGAAGGCCCTGGCCGTGCTGCGCGCCACCATGGCGCTGGCGAGGGGGATGGGAATCGAGGTGGTGGGCGAGGGGGTGGAGACCGAGGCCCAGGCCGCTGCCCTGCGCGAGGCCGGTTGCCAGGTCATCCAGGGTTGGCTTGTGGCGCGGCCCATGCCGGTGGAAGCCTTCCTGGCCTCGCTGCCGCCGCCCCTGCTGCTGCCCGCCCCGGCCCAAACAGCCCGCGCCGGCGCCGGAATGTAACGGGAAATCCTTGGTTGTTCCGCGACATATGGCGATAATTTCGCCTTGCGGCGCAGGGTCGTGATGGTTAGGCAAAGGGCCATGGCCCGTCGGAAGGCCGTGGGGAAAATACACACCGCATGATGAAGTTGCGCCGCGCGACAAGCTTGCTGCTGCCCGCCCTCCTGTTGCTGCCCGCCGTGCATTTCGCATGGCCGACAGCGGAACAGGTGAACGTGGAAGCCGCGGCCTTACCCGACGCGGCGCTGGCCCCCGCCCCGATGGCCCCCTTCGCGGAGGAGCCGGCCGTCGGGGAACTGGCCGAAGCACCCCTCACCCTCGATGCGCCCGAGGCCGCGCTGGTCGAGGCCGTGCCCTATGCGGCCCCCGGCACCCCGGACCCGGAGCCCGAGCCCGCCTTCACGGAGCAGAGCGTGACGGTCGCTTCCGGTGATACGCTGCTCGGCCTGCTCACCGAGGCGGGCGTGCCCAGCGGCGACGCCCATGCGGCGCTGGCCGAATTGCTGCCTCTCTTCCCGGCCAACCGCCTCCGCCCCGGGCAGGAATTGCTCCTGCGCTTCGACGTCGAGGACGAGACGCGCCTCATGGCGCTGGAGATCAACCCCGGACCCGGCCACACGGTTGCAGTGGAACGCCAGGGCGAAGGCTGGCAGGCCGATGAGGCCCGCCTGCCCGAGCACCCGCACCTCGCCCAGGTGGAGGCGGTGGTGACGGGCGGCGTCTTCCCGGCGCTGGTGAATGCGGGCCTTCCGCCCCAGCTCGCCTATTCGATCGTGCGCGCCTATTCGCACCGCGTGGACTTCCAGCGCGACCTGCGCGCGGGCGACCGCGTGGCCGTGGCCTTCGAGCGCATGCGCAGCGAGGATGGCACGCTGCTGCGGCACGGGCGCGTGCTCTACGCCGCCCTCACCCTCTCCGGCCAGACCCAGGAAATCTGGCGCCACGAAGGCCCGGATGGCGAGGTGGGCTGGTATGACGCGGCCGGCCGGCCGCTCGCCGGCGGCTTCCTGCGCACGCCGCTGAACGGGGCGCGCATGTCCTCGGGCTTCGGCCCGCGGCGGCACCCCATCCTGGGCTACAACCGCATGCATCGCGGCGTGGATTTCGCGGCCCCCACCGGCACGCCCATCTACGCGGCCGCCGATGGCGTGGTGCATTCCGTGCGGCGTGAGCGCGGCTATGGCAACGTCATCCGCGTCCGTCACCCGAACAATGTCATGACCCTCTACGCCCACCTCTCGCGCTTCGCGCCCGGCATGGCGGCCGGCACCCGCGTCCGCCAGGGGCAGACCATCGGCCGCGTGGGCTCCACCGGCATGTCCACCGGCCCCCACCTGCACTACGAGCTGCACGTGAACGGCCAGGCGGTGAACCCCGCCACCAGCCGCCTGCCCGCCCCGCCCGCCCTGGCCGGCCGCGCCCTGCTGCAATACCAGACCGCCCGCGCCGACCTGAACCGCCAACGCGCCCGCCTGGCCCGCGGCCTGACCGAAGTGGCCCTGGCGCCGCAATAGGGCGAGGGTGCGCCCTGGCAGGGGCTGCCGCCCCCGCCAGACCACCCCCGCCAGGGGCCATGGGCCCCTGACCCCATGTGTGATGGCCATTTGCAGGGAGGGGCATGACGTGTCCGTGATCACGGGCGCGCCCCTGACGCCCCTCCCTGCAAATGGCCATGAGACGGGTTCCGAGGGCCTGGGCCCTCGGCGGGAGGGGTCCGGGGAGGGCGGCGCCCTCCCCGGGACGCACCCCCTGCCCCATCGCGGCGTCAGGGCCGTCGGTTGGCGCGGGCCAGGACGGCTTCGAACAGCACCTGGCAGCCGGCTTCGGCTTCCTCGGGGAGGATGCTTTCCGCTTCGTTGTGGCTGAGGCCATCCTTGCAGGGCGTGAAGATCATGGCGGCCGGGATGCGGCGGGCGGCGTAGACGGCGTCGTGCCCGGCGCCCGAGACCATGTCGCGCGCCTTGTAGCCCAGGCGGGCGGCGGCCTCGCGCACCAGGGCGACGCAGCTTTCGTCGAAGGGCTGGTGCGGGATGCGGAAGAGTTCCGTCAATTCCAGGCGGCAGCCGGTTTCCGCGACAAGGGCCGCGGCCTCTTCCGGGAAGCGGGCGGCGATGGCCTCCATTTCCTCCGTGCGCGGGTGGCGGAATTCGACGGAGAAGCGCACCTCGCCCGGCACCACGTTGCGGCTGTTGGGCAGCACCGTCAGTTGCCCGACGGTGCCGCGGCCATCGGCGCCGCGCGCGCGCATGGTGGCATCCACATGGGTGATGACGCGGGCGGCCGCCACCAGCGCGTCGCGCCGGTTGGCGGGCGGCGTGGTGCCGGCATGGCTGTCCTGGCCGGTGATGACGGCGTCATACCACACCTGCGCCTGGGCGCCGGTGACGACGCCGATCATCTTGCCCTCGGCCTCCAGGATGGGCCCCTGCTCGATATGCAGCTCGAAATAGGCGTCGGCGGGGAAGGGCTTGGCGGGGTGCGGGCCGCGGGCGCCGATGGCGTCCAGCGCCTCGCCCACGGTCACGCCGTCCAGGTCGCGCAGCGCCTCGGCCTTCTCCAGCTCATAGACGCCGGACCACACACCACTGCCCATCAGCGAATGGCCGAAGCGGCTGCCCTCCTCATCGGTCCAGTTCACCAGCTCGATGGGCGCCTCGGTCTCGATGCCGAGGTCGTTCAGCGTGCGGATCACCTCCAGGCCGGCGATGACGCCGAGCGCCCCGTCGAACTTGCCGCCCGTGGGCTGGCTGTCGAGGTGGCTGCCCATGAGCACGGGCGGGCGCGCGGGGTCGCGCCCCTCGCGGCGGGCGAACATGTTGCCGATGGCGTCCACGCGCATGGTCAGCCCCTGCGCCGCGCACCATTCGGCGAAGCGGGCGCGGCCCTGGCGGTCCACCTCGGTCAGCGTCAGCCGCTTCACGCCGCCCTTGGGGGTGGCGCCGATCTCCGCCATGGCCATCAGGCTGTCCCACAGCCGCTTGCCGTCGATGCGCTGGTTGGTGGCCATGGGCCGCGGTCCCCTTCCTGTTCCTGCGCGGCACCATAAGGAGTTGGGCGATGATTGGCAGGGGCGCCAGGGCGCGCCATGCTGCGCCCATGGCCCATGCGCTGAACACCGCCCCCGCCCTGCTCCGCAACAGCGACCTCGACCGGCCGGAGGTGCGCCAGGCGCGCCTCGATCTCGCCGCCTGCTTCCGCATGGCGGCCAAGCTCGGCCTCAGCGAAGGCATCTGCAACCACTTCAGCTTCGTCGTGCCCGGGCGCGACGACCTGATGCTGGTGAACCCCTATGGGTATTCCTTCGCGGAGGTGACGGCCTCCAACCTCGTCATCTGCGACTTCCAGGGGCGCGTGGTGGCGGGCCACGGCGTGCCGGAGGCGACCGCCTTCTACATCCACGCCCGCCTGCACATGAAGCACCCGCGCGCCAAGGCCGCCTTCCACACCCACATGCCCAACGCCACGGCGCTGTCCATGCTGGAGGGCCCGCCGCTGGTCTGGGCCGGGCAGACGGCGCTGAAATTCTACGGCCGCACCCTGGTGGACGAGCACTACAACGGCCTCGCGCTCGACGAGGCCGAGGGCGACCGCATCGCGGCGTCGCTGGGTGACGCCGACATCGTCTTCATGAAGAACCACGGCGTGATGGTGGTGGGCCCCAGCATCGCCGAGGCCTGGGATGACCTCTACTACCTCGAGCGCGCGGCCGAGGTGCAGCGCCTGGCCATGGCCACGGGGCGCACGCTGAAGCCCGTCTCGCCCGAACTGGCCCAGGCCACCTATGCCCAGATGCGCGAGGGCGACCGCGAGAGCGCCCGCCTGCACCTGGAAAGCGTCAAGCGCATCCTGCTGAAGGAACAGCCGGACTTCGCGGACTGAGGCCTGACGCTACCCCTGCCGGGCGCGCAGCACGAACAGCCGGTGGCTCGCGATGTCCACGAAGCGGGCCATGCCCTCGCGCCAGCGGCGGATGGCCGATTCCTCGTCATGGAAGGGGCCGTAGAATTCCTCCTTGCCCTGTTCCAGCGTGGTGAAGGTCATGTCGGTGAAGACGCCGCCCCACACGACCCAGATCTGCGGTTCCGCCATGCTTTACCTCTTCCTCAACACCGTCATGTTGCGGTGCGGCATGGGTGTGCCGCAAACCGCGCGCGGGCGCTACCGCATGATCAAGTTTCGTCGATCATGCTTTCGAGATTGTTGAGCGGCCGGTCCACGGCGCCGTCGGCTCCGAAGCCGATCAGGCGCCAGCATCCATGATCGCCGGAGGGCAAGCCGAAGACGTGAATCACGGCGCCAGGCAATTTCAGACCTCCGGCCAGTCCTCGCGCTCGAAACGCTGGAATTCGATGGTGTAGCCGGCCGGGTCGGTCACGAAGAAATGCGTGACGCGATAGGCCTCGGAATATTCCGGCTTGGGCGGCAGCGCCACGCCGCGCGCCTTCAGGAATTCGTGCCAGCCCTCGACATCCGGCGTCACGAAGGTGAAGACCACGCCCCCCACCACCCGCGGATTGTCGCTGGCGCGCGGCGCGCGGGCGCGGCAGACGCCCAGGAAGGCGCGGTCGCCCGGCGCGGCGGCGTAGATGCGGCAGGTGCCCTGGTCCTGCACCAAAGGCAGTTCCAGGGTCTCTTCGTAGAAGCGCCAGGAGGCTTCGGTGTCCTCGGCGTAGAGGAAGGTCACCTGCTGGGCGAGATCGGGGCGTGTCATGCCCCCGATCCTGCCACGAGCCTGCCCGAAGCGGAAAGCAGGGCGATGCGCGCCAGCAAGGCCGTGCTGGCGGAAGCCTCCAGCCCCAGCATCCGCGCCACGCCGGCGGCCAGTTCCGCCTCCGTCGCGCGGGGCTGCAGTTCCAGCAGCAGGCGGGCGGCGGCCTCGATCTCGGCGGGCGGGACCATGGCGGCGCGGCGCAGATGGGGGCTGGCGGCGCGGCGGTCGCGGGGCGTGGGGGGCGGCGTGTCCTCCAGCACGTAGAACCCGCCCGATTCGCGGGCGCCGTGCAGCAACTCCGCCTCGCGCAGCGCGGCGGCCGTCTCGCGCGCGTCAAAACCCTCGCCCAGCAGCAGGCGCGCGCGTTCCAGCAGCGCGTCGCGATGGATGGGCGCCTCGATGCGCAGGATGGCGACGACCAGATCGGTCAGCTCCGCGCGGTTGGTGGGCGCGCGTTCCAGCACCGCCTCGCGATAGGGTTCGGCCAGCGCGGCCCCCACGGGCCCGACAGGGGCGGCCGCGGCCGGCGCCTCCAGCCCCAGCGCCGCGCGCATCCTGGCCCGCGCCGCCTCGGGCTGGTTCAGCCAGTCGAGCGACCAGGCGCGCGCCAGCCGCCAGCCCATCATCTCCAGCGCCATCTGCCGGCCGCGATCACGGTCACGCGCGCAGCGCAGCCCGGCCCAGTCGGCGGCGTCGAGTTCCACGCCGAGTTCGAAGCCCTCGGCCCCCCGACCGGCCACGTCGAGGAACAACCCCGACAGCCCCACGCGCGGCACCGCCTCCTGCCCCGCCTCGGCCATCACCTGGCCGATCAGCGCGGCGATGGGCGAGGCCTCGCCCGCCACGATTTCGCGCACCCCGCCATTGGCCGCGAAGCCCAGGAAGGTCTTGAGTGCCGCCACGCCGCGGCCCTTGGCACGCTCCGTGTCCACCTCCTCCGCGCCGATGCCCGAGAAGACGATGCAGCGCTTCTTGGCCCGCGTGATGAGCACGTTCAGCCGCCGCTCGCCGCCGTCATTGGACAAAGGCCCGAAGCGCATGGCCAGGCGCCCATTCGCGTCGCGCCCATAGCCCACGCTGATCAGGATGGCGTCGCGTTCGTCGCCCTGCACGTTCTCCAGGTTCTTGATGAAGAAGGGCTCGTCGGGGTGGGCGTTGAAGAAGGGTTCCGTCTCAGGGCTGTCACGCCGCAGCCGCTCCACCGCGTCCATGATCGCATCGCGCTGCGTGACGGAGAAGGCGGCGACGCCCAGCGTATCCCCCGGCGTCTCGCGCGCGTGGCGCATCACGGCTTGCGCCACGGCCTCCGCCTCGGCGGCGTTGCCGCTCGCCACGAAGCGTCCCTCCACCCGCACCAGCGACAGGCCAAGTGCGGCGCTGCGCGGCCGTGGCGAGGGCAGCACCAGCAGCCGGTTCTCGTAGAACTCGGCGTTGGAGGTCGCGATCAGACTCTCATGCCGGCTGCGGTAGTGCCAGCGCAGCATCATGCGCGGGATGCCGCGCGCATTGGCGAGGCCCAGGATGCTCTCGACGTCGCGCGCCGCCAGCGCGGCGTCCTCGTCCTGCGGCGCCTCGGCATCGTCCTCGGTCATGCGCTGAAAGAAGCGGGTGGGCGGCATCTGCCGGTCATCGCCCACCACCACCACCTGGCGCGCGCGGGCGATGGCGCCCAGCGCGTCCACGGGCTCGATCTGGCTGGCCTCGTCCATCACCAGCAGGTCGAATTCGGGGAAGCCCGGCAGCGTCGCGTGGTGCGGGTTGCCCAGGAACTGCGCGACCGAGAGCGGGCTCATCATCAGAATGGGCTTGGCCTGGCGGATCAGCGGCGCGGCGCGCGAGAGCAGGACGCGCACCGGGGCATGGCCGCGCTTTCGCTCGAACTCGCCGCGCAGGAAAGCGAGTGCCGCGGGATGGGCGCCCTGGCGCAGCTCCGCCACGCGGGCGGCATGGACGGAGGCCGCCTCGTGCCGCGCAAGCCGCACGCGCGCGGCATCGGCGTGGCGGAAATCGGCCACCAGCCGATCCGCGCCCTCGCCGTCGAAACCGGCCAGCGCCGGGTGCTCGCGCAAGGCGATACCGCGCAGGGATTCCATCAGCGCGAATTCGAAGGCCTCTGGCGCCGCCTCGGGCAGCAGTGTGCCGCCCTCCAACGCGCCCGCGAGCGCCGCCAGCTCCGGCGCCGCCGCCACCGCCCGCGCCCAGCCCTGCCACGCCGCCAGCCCCTCGGGCTCCGCGGCCCAGAGGGCGAGCGTCTCGGCAAGCGCGGCGAAGCTCGGCGGCGCGGCGATGCCCGTCGCGGCGTGCAGCCCCTCCCAGGCTTCCAGCGCCGCGCGCTGCGCGGCATCCGGCCCGGGCAGGGCCAGGCGCTGGGCATGGGCCTCCATCCAGCCGATCTCGCGCGCCAGGGCGGCGGCGGCCAGTCCGGCGGATTCGGGGCCATGGCGCAGCCGCAGGGCCGCCGCCTGCGCGGCCAGCAGCGCGTCCAGCGCCGCGCCATCCTCGGGGTCGCGCAGTGCCGCCGCGAGGCGCGCCCTCGCCTCCCGCCGCGCCCCGTTCAGGAAGCCCAGCATGCCGCCGGGCTGCGCGAGCGTGGCCCGCGCCGCCTCCAGCCCCGTGGCGCCCAAGGCGCCCGAGAGGAAGCGCGGGTCCCGCCCCGCCGCGTCCAGCAATTGCAGGTCCGCGAGGCGTGCGCGGGCGGCGGGGAGTGTCTCCAGCGGCATGGGGGCCTGGGCACGCAGCGCCTCGGCCTCCACGGCCGCCCGTGCCTCGGCCACGCCGCCAGGGCAGGCGGCGAAGGCGCGCAGCAGGCGGGGCAGGTCGGCCAGCAGGCGTTCGGCGGCCAGCGCGTCGAAGTCCGGCCGCACGCCGCGCCAGGGGCTGCGCGCGCCGGGCAATCGCGCCACCAGCTCCGTCACCGCACCGCGCAACGTGGTGATGCGCGCGGCATCCCAGCCCGAGGCATCCAAGGTGAAGCCCGGCGCCGCCGCGCCCCGCGCCCGCAGCGCGGCCAGGCGCGCGATCACCTCCTGCACGGCAAGCCCGCTCTCGCCCACCCGTGCGCGCATGGAGGCAGCATGGCGGTTCAGCCGGCCGCGCAATTCGCCCAGCCGCTGGATCGCCTCTTCCCGCGCGTGCGCCGGCACGGGGGGCAGGGCGAGCGTCGCGCGCAGCTCATCCAGCACGGCGCGCTTGCTGGGCTTGCCGCTGTGCAGTTCCAGCACCGCCGCCCCCAGGCCCAGCGCGTCCATGCGGCGCTTCACCACCTCCAGCGCCGCGGCCTTCTCCGCCACGAACAGCACGCTGCGCCCGTCCAGCACCGCCTGGGCCAGGATGTTCACGATGGTCTGGCTCTTGCCCGTGCCGGGCGGGCCCTGGACCACGAGCGAATGCCCGCGCCGCACCGCCTCGGCCGCCAGCGCCTGGCTGCCATCCATCTCCTGCACATGGTCCAGCTTCTCGACCGGGATTTCCTTGTCCACGTCCGCGTCGTCAGGGAACGGCACAGGGTCGGGCGGCGGCGGCGCGGGGTCGAGCAGGCGGCGCAGCAGGGGGTGTTCCAGCAGGCCGGGATGGATCTCGGGGTTCAGGTCCCGCCACATCAGGAATTTCGTGAAGGCGAAGAGCCCAAGGGCCATGGCATCCGCCTCCACCGACCAGCCCTCGCGCCCCGTGGCGGCGGAGGCGACGGCGGCGGCCCAGGCTTCCGGATCGTAGTCACCGAATTCGGGCAGGGTGATCTGGAACTCGGCCGCCAGCTTCTCCCGCAGCGAAAGGTTCTCCTGCACCTCCTCCGGATTGGCGCGCAGGCGGAAGCGGCTGGTGGCGCCCTCGCGTTCCAGTGTGGCAGGGATCAGCGCCAAAGGGGCCAGGCGTGGCGTCGCCGGCGTGCCCGGGTCGCGCCAATGCAGCCCGCCCACCGCCAGGAACAGGCTCGGCACGCCGCTCTCCTCCCGCGTGGTGCGGGCATCGGTCAGGATGTCGCGCAGGCGGCGGGCCAGTTCCTCCGGCGGGACGGCCACGCGCAGATGGTCATCGGCCTGCCACTCGGCCTCGGTCGCGCTGGCGCTGGCCGCGCGCACGCCCTCGGACTTGCGACGCCCGCGCGCCTGGCTGGCCTCGGTGGCCTCGAAACCGAAGGCGCGGCCGGCGGCCAGCCGCTCCACCACGAAGGCGGCCCGCTCGCCCTCGATGCGCAGCACCCCGCGCGCGCGGGATGTGGCGGGCAAGGCCAGCAGGCGGTTGCGGGTGGAGAGGTCGAGCAGGGCGCGGCGCGCGTCCTGGAGCGTGGCGGCGAGGGTCATGGCGCACCCGTATAGGGTCAGCCCAGGGCGCGTCGCAGCCGATTCTCCTCATAGTCCAGCTCCTCGGCGAGCTTGGTCAGCATGTCCTCCGGCACCTCGCCGCGCGCATGGTGTTCGCGCAGCACCGCCCGCGCCGCCTCCAGCCCCTCCAGGCGCAGGGCGCGACGGGCCGCGCGCTCGGCCGCCGCGGCGCCGCCCCCGCGTGAGACGCGCTCCAGATGCGCCGCGCGGTCCCGGTGCTCGGCCAGCAGGTCCTGCGCCATGGGGCCGTAGAGCACGTCCGTGGCGCGCCGCTCGATGGCGCCCAGCATGGCGCGGGCCGCCTGGTGGCGCAGCGCGGCCTCCTGCAGGTTGATGCCATCCCGGTGCGGCGGCTGGACCAGGCGCAGGCGGCGGATCAGCCAGCCCAGCGTCGTGCCCTGCACCACCAGCGTGGCGAGGATGGCGCAGAAGGCGAGGAAGACGATGAGTTCCCGCTCCGGGAAGTCGAGCGGCAGGGCGATGGCCGCCGCCAGCGACACCACGCCCCGCATCCCCGCCCAGGACAGAACGGTGAGCTGCGCCACGGGCATCCGGTCGCCCAGCAGGGCCTGCGCGCCCCCCGCCACGAAGACCCACAGGAAGCGCGAGGCGATGAGCCCGGCCGAGATGGCGAAGGCGAGCCAGGCCAGATCCCAGGCGCCGCGCCCGGCCAGCCCCTCCAGCACGCCACGCAGCTGCAGCCCGATCAGGATGAACACCAGCGAGGTCAGCACGAATTCGACGAACTGCCACACCACCCGCGTCTCGATCCGCGTGCGGGCGGAGAAGACGCGGTATTGCGCGCGCGAGAGCATGATGCCCGTGGTGACGACCGCCAGCACGCCGGAGACGCCGATCGCCTCCGCCGCCAGGAAGGCGCCGTAGCAGGCCAGGAAGGAGAGCGCGGTTTCCAGCAGCGTGTCGTTCAGCCGCGCCATGGCCCAGAGCGTGCCACGCGCCACCAGCCAGCCCACCAGCACGCCCCCACCGCCACGGCCAGGAAGCTCGCCGCGGCCAGGTGCGGCGCCACGCTGCCCACCGCCGCCGCCGCGATGGCGAAGCGGTAGAGCACCAGCGCCGTGGCGTCGTTCATCAGGCTCTCGCCCTCCAGCAGGGTGACGAGGCGGCGGGGCAAATTGAGGCGTTGCAGCACGGCGGCCGCGGCCACCGCATCAGGGGGGGCCAGGATGGCGCCCAGCGCGAGGGCGGCCGCCCAGGGCATTTCCGGCACCAGCACGCGGGCCAGTGCGCCCATCAGGAAGGCGGTGAAGATGACGGCGCCGACGGCCAGCAGCAGGATGGGCCGCAGGTCGCGGCGGAAGGCCTTCCAGTCGGTGCGATAGGCGCTGCCTTGCAGCAGCGGCGGCAGGAAGAAGGCCAGCGCCAAGGCGGGGTCCAGCGTCACGACCGGGACGCCGGGGAGGAAGGCCAGCACCATGCCGGCCAGGATCAGCACCACCGCGTAGGGAAGTCGCAGCCGCCGCGCCAGCAGGGCCAGCAGCACGCAGGCCCCCATCAGGGCCAGGACGAGCTGCACGACCTCCATCGGCGCGGCGTGGCTGGGCGGTGGCGGTCAGCCCATCCGTTCGATCTGGCCGCGCATGGCGTCCAGCAGGGCGGCGATGCGGTTGCCGCTGCGGGTGATGACCGCGCTGTATTCGCTGCGCTGCGTCAGGCGGAGCGAGGCGCCCTCGGCCACCAGGTCCACGATGCGCGGTTGCCCGCCCACCTCGCCCACGCGCCAGTCCAGCGTCACGGCCGGCGCGTTGGGGCGCTCGACCACGGTCGTGACCAGCACGTCCTCCTCGCTGCGCGTCTGGCTGCGGCCCACGGTGAAGCGCACGCCCTGGAACTCGCCGAAGCGGGAAGCGAGGTTGCGGATCAGCGTCTCTTCGAAGAGGCGCAGATATTCGCGCTGCTCCTCAGGCGTCGCCACGCGCCACCAGCGGCCCAGGATGAAGCGGCCCGTGCCCTCGATGTCCACCGCGCGGCGCAGGATGGTGGCCACGCGCTCACGGCGCTGCTCCACGGGCGCGTCGCTGTTCAGCACGGCCACCAGCTCCTCGCCGGTGGTGGTGATGAAGCCCGCGGCGCGGCCGGGGTCCATGGTCTGGCCCTGGGCGGGGAAGGCGAACGGGGCCAACGCCGGCAGCGCCAGCAGGCCGAGCGCCAGGCGGCGCGTCACGGCGCTCACGGCGTGAGCCCGGTGCGGCGGCCGGCCGGCACGAGTTCGTTGCGGATCTCGGCCTCACGCCGCTGACGGTAGCCGCTGCGAATGGTCGTGTAGGGGTCGAGGGAGGTGCGGTTGATGTCGTCCAAGGTATCGATCACCCCTTCGCGCGTGTCCACGATGGTGGCGCCGGTGCGCGAGTACCGCAGCGCCTCCACGGCGGTGCCCTGCCCCACCCAGAACCAGGGGCTGGCCACCGCGTCCACCCCAAACCCGAAAAGGTCGCGCGGGTTGCTGGGGCCGAGGCCGGGGACGAAGAGGTAGGGGCCGCCCTGCACGCCCCAGGCGGCCAGGGTCTGGCCGAAATCCTCGTTGTGCCCGCGGATGCCGAAGCCGCGGTCCGCGACGTCGATGATGCCGCCGAGGCCCAGCGTGGAATTGATCACGAAGCGCGAGGCGGTGCGGCCCGCGCGCTGGGTCTGGCCCTGCAGCAGGTCATTGGCCAGCACGGTGGGCGCGCGCAGATTGGTCAGGACGTTGCGGACGCCGAGCCGAACCTCATAAGGCAGGAAGAAGCGGTAGATCTCGGCCGCGGGCCGCAGCACCAGCGTGTCCAGGCCCTCATTCACCTGGTACATGGTCCGGTTCAGCGGTTCGAGCGGGTCATTGGCCGCCTGGAACTCCGCCAAGGCCTCCGGCTCGCTGGCCGGGGGGCGGGTGGCGCAGGCGCTGAGGCCCGCCGCCAGGGCGGCCATCGCAAGGAGACGGGGGGCGAGAAGGCGGGAGAGGCGCATGGCCGGGTGGAAACCTTTCCGGGCGCAAGGCCCATGGGACATCAGGCCGAGGCGCGGCTGACGATTGAGGAAAACACACACCCCTCCCCAAGGCAAGTATCGCGGGCCGGCGGGGCTCCCCGACATTGTATCAACGGCCTCGGCAAACCCCTTGCGCAAACTCCGGCAAGCCCCCATTCCGACCGCATGGACACCGCGCCCCCGAACACGCTGGAACGCTGGCTCACCGGGCCGCGCGTCGGCACCCTGCCCGCCCCCGCCGCCATGCCGGCCCCGAAGCTCTCCTTCGAGTTCTTCCCGCCGAAGAACGAGAAGCTGGAGGCCGACCTCTGGGCCTGCATCCGCCGGCTCGAGCCGCTGGGGCCGCGCTTCGTCTCCGTCACCTATGGCGCGGGCGGCTCCACCCGCAGCCGCACCCATGACACGGTGGCGCGCCTGGCACGCGAGACCTCGCTGACGCCCGCCGCGCACCTCACCTGCGTGGGCGCCACCCAGGACGAGGTGAACGAGGTGGCCCGCGAATACCTGGCGGCCGGCGTGCGCCACATCGTGGCCCTGCGCGGCGACCCGCCGGCCGGGGCCTCGCGCTACGAACCCCATCCGGGCGGCTATGCCCAGGCCGAGGACCTTGTGCGCGGCCTGCGCCGAATCGGGGATTTCGACATCAGCGTGGGCGCCTATCCGGAGACCCACCCGGCCGCGCTGAACGCCGACGCCGATCTCGACTTCCTGAAGCGCAAGATCGATGCCGGCGCCAACCGCGCCATCACGCAGTATTTCTTCGACACCGACATCTATCTGCGCTTCCTCGACCGCTGCCACGCGCGTGGCATCACGGTGCCGATCGTCCCCGGCATCATGCCGGTGACCAATTTCGCCAGCGTGAAGCGGTTCTCGGCCATGTGCGGCGCCTCGGTGCCCGACTGGCTGGGCAAGCTGTTCGAGGGCCTGGACGAGGATGAGAGCACGCGCCGCATGGTGGCCGCGACGGTGGCCGCCGAGCAGGTCCGCATCCTGCAGGCCAATGGCGTGGACGAGTTCCACTTCTACACGCTGAACCGCCCGGATCTGACCTATGCCATCGCGCATATCCTGGGCGCGCGCCCGGCCGGGGTCAGCGCCTCCGCCTGAGTAGCTTCTGGGCAAACATGCGGATTCACCCGTTGAATCCAGCATGTTTGCCCATTTTTTCGCCGCCCCGCTTTTGACAAGCCGGGGCGGAGGCGGTCTCCTCCGCGCCATATCCGCCGGAGACATGCCATGGCCAGCCGCCGTTCCCTCCTTGCCGCGCCGCTTCTGCTGCCCGCCGCCGCCCTCGCCCAGCCGCGCTGGCCCGATCGCCCGGTCCGGATCATCGTGCCCTTCAACGCGGGGGGGTGATCGACGTCACCGCGCGGCTGGTCCAGGAGCCGCTGGGCCAGGAGCTCGGCCAGACCGTGGTGGTCGAGAACATGGGCGGCGCCGGCACCACCATCGGGGCGCGCCATGTGGCCCGCGCCACGCCGGATGGCCATACCATCATGGTGACGGGGGCGGCGCACAGCGTCATTCCCGCGCTGTTCCCCGATGCGGGCTTCGACAATGTCGCGGATTTCGCGCCGATCTCGCTGATTTCCGAGCAGCCCTTCGTGCTCTGCGTCCATCCCGGCGTGCCGGCCAACACCCTGCCCGAGCTGCTGGCCTGGCTGCGGACGCGCGGCGGGGACGCGACCTTCTCCACCACCGGCATCGGCGCCGCCTCGCATCTGGCGGGCGAGCTGCTGAAGAACATGGCCGGGGTGAACTTCACCTTCGTCTCCTACCGCGGCACGCCGGCGGCGGTGACCGACTTCCTGGCTGGCCGCGTGGACATGATGATCGACAGCCAGACCCTGCTGGCGCCCATGATCCGCGACGGGCGGGTGAAGGGCATCGCGGTGACCACCGCCCGGCGCTCCGCCATGCTGCCCGACCTGCCGACCATGGCGGAGGCCGGGGTGGCGGGCTACCAGACCTCCTCGCTGCAGATGATGCTGGCGCCGGCGGCGACCCCCGCGCCCATCCTGGCCACGCTGGGCGCCGCCATGAAGAAGGTGCTGGACGACCCCGCCGTGCGCGCCCGCTTCACCGAGCGCGGGATCGAGGTGATCAACGGCGATGCCTCGGCGCTGGCCCGCACCATCCGCGAAGAGGGTGCGCGCTGGCTGCCCATCCTGCGGAGGGCCTGAGCCATGGCGCAGCTTCTGCTGATGGAGCCCTTCCGGGCCGTCTTCTACACCCCCTACTACGTGGCGCTCGATCGTGGCCTCTTCGCCGCGCATGGCGCCGACATCCGCATCGAGACGGCGGGCACGCCGGACGCCGCCGCCGCCCGCCTGCTGGATGGCAGCGCGGATTTGGCTTGGTCCGGCCCCATGCGCCCCATGCTGGAGCGCAGCCGCAACGACGCAAGCCCGCTGCGCAGCTTCGGCGCGGCCATCATGCGCGACCCCTTCCTGCTGATGGGCATGGGCGCGCGCCCCGGCTTCGCCATGGCGGAGCTGGCTTCGATGCGCGTCGCCATCCCCTCCGAGGTGCCCACCCCCTGGTGGTGCCTGCAACAGGATCTGCGCGACGCGGGCGTGGACCCGGCCGCCATGCCCGGCATTCGCTTCATGCCCATGGGCGAGGGCGCGAAGGCGCTGCTGGCGGGCGAGGTGGATGCGGTGCTGCTGTTCGAGCCCTTCGCCTCGGCGCTGGAGGAACAGGGCGCCGCGCTGTGGTATGCGGCGGCCAGCCGCGGGCCCACGGCCTATAGCGCGCTCTATGCCATCACACCGCGCATCGCGGAGAAGGAGGCGGCCTTCCGCGGCGCCGTGGCGGCCCTCGGCGAGGCGCTGGACTGGATCGCCGCCAGCACGCCCGAGACCATCGCGGAATTGCTGGCGCCCCGCTTCGCGGACACCAAGCCCGCCCACCTGCTGGCCGCGGTGCGGCGCTACAAGTCGCTGGGGCTATGGGAGGGCACGACGCGCCTGCCGGAAGCGGCGCTGGACCGGCTGGCGGTGTCCATGATCGGCGCCGGGGCGATGAGCCACCACCCCGGCTATGCGGCGTGCATCGACAGCCGCTTCGATTAAGGAGCGAGAGGGTCAGTCCAGCACCGCCGTGCACTCGATCTCCAGCAGGAAGTTCGGGCGCGGCAGGGAGTAGACGATGCAGGTGGTCCGGGCGGGGTATTTCCCGTCCGGGAAATGCGCCGCGTAGATGCGGTTCATCTCTTCGAAATCCTCGCGCCGGGTGAGGAAGACGTTCACCTTCACCACCCGGTCCCAGCCCGCGCCGGCCTCCTTCAGGATCTTGGTGATGATGGCCATCACCTGGTTCATCTGCGCGGTGAAGTCGCCCACCGCCAGCTTTCCCTGCGAATCATAGGCCGGGATGCCCGAGATCCAGAGCTGGTTGCCGCAGCGCACGGCGGGCGAAAGCGGGGCCGAGACCTTGAACTCGCCCTCGGGGAAAATGTGTTCCAGCGGCGTCATGTGGCGTTCCTTCCTCAGTTCACGGTGATGTTGTTGGCGCGGATCACCTGCGCGTAGGTCTCGGCATAGCGGCGGATTTCCGTGCCGAACTGGTCGGCGGGCCGCGCCAGCACGGTGAAGCCCTGTTCCTCCAGCCGCGCCTTCACCTCGGGCCTGGCCAGGGCGGCCACCCAGGCGGCCTCCAGCCGGGCGCGGGCCGGCGCGGGCACCTCCGCGCGGGTGATCAGGCCGAACCAGCTGTCGGACAGCACCAGCGGGAAGCCCAGCTCCGCCATGGTGGGCACGTCGGGCAGTTCCCGCGCGCGGGTCTCGTTGGAGATGCCCACCGCCACCACCCGCCCCGACTGCACCAGCGGGATCATGTCCGGCAGGTTCGCGAACATGAAGTGCAGCCGCCCGCCGATGAGGTCCGTATTGGCCTGGCTGGAGCCGCTATAGGGCACATGGGTGGCGTTGAGCCCCGCCAGCTCGCGGAATTGCTCGCCGCCCAGGTGGTTGGAGGTGCCGATGCCGTAGGAGCCGAAGCTCATCCCCTGCCCCGGCCGGCGCGCCGCCTCCAGGAAGCCCGCGAAGTCGCGCGCCACCGAGGGGTGCACGGCCAGCACATGCGGCACCACGGTCGCCATCACCAGCGGCGCGAAGTCGCGCAACCCGTTGTAGGGGGTGTTGGGCCGCAGGGTGACATTCGCGGAAAAGCTGTTCGCGATCATCAGCATGGTGTGGCCATCGGCGGGTGCGCGCTGCAATTCGATGGTGCCGACCACGGTGGCCCCGCCCGGCCGATGCTCCACCACCACGGGCCGGCCCAGATCGGCCGCCAGGATATCCTGCGCGAGGCGCACCACGGGGTCCATGGTGCCGCCCGGCGGAAAGGGGATGATGACGCGCAGCGGCTGGGTCGGCGCCCATCCTTGGGCGCTGGCCAGGCCCGGCAGGAGGAAGGGGGAGGCCAGCAGACCGGCCCGGCGGGAGAAACGCATGCCCGAAATCCCTCGATGGAGATGCCAAGCCTGTGGGCACCCTGCCAGGGCGTCAAGCAGTCCTCAGGTCACAATCGCCCCTTTGCCCAGAAGGCGTGCATAAATGGGCCGCAACAGGAAGGGGCTGAGAAACAGGGGAAACTGGCACAGCACCAGGAACAGCAGCACCAGCGGGTCCGTCGCCGCCGGCAGCACCGCCAGGTAGAGCGCCATGTTCCGGTTGCCTGACAGCAGCCCCGCCGACAGCCCCAGCCGCAGCCCCGCCCCCCGGAAGGCCAGCGCCGTGATCAGGTTCAGCCCCAGCATGCCTGCGAAGGCCAGCGCGATGCCGCCCAGCACCAAGGCGGGGTCGGCCAGCAGCAGGGCCAGCACGCCATCCATCACGCCAAAGCCGTAGAAGACCACCAGCAGCACCACGGCCCCATCCACCGACCGGCCCCAATAGCCCAGCCGCACCGGCCCCATCAGGCGCCGGAGAAGGATGGAAATCACCAGCGGCAACCCCACCAGCAGCGCGAGCCGCAGCATCAGCCCCGGCAGCGATATGGCGAGGTCTATGCCCATCAGTCCCAGCGCCAGCGGCGGCGCGGTGAAGGGCACCAGCAGGGTGGACAGCAGGGAAACCACCAGCGCGATCTCGCCATCCAGCCCCACCAGCCGCGCGAAGGCGGGGGAGGAGGTGGCGGCACAGCCTGTCGCCACCACGACCAGCCCCGCGGCCAGCCCGCCGCTGAAGCCCATGGCGCTCACCACCGCCCAGGCCAGCACCGGGCATGCCACCAGCAGGAAGAGCAGCATGGCGCCGACCAGCACGGGCCGACGCAGATAGGCCAGCACCTGCGCGGGGTCCACGCGCAGCAGCACCAGCACCATCAGGAAGAAGACCACAGCCGTGATCGCGTCGCGGAACAGCGCGGCCAGCGGGGGCACGAAGAGCCCCACGAAGATCGCGGCCGCCAGGAGCTGCGCGCCGCGCATGGCGCAGCCTTCGAGGAAGGTCCGGATCAGGGGCGTTCCTCCGCGCGGTTGGTGGGCCAGGGGCAGTGTTCTATACCCCCCCGGTGTCCGCAACACCGTCCCCCTCCGAATACCTGTCCCGCCTGAACCCGGAGCAGCGTGCCGCCGTCGAAACCCTCGACGGCCCGCTGCTGGTCCTGGCCGGCGCCGGCACGGGCAAGACCCGCGTGCTGACCACGCGCTTCGCCCATCTGCTCATGACGGGCCGCGCCCAGCCGCACCAGGTGCTCTCCGTCACCTTCACCAACAAGGCCGCGCGCGAGATGCGCGAGCGTGTGGGCGCCATCATCGGCCGGCCGGTGGAAGGCCTCTGGCTCGGCACCTTCCATGCGCTCGCCGCCCGGATGCTGCGCCGCCATGCGGAGTTGGTGGGGCTGAAATCCGACTTCACCATCCTCGACCCCGATGACCAGACGCGGCTGCTCAAGCAGGTGATGGAGGCGGGCGGCGTGGACATGAAGCGCTGGCCGGTGGCCGGGCTCATGGGCATCATCCAGCGCTGGAAGGACCGGGGGCTCACGCCGGGGCGCATCCCGGTGGCGGAAAGCTCCGACTACGCGAACAACCGCGCGGAAGCCCTCTATGCCGCCTACCAGGCGCGGCTGGTCGCGCTCAACGCCGCGGATTTCGGCGACCTGCTGCTGCACGTGACGGAAATCCTCCGCACCAACCCCGAGGTGCTGGAACGCTACCACCGCCTCTTCCGCTACATCCTGGTGGAC
This sequence comes from Roseococcus microcysteis, assembly GCF_014764365.1. Taxonomy (NCBI): domain Bacteria; kingdom Pseudomonadati; phylum Pseudomonadota; class Alphaproteobacteria; order Acetobacterales; family Roseomonadaceae; genus Roseococcus; species Roseococcus microcysteis. Next base: position 1,134,570 of record NZ_CP061718.1, read on the forward strand.
GAATACCAGGACACGAACCTGGTCCAATATCTCTGGCTGCGGCTGCTCGCGCAGGGGCACAGGAACATCTGCTGCGTGGGCGACGATGACCAGTCCATCTATTCCTGGCGCGGCGCCGAGATCGAGAACATCCTGCGCTTCGAGAAGGATTTCCCCGGCGCCGTCATCGTGCGGCTGGAGGCGAATTACCGTTCCTCCCGCCCCATCCTCGCCGCCGCCTCGGGGCTGATCGCCAAGAACGAAGGGCGCCTTGGCAAGACTTTGCGCCCCGGCCGCGCCGATGCCTCGGGCGAGAAGGTCCGCGTCGTCTCGCTCTGGGACAGCGAGGAGGAGGCCCGCATGGTGGGCGGCCGCATCGAGGAAGCCCAACGCGCGGGCCAGGACCTGAGCGAAATCGCCATCCTCGTGCGCGCGGGTTTCCAGACGCGCAGCTTCGAGGAACGCCTCGTCACCCAGGGCATCCCGTACCGCGTCTATGGCGGCGCCAAGTTCTATGAGCGGCAGGAAATCCGCGACGCCATCGCCTATTTCCGCGCCATGGTGAACCCGGCCGATGATCTGGCCTTCGAGCGCATCGTGAACACCCCGAAGCGCGGCCTGGGCGACACGGCGCTGGCCACGCTGCACCGCGCCGCGCGCGAACAGGGCGTGCCGCTGCGCATCGCCGCCGGTCAACTCATCCAGACCGACGCGCTCCGCCCCCGCCCCCGCGCCGCCCTGCGCGACCTGCTGGAAGGCTTCGCGCGCTGGCATGCGGGGCTGGAATCGCTTGGCCACATCGTCGTCGCCTCCCAGATCCTGGAGGAGAGCGGCTATATCGAGATGTGGAAGCAGGACCGCACGCCCGAGGCGCCGGGCCGCCTCGACAACCTCAAGGAACTGCTCCGCGCCATGGGGGATTTCGGCACCATGGCCGCCTTCCTCGAACACATCGCCCTCGTCATGGAGAATGACCAGAACGCGGAGGGCGCCCGCGTTTCGCTCATGACGCTGCACGCGGCCAAGGGCCTCGAATTCGACATGGTCTTCCTGCCGGGCTGGGAAGAGGGCCTCTTCCCCAGCCAGCGCAGCCTCGATGAGGGCGGCAACAAGAGCCTGGAGGAGGAACGCCGCCTCGCCTATGTCGGCATCACCCGCGCGCGGCGGCACTGCATCATCAGCCACGCCGCCAACCGCCGCATCTATGGCAACTGGACCAGCACCATCCCCTCGCGCTTCCTCGACGAATTGCCGCCGGAGGAGGTGGTGCGCGAGGGCGCCGAGCCCGTCCGCCACATCCCCAGCTCCGTCTTCGGCGCGGGCCCCCTCTCCAGCCAGCGCCGCCCGCGGCTGATCGAGGCCGGCGCCTGGGAGGTCGCGGCCCGCCCCGCGCGCGAGGGCGGCTTCGCCGCGGGCCAGCGCGTCTTCCACCAGAAATTCGGCTATGGCCGCGTCATCGCCGTCGAGGATGACAAGCTCGACATCGCATTCGAGAAGGCGGGCCAAAAGCGCGTCCTCGACCGCTTCGTGGACCCCGCATGAAACGCCACATCCAACCCCTCGAAACCCTCATCCTCGACCAGCTTCCGGACGAGGCGGTGCCGGCCTATGAGGCCGCGCTCCAGGCCGTCAGCGCCACGGTCGCCCTCTTCCGCGACGAGGCCACCGACACCTGGCGCATCGAGGCGGTGCGCGAGGCGACGGCCGACCAGGATGCGCTGTCCGCCGCGCTGGCGCTCGCCGCCGGCCTCACCGGCCATGACGCGACCCTCGCCCGCAACCCCACCGAGGCCGAGGGCTGGCTCGCGCGCACCGTCGAGGCCTTTCCCGAACAGCCCATCGCGACGCGCTTCCTGGTCCGCCCCTCCCATGCCGAGCAGCGGCGCGTCTGGGGGCGCCATGTGCTGACGCTGGATGCGGGCCTGGCTTTCGGCTCGGGCGAGCATTCCTCCACCCGCGGCTGCCTCACCGCCCTCGAAGCCCTGCGCCTGCCGCCCAATGCCCGCGTGTTGGATTTGGGCGCGGGCAGCGGCATCCTCGCCATGGGCGCGGCCAAACTGTCCCATGTGCGCGTGCTGGCCAGCGACCTCGACCCCTGGTCGGTGCGCGTGGCCGAGGAGAACGCCATCGCCAACGGGCTGCGCGGGCGCATCCGCGCCGTGCTGGCCCTCGGCTGGAACCACCGCGAAATCCACGCCCGCGCGCCCTATGACCTCGTCTTCGCCAACATCCTGGCCCGGCCCCTCTGCGCCATGGCCAAGGAATTGGCCCAACACCTGGCCCCGGGCGGCCGCGCCATCCTGGCCGGCCTCCTCGACAGCCAGGTCCGGATGGTCCTCGCCGCGCACCGCCGCCAAGGCCTCGTCCTGGAACGCCGGATCTCGCTCACCCCCTGGAGCACCCTGGTGCTGCGGCGGAGGGGATAGGGCGCCACTGCGGAGGGCGCTGCCCTCCCCAGACCCCTCCCGCCGAGGGCCTTGGCCCTCGGAACCCGTCTCATGGCCATTTCTGGGGAGGGGCATGGCGTGCCCTTCATCACGGATGCGACCTTGATGCCCCTCCCCACAAATGGCCATCACACATGGGGTCAGGGGCCCATGGCCCCTGGCGGGGGTTCGGAGGCGGCAGCCCCCGCCGGCACCCTCAGCGCCGCCCTTCCCCCGCGTCGCGCAGCAGGGTTCCCAGGAGGTGGGCGTAGCCTTCGGCGTCGTCCAGCGCGATGTGGGAGTGGGGGTATCCGCCGAGCCAGGTGTCGGGGAAGGATTTGCGGGTGAGGCTGTCGTAGTCCAGCCGCGTGCGGCCGAGGGCGAAGGAGGCGATGTCGAGGCCTCCGCCCAGGAAAAGGGTCTCCGTGCTGCGCGGCGCGGTCAGCAGGCGCAGGCTGGCGTAGCGGCGCAGGTACCAGTCCACCCAGGCCCCGTCGAAGATGAGGGGGTAGGCCGCGAAGACCGGCGTGCCGCCCAAACCGCGCACCCAGGCGACGTAGCGGGCGATGGCCTCGGCGGGCGGCAGGCGGTTCGAGAGGGTCGCGGCCCAGGCTTCGGGTTCGGTCGCCCACCATGCCATCGTGCCCGGGTCGGCGGCGTGGCCGGGGATGGGTTCGAGGTTGAGGGCCAGGTGGGACAGGCGCGCCCCTGTTTCATCACAGGCGACGGCAGCCAGGCTGATCATGGAATGGATGCCGGGATCGGGCCCATCCGTCTCGATATCCGTCACCACATGGATCAGCACGCGCGCACCTCCGGCAAAGCACCACAGTGCCGGGATGGCGGTGTGGCTGGAAGGGGCGATCAAGCCTCCGCGAGAACCTCCTCCAGCGGGCGGCGGACGGAGGGACGGATGTCCGGCCCATGCCCGGCCCGCATCAGCATTTGCGGGAATTCGCGCGTGCCCAGCAGCGCGGCGAGCTTCGGGCGCAGCGCCGGCACCTCGATGGGCTGGTTCAGGTAGGAATGCTTCAGCCCCGCGGCGGTGAGGGCCAGAATCGCGCGGCTCAGCGCCTCGCCCGCCCGCAGCCAGTCCAGCGGCGTGTCGCCCGGCGTGGTGAGGACGCCCAGCGCGGGCGAATTCTCGGCCAGCGCCATGTCGTGCGCCGCCTGCCCCGCCCCCATGTCGAAGCGGCGGATGGCCATGGCGCCCACGAAGCTGAGCAGGTCCGGCATGCCGAAGGCGGCGCCCGACATGCCATCGCGCGAGGCGGCGTGGCGGGACCGCACCCAGGCGGCGAGCTCGCCCCGGAAGCCAGGGTCGGCCATCTGCGCGCGATCCCCTTCCGCCACGAGTTCCGCGATGGCGTGGCGCTCGGCCGGCGCGGTGCGCCAATGCAGGGTGACGCCCGGCGCCTCGGCCAAGGGGAGCGGCTGCGCCAAAGCTTCGGTGGTGAAGGCGGCGCGGGTGGTGCGGCGGGCGTGGATCGCGGCCAGCAATTCGGGCCGGTGCGGCGCGCAGGCGGGGCCGGGCCGGATGCGCGCCAACAGGTCAGGCTCCGCCGGGTCGGGCAGGAGGGTGACATCCAGCCCCTGCCCCAGCGCCTCCGCCGCCACGCGCAGATGGCCGAGTGCGGCGCCGCAGGAGATGACCAGCGCCCGGTCCTCGGGGTCCACCACCGGCAGGGCGCGGCTGCGGTCGGCCAGCAGGTCCAGCCGATCGGCGCCCAGGCGGAACCGCCAGGGCTGGGTGTTGTGCGAGGAGGGGGCCAGGATGGCATGGCCCGCCAGCACAAGCAGCCGGGCCCGCGGCGTGGCGAGGCCGGCGAAACCATCGGCGGAGAGGGTCCAGGGATCATTCATGCCCGGCAATATGGAACATGTGCCGGCGCATGCCCTTGCGCCGGCGCAAGCCCTGCGGGAGGCTGCCGCCATGCGACGCCTGGCTGCCCTCCTCCTGCTGCTCGCGCTGCCCGCGCGGGCCGAAATCATCGCCCTTCCCGGCCCGAAGGGGGTCACGCTGCGCGCCATCCTGGAACGCCCCGCCGAGGCCACGCGCCCCACCATCATCGCCCTGCATGGCTGCGGCGGGCTGGGCGGGGCCGCGCGCCCGCCCCGGCTTTCGGCGCGGGAGCGCGAATGGGTGGCGCTGCTGGTGGCGGCGGGGCACCCGGTGGTCTTTCCCGACAGCTTCGGCAGCCGCGACCTCGGCCCCGCCTGCGGCCGCGCCGACCACGCAGCCCCGCCCGCCTTGCGCGCCGGCGATGCCCTGGCCGCGCGCGACTGGGCGGCGGCGCAGCCCTGGAATCGGGGCGCGCCGGTGCTGCTGGGCTGGTCGCATGGCGGCAGCACCACCTTGCATGCCTGGGCGCGGGCGGCGCCCGGCACGATTTCGGCGGCCATCGCCTTCTATCCGGGCTGCGGCCCGGTCCCGATGGGCCGCGGCTGGCAGCCCCGCGGCACCGCGCCCCTGCTGATGCAACTGGGCGACGCCGATGACTGGACGCCCGCCTTCCGCTGCGTGGAGCTGGCCGCGCGGTCCGGGGGGCGCATGGCCTATGACCTCCACGCCGGCGCCCATCACGCCTTCGACGCGCCGGACACGGTGGCGCTGCGCCGCGTCAGCCTGCCCAATGGCCGCGACGTGACGGCCGGCCCCAACCCGGCCGCGCGCTTGGCCGCGCGCGCGGCGGTGATGGAGTTCCTCGCGCGGCACGCGCAGCCCTAACCTGCTTGGGGCGCGATTGCGCCATGCCGCTTGCGCGCTTCATGTGGGCCGCGTGACTTGGTAAGCGGCCGGGCATGATCATCGCCATCGGCTCCGACCATGCCGGCCTGCCGCTGAAGCAGGCCCTCAAGACCGCGCTGGAGGCCCAGGGCCATTCGGTGCTCGACGCCGGGACCCATGGCCCCGACAGCGTGGACTATCCGGACTTCGCCCATGCGGTGTCGCGCCAGGTGGCGGCCGGCTGCGCGCGCTTCGGCGTGCTGGTCTGCGGCAGCGGCATCGGCATGGCGATCGCGGCCAACCGCCACCCCGGCATCCGCGCCGCCGTCCTGCATGATGCCACCGAGGCGCGGCTGACCCGCGCGCACAATGACGCCAACATCGCCTGCTTCGGCGCCCGCACCCTGGGGGTGGAGGTGGCGCTGGACGCGCTGACCGCCTTCCTCGCCACCACCTATGAGGGCGGGCGGCATGACAACCGCTTGGCCAAGCTCGCCCCCACAGGCTGAGCCGCGCCCATATCCCCCGCACCGCCCCCTGTGGTAATCCCGGGGCAGCCAGCGATTCCGCCCGAGAAAAGGCCAGGCCGATGAACGAGAGCACCGCCCGCTTCCTCCCCGCCCGCTTCTTCCAGGCGCCCGTGGCGGAAAGCGACCCCGAGATCGCCGCCGCCATCGGCCAGGAGCTGACGCGCCAGCAGGACGGCATCGAGCTGATCGCCTCCGAGAATATCGTCAGCCGCGCCGTGCTGGAAGCGCAGGGCTCGGTGCTGACCAACAAGTATGCCGAGGGCTATCCCGGCCGGCGCTATTATGGCGGCTGCGAATATGTGGACGTGGCCGAGACGCTCGCCATCGAGCGCGCGAAGCAGCTCTTCGGCGCGCAATTCGCCAATGTGCAGCCGCACAGCGGCGCCAGCGCGAACCTGGCCGTGTTCTTCGCCCTGCTCCAGCCGGGTGACAGCTTCCTGGCGATGGACCTGGCGGCGGGCGGGCACCTGACCCATGGCGCGCCGGTGAACTTCTCCGGCAAGTGGTTCAAGCCCATCGCCTATGGCGTGCGCGAGGCCGATGGCCTGCTGGACTACGAGACGATGGAGCGCCTGGCGCGCGAGCACCGGCCCAAGCTGATCATCGCCGGTGGTTCCGCCTATTCGCGCGAGATTGATTTCGCCCGCTTCCGCGCCGTGGCCGATGAGGTGGGCGCCATCCTGATGGTGGACATGGCGCATTACGCGGGGCTGGTGGCGGCGGGCGCCTACCCCTCGCCCGTGCCGCACGCGCATGTGACGACCACCACCACCCACAAGACCTTGCGCGGCCCGCGCGGCGGCCTCGTGCTGACCAATGACGAGGCCATCGCGAAGAAGATCAATTCCGCGATGTTCCCGGGCCTGCAGGGCGGGCCGCTGATGCATGTCATCGCAGCCAAGGCCGTGGCCTTCGGCGAGGCGCTGCGCCCCGAATTCCGCGCCTATGCGAAGCAGGTGGTGGCCAATGCCCGCGCGCTGGCCGATGAGCTGGTGAAGGGTGGCCTCGCCATCGTCTCGGGCGGCACGGACAGCCACCTGATGCTGGTGGACCTCCGCCCCAAGAGCCTGACGGGCAAGGCGGCGGAGGCAGCGCTGGGCCGCGCGCACCTCACCTGCAACAAGAACGCCATCCCCTTCGACCCCGCCAAGCCCATGGTGACGAGCGGCATCCGCCTCGGCACCCCCGCCGGCACCACGCGCGGCTTCACGGAGACGGAGTTCCGCGAGGTGGGCCGCATGATCGTGCGCGTGCTGGACGGGCTTTCCCAGGCGAACGACCCCGAGGCGAACAGCGCGGTGGAGCAGGCGGTGGCCAAGGATGTGAAGGCGCTCTGCGCCCGCTTCCCGATCTACTGACCAGATGACGCCACGCCGCAAAACCAGCGGTCCCTTCCCACGCTCCGGCCGCAACGCGGCCGGCGCCGCCCACATGACCGCGCGGCCCGGCGCACCTGCCGCGCGGCGAAGCCAAGCCGCCGGAGGCGGCGCCCGGCACTTGAGGGCATAAAAAAATGCGCTGCCCCTACTGCGGTAACGACGACACCCAGGTGAAGGACAGCCGCCCCTCCGAGGACGGCTCCTCCATCCGTCGCCGCCGCTTCTGCCCCGCCTGCGGCAACCGCTTCACCACCTTCGAGCGCGTGCAGCTCAAGGAACTCGTCGTCACGAAATCCGATGGCCGCCGCGTGCCCTTCGACCGCGACAAGATGGCGAAGTCCATCCGCATCGCCTGCCGCAAGCGCCCCGTGGATGATGAACGGATCGAGCGCGTGGTGAACGGCATCCAGCGCCGCCTGGAGATGGAGACCGAGGCCGAAATCCCCTCCCGCCGCATCGGCGAGATGGTGATGGAGGCGCTGCGCGGCGTGGACGAGGTGGCCTATGTCCGCTTCGCCTCCGTCTACCAGAATTTCTCCGAGGCAAAGGATTTCGGCGCCTTCCTCAGCGACCTCGAGAAGCCCTGACGTGGCGGCGGAGGACGAGGCCCATATGCGCGCCGCACTCCGGCTCGCGGCGCGGGGCCTTGGCAACACCTGGCCCAACCCGGCGGTCGGCTGCGTGCTGGTGCGTGACGGCCAGGTGGTGGGCCGCGGCTGGACCCAGCCCGGCGGCCGCCCCCATGCCGAGGTGGAGGCGCTGACCCGCGCCGGCGAGGCCGCCCGTGGCGCCACCGCCTATGTCACCCTCGAACCCTGCTCCCATTACGGCCGCACGCCGCCCTGCTGCGACGCGCTGATTCGCGCCGGCGTCTCGCGCGTGGTGGTCGCCATGCGCGACCCCGACGCCCGCGTGGATGGCCGCGGCTTCCGCCGCCTGCGCGAGGCCGGCATCGCGGTGGAGGAAGGCCTGTTCGGCGCCGAGGCCGCGCGGCTGAACGCGGGCTTCGTGAACCGCATCACCCAGGGCCGGCCGCTCGTCACGCTCAAGCTCGCCGCCACGCTGGACGGGCGCATCGCCACCGCCACCGGGGAAAGCCGCTGGATCACGGGCGCCGAGGCCCGCCGCGCCGTCCATGCCCTGCGGGCGCGCCATGACGCGGTGATGGTGGGCAGCGGCACCGTCATCGCCGATGACCCGGACCTGACCTGCCGCATCGCGGGGCTCGATCCCGTGCCCATGCTGCGCGTGGTGGCCGATGCGCGGCTGCGCACGCCCCCCGGCGCGCGCCTGGTGCGCGACGCCCCCGCCCACCCCACATGGCTGCTGACGGGTTCGGGCCATCGCCCTTCCGCGCTTTCGCCCTATATCCGCGCGGGCGTGCAGGTGATCAGCATCCGCCGCGCGCCGGGGGGCGGTTTGCAGCCGCGGGGCATGCTGGCCGCGCTCGGCACCCGGGGCGTCACGCGGGTGCTGGTGGAAGGCGGCGCGGGGCTGGCCGCCGGGCTGCTGGCCGCGGGGCTGGTGGACCGGCTGGTCTGGTTCCACGCTCCCGGCGTGATGGGGGCGGAGGGCTGGCCCAGCGCGGGCCCCTTGCACGTCGCGCCGCTGGCGCGCATGCCCCGTTTCCGGCGCGTGTCGGTGGCCGCGGTGGGCGAGGATGTGATGACCGAGTTCGAAAAGGAGCCTGGCTGATGTTCACGGGGATCGTCACGGCGCTGGGCAGCCTGCGCGAGGTGCAGCCCATCGGCGGCGGGCACGACATGCGCCTGGTCATCGGCGTGGAGCCGGACTTCCTGGCCGGCGCGGTGGTGGGCTGTTCCATCGCCTGCTCCGGCGCCTGTCTCACGGCGGTGGACCTCTATGCCGACAGCTTCTCCGCCAATGCCAGCGCCGAGACGCTGTCCAAGACCACGCTCGGCGCCTGGAAGCCCGGGCGGCGCATCAATCTGGAGCGGTCCCTCAAGCTCGGCGACGAGCTGGGCGGGCACCTCATGTCCGGCCATGTGGACGGGGTGGGCGAGGTGCTCTCCGCCACGCCGGAGAACGCCTCGGTGCGCTGGCGCTTCCGCGCGCCGGCCCATGTGGCCCCGCATATCGCGGTGAAGGGCAGCATCGCCATTGATGGCGTCTCCCTGACGGTCAATGAGGTTGACGGGCTGGAATTCGGGGTGAACATCATCCCCCACACCGCCGCCGTGACCAGCTTCGGCACGCTGCAGCCCGGCGACGCGGTGAACCTCGAAATCGACACGCTGGCGCGCTACGTGGCCCGCCTGATGGAGTTCCGCGCGTGAGCGTCCAGACCACCACCACCAGCCTGCATGAATTCATCACCCCCACCGAGGAGCTGCTCGAGGAGGCGCGGCGCGGCCGCATGTTCATCCTGGTGGATGACGAGGACCGCGAGAATGAGGGTGACCTCGTCATCCCCGCCCAGTTCGCGACCCCCGACGCCATCAACTTCATGGCCCGCCACGCGCGCGGGCTGATCTGCCTCGCCATGACGCGGCAGCGGGTGGAGCAGCTTGGGCTGCCGCTGATGGCGCAGTCCAATGGCACGCGGCACCAGACGGCCTTCACCGTCTCCATCGAGGCGCGCGACGGCGTGACCACCGGCATCAGCGCCGCCGACCGCGCGCGCACCGTCGCCGTCGCCATCAACCCGGAACTGGGGCGCGAGCACATCGTAACCCCGGGCCATGTCTTCCCGCTCGTGGCGCGCGAGGGCGGCACGCTGGTCCGCGCCGGCCACACCGAGGCGGCCGTGGACTTCGCGCGGCTGGCGGGCCTCAACCCCTCGGGCGTGATCTGCGAGATCATGAACGATGACGGCACCATGGCCCGCCTGCCGGACCTGGTGGCCTTCGCGCAGCACCATGGCCTGAAGCTCGGCACCATCGCGGACCTGATCGCCCATCGCCGCCGCACCGAGCGCATGGCCAAGCGCGTGGAGGAGGGCACCATCCGCAACGCCATCGGCGGCGAATGGAAGCTCTATGTCTATGAATCCGGCCTGGAGCGGGGCGAGCACATCGCCCTGGTGAAGGGCGACATCACCGGGCCGGAGCCGGTCCTGGCCCGGATGCACGCGGGCAACCTGCTGAACGACATGGTGGTGGGGCGCTCGATCTTCGAGCTGCACGCGGCCATGGAGGCCATCGCGGCCGAGGGGCGCGGCGTGGTCGTCATCCTGCGCGACTGGCGGCGCGACGGGCTGTCCAGCCAGCTCCGCGCCGAGCGCCTGCCCTCGGGCCAGCCCATGCTGCGCGACTATGGCATCGGCGCGCAGATCCTGGCCGATCTGGGCGTCACCGACATCATCCGCCTGTCCAACCACCCGCGCCCGCTGGTGGGGCTGGAGGGCTGGGGGCTGCGCGTGGTCGAGACGCGGCCGCTCGCCGGGGAAAAACAGCGATGAGCACCGCCGACGCCCCCGCCCGCGAGACCATTCGCCTCGACGGCCCCGCCCCCCGCCTGCTGCTGATCCAGGCGCCCTACTACGCCGAGATCGTGGGCGGCATGCGCGCCGGCGTGGAGCGCGTGGCCGCCGAGGCCGGCGCGACCCTGGAGGTGGTGGACGTGGCCGGCGCCTATGAACTGCCCGCCACCCTCCGCATGGCGCTGAACGCCGCGCCCAACCCCGCCCCCCGCTGGGACGCCTATGTGCTGCTGGGCTGCGTCATCCGCGGCGAGACGGACCATTACGACCACATCTGCCGCGAGGCGATGTCGGGCGTGATGCAGATCTCCGCCGAAACCGGGGCCGCCATCGGCTGCGGCCTGCTGACCGTCCACACCGAGGCCCAGGCCATCGCCCGCTCGCGCGACGACCACCACAACAAGGGCGCCGAGGCCGCGCAGGCCGCGCTCATGCAGCTGGGCCTGCGGCGCCGCTGGGGGCTCGCGTGAAGGCGCGCCCGCCGCAGAATCCCGCCCGCCCCCGCACGGGCGCGCGCGTGGCCGCCGTCCAGGCGCTGTTCCAGGCCGAGCAATCGGGCGAGAGCGTGGAGACGGTGCTGGACCAGTTCGTCCGCCACCGCCTGGGCTCCATCCCCGGCCAGGAGGGTTTCGAGGATGGCCGCGTCGAGGCCGCCGATGTCTCGCTCTTCGCCCGCGTGCTGCGCGGCGCCGCCACCAACCCCGATGACCTCGACCAGGTCATCACCCAGCACCTGGCCCAGGGCTGGGCGCTGAACCGCCTTGACCCCGTGCTGCGCGCCATCCTGCGCGCCGCCGGGGGCGAGATGCGCGACATGGGCGGCCCGCCCGCCCGCGTCGTCATCAAGGAGTACATGGACATTGCCCATGGCTTCTTCGGCGGCGAGGAACCCCGCTTCTGCAACGGCGTGCTGGACGCCATGGCCCGCAGCTTCCGGGCGGAGGAGTTCGCGCGGCAGTGAGCCTGCCCCCGGAGTTCTCCCTCATCGGCCGTCACTTCCGGCCGCTGGCGGGGGAAGGGGCGCTGGACCTCGCCGATGACGCGGCGCTGCTGACCCCGCCCGCGGGCCAGGAACTGGTGCTGGCCGCCGATGCCATGGTGGCCGGCGTGCATTTCCTGCCCGATGACCCGGCTGAGACCATCGGGCGCAAGCTGCTGCGCGTGAACCTCTCAGACCTCGCGGCCATGGGCGCGGACCCGCTGGGCTACCTCATGACGGTGGCCCTGCCCCGCGGCACGCAAGATGACTGGGTGGCGGGCTTCGCCGCCGGGCTGCTGGAGGATCAGCGGGAATTCGGGCTTTCCGTGCTGGGGGGCGACACCGTGTCCACGCCCGGGCCGCTCACCCTGTCGCTGACCATCCTCGGCACCGTCCCGCGCGGACAGGCGCTGCGGCGGGAGGGCGCGCTTGCGGGCGATGACCTCTGGGTCAGCGGGCGCATCGGGGATGGCTGGCTCGGCCTGCGCGCGGCGCGGGGCGAGCGTCCGGACCCCGATGGCGCCCTGGCCCGCCGCTACCGCCTGCCGGAGCCGCGCCTCGCCCTGGGGCGCGCGCTGCGGGGCCTGGCCCATGCCGCCATGGATGTCTCGGACGGGCTGTTGCAGGACCTCTCCCACCTCTGCCGCGCGGGGGGCCTGGCGGCCGAGGTCGAGGCCGCCCGCGTGCCCGTCTCCGACCCCATGGCCCCCATCGCCGCCCTGGTGACGGGCGGCGACGACTACGAGCTCCTCTTCGCCGCCGCCCCGCAGGACCGCGCCCGCATCGAGGCCGCGGCCGCCGCAGCCCGCACGCCCGTCATGCGCCTGGGTCGCTTCACCCAAGGCGAACCCCGTGTGACGCTGCGCGACGCGGACGGGGCCGACATCACGCCCGCGACCCTGGGCTGGAGCCATCTGTGAGCGACATCGAAGACCGCGCCATGAAGGCCACCGTGTGGCGGCTCTTCTTCTGCCAGGCGCTGATGAACGCCACCATGATCGGCCAGGTGGCGATGGGCGCGCTCATCGGCCATTCCCTCTCGGGCGACGCCGCGCTCGCCACCCTGCCCATGGCCGTGCAGATGACGGCGGTGATGGCCATTTCCATCCCGGCCTCCTTCGTCTTCAGCCGTTATGGCCGCCGCACGGGCTTCTTCCTGGGTGCGGTGCTGTCCATCCTGGGCTCCGTCACCTTCGCCACCGGGCTGCTGGTGCAGGATTTCGTGGTCTATTGCGCGGGCGCGGTCTTCGCGGGCGCGGGCTTCGGCATCGCCCAGCATTACCGCTTCGCCGCCGCCGAGGCCGCCACCCCCGCCTATCGCCCCCGCGCCATCGCGCTGGTCATGGCCGGGCCCGTGCTGTCCGCGATCTTCGGCCCCGAGATCGTGAAGCACACCAACCAGCTCTTCCTGCCCTACATGTTCCTGGGCACCTACATGGTCATGGCGCTGCTGCCGCTCGCCTGCATGGTGCTTCTGGCGGGGCTGCGCCTGCCGCCGCCGCCGCCCAAGCCCAAGGTGGCGACCCCGGTGGGCGAGATCATCCGCCGCCCCGCCTTCGTGGCCGCCGCCGTGGCGGGGCTGGTGGCCTATGGCACCATGAACCTCGCCATGACGGCCACGCCGCTGGAGATGATGCTCTGCGGCTTCACGGTCAGCGCGTCGGCCACCGTCATCCAGGCGCATGCGGTGGCGATGTTCGCGCCGGGCTTCGTCACCGGCCACCTCATCGCCCGCTTCGGCGTGATGCGCATCATCACCACCGGTGCGGGGCTGACGGCCGCCAGCGTGGCCGTAGCACTCACGGGGCAGAGCTTCTGGCATTTCTCCACCGGCCTCGCCCTGCTGGGCGTGGGGTGGAACTTCATGTTCGTGGGCGCCACCACCCTGCTCGCCACCAGCTACGCGCCCGAGGAGAGGGTGCGGGCCCAGGCCGCCAATGACTTCATCGTCTTCGGCACCGTGGCCTGCACGGCCTTCCTTTCGGGCTTCCTCCATGCCCGGTTCGGCTGGTCCATCCTGAACCTGACCTTGCTGCCGCCGCTGGTGGCGGCGCTGGCGCTGCTGGCCTGGCAGAGGGCGCGGGCGGCGAAGGTGGCGGCGGCCTGAGGATTCACCGCTCCGGCGTTGCCGCCCCCTCCCCCGCCAGCAGCCGCTTCTTCGCCGCCAACCCCCAGCGATAGCCCGTCAGGTTCCCATCCTTCGCCACCACCCGGTGGCAGGGAATGATCGGCGCCAGCGGGTTCTGCGCGCAGGCCCGGGCCACGGCGCGCGTGGCCGCCGGCGCGCCCATCTCGGCCGCCAGCCCCGCATAGCTGCGCGTCTCGCCAGAGGGGATGGCCTGCAACGCCTCCCACACCCGCCGCTGGAAGGCGGTGCCGCGGATGTCCAATGGAAGGTGCAGCGCCGCCGCGGGTTCGCGCAGATGCGCCGCGATGGCGGCCACCGTCTCCGCCAGTGCAGGGTCTTCTTGCAAGGTCGCGTGGGGGAAGCGGCGGCGCAAATCGCCCTCCAGCGCCTCGAAGGGTTCCGCGAAGCCGATGAAGCAGACGCCGCGCGCGGTCGCGCCCACCAGCAGCGGCCCCATGACCGACTCCGCGCGGGCGATGGAGATCACCTCCCCCCGCGCGCCCCGGCGCGCCGCACCCGGCGTCATGCCCAGCGCGGGCCGCCCGTAGACGCGGCTTTCGCTGCCGAACCCCGCCTCGGCCACCGCATCGGCCACCCTGGCACCCCCGGCCAAGGCCGCCTGCAAGCGCCGCCCGCGCACGGATTCGGCGAAGGAACGCGGCGTGACGCCCGTCACCTCGCGGAACATCCGCAGGAAATGGTGGCGGGCATAGCCGGCGCGGGCGGCCAGCGCCTCCAGACTCGGGATGGTCTCGGACGCCTCGATCAGCGCGCAGGCGGCGGCGACCGCGTCGCGGTGCAAGGCGGCGCGGTCCCCCTTGGGGTCGCAGCGCTTGCAGGCGCGGAAGCCCGCGGCCTCGGCGGTGGCGACGCAGGCGAAGAAGCGGGTGTTGCGCCGCAAGGGCGGCCGCGCCGGGCAGCCCGGCCGGCAAAAGACGCCCTGGGTGGTGACGGCGTAAAGGAAATCCCCGCAGGCGGGCGCGGCGTCCCGCCCCAGCACCGCCTGCCAGCGGAGATCGTCGAGGTTGGGGGCAATGCTGTCCATGGCGGCGAGTGTGGCGCGAGGTGCCCCCCTCGCGCCATCCGCGCGTTGCCCCGTTACGGGCGCCGCTGCACGAAGGCGGCTGATTCACGGCTTCGGCAGAACCCCGAAGCCGATCAGACGCTAGAGCGGCCCCGCCTTCCCGAACAGCCAGCCCTGGCCGAACTTCACGCCCAGCTCCCGCATCAGGGCGGCGCATTCCTCGGTCTCGATATGCTCGGCCACCACGGCGGCACCCACGGCCTGGGAGAGGTCCACCATGGCCTGCACGAAGCTGCGGTCCCGCTCACTGGTCAGGGCGGCGACGACATAGCTGCCATCCACCTTCACGTAATCCACCGGGAAGGCACGCAAATAGCGGAAGGAGGCCGCGCCCGCGCCGAAATCATCGAGGCAGACCCGCACCCCCCGCTCCCGCAGCTCGGACAGGGTGAGGGCGGCGCTGGCCTGGTTCTCGATCTCGGCGCTCTCGGTCAGCTCCACCATCAGCCGGGCGGCGGCGCGGCGGTCGCGGTCCACCAGGGCCAGCAGCCGCGCGCGGAAGGTCTTGGACTGCGCCGACAGGCCGGAGATGTTGAAGGCCAGATGCCGCCCCGCCGGCAGCGCGGGAATGGAGGCGATGGCGAGCGAGGCCACGGCCAGATCCAGCTCCTCCGTCAGCCCCACCGTCTCGGCCAGGGTGATGAAGTCCTGCGGGCCCTCGCCGGGCTTCAGCACCTCGGGGTGGGGGCGCAGCAGGGCCTCGTAATGGTGGATCTGGCGGGTGGCGAGGGCCGCGATGGGCTGGAATTCCAGCCGGAAGCGGCGTTCGGCCACCGCGAGGCGCAAGGCCCCCGCCCGCGCCGCGATGCGCGAGACGATGCCCTCCAGCCCGTTCTCGAAGCCGGCCTCCTTCAGCCCCTCCGCCCCCAGCCGCGCGAAGACCGACAGCCCGTGCCGCAGCGCGCGCGCGGCCTGGATGGGCGAGAGCGCGCCGGGCGCCAGGTCAATTTGCGCGGCAAGGTTCACCGAGACCTCCGCCTGGTCGCCCAGCACCGCCTCGACCGCGCGGGCGATGGCGGCGAGATCGGGCGTGGCGTCGGGTTCCTGCAACACCCCGTAGCGGCCCGGGGCCAGGCGCGCGACCAGGGCGCCGCCCGTCTCCCGCGTCAGGATGTTGCGGAGCGATTCCATTTCCGGAAGGCGCGCGCGGATGGGGTGGTCCGGGCCCGCCCCCGGCGCGGTGGGGTCATGGCAGAAGGACAGCCCGCCCCCCCGGCCGGAGGCGAGCATCCCGCGCAGCGCGTCCGCCTCGGCCTCCGGCACGCCCGCCACCTCGATGAGGGCGAGGCGCGCCCTCTCCCCCTCCCGCAGGCGTTGCTCGGCCGCGCGGGTCAACAGGCTGGGGCTGGTCTTGGTGGCGGCATGCGCGCTGCCCTGGGGCAGCGGCGCGAAGGTCAGGCAGAAGCGGGAGGTGCCGCAGGCATGGGGCATGGAGAGGCCCGCCACGGCGAAGGGCGTGCGCTCGCCATCATTGAGCGCATAGGCGCTGGGTGGCAGGCGGCCGCGGGTGGGCAGCAGCGCCATGGCGGCGGCGAAGGCGTCACGGTCCTCGGGGGCGAGGATTTCGCTGGGCAGGCGCCCCACCAGGCTTTCGGGTTCGCGCCCCAGGCGCTGGCGAAAGGCGCCGGCGGCGAAGACGACCCGGCCATCCGCCCCCACCTCCACCAGAAGCTCGGCGGCGGCGAAGGCGAAGGCGATGAAACGCTCTCGGTCGGCCTGGTGGCGCGGTAAGTCCATGCGCGCATCAGGCGCATGGCGCGGTTAATGGGAGGTGAAGTCCTGTCTCAGGCGGCGAGCGCGGCCTCGGCGTCCAGCGTGGCGGCGGTGGCATGGACCACCGCGGCGATGCGGACGGCGGCCTGGACCTGCTCCTTGCTCACGCCGTGCTGAAGCAGGATTTTCTCGTGGCTTTCCATGCACATGCCGCAGCCATTGATGGCCGAGACGGCGAGCGACCACAGCTCGAAATCCATCTTCTCCACGCCGGGCTTGGCCATGATGTTCATCCGCAGCTTGGCCGGCATGGTCGCATAGTCGCCATGCACCAGATGCGTGAAGCGGTAGTAGATGTTGTTCATGCCCATGATGGAGGCCGCGGCCTTGGCGGCGTTCAGCGCCTCGGCCGAAAGCTGCGGGCCGAACTCCGCCACGATGTGCTTCGAGACCATGGCGTTGCGGCTGGCGAGTGCGGAGACGATGAAGCAGCCCGCGCGCTGCTGCTGGGTGAGCGAGGGCTCGGTGGAGAGCGAACCGAGGTTCAGCTTCTGGTCCTTGGCGTATTCGGGCAGGGCATTGCGCAGCGCTTCCAGCGACATGGCGGGCTCCAACAACAGATGGCAAGGGGAACACACCAACCTTTCGGCCGCGCAGGCGGCCGAAAGCGGGGGGTCTAAGGGGGGCTGGATGCCCCCCCTTTCGCCGGCGGCGGTAGGGTTGGTGTGGCGGCTACCGCTGCCGGCGACAGACGCGGCCTTCAGGCCGCCTTTTCGAACAGTTCCTGCGGCTTCAGGGCCTCTTCGCCCTTCGTCCAGTTGCAGGGGCACAGCTCGTCGGTCTGCAGCGCGTCGAGCACGCGCAGCGTCTCCTGCGGGTTGCGGCCCACATTCAGCCCGTTCACCGTCACATGCTGGATGGTGTTGTCGGGGTCCACGATGAAGGTCACGCGCAGGGGCACGCCGGCCTCCTTGTCCAGCACGCCGAGCGCGGTGGACAGCTCGCGCTTCACATCCGCCAGCATGGGGAAGGGCAGCGTCTTGATGTCCTCGTTGTAGACGCGCCAGTTCAGGTGCACGAACTCGCTGTCGGTGGACACGCCATAGACCACGGCGTCACGGTCGGCGAACTCGGTGTTGAGCTTGCCGAAGGCCGCGATCTCGGTCGGGCAGATGAAGGTGAAGTCCTTCGGCCAGAAGAAGACGATCTTCCACTTGCCGGGATTGCTGTCGGAGGTGATCTCCTCGAAGGACTTGCCGGGGCCGCCCAGGCCCTCGGGGCCACCCTTGACGGCGGTGAGCTTGAAGGCGGGGAACTTGTCGCCAACGGTCAGCATGCGGCTTCTCCTGTGGTGCCGCGCGGGGCGCGGCGCCGGTTCAGATGCGCCGGTTCGTTCCGGCTGCGCGCTCACATATCGCAACGCAGCATGATTTGGCCAATGAAGAGTTTTCAACGGCCTGATCGAGATTCCCGATCAAAGCCCCGCGCTGACGGCGGCGCAGACGCGCTCCACCTCCGCCTCGGTCAGGTAGGGGTGCATGGGCAGGGAGAGCACCTGGTCGCACAGGCCTTCACTGACGGGCAGAGCGGGCGGCGTGCCCGCGAAACCCGCCGCATGGGCGGCCTGATAGGCCGGCTGGTGGTGCAGGGGCTTGGGATAATACACGCCGAAGGGAATGCCCTGGCCCTTCAGCGACGCCTGCACCCGCGCCCGTTCGGCCGCATCGGCGCAGCGGATGGTGTAGAGGCCCCAGGCGCTCTCGCAGCCCGCCGGCTGGGCCTGGAGCGCCACCTGGCCGGTCAGCCGCTCGGCATACCAGCCGGCCACGCGGGCGCGGGCGGCGATTTCGCCGGGGAAGAGCGTCATCTTGCACAGCAGGATCGCGGCCTGGAGCGTGTCCAGCCGGCCGTTCATGCCGGTCCGCAGCACCTCGTAGCGCGACCCGCCCTCGCCATGGGTGCGCAGCGAACGATACAGCTCCGCCCGCTCGGCGCTGTTGGTCAGCAACGCGCCGCCATCGCCGTAGCAGCCCAGCGTCTTGGTCGGATAGAAGCTCAGCGCCGTCGCCTCCGCATGGCCCCCCAGCGGGCTGCCATGCAGCCGGGCGCCGAAGGCCTGGGCCGCGTCGTCCAGGGTGAACATGCCATGCCGCGCGCAAAGCCCGCGGATGGCGGGCCAGTCCGCCGGCAGGCCGAAGAGGTCCACGCCCACCACGGCGCGGGGGCGCAGGCGGCCCTCGCGCGCCACCTGCTCCACGCGGGAAGCGAGGTCCGCCATGTCCATGTTGAAGGTCTCGCGGTCCACATCCACGAAGATGGGGGTGGCGCCCAGCACCAGCGGCACCTCGGCCGTGGCGGTGTAGGTGAAGGCGGGCAGGAAGACCGCGTCGCCCCGGCCGATTCCCTCGGCCATCATGGCGATCTGCAAGGCATCCGTGCCGGAGGAGACGCCGACGGCGTGCGCCACCCCCGCGAAGGCGGCGAGCTGGGCTTCCAGCTCCGCCACCTCGGGCCCATTGATGAAGCGGCCGGAGGAAAGGACGGAGGCGATGCGCGCATCCAGCGCCTCGCGGATCAGCGCCTGCTGCGCCTGCATGTCGAAGAGGGCGATGGGCTTTGGCATGACGTTCATGATGGCCTCGTCCAACGCCGCGCGGGAAGGATCAAGCCCCCTCCCCCCCTTGGGGCGGTCCCGTTTCATGTCCCCATGTGACAAAGCATGGCCCGGGCGGCTTCAGCCCGCCGCACTGCCGCTTTGGCCAGGGTTCGCCTCATGCTCGAATTCCGGCACCAGCCGCGAGAGCTGCGCGAGGGCGAGCCGCGCCTGCCCCGCCCGCGCCGTGGCCGCGATCTCCTCCAGCGCGCGGCCGACCAGCGCCGGATCGGCCGTGCGGGGCGTCGCCACCAGCAGGCCCGGGAAGGCGGTGGGGCGCGGCGGCTCCTGCCCGTGGAACATCTCCTCGAACAGCTTCTCGCCAGGGCGCAGGCCGGTGAAGCGGATTTCCACATCCTCGTCCGGGCGCAGGCCGGCCAGGCGGATCATGCGCCGGGCCAGGTCCACGATCTTCACGGGGTTGCCCATGTCGAGCACGAAGATGCCGCCATCGCGCAATTCGGGCGGCGCGTCCTCGCGGTCGGTGGCCCCCACCACCGCGGCCTGGAGCACGAGGCCCACCGCCTCGCGCACCGTCATGAAATAGCGGCGCATGTCGGGGTGGGTCACGGTCAGCGGCCCGCCGCGTTCGAGCTGCCGGCGGAACAGCGGCACCACGCTGCCCGTGCTGCCCAGCACATTGCCGAAGCGCACGGTGATGCAGCGCATCTGGCCCTCCCCGGCCCGCGCCTGCTTGTCCAGCGCCTGGCAGAACATCTCGGCCAGGCGCTTGGTGGCGCCCATCACGCTGGTCGGGTTCACCGCCTTGTCGGTCGAGATGAACACCATCAGCCCGCAGCCCACGGCGCGCGCGGCCTCGGCCACCACGCGGGTGCCATGGGCGTTGGTCAGCATGCCCTCCAGCGGGTCGTTCTCGACCATCGGCACATGCTTGAGCGCGGCGGCGTGGAACAGCAATTCGGGCCGCGCCTCCTCCATGATGCGGCGCAGGCGCGCCTCGTCGCGGATATCGGCCAGGATGGCGCGGCGGGGCACGCCCGGATGGCGCTCGCTCAGTTCGAGGTTGATCTCATAAAGCGCGTATTCCCCGTGATCGAGCAGCGTCAGCATGGCGGGACCAAGGGCCGCCACCTGCCGCGCCAGCTCGCCGCCGATGGTGCCCCCGGCACCCGTGATCAGCACGCGCCGCCCCTGCACGAGGCGCGCCATCCCCTCGCGGTCCAGCGGCACCTGGGGGCGGTCGAGCAATTCCTCGATGGAGACGGGGCGGAGGTCCATGCGCGGCCCTTCGCCCGAGGACCGCGCGGCATGGCTCAGCGCCGTGGGCAGGGGGGCGGCACGCACCGGGATGCCGTGGCGGTCGGCGGCGTCGAGCAGCGTCTCCAGCGCGGGCCCGCGCGTCTCGGGCGCGGCCAGCACCAGCAGGGCGGGCAGGCGGCCCTCGGCGCGCAGCCGGTCCAGCACCGCCTCCACCTCCTCGATCGCGCCCAGGATGGGCTGGCCGTGCAGGCGCCTTCCCGTCTGGCGCGTGCGGCGCGTCAGCACGCCCAGCACGCGGTAGCTGGGGCGCTTCTCCCGCGCCAGGGCATGGATGAAGATGTCCACCTGGTCGGCCGAGCCCGCCACCAGGATGGGCGGCAGCCCCTGCTGCTCCCACACGCGGCGCAGCGCCTGCAGCCGGCTGACCAGCCGCGGCACCCCCAACAGGCCGGCCAGCACCATGGCATGCAGCACCGGAAAAGCGGGGTTGGCGGGCCGCCAGGCCCCCAGGGCCGCGGTCACCAGCCAGAAGAACAGCGCGGCCATGAGTGAGGCGGCCATCACCGCCAGCAGGTCGCGCAGCCCGGCGAAGCGCCAATACTGGTTGTGCAGGCCGAAGGCCCAGGCCGGAAGCAGCACCGTCAGCGCCGCCAGGGTGAAGCCCATGCCCCACCAACCGGAGCCGGGCGGCCAGCTGCCCGGCCCCGAGAGCCAGAGCGCCAGCGGAAGAGCCAGCACCGCGAGGGCCGCATCCAGCGCGAAGTTCAGCAGGACGCGGGCCGAGGCAAGCTTGTTCATGGCGCCCTCCTTAACTCAGAGGTTCAAGCGACTCCACCCAAGAGCACACGATACAACCCCACGAGGCGAGAGGCCTCCGCCGGCCAACCCCAGCGTGTGGACGCCGCCTCGCGCCCGGCCTCCCCCATCGCCGCTCGCCGGGCGGGGTCGGCCAGTTCGGCCACGGCGCCCGCGATGGCCTCGGGCCGCGTCACATCCACCAGCAGGCCGCAGCCGGTGTCCTCCACTATGGCGGCCACCGGCTCCGCGAAGCCGGGCGCGATGACGGGCAGGCCCAGCGCCATGCCGTCGAACAGCTTGTGCGGCAGGGCGAGGCGGTGATTTTCCTCCCCGGGCTGGAAGAGGATGAGGTTCACATCCGCCTCCACCGCCGCGCGCGCCAGCGCCGCCTCGGCCGGCATCCAGCCCGCCAGCGTGACGCGCGGCGTGAGGCCGAGCGCCTCCGCCCGCGCACGGAAGCCCTCCTCGCTGCCATCGGTGAAGCGGCCGATCACGAGCAGCCGCGTGTCGGGCGGGGCGAGCGCCAGCGCGTCCAGCATCTGCGGCCAGCCCCGCGCGACGCCGATGGCCCCCAGATGCAGCAGGGTCAGCGGCCCCGGCCCATGGCGGCGCGGCGCGATGCCCTCGGGCGCCAGGGCGTGATTGCGGACCTCCACGGCGCGGGGTGCCGCGGGGTAGTCGGCCGCCAGCCCCTCCTTGGCCAGCACCACCGCGTCGGAGCCGCGCGCCAGCCCGCCCAGCACGCGGCGCAGCACCGCCCGCGCCGGCGGGCGCAGGGGCGCGGGCAGGCGCGCATCGAGGCGCGAGGGGTAGTGCTCATGCACATCCAGCACCACCGGGCAGCCCAGCCGTGCGCCGGCCAGCCGCGCCACGGCCCAGGCATCGGGCTCGGAGGCATGGATGGCCCGCGGCCGCAGCGCCATGGCGCGCCGATAGAGCGCCGGCAGGCGGGCGAGCCGCCCGCGCCCGGCCACCGTCTCGATGGCCACGCCGGCCACCGGGGGCAGCGCGCCACCCGGCCCGGGGCAGAGATGCGTCACCTCCCACCCCGCCGCCGCCAGCGCCGCGCCCTCCTTGCGGACCACGCGCATGTCATCGGCCGGATGGGCGGCGGAGAGCATCAGGATCATGGCAGGCAGGCCTCCACCTCAGCCACGAAGCGCGCCGTCAGCAGGCGGCGGTCGAAGCGGCGCAGGGCCAGCGCCCGGGCGGCCTCGCCCATGGCGCGGCGGCGGGCGGGGTCGTCGGCCAGGCGCGTCAGGGCATCGGCCAGGCCCGCCGCGTCGCGCGGGCCCACCGTCTCGCCCGCGCCATGGGTGGCCAGCAGCTCGGCCGTCTCGCCGGGCAGGTTGGACAGCACGGGCAGGCCGGCCGCCAGCACGTCCACCAGCTTGTTGGGCGCCACATGCCCCGCGAATTCCGGCACGGGGGCAAGGCAGAGAAGCCCCACCTGCGCGCCCGCCAGCAGCCCGGCCACCTGGCACTTGGGCAGGGGGTCCAGGAAGGTGAGGTTGGGCAGGCCCGCCGCCTGCGCGACCAGGGCGGGCTTCGTGGCCCCCTCGCCCACCAGAACCAGCCGCACCCGCCGTTCACCCCGCGCGGCCAGCAGGCGCGCGGCCTCCAGCAGCAGGCCGAGCCCGTTGGCCGCCCCATGCGCCCCCGCATAGACGGCCAGGATCTCGTGGCTGCCCACCCCCTCAGGCCGCCAGGGCGCCACCTGCGGGCCGAAGAGGTCGAGATCGGCCCCCTGGGGAATGACCGCCACCTCCGCCGCACCGCGACCGCGGGCGATGGCCGCCATGCCCTCGCTCAGCGCCACCACGCGCCGCGCGCGGCGGCAGGCGGCATCGGCCAGGGCCCCCATCGCCGCCAGCACGGGCCGCGCGCGCAGGCCCAATGCGGCGGGCAGCTCGGGCCAGGGGTCGCGCATCTCGAACAGGAAGGGCGTGCCATGCCGCCGCCGCGCCTCCAGCGCCGGCAGCGCCACCGTGAGCGGCGTGGAGGAGGCGATCACCGCATCCCAGGGCTCCGCCGCCGCCAGCCGCGTGGCGCGCGCCGCATAGCGCAGGAAGGCCAGGCTGCGCGCGGCGAGGCCCATCGCGTTGCCGTAGGGGATGGCGAACTCCACCACGCGGATGCCGTCCACCCTCCCCTCCCGCCGTCCGCGCCGGAAGGGGGTGTCGAGGCCCGTCACCGCGCCCTCGAAGCGGCCGGTGGCCAGCGTCACCGCATGGCCCGCCCGCACCAGCGCCCGCGCCTGGGCATGGCTGCGCGTGGCCGTGCTGCCGGCGGGCGTGGAGAAATGCTGGTGCAGGTAGAGGAGGCGCGCCATCGGCCTCAGCCCCGCCGCGCCACCCCGAGGACCGCCTCGATGACGCGCCCCTGCTCGGCCGCGGTCAGCCCGCTGCCGGAGGGCAGGCAGAGCCCGTCCTCGAACAGCCCCGTCGCGAAGGCCCCGCCCGAGCGCGGCGCGTCGCGGAAGGCAGGCTGCAGGTGCATGGGCTTCCAGACCGGGCGGCTCTCGATGCCCTGGGCGGCCAGCGCCATGCGGATCAGCTCGCGGTCGGCGCCGAAGCGCTGCGGGTCCACCACCATGGCGGTGAGCCAGCGCGAGGACCGCGCCCAGCCCGGTTCCGGCATGAAGGTGATGCCGGGCAGATGGCCCAGCGCCTCCTGGTAGCGGCGGAAGATGGCGCGCCGCGCGGCGACCCGGCGCTCCAGCTCCGGCAGCTGGGCCAGGCCGATGGCGGCGGTGACGCTGCCCATGGCGTAGTTGTGGCCGGTCGTCTCGTGCTGGTAGTGCGCCGCGACCTCCCGCGCCTGGGTGGCCAGGTGCCGGGCGCGGGCCAGCAGGGCGGGGTCCCCCAGCAGGGCGCCGCCGCCGCCGGTGGTGATGATCTTGTTGCCGTTGAAGCTGACCACCGACAGATCGGCCCCCGCCCCGGCCGGCCTTCCGTGCTGGAGCCCGCCCATGGCGCAGGCGCTGTCCGACAGCACGGGCACGCCCCAGCGCGCGCAGGCGGCGCGGATGGCCGGCATGTCGGAGGGCTGGCCGAAGAGGTCCGCCGGCACCACCACCCGCGGCAGACGGCCCCGCCGCGCCGCGGCCGCGAGTTCGCGCCGCAGCCGCGCGGGGTCGAGCGTCCAGCTCTGCGGGCAGACGTCGAGGAAGCGCGGGGTGGCGCCCATCTGCACGGCTGGGGCGATGGTGGCGATGAAGGTGAGGGTGGTGGTCCAGACCTCGTCGCCGGGTGCGACGCCCAGCACGCGATAGGCCAGGTGCAGCGCCGCCGTGCCCGAGTTCAGCGCGATCGCCTCGGGCGCCTGCATGCTCTCGGCCACGGCCTGTTCGAAGGCCGCCAGGGTGGGGCCGGCGGGGGCGAGCCAGCCGCTGCGCAGGGCCTGCGCCACCTCGTCCAGCTCGTTGCCCGAGAGCTCGGGCGGCGAGAGGAGGATGGGTCGCGGCGCGATTCGGGCTTCGCGGGGGAAGGGAAGGATCGCGGCGGCGGACGGGGTCAATATTGAGTTAAGTTGCACTTTTTGTGACAACCTTGCATGAATAAATTTACCTAGAGCGAAACTCCACTTGCATGCAATCAGGGAAAGCATAAATTATTAGTTAATTGCGATGAAAGAAATTGACATCACGGCGACGCGACCCGCCGTCGCACCCATCGGATAGGTTGCACGAAGCCCCCCAAACACTCGTCCAACGGGATGATGGCCGAGGCTTTACCCCTCGACAAGCACTTATACGGAAAGAAAAAACCGGGCGGCGAAGGCCTGCCCGGTCGGGTTCGCCGGGCCTTGGCCCGGACGGCGGAGGGGTGGGGAACCGGGCGCGCGGCCCGGCGCCGGATCAGGCGTGGCCGACGGAAGGCGAGGCACCCGCCTGCTGCTGGCGCTTGGCGTGCAGAAGCTGCGCCACGTCAATGGGCGGCAGCATCAGCGTGGGGAAGCCGCCCTGGGCGCTGAGTTCGGACACCATCGTCCGCGCATAGGGATAGAGCAGCCGCGGGCAATCCACGTGCAGCACCTGGTCCGCGTGCTCGGCCGGCAGGTTCAGCGTGAAGACGCCGCAATAGGTGACCTCGACGATGTAGCACACCGCCTCCTGCGCGCGGGCCTCCACGCGCAGCATCAGCGCCACCTCGAAGACATTGGCGCCTTCCTGGAGCTGCTTCACCTCCAGGTCCGCATCCAGGTTCACCTGGGGCTGGCTGCGGAGCGTGGTGAAGATGGCGGGCGCGCCCGGCACCTCGAAGGAGATGTCCTTCGCATACTGGATCTCGACGATGAGCGGCGGCGGCGGGTTGCCGTTGGCGTCGCCATTCTGGGTGGGGTTGGGCTGGTCGGACATCGGGGGTGGCCCCTTCTCTGGCTCTGGAACAGGTGGGGCGCGCTACCACGCCCCCCGCCGGGCCGGAAGCCCGCAGGCCCTGGCGCGCCGCTTTGCGAGGCATCCCCCGCGCCGCTTTGCGGCGTCTTTCCCCGCGCCTTTGCGGCGACGCAGCATTCCGCCTATTGTCCGGACATGCCCCTCCCCGCCCCCGCCCCCGCAAGCTCGAACACCTGCGCGACATCTCGCTGCGCGGCTACCTGCGCGAGGATGGGCTGGTGGACGTGGAGGCGCACCTCACCGACACCAAGACCTACGGCTTCCCCTCCGAGCACCGCGGCCAGGTGAACCCGGGCGACCCCATCCATGGCATGTGGATCCGCCTGACGGTGAACGAGGACATGGTCATCACCGCCTGCGAGGCCGCCTCCGACCACACGCCCTTCGCCGTCTGCCCCGGCGCCACGCCCAATTTCGCGCGGCTGGCGGGGCTCTCCATCGGTCCGGGCTTCAACCGCGCGGTGAATGAGCGTGTGGGCGGCGTGGAGGGCTGCACCCATCTGCGCGAATTGCTGGCCCAGATGGCCACCGTCGCCTTCCAGACCATGTGGCCCATCCGCAGCCGCCGCCAGGCCGCCCAGCGCGCGGCCGAGGCGAAGGGCGCGCCCCGCAAGCGCCCCGCGCTGCTCGGCACCTGCCATGCCTATGCGCCGTCGAGCCCGGTCGTCCGGAAGAAATGGCCGGAATGGAGCGACCAGCCGCCTGAACCCGCGAAGGCCGAATAGCGCCTGATCCGCGGAGGCGGAATCGCCGGAGCGGTGAATCAGTCGCTCAGCAAGGCTAACCCACTTCCTCCGGCGCGCGCAGCGTCAGCGCCAGCGCGTGCAGCCCATTGGCGAATTCCGCCGCCAGCGTGGCGTGCACGGCGCGCGAACGGTTCACGCGTGACATGCCCGAGAAGATGGGGCTGACCAGCAGCACGCTGTAATGCGTCTCGCCCTCCGGCCGCGCGCCGGCATGGCCCGCATGCATGTGGCTGTCATCCACCACCTCCAGGTGAAGCGGCTGGAATTGCGCGTCAAGCGCGGTGCGGATGCGGGTGGCGCGATCGGACATGCCACGAAACTTGCCCAACGCCGCGATGTTGCCAAGCCCGCACCGCAAACCCATAACCGACCGATGGCCCGGCGCACGAGCTTCCAGCCCCAGACCGACCCGAAGGCCCCGCCCCGTGGCTGCGCCGCGCCCGGCTGCACCGAGGCCGGGGAATTCCGTGCGCCCAAGGATCGCCGCCTGAGCGAATATCTCTGGTTCTGCCTGGAGCATGTGCGCGAATACAACAAGGGCTGGGATTTCTACCGCGGCATGGGTCCCAACGACATCGAGCACGCCATCCGCTCCGACACCGGCTGGCAGCGTCCCACCTGGCCGCTGGGCCGCCTGGGCGCGCGGCTGGACCCCGATCGGGTCGCGGACCCGCTGGGCATCCTGCGCGACACCGCCCTGCACGAGAAGCGCCGCGTCGAGCCCAAGCGCGAGGCCCCGCCCGAGCTGCGCGCGGCCTTGGGCCTGCTGGAACTCTCCTGGCCGCTGGAGGCCGCCACGCTCAAGGCGCGCTACAAGGAACTCGCCAAGCGCTACCATCCGGACGCGAACGGCGGCGACCGCAGCGCCGAAGAACGACTGAAGGACATCAACCGCGCCTATTCCCTGCTGCGCCGCCGCGTGGGCACCCAGGCCGAGCCCGCGGCCGCGGCGGGCTGATGCCCAGCCGCCGCGCCGTCCTCGCCGCTTCCCTGCTGCCGGGCTGCGCCAGCCTGCACCAGCCGCAGGTCACCTCCTGCGCGCTCGATCCGGGCGGGCTGCCGGCCTGGGTGGTCGCCATCTCCTGGCACAGCGACGTGGCATTGCCGATGGAGGCGCTGCAGGGCCCCGTGCTGGGCGCGCTGGCCGCCCGCCTGCCGGACGCGCACACGGTCATGTTCGGCTTCGGCAAGCGCAGCTTCATCACCTCGCCCGAGCCCTCGCTGGGGGAATGGCTGCGCGGCCCCCTGCCCGGCCCCGCCGCCCTCCAGGTCACGCCGCTGCGCGCACCGCCCGGACAGGCGGTGCCGGGGCGCGACATCTCGGCCCTGCCCATGGCGCCCGCCACCCGCGCGCGCCTGGCGGCCTTCATCGCCGACGCCTTCGCGGGCCAGGCACCCATCCCCATCCGCGTGGACGCCCTGCCGCATCTTCTCTTCTTCGAGGCGCGCGAGACCTAT
Organism: Roseococcus microcysteis; assembly: GCF_014764365.1. Classification (NCBI taxonomy): domain Bacteria; kingdom Pseudomonadati; phylum Pseudomonadota; class Alphaproteobacteria; order Acetobacterales; family Roseomonadaceae; genus Roseococcus; species Roseococcus microcysteis. The sequence goes on from NZ_CP061718.1 coordinate 1,162,233, forward strand.
ACGCTGGAGAACAACTGCAACGCCTGGACGGCGCGGGCGCTGGCGAGTGCCGGCCTGCCCTTCAGCCCCACGGGCGTGACCTGGCCCGATGCGGTGATGCGCCAGGCGCGCGCGCTGGAACGGGCTTGCGGCCTCGCGCCGCATCACCATGCCTTGCTAGGCCCCTCGCCCCGGGGTGACGCCCGGGAACGACTGCCCTAACATCCCGAAACTCTCCCTTGCAGCGAAGCGGAAGCGTGATGAACCAAGTGGCCCCGATCGGTGAAGTGCGCCCGACCAGCGCGATCAACATGCCGGATGTGACGGTGAACGCGCGCGAGGTCTTCGGCCTCGACATCGACATGGAAGTGCCGGCCTTCTCCGTCCGGACCGAGCATGTGCCGGAGCCCGACCCCGCCTACCGCTTCGACCGCGAGACCACGCTCGCCATCCTGGCCGGCTTCGCGCACAACCGCCGCGTGATGATCCAGGGCTACCACGGCACGGGCAAGTCCACCCATGTCGAGCAGGTGGCCGCGCGCCTCAACTGGCCCTGCATCCGCGTGAACCTGGACAGCCACATCAGCCGAATTGATCTCATCGGCAAGGACGCCATCGTCCTCAAGGACGGCAAGCAGGTGACGGAGTTCCGCGAGGGCATCCTGCCCTGGGCGCTCCAGCACCCCTGCGCGCTGGTTTTCGACGAGTATGACGCGGGCCGTCCGGACGTGATGTTCGTGATCCAGCGCGTGCTGGAGGTCGAGGGCAAGCTGACGCTGCTCGACCAGAACCGCGTGATCCGCCCGCACCCGATGTTCCGGCTGTTCGCCACCGCCAACACGGTGGGCCTGGGCGACACGACGGGCCTCTATCACGGCACGCAGCAGATCAACCAGGGCCAGATGGACCGCTGGAACATCGTGGCGACGCTGAACTACCTGCCGCACGCGCAGGAGACGGAGATCGTCCTCGCCAAGATCGGCAGCAGCGACCCCAAGATGAAGAAGCAGGTCGAGGCGATGGTGGCGCTGGCGGACCTGACGCGCGCCGGCTTCATCGCGGGCGACATCAGCACCGTCATGTCGCCGCGCACCGTCATCACCTGGGCGGACAATGCGCGCATCTTCGGCGATGTGGGCTTCGCCTTCCGCCTGACCTTCCTCAACAAGTGCGACGAGGCCGAGCGTTCGACGGTGGCGGAGTACTACCAGCGCTGCTTCAACGAGGAGATCGCGACCGGCCTCTACAAGAAGGCGGGCTGAGGCGAGGGTGGGGCGCAGGGCGGCACAGGCCATTCCACGCAGCGCCCGGCAAAGGCTGGGGCCGCGCCGGCGCGCGCCCAAGGCGCAGGCCGCCACGGCCCCGCCCCGCCCCGTCCAGACCCCCGCGCAGGAGCGCGCCGCCACCTTCACCCGCTGGATGGTGGCGGGCGCGCTGGCCGGCCTCATCCTCTCGCTGACCCAGGCGTCCAACCCCTGGGTCGGTTCGGGCGTCACTTCCAATCTCGTCCAGGCGCTGGGCGCCTCGATCGCCACCGGCCTGCTCGCGCGCGGCGCGTGCTGGATCTGGCTCGCAAGGCAGGCATGACATGAGCAAACAGGACCTCACGCGGCAGGAAGAGTTCAAGCGGGCGACCGCTGGCGCCGTGCGCGCCATCGCGCAACAGACGGAAGTCCAGGTCGCCTTCCAGCCTGGCCCCGCCGGCGTCTCGGGCAAGCGCGCCCGCCTGCCGCTGCCCACCCGCAGCCTTCCCCCCGCCGAGATGGCCAAGCTGCGCGGGGCCGCCGATGCCGTGGCGCTCAAGCTGCGCCACCACGACGAAGCGACCCACGCCGCCCGCGCGCCTGCCCGCAAGGAGGCGCGCGAGGTCTTCGACGCGCTGGAGGATGTGCGCGTGCAGACGGTGGGCAGCCGGCACATGGCGGGTGTGGCCGCCAACCTCCGCGCCCGCCTCTCGGAGGAGTGCGAGGCGGAGGGCTATGACCGCATGACGCGCAAGGACCAGCTGCCGCTGCATTCGGCGCTGGCCCTGATGGCGCGCGAACGCATCTCGGGCGAGGCCGTGCCGCCCGCGGCCCAACGCGTGCTGGACATGTGGCGCGACAGCCTGGACGACAAAGCCAGCGCCGCGATGGACGAGCTCTGCTCCGCCACCGATGACCAGGAGGGCTTCGCCCGCGCCGCGCGCAAATTGCTCGCCGCCATGGATCTGGCCGAGGCCGAGCTGGAAAGCGAGGCCAACGAAGACCAGGAGGGCGACGAGGGCGCCGAGGAAGCCAGCCAGCAGGACCAGTCCTCGGCCGGCGAGGCGCAGTCGCAGGACCAGGAATCCATGCAGGGCGCCGAGCCCGAGACCATGGAGGGCGACGCCGCCGACGAGGAGGCCCAGGAATCCGAGGAAGAGGGCGCGGCCGCCGAGGGCGACGAGAAGCCCGGCGGCCCCCAGGCCCGCCGCGAGGTCCCCGTCACCGACGATGCCAGCCGCTACCGCGCCTTCTCCACCCAGTTCGACGAGGTGGTGGAGGCCGATGACCTTTGCGACCCCGACGAACTCACCCGCCTGCGCCAGCAGCTCGACCAGCAATTGCAGCACTTGCAGGGCGTGGTCTCCAAGCTCGCCAACCGGCTCCAGCGCCGGCTGATGGCGCAGCAGCAGCGCGCCTGGGATTTCGACCTGGAGGAGGGCATCCTGGACGTGGCGCGCCTCGCGCGCGTCGTGGCCAACCCCACCCTCTCGCTCTCCTACAAGCGGGAGCGCGACGCGGATTTCCGCGACACCGTCGTGACCCTGCTCATCGACAATTCTGGCTCCATGCGCGGCCGCCCCATCACGGTGGCCGCCATGTGCGCCGACATCCTGGCCCGCACGCTGGAACGCTGCGCGGTCAAGACCGAGATCCTGGGCTTCACCACCCGCGCCTGGAAGGGCGGCCAGAGCCGCGAGCGCTGGGTGGCCGAGGGCAAGCCCCGCAACCCCGGCCGCCTGAACGATTTGCGCCACATCGTCTACAAGGCCGCCGACGCGCCCTGGCGCCGCGCCCGCCGCTCCATCGGGCTGATGCTGCGCGAGGGGCTACTGAAGGAGAACATTGACGGCGAGGCGCTGGACTGGGCCTACAAGCGCCTGCTGACCCGCAGCGAGCATCGCCGCATCCTGATGGTGATCAGCGACGGCGCGCCGGTGGATGACAGCACGCTCTCGGTGAACCCGGGCAACTACCTGGAACGCCATCTGCGCGACGTGATCAAGACCATCGAGACGCGCAACCAGGTGGAGCTGATCGCCATCGGCATCGGCCATGACGTGACGCGCTACTACCGCCGCGCCGTGACGATCGTGGACGCCGAGGAGCTGGGCGGCACCATGATGAAGAAGCTGGCCGAACTCTTCGACGAGGACGCGGCCGAGGCGTGGCAACGGGCCGCCTCCGAACGCGCGCCGGCTGTCATCTGATGCGGCGCGCCCCGGCGGTGATCTGACCCCACGCCGCGCCTTCCTGGCCCTCCCCCTCGCCCTGCCCGCCTGCGCGGCGCGGGGCGACCCGCTGCCGCGCGCCGGCGCCTTCCCCCTGCCCGAGCCAGCTACGCCCGGCCTGCGCCCTCTGGGCGGGCTGGTGCTGGACACCGGCGCCTGGGGCTTCGGCGGGTTTTCCGGCCTGCACATGAGGCCCGACCTCACCCTGACCGCCGTCAGCGACCGCGGCCGCTGGTGGCGGGCGCGGCTGGAGTTGGACGCGGCGGGCGCGCCCCGCGCCCTCTCCGGCGTGCGGCACGGCCCGCTGCGTGACGCCGCCGGCGCGCCCCTGCGGGGCATCACCCATGGCGATGCGGAGGCGCTGACCCGCCTGCCCGATGGCGACTGGCTGGTGGGCTTCGAGCGCCGCCACCGCATTCAGCGCCACCGCCAGCTGGAAGGGCCTGGCGCACCCTTCCCCACCCCGCCGGGCCTCAACGAGGCGCCCTCCAATGGTGGGTTGGAGGGGCTGACCCTGCTGGCCGATGGAAGGCTGCTGGCCCTGGCCGAGCAGTTGCGCGGCACCGCGCCCGGCACCACCCGCGCCTGGCTCGGCACAATCCAGGGCCGCCGCGTGGCCTGGACCCCGCGCGACTACGCCCCGGCCACCCCCATGGTGCCGACCGGCGCGGCCGGCCTGCCCGATGGCGGCGCGCTGGTGCTCGAACGGGATTTTTCGCTGTTCGGTGGCTTCCGGTGCCGGCTGGCGCATCTGCCGCCCCAGGCCTTCGCGGGCCAGGCCCCGCTGCGCGGTGAGACGCTGCTGCGCCTGCCCGGCGATGGCCCAGCCGACAATTGGGAAGGCGTGGCCGTGGCCCGTCGGGCCGGGCGCACCCTGGTCGCCCTCATCTCCGACGACAATGAACGCGCCGCCCAGCGCAGCATGATCCTGCTGTACGAGATGCCCTGAGGGGCGCGTCAGTTCGCCACCACCCGGTTCGCGGGCAGGGAGAGGAAGGCACGCGCGCCCACGCCGGGTGCGGCCTCCATCACCAGCTCCCCGCCATGGGCGCGCAGCAGGGCGCGGGCGAGCGAAAGGCCCAGCACCAGGCCGCGCGTGCGCGGCTCCTCACCGCAATGCAGGGTGGGCGAGAGATCATCCACAGCGAGGCCCAGCCCCTCATCCTCCACCACGATGGTGACGCCCTGGGGGGTCTGCACGGCGCGGATGTCAATGAAGTCGCCCTCGCCCGTCGCGCGGGCGGCGCGGCAGAGCACCTGCACCAGCGCGCCCCGCAGCGCCCGGGCATCGGCCCGCACCACCAGCGATTCGAGCACGGGGTCGAGGCGCCAATGGCGCAGCCCGGGGCCGAGTTGGCGCTGCGCGGCTTCCACCGAATCGGCCAGGACGGGGCCCAGGGCGAAGCGCTCATCGCGCAGGGCGCGCGCGGCGCTGACCACGCCATGCGCCTCCACCACCGCATCGGCGAGGGAGAGGATGCGCCGCGCCTCGGCCTCGAAGCCGGCCCCCGCCTCGCCGCCCAGCACCTGGGCGCGGCCGAGCAGGCCCAGGCCCAGCCCGTGCACCTCCCGCGCCATGAGGTCGAGGGCGCGGCCGCCGCGGGTGGCGCGTGCCTCCGCGGCGGCCAGGCGCGCCGTCAGTTGGCGCTGCCGGAAGAGGGACACCACGACCAGGCCCGCCGCGAGGACCAGGAAGGAGAGGCAGAAGAGGATGGAACCGCTCGACATGACGCGGAAGATAACTGGGGAGGGTTAAGAAACCCTGGACCGTCTCATCCGGCGAGACTCGGTGAAAACGAAAACGCGCCGGCCCTTGCGGGCGCGGCGCGCTTGCTCGGGCTTGCGCCCGTTCGTGCTGTCAGGCCGCGGCCTTCTTCGCCTGGGCGCGCTCGACGCGGCGCTTCAGGGTGATGGCCTCGGCCGGCAGGCGACGGTCCGGCGTGGTGAGCAGGAAGGCGTCGAGGCCGCCATTGTGCTCGATGGTGCGGATGCCGTGCGTCGTCAGGCGGATCTGGATGGAGGTGCCCAGCACGTCCGACCAGAAGGACTGGTGCTGCAGGTTGGGCAGGAAGCGCCGGCGCGTCTTGTTGTTCGCGTGGCTGACATTGTTGCCAGACTGAACCGTCTTGCCGGTGATGCCGCAGCGGCGAGCCATGATCGTGATCCCAAACGAAAAGCGCGCGCGGCATACCGCGCGCGGTGTCAATGCGTGGGGTTGTTTGCGTCAGCCGGCGCGCGAAGTCAAGCGCGCGCGGCGATTCCCGCCCCCGTGGAAGGCCTCAGCGCGGCAGGGTCGGAAGCTGGCGCAGCTCCCCCGCCTCCACGCTCGCCAGCGCCTGGCGCAGCACGCCCGCGATGGAGCGGTCATCCATGCTGCGCGAGAGCAATCCCAGCGCCCCGCCCAGCAGGGCCGAGGCCGCCGAGACCGGCGCGATGTTCTGCTCCAGCATGTATTCGATCGCCTTGTCCACGACCGAGCCCGCGTGGCTCAGATCCTCGGGCGTCTGTTGCTCCATGCTCATTCTTTCCCGGTTACATACGCAGGCCCCGACATGGGGCAGGCGGTGCCGCGACGGAAGGGGGCAAAGCTTACGGCTGCTTCATGTATGGACAACTGATTCACCGCTCCGGCGTCCGTCGGCGCGGATCAGGCGCTGGCTGGGCGACTGATTCACCGCTCCGGCGTCCGCCGGCGCGGATCAGGCGCCGGAGGGAAGTTCGCCCTGTCGCCGCGCACTCATCTCCTCGCCGAAGCGCGCCTCCGCCTCCGCCCGCGCCGCCGCCTCGGCGGCCGCCACCGCATCGGCCTGGCGCTGCCACATCTGGGCGTAGAGCCCCCCTCCGCGATCAGCCCCGCATGGGTGCCGCGCTCCGCGATGCGCCCCTCCTGCAGCACGATGATCTCATCCGCCTCCACCACCGTGGAAAGCCGGTGCGCGATGACCAGCGTGGTCCGCCCCGTCGCCACCTGCCGCAGCGCGGACTGGATCTCCTGTTCCGTCGCGGTGTCGAGCGCGCTGGTCGCCTCGTCCAGGATCAGCACGCGGGGGTTCTTCAGGATGGTGCGCGCGATGGCCACGCGCTGCTTCTCGCCACCCGAGAGCTTCAGGCCCCGCTCACCCACCCGCGTCTTGTAGCCATCGGGCAGCTTCATCACGAAGTCATGCACCTGGGCGAGCTTAGCGGCCTCGATGACCTCGGCCTCGTTCGCCCCCGGCCGCCCATAGCCGATATTGTAGGCGATGGTGTCGTTGAACAGCACCGTGTCCTGCGGCACCACGCCGATGGCGTGGCGCAGGCTGTCCTGCGTCACGCCGCGCACATCCTGCCCATCCACCAGCACGCGCCCGCCCGTCGCATCATAGAAGCGGAACAGCAGGCGCGAGATGGTGGACTTCCCCGCCCCCGTGGGCCCCACGATGGCCAGCATCCGCCCCGGCGGCACCTCGAAGCTGACGCCCTTCAGGATTTCGCGGTCGGGGCGGTAGTGGAAGCGGACGTCGTCGAACACCACGCGCCCCTCCGGCACGCTCAGCGCGGGGGCGCCGGGCGCGTCCTCGACCTCGCGCGGGACATCGAGCAGGGAGAACATCTGCTCCATATCCGTCAGCCCCTGGCGGATTTCGCGGTAGGCGAAGCCCAGGATGTTCAGCGGCAGGTAGAGCTGGATGAGGTAGGTGTTCACCATCACGAAGTCGCCCACGCTCATCGTGCCGTTCGCGATGCCGCCGCCGGCCAGCAGCATCACCACCGTCAGCCCCGCCGCCATGATCAGCGCCTGGCCCGCGTTGAGCATGTTCAGCGTGGTCTCGCTGCGGGTATAGGCGCGTTCGTAGCGCTGCAGGCTTTCGTCGTAGCGCGCGGCCTCGTGGCGCTCATTGTTGAAATACTTCACCGTCTCGTAGTTCAGCAGGCTGTCAATGGCCTTGGTGTTCGCCTCCTCGTCCATCGCGTTCATCGCGCGGCGGAAGCGCAGCCGCCAATTGGTGAAGATCAGCGTGAAGGCGATGTAGCCCACGATGGTGACGATGACCGTCAGCGCGAAGCTGACGTCGAACATCCACCACAGGATGCCCGCCACCAGGAAGATTTCCACGATGGTCGGGATGATGTTGAACAGCAGGAAGTTCAGCGCGATGGCGATACCGCGCGTGCCGCGCTCGATCACGCGCGACAGCCCGCCCGTGGCGCGGTCCATGTGGAAGCGCATGGACAGCGCGTGCAGGTGGCGGAACACCCGCAGCGCCACCCAGCGCGCGGCCCGCGCCTGCACCTTGGCGAAGACGGCGTTGCGAAGCTCCGCCAGCCCCGCGCTCACCACCCGCAGCAGCCCGTAGCCCAGGATGAGCGCGATGGGGATGGCGAGCATGGCCCCCACCCCCTCGCGCGGGGCCAGCGCGTCCACCGCGCGGGCATAGGCGATGGGCACCAGCACGCCCGCGGCCTTGGCGAGGATGAGGCAGATCACCGCCACCACCACCCGGACCTTCATCTCCGTCTCGCCGCGTGGCCAGAGATAGGGGAGGATGGAGATCAGGGCGCTGCGGTGGTTTCCGGGGGGCTTCGGTTGCATCGCAGCCACATGGCGCGGAACGCGCAGGTTGGAAAGCGCGGGCCCGGTGTTAGATGGATGACATGTCCTCCACGCTGATGCGCCACATCCTGGCCTGCAACAACACGCCCTCTCCCGCGCACCTCCTGCCCTTCCGCTTCGGCGGGCCGCAGGTGGGCTGGGTGTCGAAGGAGCTGGCCCAGGCGCTGACCTTCCTGCCGCAGAGCTTCCATTTCGACGGGGATGGCGTCGCCATGGCGGGCCGGCTGCGCAGCGCCGGCGCGCGGTCCGACGCCCTGGCCGCCGCCTGCCGCGACCTGGCCAAGCAGGGCTTCCTGCGCATCCGCGGCGAGAATTTCGACATCCGCACGGGCTTCGAGGGGCCGGTGCTGGGCACGCTCGACCGCGGCGCCATCCCCGCCTTCGGCATCATCGGGCATGGCGTCCACCTGAACGGGCTGGTGCGGCGCGCCGATGGGCTGCATGTCTGGGTGGGGGTGCGGGCGCGCGACAAGGCGGTGGCCCCGGGGCAGCTCGACAACCTGGTGGGCGGCGGGGTGCCGGCGGGACTGACGCCGGCCGAGACGCTGGTGAAGGAAGCCGCGGAGGAAGCCTCCATCCCCTCCGCGCTGGTGGCGGGCGCCCGCCCCGCCGGCCGCGTCTCCTACATCCTGACGCTGCCCGAGGGCCTCCGGCGCGACGTGCTGCACGTCTATGACCTGGACCTGCCCGAAGACTTCACCCCCACCCCCAACGACGACGAGGTGGAGCGCTTCGAGCTCTGGCCCGCCGCCCGCCTGCTGGAGGCGGTGCGCGAGACGGACAGCGTGAAGTTCAACGTGAACCTGGTGCTGATCCACCTCTTCCTGCGCGAGGGGTTGCTGCCCGAGGCCGAGGCCGCCGCCCTGGCGCCGCTGCTCGACCAGGGCGCCTGACCCGGCCGGATCGGCCTTGCAACTCAGGGCCGTATCTGGAAGCCTTCACGCAACCGGGCCGCTTCATGGGCCGCAGGGGAGTGATGCGCCATGCCCTACCTCGCCCTTGGCATGCTCAAGGTGGACAAGAACGGCTTCGGGGCGAACCCCGCGAACCGTGCCGCCGAGTTCGACATGACGGTCCAGCAGGCGAATGCGATCCTGAAGACCAAGCAGGGCGGCAGGCCCGGCGTGCGCATGCTGGTGGCGCCCGAGTATTTCTGGTCCGGCTACGGGCAGATCGGCAAGGTGGTGGCGCAGCATGGCCCCCTCGCCATGGACCGCGACGACAAGCACGCGATCTATTCGGCGCTGAAATCCACCTCCAAGAAGGCCGGCTCGCTCGTGCTGGTGGCGGGCTCGATCTTCTACCATAAGCCGCAGGGGACGAATGACGCGGCCTACAATGTCTGCCCCGTGCTGCGGAACGGCAGCTTCCTGCTGAAGGCCTACAAGGAGTTCGACGACGGCGCCGCGAGCAAGAACCCAGGCACGCTCGACTACGACACCAAGGACAGCGACCCCTACTTCAAGGTGGAAGGCATCGGCTTCGGCCTCGAGGTCTGCGGCGAGCACGGGCGCCTCGCCACCTGGAACGCCACCGCCGGCAAGACCATCCATGTGCAGATCCTGGTGTCCGACAGCATGTCCATCCGCGCGCCCATGGTCGTCGCCACGCGCTATGTCGCGCAATGCGATATCGGCGGCAGCGCCATGGCGGTCGCGGTCTATCCCGCGGCGGGCCCATTCGGCACGGCCACCGCCATCCCGGCCGAGGGGATTTCCACGGCCCAGGTCAATGGCGGCACCGTCCATTACTGGGGCCTGGACATCTGAGGCTCAGGGCGAGCGTTGGAAGTCCTGCCAGATGTTCTGCGCGGCCTGCACCTCGCGCGCCGAGGCGTTTCGCTCCGTCTCAAGATAGGCGCGCAGTTCCTCCCAGGAACCCGCGCCATGGATCCGCCCATCGGCCAGGGCCGCCTGGACGAAATCGGCCTCGGGTGAATCCTGGAACCTGCACATTTCCAGATAGCCTTTGAACGACACCATATCGCGAACTCCTTCCGCCACCACAGGGAAGGAACGCGATGGGTGCGGGGTGGCTGCACGCGCGCCGCCAGGCGGCGTCAAAGCCCCCGGGCGCCGATGTCCCGCCGGCAGAAGCCGCCCGGCCAGTCCACCCGGTCCACCGCGGCATAGGCGGCCGCGCGGGCCTCGCGCAGGCTGGCCCCCACCGCCGCCACCCCCAGCACGCGCCCGCCGGCGGCGACCAGCGCGCCATCCTCGCGCCGCGCCGTGCCGGCATGGAAGATGGTCACATCCGGCACCTGCGCCGCCGCCTCCAGCGCGCGGATCTCGCTGCCCGTGACGGGGGCGGCGGGATAACCCTCCGCCGCCATCACCACCACGATGGAGGACAGCCCCTCCCACCGCAGGTCGAAATGCGCGAGTTCGCCCTGGGTCGCGGCCAGCAGGGCGGGCAGCAGGTCGCTCTTCAGGCGCAGCATCAGCGCCTGGCATTCGGGGTCGCCGAAGCGGGTGTTGAATTCCAGCAGCTTGGGTCCCGCCTCGGTCAGCATCAGCCCGGCGAAGAGCACGCCGCGGAAGGGCGCGCCGCGCCGCGCCATCTCGGCCAGCACGGGGCGGATGCAGGTGGCCATCACCTCCTCCTGCAGCGCGGGCGTGAAGGCGGGCGGGGGCGAATAGGCGCCCATGCCGCCGGTGTTCGGCCCCGTGTCGCCGTCATGGGCGCGCTTGTGGTCCTGCGCGGCGCCGAAGGGGATGGCGGAGACACCGTCACAAAGCGCGAAGAAGCTGATCTCCTCGCCCACCAGGCATTCCTCGATGACGACGCGCGCGCCGGCCGCGCCATGGATGCCGGCCTCCATCATGTCGGTGACGGCCTCCAGCGCCTCGGCTTCCGTCGTGGCGACGACCACGCCCTTGCCGGCGGCCAGCCCATCGGCCTTCACCACGATGGGCGCGCCGCGGCCGCGGATATGGGCACGCGCGGCATCGGCCTCGGTGAAGACGGCGTAGTGCGCGGTGGGCGCGCCGGCGGCCACCGCCACCTCCTTGAAGAAGGCCTTGCTGCCCTCGAGTCGCGCCGCCGCGGCACTCGGGCCGAAGCAGGGAATGCCCGCCGCCGCGCAGGCATCGGCGATCCCCAATGTCAACGGCGCCTCCGGGCCAACCACGACGAGGTCCACGCGTTCAGACTTCGCAAACGCCACCAGGGCTTCGATGTCCGTGGCACCGATCGCCACGCATTCCGCCACCTCCGCGATGCCCGGGTTGCCCGGCGCGCACCACAGCTTGCTCAACAAGGGCGAGGCCGCGATGGCCCAGCACAGCGCGTGTTCCCGCCCCCACCACCCACCACGAGAACCCGCATGCCACTGCCTCCGCAAAACCCGAAACGTTCCGTATAAGGCCCCAATGGACGGAACCATCTCCAACATCCCGGAATACGGTGTCGGCGAATTGGCGGGCGCCATCAAGCGCACCCTGGAAGGGAGTTTCGCGCGCATCCGCGTGCGCGGCGAATTGACGGAGGTGAAGCCCTACCCCTCCGGCCACATCTACCTCTCGCTGAAGGACCAGGACGCCAAGATCGAGAGCGTGGTGTGGAAGAGCGCCGTGCGGAACCTGGGCCTCAAGCCCGAGAACGGCGTGGAGGTGATCGCGACGGGCCGCGTCTCCACCTATGGCGACCGCTCGAAATACCAGCTCATCATCGAGAAGCTGGAATATGCCGGCGAGGGCGCGCTGCTGGCGCGCATCGAACGCCTGCGCGTGGCCCTGCTCAAGGAAGGCCTGTTCGAGCGCAAGCGGCCCCTGCCCCTGCTGCCCCGCGTCATCGGCGTGGTGACGAGCGAGCGCGGGGCCGTCATCCAGGACATCCGCACCACGCTGGCCCGCCGCTTCCCGCGCCATGTGATCCTGTGGCCGGTCGCGGTGCAGGGCGAGGGTGCCGCCGCGCAGATCGCGGCCGCCATCAACGGATTCTCGGCGCTGCCCGCGGATGGCCCCATCCCGCGCCCGGACGTGATCATCGTGGCGCGCGGCGGCGGCTCCCTCGAAGACCTCATGGCCTTCAACGAGGAGGAGGTGGTCCGCGCCGCCGCCACCTGCACCATCCCGCTGATCTCGGCGGTGGGCCACGAGACCGACACCACGCTGATCGATTTCGCCTCCGACCGCCGCGCGCCCACGCCGACCGCGGCGGCGGAGCTGGCCGTGCCCTCCCGCGTCGAGATCGCGGCCGACATCGCGCAGAAATCCGCGCGGCTGGACCAGGCCGTGCAGGCCCGGCTGCGCGCCGCGCACCTGAACCTGACACGCGCCGAACGCTTCATCCCCGACGCGCCGGCCTTGCTGGCCCAGGCCCGGCAGCGCCTCGACGACCGGGGCGAAAGGCTGGCCGGCGCCCTGCCCGCCTTGGTGCAGGTGAAGCGCGGGCAACTCGTTCGCGCCGAGGCGGGGCTGCGCCACCCGCGCGAGATCCTGGCCGCCGCCCGCGCCCAGGTCGCCTCCCTCGCCCAGCGCGCCGATGCCGCCTGGGCGCGCTGCCAGCAGCGCCGTTCGGCCGCGCCGGCGCTGAGCCGCCTCTCCTCCGCGCCGGTCTCGGCACTGATCCGCGAGCGCGGCGCGCAGCTCGCCGGGCTCTCGGCGCGGCTGGAGGCCGTCAGCTACCACGCCGTGCTCGCGCGCGGCTTCGCCCTGGTGCAGGACGCCAAGGGGGCTGCCGTCACCACCGCCGCCGCCGTCCGGCCGGGCCAGAAGCTGCGCCTCACCTTCCAGGATGGGCAGGTGGAGGCCCAATCCGCCCGCGCGCCCAGCGCCGAGGACAAGCAAGGGACGCTGCTATGATCGCGCGCCGCCTCGCCCTCGCCCTGCCCGCACTGGCCCTTTCCCGGCCCGCCGCCGCCTTCACCTTGCAAGGGCGCCCCGAACAGGGCGGGCTACTGCGCGGCGAAGGGGCGGCGGGCCGAGCCGTCACTCTCGACGGCCGCGCGGTGCGCGTCTCGCCAGATGGCCGCTTCGCGCTAGGTTTCGGCCGTGACCACGCCTCGCGCGCCACGCTGCGCGTGGGCGCCGAGACGCGCGTGCTGGAGGTGGCGCCGCGCGACTGGCGCATCCAGCACATCACCGGCCTGCCGCCCGCCCAGGTCACGCCCGATGCCGAGGCGCTGCGCCGCATCGGCGCGGAGCGCACGCGCCTGGCCCAGGCGCGCGCCACGGATACGCCGCGCACGGATTTCACCGGCGACCTCGCCTGGCCCGCGCGCGGGCGCATCAGCGGCGTCTTCGGCAGCCAGCGCGTGCTGAACGGCCAGCCCCGCGCGCCGCATTATGGGCTCGACATCGCGGGGCCGGTGGGCACGCCCATCGCCGCCACCCTGCCCGGCCGCGTGACGCTGGCGGCGGATTTCTTCTTCTTCGGCAAGCTGGTGGTGCTGGACCACGGCCATGGGGTCCACAGCCTCTACGCCCACCTGAACGACATCCATGTGGCCGAGGGCGCCGAGGTGAACCAGGGCGCCCGCATCGCCGACATGGGCGCCACGGGCCGTGTCACCGGCCCGCATCTCCATTTCAGCCTGGGCTGGTATGCGACCTGGCTGGATCCGGAGCCGCTGCTGCCGGGATGACGACCTGCCGCGGGCGCCAGAACACCACCGCCGCCAGCGGCAGGAACCAGGCGATGCGCGCCTGGTAGCGCGGATGCGGCCCCGACAGCGCGCCCACCGCCAGCGCATTGCCCGTCATCCCCACCAGCAGCGCCAGCAGCAGCCCCAGCGCCCGCGCATCCCGCGCCGCATGGGCCCGTGCCCAGGCCAGCAGCGCGAAGGGCGCGGCCAGGATCAGCACCAGGGGGAAGACCCGCGCCACGGCCAGGGCCCAGGCGTTCAGCTCGTCGCGCTGCTGCAGGGCGGACTGGAAACGGGCCACCTCGGCGGCCGGGAAGCCGTTGCGCAGATGCGGGATGACGCCATAGCCCACATCCCGCCGGCGGGTGGTGTCGCCGAGGCCGGACAAGGTCATCTGCGTCAGGAAATTGCCCAGCCCCAGCATCACCACCGTGCCGGGCTCGCGCCGCAGGGTCTCCATCACGATCTCGCGCGCCTCCGGGGCGATCTCGCGGCCGCCCAGGAAGATGGCCGTGCCGTCGGGGCGGCGGTTCATCGCGCTGGTGTTGTTCCAGAGGAACTCATCCGCATCATCCGGCAATTGGCCCACGAATTGGCAGAGATACCAGCCGCGCTCCGGGCAGAGGGCCGCGATGGTGCGCTGGGCCGGCCCGTCCGCGATCATCCGCGCCAGCAGGAAGGTGCTGCCATAGGGCGAGATGGAGAGGCGCCCATGTCCCACCACATTCGTCACCAGCAGCAGGGCGATGGCGCCCAGCAGCGGCACCGCGGCCCGCAGCGCCACGCCCCAGCCCGCCCGCAGCAGCAGGGCCAGCACCAGCACCGCGAAGATCACCGGCAAATTCGACAGATGCGAGGCCACGGCGATGGGCGTCAGCAGCAGCAGCCAGGCGCGCTCGGCCCGGCTCAGTGCCGGCCAGCCCCAGGCCAGCAGCGCCGTGCCCAGGATGGCGACCGGCGTCAGCACATCGGGCATGACGATGGAGACGGACCAGGGCAGCGCCGTCAGCGCCGCAAGCCCCAGGCACAGCGCCACATGCCGGCGCGGCGAGCCCCACCCCACCACGCGCCCCAGCAGCCACACCATGTGCGAGACGATGAGCGCATGGGCGATGACGGTGAACCACAGCGAGACATGCTGGTGGAACACCCAGGCGAAGGGCCCGTAGATCCAGGGCTTGTCCCAGATCATCAGCGGCACGACGGTCTGGGAGATGAAGGCCCCCGTGTCGCTGAAGATGACCGGATAGCCGTTCAGCACCGCGGGCCAGAGCAGCAGCAGCGCCCCGCCCAGTATGGCGACCAGCGCCGCCGCCCTCTTGATGGGAGGGGGCGCGGGGACAGGCTTCGGCGGGGCTACCAACGCGCGGCCGCCGCGTCATCCTCGGCGCGCGCTTCGACCCAGCGCGGCGCGCCCTCCCGCGGTTCCTCGCGCTTCCAGAAGGGGGCCTTGGTCTTGAGCCAGTCCATCAGGAAGGCGCAGGCTTCCAGCGCCGCGGCCCGGTGAGCGCTGGCGGCCAGGACCAGCACGATCGGCTCGCCGGGGGTGAGGCGCCCCACGCGATGGATGATGGTGCAGCCCGTCAGCGGCCAGCGTTGCATGGCGTCCTCCGCGATGCGCGTCAGCGCCCGTTCCGTCATGGCGGGGTAATGCTCCAGCACCATGGCGGCCAGGCCGTCATCGGCGCGGCAAATCCCCGTGAAGCTGGCCAACGCGCCAATGTCGTCGCGGGATGCGGTGAGGCGCGCCATTTCGGCCGCCACGTCGAAGGGAGCTTCCTGGACGAGGATGCGGGGCATGGGGGGTCAGCCCCCCGTGACGGGGGGGAAGAAGGCCACCTCATCGCCGGGCTTCACCGGGTCATCGGGGGTCGCGAAGTCGAGGTTCACCGCGCAGCGCACCCCCTTGCCGGCGGCGAAGGCCTCGGCATGGGCGGGGCTGCGCGCGGCCATGTGCGCGATGAGGTCGCGGACGGTGACGACGCCTTCCGGCGGCGTGATCTCCTCCTCGGCCAAGCCGAGCTTTTCGCGCAGCCAGGCGAAATACAGGATCTTCATGCCGCTCAGCGGGGCGCGGGCACGAGTCGGGGCGGCGTGCCGGGCTCGATGATGGTGACGGTCCCGCCATCGCGGATCGCCACGCCCGAGCCGCGCGGCGAGAGCGTGCCCTGCACCCGGTCATTGCCGCCGGTGGTCACGGCCGCGCCATCGGGCGTGTTGATGATGCGCCCATCGGCGCGGGGCGCGATGCGCTGCATGGGCGGCTGGCGGGGCGCCTCGGGGAAGGTGGCGCGCGGCAGGCCGCGCAGGGCGGCGTCGGGGTCGGCCATGGTGGCGCGCTGGCCTTCCTGCTCCGGCCAGACATTGCCGGGCTCGACCGTCAGCACCGGGGCATCGGCCACGGGGCCGCTGCGGAGGCGCTGGATGGTCAGGCTGTCGGTCGGGAAATCCACGCCCCCGCCCGAGTAGGACGGTGACAGCCCCGGCACGCGCATCCCGCCCATGCCGCCACAGGCCGAGAGCAGCAGCCCGGCCAGGGCGAGGGCGGCGATATTTCCAGCAGGGATCAAAGGCTTGGCCACTTGCGGCACCTTTCCTATCGCGGCGCGCGCGGCGCCGGGAAGAGCGTGTTCGGTCATCGGCGGTCGGCCTCGGGGGCCGCGCCGGGGGGGCGGGCGGCGTGGCGCAGCCCGGCCACCCAGTAGTCCCACCCTGTCATGAGGGTGAGCGCGGCCGCCGTCCAGAGCATGGCCTCGCCGATGATGGAGACGGGCAGGAAGCCGAGGCCGATCACCGCCGCCCCCGTATCGCCGGCCAGCAGCACACCCAGCGCGCCCATCTGGAAGCCCGTCTTCCACTTGGCGAGCTTCGTCACCGGCAGCCCCACCTTCAGCCCCGCCAGATATTCGCGCAGGCCCGAGACCAGGATCTCGCGCAGCAGGATGACGATGGCGGGCAGCAGGCCGAATTCGCCCAGCCGGTCGAAGCCGGCCAGCAGCATCAACGCGGCGCCGACCAGCAGCTTGTCCGCGATGGGGTCCAGCATGCGGCCGAAATCGGAGGTGATCTGCCAGTCCCGCGCCAGCTTGCCGTCGAAATAGTCGGTGATGGCGGCGGCGGAGAACACGGCGCAGGCCGCCATGTCCGCCCAGGGCGCCTGGATGGCGACCAGGAGCACCATCACCGGAATGGCGAGGATGCGGGAGATGGTGAGCAGGTTGGGAAGATCGGTGGGCACAGGGGTTATGTAGCTTGCCCGAGGCCCGGGTGGAAATGCTGATGAATGCGTTTCGCCAGCCCCGGCCCCACGCCCGGGCAGTTGGCGAGGTCCGCCTCCCCCGCCTGCTTCACCCCCCGCGCCGAGCCGAAATGGTTCAGCAAACGGCGCTTCACCGCGGGTCCGACGCCTGGAATGTCGTCCAGCTCGGATTTCGTCAGCGCCTTGGCCCGCCCCGCGCGGTGGCTGCCGATGACGAAGCGGTGCGCCTCGTCGCGCAGACGTTGCAGATAATACAGCACGGGGTCACGTGGCGGCAGCTGGAAGGGCTCGCGCCCGGCCATGAAGAACCATTCGCGGCCAGCATCGCGGTCGGGCCCCTTGGCCATGGCCAGCAGCGGGATGTCGTGCAGGCCCAGCTCCTCCATCACCGCCGCCGCGGCCGAAAGCTGCCCCTGCCCGCCATCGATGACCACCAGATCGGGCCAGCCCTCGCCGGTGCGGGAGGGGTCCTCCTTCAGCGCACGGCCGAAGCGGCGTTCCAGCATCTCGCGCATCATGCCGAAATCGTCGCCGCCCTTGGCTTCCTTGATGCCGAACTTGCGATAGGCCGACTTCACGAAGCCCTGCGGCCCGCCCACGATCATCGCGCCATAGGCGTTGGTGCCCATGATATGGCTGTTGTCATAGACCTCGATCCGCTCCGGCCGGTCGGGCAGGTCGAGCAGCCTTTGCACCCCCTCCAGAAGCTGCCCCTGGGCGGTGGATTCCGCGAGGCGCCGCTCCAGCGCCTCGCGCGCATTGGTCTCGGCGTGCTCCACCACGGCGCGCTTGTCGCCGCGCTGGGGGCGGTGCAGCTCCACGCGCCGCCCGGCCTTCAGCGCCAGCGCCTCGGCCACCAGCGCGGCCTCGGGCACCTCATGGCTGGTCAGCACGAGCGGCGGCGGGGGCAGATCCTCGTAGAGCTGGGCCAGGAAGCTGCCCATCACCTCCTCGGGCGTGATGTCGGCCTTGGAATGGGTCAGGAAATAGGGACGGTTGCCGTTGTTCCGCCCGCCCCGGAAGAAGAAGACCTGCACGCAGGACTGCCCGGCCGCCATGTGCAGCGCCACCACATCGGCATCGCCCACGCCGTCCAGGTTGATGCGGCTGCTGCCCTGGACATGCGTCAGGCCGCGGATGCGGTCGCGCAGGCTGGCGGCGCGCTCGAATTCCAGGGCCTCGGCCGCGGCCTCCATCTCGGCGGCCAGGCGCTTCTGGATGGTCGGCACCTCGCCGGCCAGGAACTGCTTGGCCTCGGCCACCAGGCCCGCATAGTCCTCGCGGCTGATCCGGTCCACGCAGGGGGCCGAGCAGCGCTTGATCTGGTAAAGCAGGCAGGGCCGGTCGCGCGTCTCGAACACCGTGTCCCGGCAGGTCCGCAGCAGGAACACCCGCTGCAAGGCCGTGATGGTCTGGTTCACCGCCCAGACGCTGGCGAAGGGGCCGTAATAGCTGGCGCCCTTCCGTCGCTCCCCCCGGTGCTTCGCGATCTGCGGGTGGGAATGGTCGTCGCTGACCATCAGCCAGGGATAGGATTTGTCGTCGCGCAGGACGATGTTGAAGCGCGGCCGCAGCTTCTTGATGAGGTTGGCTTCGAGCAGCAGCGCCTCGGCCTCGGAGGCCGTGGTGATGACCTCCACCCGCCGCGTCTCGAAGACCATGCGCCGCAGCCGCTCCGGCAGGCGGGCGGTCTGGGTGTACTGCGCCACGCGCTTGCGGATGGCCCGCGCCTTGCCGACATAGAGCACATCCCCCTTGCCATCGAGCATCCGATAGACGCCCGGCGACAGCGGCAGGTTCGGCAGCGCGCCTTCCAGCACCGCCAGGCCCGAGGGCGGCGGCGCCTCTGGAATGGCCCCGGAAACTTCGTCAGTGGACATAACGCTTTGGCAACCTGTGGCTGTGCCGGCCCCATTGCGGGTCACCGGCTATGGACGCGCGGCCCGTTTTTCCCCCCTCCGCCGGGGCTTCGCAAACTATCCCCGGAAGCTGTGGATAACCCTGTGGGCGACACTGGGGCCGCATTCCTGTGTTCGGCCTTTGGACTGGATTTGCAAGAGATTGCCCAGAAACTCGGCAAAATTATAAGCCATTGATTTTTATGGAAATTAACACAAAGAGATTAAGGCTTGTGGCAGCGCGGTTACGCATATGTGGTGCTTTGCGAACCCCATGGAGCGCATGTCTGGGCGGTGGATGAAATCCACGGCCCATCCATTTTGGGGATTGACTTGGCCCTTCCGCTGGCCTCCCGGACAGGTCAACCCGCTCCGGCCGCGCACGCGAAAGTAGCGACTCAACCGGCGCGGGCGCGCTCCACCGTCACACCCACCGCCGCCACGTCCGAGAAGGCGTCCGGCTTCTCGATGGAGACCCGGGCGCGCAGCACCCGCGCATCGCGCAGCGCCAGCGCGGCCATCTGCTCGGCCAGCGTCTCCACCAGCAGCACATGCCCGCCCGTGACCGCCTGGCGGGCGGCGATCACCACCTGCTCATAGTCCACGACACGCGCCAGGTCATCTTCGCCCACATCCGGCCCGTCATCGCGCACGTCCAGCTCCACATGCACCACGATGCGCTGCGGCCCCACCTTCTCATGGGCATGGACCCCCAGGCGTGCCTGCAATTCCAGGCCGCGGATGAAGACGCGGCGCAGACGCGGCGAGGGGTTTTCCGTCATCACCGGCGCTTAGCACGCCGCGCGCCCGCGGTCATTCCTCCGGGGCGGCGCCCATCGCCACCGGCGCCCATTGCAGATGCTGGCCGCCATCGAGGCACATCACCTGCCCCGTGAAGCTCGGCATGGCCAGGATGGCGAGCAAGGCGTGCCCCACCTCCTCCGGGCTGGTGCCGCGGCGCAGGGGGACGGAGGCGCATTGCCGGTCGAACTGCGCCTGGCTCTGGCGGGGGCTGGGCAGCGCCGGCCCCGGCCCGATGGCCGCCACCCGGATTCGTGGCGCCAGGGCGAGTGCCATCTGCTGCGTCAGCGCCCAGAGCCCGGCCTTGGAGACGGTGTAGGAGACGAAATGCGGCGTCAGCGACAGCACGCGCTGGTCCAGCATGTTCACCACCACGCCCTCCGCCCCGGCGGGAAGCTGGCGGGCGAAATCCTGGGTCAGCTTGAAGGGCGCGCGCAGGTTCGGCTCCAGATGCGCGTCCCAGCTGTCCCGGGTGGCGTCGTCCCACTCGTCGCGCTCGAAGACACTGGCATTGTTCACCAGCACGCCGAGCGGCCCGAGTGCCGCCATGGCGTCCGGCACCAGCCGCGCCACCTCCGCCTCGCGCGCCAGGTCGGCCTGGAGCACATGGGCGAGGCGGCCCATGGCCCGGATGTCGTCGGCCAGCGCCTCGGCCTCGGCGCGGGACTGGTTCACATGCAGCGTCACGTCGAAGCCCGCCGCCGCCAGCGCCCGCGCCATGGCGGCACCCAGCCGCTTTGCCCCCCGGTGACGAGGGCATGGCGGGGAATGGCGGGGGCGATGGGAAAGCCGGTCACGGAAGCTCCTTGGCGGTCATGGCCGCGCTCAATTGGGGCCTCAGGCCGGGCGCGCAACCGGGGGTCTTCGCTCCACCCAGGCCCAGGCGGCGAGGCCGGGCAAATACATCACCACCTCGCGGAAGCGCCGCATCAGGGCCAGGGCCACGCTGGTCGTCGCGTCCAGCCCCATCAGCGCGCCCACACCGATGAACCCCGCCTCCAGCACGCCCAGCCCGCCGGGCACGGCGAAGCCGAAGGCGACCACGGCCTGGACCAGCGCCTCGATGATGACGGCCTCCAGGAAGGTGATGGGCATGCCCATCAGCCACAGCGCCACCCAGATCTGCAGCGCGCCCATGATGTTGGCGAACAACTGCCAGGCGAAGCACCAGATCAGCAGCTTCGGCAGCCGCCAGGCGCGGCGCAGGAAGGCATCGATGCGGCGGCTCTCCTCGGCCAGCCCCTCGATCTTCCCGGCCGTGATGCGGTTCAGCCAGGCCGAGACCCGCCCGAACACCCGCGCATTCTGGATGGCGATGAAGGGGGCCGCCAGCACGATGCCGCCCAGGGTCACGCCCAGGATGACGGCCAGCCCCACCTCCTGCCCGCTGGCCAGCAGCAGGGCGAGGCCCAGCAGCGCGAAGGCCATCTGCGACAGCACGGACAGGCCCATATCCATGAGCAGCCCCCCCGCCGCCGCGCCCGAGCCCACCCCCTGCCGCCGCATCAGCCGGTAGCAGGCCAGTTCGCCGCCCACCCGGCCCACGGGCAGCAGGGTGTTGATGCTCTCGCGGATCCAGATGAGTTCCATCATGGCCACGGCATTCGGGCGCTGGTAGCGCGGCATCAGCATGGCCCAGGCCCAGGCATTGGCCATCATGAAGGGCAGGTGCGCCGGCAGCAGCAGCAGCAGCCCCAGGCCCGCCGTGGCGAACAGCCCCGCCAGCGCGTCCAGATCCTGCATGGCGATGAGCCAGACGCCCACCACCAGGCCCAGCAGGGCCAGGACCAGCCCGAGACGGTTCACGGGAACAGCATGGGCGTGTAGCCGCCGCGCGGCAGGGCGGCCACGGCCTCGATCACGGCCGGGTCGGTCAGGGCGGCGAGTTCGGCCTCGTGGCGGTAGCCCGGGCCGCCGCGGCCGAAGCCGTCGCGCGCGGCGGGGTGGAAGTAGAGTTCCGTCACCCCCTCGGGCAGCAGGGGCAGCACGGCGCGCAGCCGGGCGGGGGTGAAATGGCCGGACCAGGCATGGCCCACCATGATGTCCGGCGCGCGGAGGCCACGCCGCGCGGCCCGGGCGCGCAGCACCCAGCCGGCGGGGCGCAGCGCCCATTCCCCCACGTCATCGCCTCGGCCCTCACCGCTCGCGGCCTCGGCCGCGCGGACCAGGCGCTGCGGCTCCCACGGCACGCGGATGGCGCGCACCCCGGCCTCGGCCGCGATGCGGATCATGGCGCCCGCGATCCAGGGATGGTTGTGGAAATGCTTGTGCGCGTTGACGTGGTCGCAGGGGAGGCCCGTCTCGCGGAAGCGGGCCATCTGCGCCGCCACCTCGGCCGCCAGCTCCGCCTGGGCGGCACGGGAGGTCGCGATGCGCGCGCCCAGCCTCTCCATGTCATCGCGGAACAGCCCGTTGGGCTGGGTCAGGCTGGGGATGTGCGAAGGCGGCAGGACGGGGCGGCCATCGGTCAGCGTGACATGCAGCCCGACCGCCAGGCCCGGATTGGCGCGGGCGATGCGCACGCCTTCCTCGAAGCCCGGTTCGCCCACCATGAGGCTGGCGGCGGTCAGCACGCCCTCGCGATGGGCGCGCTCGATGCCCTCGTTCACGGCGGCATGCAGGCCGAGGTCGTCGGCGTTGAAGATGAGGCGGCGCGTCATGCGCCCGCTTGTGTCAGGCGGGGGCGTGTTCGGCAATCACGGCCGAGGCCCCGGTGTTGTCCACCGAGACGGGGGTGTCGAAGAAGCGCACCTCCGGCGGGGCGCCATATTTCGCCGTGACGCGGGCCAGCCATTCGGCGCCATGCCCGGCCTCTGCCGCCGCGCGGCTATCCCAGCTGTAGGCGCCGCCCGCCTCCACATGGGTGTCCAGCGCGCGGTAGAGATATTGCTTGCGGACCAGCCCCGGCAGCTTGGCGTAGAGGGAAGCCGTCTGCCGGAACATGGCGGCGGCGTCCTCGCGCGACGTGGACGCCGGCAGCTTGAAGGTGACGACCGCTAGGATCATGGTTCGCGCGGCCGCGTCACGCCGCCCGCGCCTTCGCCCGCTCCCGCAGGAAGCCGAAGAACTCCACACCCTCGCGCAGGCGCCGCACCAGCATCTGTCGGTCCCGGATCATCTCGCCGCAGATGGAGGCGATCTTGGGCGCGCGGAAGTAGAAGCGCTTGTAGAAGGTCTCGACGCTGTCGAAGATCTCCTGGTGGCTCAGATGCTGGTAGGCCAGCGGCGCGATCTGCACGCCATGCGCGTCCACGTAGTCGGTGTTCGCCGTGTCCAGCCAGCCCTCGCGCGCCGCCTGCTCATAGAGGAAGGTGCCGGGATAGGGCGCGGCCAGGCTCACCTGCAGGGTGTGCGGGTTGGTCTCGATGGCGAAGCGGATGGTCTCCTCGATGGTCTCCTTCGTCTCGCCGGGCAGGCCCAGGATGAAGGTGCCATGGATGGCGATGCCGAGCTCGTGGCAGTCCTTGGTGAACTGCTTCGCGACCTCGATCCGCATGCCCTTCTTGATGTTGTGCAGGATCTGCTGGTTGCCGCTCTCATAGCCCACCAGCAGCAGACGCAGCCCGTTGTCGCGCATGATCTTGAGGCTGTCGCGCGGCACATTGGCCTTGGCGTTGCACGACCAGGTCACGCCCATCCGGCCCAGCCCGCGCGCGATTTCCTCGGCACGCGGCAGGTTGTCGGTGAAGGTGTCGTCGTCGAAGAAGATCTCCTTCACGTCAGGATAGGCCTGCTTGATGAAGGCGATCTCCTCCAGCACATGGCCCACGCTGCGCGTGCGGTAGCGGTGCCCGCCCACGGTCTGCGGCCAGAGGCAGAAGGTGCAGCGGCTCTTGCAGCCGCGGCCCGTGTAGAAGCTGATATAGGGGTGCTTCAGATAGCCGATGAAGTACTTCCGGTGGTCGAGGTCGCGCTTGTAGACCTCGCTCACGAAGGGCAGGTCGTCCATGTTCTCCAGCATGGGCCGGTCGTCATTGTGGACGATCACGCCCTCGCCGTTGCGGAAGCTCAGCCCCTTGATGGAGGACAGGTCCCGCCCCTCGGCGGCCTCCTTCACCGTGAAGTCGAATTCGTTGCGCGCCACCCAGTCGACCACCGGCGCGTCGCGCAGGCTCTCATGCGCCTGAACCGCCACCTTGGCGCCGATCAGCCCGATCTTCATCGCGGGGTTCGCGGCCTTCAGCGCCTCCGCCACCTTCACGTCCGACGCGAAGGAGGGGGTGGAGGTGTGCATCACGCACAGGTCGAAGTCGCGGGCCATGTTGGTGACATCGGCCAGGGTCTGGTTGTGCGGCGGCGCGTCCACCAGCTTGGAGCCGGGCACCAGGGCCGCCGGCTGCGCCAGCCAGGTGGGGAACCAGTAGCTCTTGATCTCGCGCCGCGCCTGGTAGCGGGCGCCGGCGCCGCCGTCGAACCCGTCGAAGGAGGGAGCCTGGAGGAACAGGGTGCGCATCATCTCAGGAAACGGCCTCTCGGGTGGGTTCGGGCGCCTCGGCCATGCGTCCGCCGGCGCCGAGGGTGAAGCGCCTCCCTTGCCAGGTGACGCGGCCCTTATGGAGAGCCGTGGCCCAGACGGCGAAGGAAAGCAAGTCCCGAATAGGGAGCCAGAGCATGCGCCGCCAGCGGGGCCGCCCCGTCAGCACATCCGCGCGCCGCGCGAGCGCCCCGCGGGCGGCCAGCACAGCGCCCAGCAGCGCCAGCGTCCAGACGCCCGGCGCCAGCGCCAGGGCCCCCAGCGCGAAGGGCAGCGGGTGGGTGAAGACAAGCCCCACATGCCCCCAGGGGTGCACCAGCCGCGTGGTCCGCGCCCAGCGCAGCTCATGCGCCCAGAGGGCCTGGAAGCTCGGCTCGTGCATCACATGGCCGGGCAGGATGGGCGGCACCACCACCTTCAGCCCGAGTTCGCGCACCGCCTCGCCCAGGGCGTGGTCATCGGCCAGCAGGGGCAGCAGGCGCTCATAGCCGCCGATGCGCGCCAGCGTGTCGGCCCGCAGGGCCAGCGTCGCGCCATAGGCGCCGTCCGCCGCGCCCAGGCTCTCGCCCAGCGCGGCATTGGGCAGGAAGTGCCAGTTGATGGAAAGCGCGGCCAGTTCCGACCACGGGCCGTCATCGGCCGGCAGCCCGGCATAGAGGCAGGTGACGAGGCCCACCTCAGGGTCCGCCAGCGGCGCCGTCACCGTCGTCAGCCAATGGGGCGGGCAGGCCATGTCGGAATCGGCCGCCACCAGCACGGGGTATTGCGCCACGCGGGCCATATGGACCTGCTGGCTCACCTTGCGGTTGGCGCCCAGCACCTCACCCCCGGCCAGCATGCGCGAGGGCGTGGGGCTGCGCGCCATGGCGGCCTCGGCCACCGCCCGCGCCGGGTCGGCGGGGTTGGCCACGGCGAAGAGCACTTCGTATGGCGCCGCATGTTGCTGCGCCAAAGCCTGGGAAAGATGCAATTCCAGCCCCGGCTCGTTCCCATGCAGCGGCTTCAGCACGCTGGCCGGCAGGGCCGGGCCCGAGGGCGGCACGCGGCCGAACATGCGGCCCAAGGCCCGTCGCGCGGCCAGCGCCTGCACCAGGCCCGCCACCGCCAGAAGCCCCAGGATGATCGCCGCAAGGTTCATCGCCCTTGCCCCATCGCACAGCCGCGCGGGCTGCGATAGAGTGGGGAAGTGATGCGCGCCCTTGCCCTTTCGACATGCCTCCTGCTCGGCGCCTGCGCCACCGCGGACAATCGCGACCCCTTCGAGCGCATCAACCGCCACATCTTCGAATTCAACGACGCGATGGATGCCGGCATCATCCGGCCCGCCGCCGAATCCTGGCGGGCCACGGTGCCGGAACCCGCGCGGCGTGGCATCCGCAACGCCCTGAACAACCTTCAGGAACCGGTCGTCTTCATCAACAACATGCTGCAATTCCGCCTGGCCGATGCCGGCACCACCCTGCTGCGCTTCTCGATGAACACCACGGTGGGCGTGCTGGGCGTGATGGACGTGGCCACCCAGGCCGGCCACCCCCAGCGCCTGGGCGATTTCGGGCAGACCCTCTACGCCGCCGGCTTCGGCGACGGGCCCTTCCTGATGCTGCCCCTGCTCGGCCCCTCCAATGTGCGGGACGCCATCGGCGGCGGCGTCGATTCGTTCATTGACCCGGTGGGCTACGCCATCGGCCACGCCGTGCCCCGCACCGCCGCCACCGGCGTGGGCATCGGCCGCGGCGTCATCCAGGGCATAGATCTGCGGGCCGAGAACATCGAAAACCTCGACGCGCTGCGCGCCGACAGCCTCGACTACTATGCCCGCCTGCGCTCCATCATGCAGCAGCGCCGCGACGCCCAGCTCGGCCGCACGACCGAGGGTGGCGAAGGGCTGATGACGCTGGACGACCCCGGGGGCTGAACGCCCACCCCCTCGACACTTCCGCCAGCAGCGCCGCATAATAAATCCGGCGCCCGGGAATGCTGGCGCATAAGAATGAAGTTTCGAGGAACATAGTCATGCAATTCATTCATCGCCGCGCGGCATTGGCGCTTGCCGGTACCGCGCTGACGATTTCCGCGGCCGGCGCGCAGACTTCCGATTTTCCCAACAAGCCGCTGCGCATCATTGTTCCGTACACGCCGGGTGGCACGACCGATATTGCGACGCGCCTGGTCGCGGAGCCGCTCTCCCGCGTGCTGGGCCAGCCCGTGGTGGTCGAGAACCGCCCTGGCGCGAACAGCATCATCGGCGTCGGCGCCGCCGCGACCAGCGCGCCGGACGGCTATACGATGGTGATGGTCCTCCCCGCCCATGCCGCCAATGCCACGCTCCAGGCCGGGCGCATGCCCTTCGACCCGCTGGGCTTCGCGCCCGTCTCGCTCGTGGTCCAGGCGCCGCTCGTGCTGGCGGGCAGCCGCCATGTCTCGGCGCAGAATCTGCGCGAATACCTGGAGGTGGCCCGCGCGCGGCCGGGGCAGATGAACTACGGTTCGAGCGGCATCGGCGCCACCGCGCATCTCGCCATGGAAGACCTGCAGCTCCGCACCGGGGTGCGGATGGTGCATGTGCCCTATCGCGGCACCCAGCCCGCGCTGGCGGACCTCATGGCCGGGCATATCGGCATGATGTTCGACACCTATTCGACGCTGAAGCCGCATTTCGAGGCCGGCACCATCCGCCCGCTCGGCATCGCCACGCCCACCCGGCCCAGCTTCGCGTCCGAACTGCCCACAATCGTCGAAAACGGCATCGAGGATTTCGCCGCGAGCTCGTGGTGCATGCTGCTGGCCCCTCCCCGCACGCCGCAGCCCCTGGTGGACCGCCTCTCCGCCGAGGTGGGCCGCATCGTCCGCGAACCCGAGATGGCGCGGCGCCTGCAGGAGCTGGGCTTCGTGGTCGAGGGCCGCTCCCCCGCGGACACGGATGCCTTCCTCCGCGCCGAGGTCACGCGCTGGGCGAACGTCATCCGCTCCGCCAATGTGCGGGTGGATGGCTAAAGGCAAGCGCCAGGGAGGGGCAACGCCCTCCCTGGCGGCCAAGCCTTACGCCCGGAGCAGCCGGTCCGTGCGCGCTTCCAGTTCGCGGGTGACCCGCGTGGCGCCGCCCTCGCGGATCAGGCTGGTGAATTCCGCCCGGCGCGAGGCCAGTTCGCTGATGGTCCCGGTCAGGTAGATGTCCACCACGCGCGGCGGATTGCCGCGGAGCAGGTAGGAGAGCAGCACAGGCCCCTCGCCCCCGGTGCGGTTGAGTTGGGTGCGGACGAGGGTGCCATTGTTCACCGCCTGGCTGCCCAGGGTCTGGAAGGTCTCGCCCGAATAGCCGTCGAAGCGGTTGGCGTAGGTGGCGATGGACCAGCGGGTGAAGGCATTGGTCAGCGCGGCCTGGTCCTCCGGCGAGAAGCCGGTCCAGGGCGGGCCGACCGCGATGCGCGTCATGGCCGGCAGGTCGAAGACGCGGCCCATCACGGGTTCGAGCTGGGCGTAGCGCCCGCGCACGCCCAATTGCCGCGCCTGCCGCATCAGGTTGATCAGCGTGGCGTGGAAGCCTTCGATGACCTGGGCCGGATCGGACTGGGCCAATGCCGGCAGGGGCGCGAGCGTGACCGGGAGGGCAAGGAGTATCTGGCGACGTGTCATGCCCGCAATATAGCGTCAGATGCCCGCTGGACCATGGCCCCCGAACCCGGCAGAACCGCGCCATGCCCCCCACCACCATCCTGCTGACCGGCGCCAACGGCTTTCTGGGCGCCTCGCTGGCGCGGGTGCTGCTGGCGCGCGGCCATGCGGTGCGGGCCTTCGTGCGGCCGAACTCCGTCCGGCACACGCTCGACGGGCTGCCCATCGAGGTCGCGCTGGGCGACCTGACGGACGCGCAAAGCCTGCGCTACGCCATGGCGGGCGTGGGCGCCGTGATCCATGCCGCGGCCGATTACCGCATCTTCGTGCCCGACCCCGCCCGCATGTTCGAGGTGAACGTCACCGGCACCGGGCATGTGATGGCGGCCGCGCTCGAGGCGGGCGTGCCGCGCATCGTTCATGTTTCCTCGGTGGCGACGCTCAAGCCTAGGCCCGGCGGCGTGGCAACCGAGGCCGATGCGGCCGCCCCCGATGAGGCCATCGGCCCCTACAAGCAGAGCAAGACGGCGGCGGAACGGCTGGTGGAGGAGATGGTCCGCACCCATGCCCTGCCCGCCGTCATCGTGAACCCCTCCACCCCCATCGGCCCCCGCGACAGCCGGCCCACACCCACCGGCCGCATCATCTTGGAAGCGGCCCGCGGCAAGATGCCCGCCTATGTCGAGACGGGGCTGAACCTCGTCCATGTCGAGGATTGCGCGGCGGGTGTGGTGGCCGCGCTGGACCACGGCACCCCCGGCGAGCGGCACATATTGGGCGGCCAGGACGTGACCCTGGCCGAGATGCTGGGCTTCATCGCCGCCGAATGCGGCCACCGCCCGCCCTTCCGCCTGCCCCGCGCGCCCTTGGTCCCGCTCGCGCATATGAGCGAGGCCCTGGCGCGCATCACGAAGAAGGAACCGATGCTGACGCGCGACGGGCTGCGCATGGCGGCGCAGACCATGTTCTTCTCCTCGGACAAGGCCGCCCGCGTGCTGGGCCACCAGGCCCGCCCCTGGCAGGAGGGCGTGCGCGACGCCATCGCCTGGTTCCGCGCGGAGGGCATGCTCCGATGATCTGGATCGCGGCGGCGGCCGCCATCGCCTGGCTCGTGCTGCTGCTGGGCCGCGGCTTCTTCTGGCGCGCCGATGTGACGGACGAGGACGCCGCCACCCTGCCCGACCCCACCCAATGGCCCGAGGTCGCCATCCTCATCCCCGCCCGCAACGAGGCCGAGACGATCGGCCAGGTGGTGACGGCCCTGCGCGCCCAGGACTATCCGGGCCGCTTCACCATCACGGTGGTGGATGACCGCAGCACCGACGGCACGGGCGAGATCGCCCGCGCGGCCGGGGCGCAGGTGGTCACGGGCGGCACCCGCCCGCCCGGCTGGTCGGGCAAGCTGAACGCCCTGCGCCAGGGGCTGGAGGCGCTCGCCCCCGGCAGCCACACCCATATCCTGCTGACCGACGCCGACATCGCCCACACCCCCGACAGCCTGCGCCGCCTGGTGCAGCGGGCCGAGGCGGGGAATTACGCGCTCGTCTCGCTCATGGCGCGGCTGCGCTGCCAGAGCGCCGCGGAACGCTGGCTGATCCCGGCCTTCGTCTTCTTCTTCATGATGCTCTACCCCTTCGCCTGGTCGAACGACCCGCGCGCCCGCACGGCGGCGGCGGCCGGCGGCTGCGTGCTGCTGCGCCGGCGGGATTTCGAGGCGGTGGGGGGCCTCGCCCCCATCCATGACCGCATCATTGATGATTGCGCGCTGGCGGCGCTGGTGAAGGGGCCGGGGCGGGCCACCTGGGTGGGGCTGACGGACCGCGTGGTGTCGCTGCGCGCCTATCCCCGTGTGGCGGACATCCGCGCCATGGTGGCCCGCACCGCCTATGCCCAGCTGCGCTACAACCCGGTCCTGCTGCTGGGCATGGTGGCGGCGCTGGCACTGGTCTTCCTGGCGCCGCCCCTGCTGGCGCTGCTGACGCCGGGGGTGGCGGGCTGGCTCGGCGCCTTCGCCTGGGCGGCGATGGTGGTGGCCTATGCGCCCATGCTGCGCTTCTATGGGCTTTCGGCGTGGCGGGGCTTCGCCTTGCCGGTGGTGGCGGCCACCTATCTGCTGTTCACCCTGGATTCGGCGCGGGCCGAGTGGCAGGGAAGTGGCGGGTTGTGGAAAGGTGAATCCCTATCGCGCAAGTAATTCGCAACGTCCCGGCCGCACCCTTCCGGAATCAACCCTTTCCGTCTTATGCACCTTCCCTGACACAAGGTGCGGCTTCCTTCGAGGAATTCCTGGTTTGAACGTCCTGCGGCAACCCATCGGCGCGGCCCTTCCCCAGCACAGCGATCCTTCCGCCCTCGACCACGCGGTGGAGAGCGCGGCCGCGCATCTTCTCGCCCGCCAGCGCCCCGACGGCCATTGGGTCTTCGAGCTGGAGGCGGACGCCACCATCCCCGCCGAATACCTGATGCTGAAGCACTTCTTCGGCCAGATCGAACCGGAGCGCGAAGCCCGCATCGGCCGCTACCTCCGCCGCATCCAGGCCGAACAGGCGGGCAACACCGGCGGCGGCTGGCCGCTGTTCCATGGCGGGCCGCTCGACATCTCCTGCTCGGTCAAGGCCTACCTGGCGCTGCGGCTGATCGGCGACGCGCCGGACGCGCCGCACATGGTCCAGGCGCGCGACGCCATCCTGGCCGCGGGCGGCGCCGAGCGCAGCAACGTCTTCACCCGTTCCTCGCTGGCGCTCTATGGCATCGTGCCCTGGCGGGCCGTGCCGGTCATGCCGCCCGAGATCATGCTGCTGCCGCGCTGGTTCCCCTTCCACATCAGCAAGATCAGCTACTGGGCGCGCACCGTGCTGGTGCCGCTGACGGTGGTGATGGAACGCCGCCCCCAGGCCGCCAACCCGCGCGGCGTCACCATCAACGAACTCTTCCGCACCCCGCCCGAGCAGGTGCGCGAATGGCCCGGCGGCGCCCATCAGGCCGAGCCCTGGTCGTCCCTGTTCAAGGCCCTGGACGGCGCGCTCCATCGCGCGCGAAAAATCTTCCCCAGCAGCCACCGCAGCCGCGCCGAGGCCGCCTGCGAACGCTTCGTCACCGAACGGCTGAACGGCGAGGACGGGCTGGGCGCCATCTACCCCGCCATGGCCAACGCCATCCTGATGTATCACTGCCTGGGCGTGCCGGCGGATGACCCGCGCGTGGTCACCGCCTGGTCGGCCGTCGAGAAGCTGGTCGAGGACAGGGAGGACGAGACCTACGTCCAGCCCTGCCTTTCCCCCATCTGGGACACGGCCCTCGTCTCCCACGCTTTGCTCGAAGCGGGCGGCGAAGCGCAGGTGCGGGCCGCCGGCCAGGGGCTGCGCTGGCTGGTCGGCCGCGAAATCCGCGACGTGCGGGGCGACTGGGCCTGGAAGCGCCCGCACCTCCAGCCCGGCGGCTGGGCCTTCCAATATGCCAACGCCCATTACCCGGACGTGGACGACACCGCCGTGGTCGTGCTCGCCATGGACCGCTGGCGCGGCGTGACGGGGACGGCCGATGCCGAGATGGACGGCGCCATCCAGCGCGCCACGGACTGGACGGTCGGCATGCAGTCCCGCGGCGGCGGCTGGGGCGCCTTCGACGCCGACAACACCTTCCACTACCTGAACCACATCCCCTTCGCCGACCATGGCGCCCTGCTGGACCCGCCGACGGTGGATGTCTCGGGCCGGTGCCTCGCCATGATGGCGCAGCTCGGCCGAGGCGACGAAGCCGCCGCCAAATCCGCCATCGAATACCTGCTGCGTGAGCAGGAGGCCGATGGCAGCTGGTATGGCCGCTGGGGCGTGAACTACGTCTATGGCACCTGGTCGGCGCTGACGGCGCTGAACGCGGCCGGCCTGCCGCACAACCACCCCGCCATGCGCCGCGCCGTGGGCTGGCTGCTGGAGCGGCAGAACGAGGATGGCGGCTGGGGCGAGGACGGCATGTCCTACCCCGCGCGCGGCGGCACCCGCCCCGATGCGCGCGAGGCCGCGCCCTCCTCCGCCAGCCAGACGGCCTGGGGCATGCTGGCCCTGATGGCCGCCGGCGAGGCCGGGCACCCCGCCGTGCAGCGCGCCGCTGAATGGCTGATGGAACACCAGACCGAGGATGGCGACTGGCCGGAGGATGACTACACGGGCACCGGTTTCCCGCGCGTCTTCTACCTGCGCTACCACGGCTACCGGCGGATTTTCCCGCTCTGGGCGCTGGCGCGGCTGCGGAATTTGCGCGCCAGCAACACCAAGCGGGTGGGCTACGGGCTGTAGGGCCCTGGTAGCGCCTGATCGGCTTCGGTGATTTCACCGAAGCCGTGAATCAGTCGCGTGGTAAGGACGCCTGATTGGCTTCGGTGATTTCACCGAAGCCGAGCGCAGGCTAACCCACCCGGGCGGCCGCCTCTGCCATCGGGATTTCGGCCTGGGTGCCCGCATCCAGGTCCCGCCACTGCACCACGCCGCGCGCCACCTCGGCCTCGCCCAGGATCAGCGCGGCGCGGGCACCCTGCTTGTTGGCGCGCTCCATCCGGCGCTTGAGGTTGCCGCGATAGCCCATCTCCGCCGCCACCCCCGCCGCGCGGAGGGATTGCAGCAGGGACAGCGCCGCCCCCTCCTCCGCCTCGCCCACCGGGATCACAACCACCAGGCGCGGGGCAGCCGGCGTCAGGCTGGCGCGTTCCAGCAGCATGGACAGGCGCTCCACCCCCGCCGCCCAGCCGACGCTGGGGGTGGGCGGGCCGCCCATCTCCTCGACCAGCCCGTCATAGCGTCCGCCGCCCATGACCGTGCCCTGGGCGCCCAGCCGCTCGGTCACGAATTCGAAGGCGGTGTGGCTGTAGTAGTCGAGGCCACGGACGATGCGCGGGTTCTCCCGCCAGGGCAGGCGGAAGGCGTCCAGGTGGCGGCGCAGCGCGTCCCAATGGGCGCGGGCGGCGTCGGTCAGGAAACCCTCGATGGTGGGCGCGTCGGCGACCAGGGCCCGGTCCTGCGCCTCCTTGCTGTCGATGATGCGCAGCGGGTTCTTCTCCAGCCGGCGCTGGCTGTCCTCGCTCAGCTTGTCGCGGTTGGCGCTGAAATGCGCGATCAGGGCCGCGCGATAGGCGTCACGGCTCGGCGCGTCGCCCAGCGTGTTCACCTCCAGCACCACGCCCTCGTCCAGGCCGAGCTCGCGGATGATGTGGTGACCGCAGGCGATGACCTCGGCATCGGCCAGCGGTTCGGCCGCCCCCAGGATCTCGGCGCCGATCTGGTGAAATTGCCTGTAGCGCCCGGCCTGGGGCCGCTCGTAGCGGAACATGGGGCCGGCATAGAAGACCTTGCGCGGGAGCGATTGCGTCAGCCCGCCCGAGACCAGGGCGCGGCAGACGCCCGCCGTGTTCTCCGGCCGCAGCGTGACCGATTCGCCGCCGCGGTCCTCGAAGACATACATCTCCTTGCTGACCACGTCCGAGGTCTCGCCCAGGCCGCGGGCGAAGACGCGGGTGTCCTCGAAGATGGGGGTGGCCCATTCCTCGAAGCCGTAGAGGGCGGCGATGCGCCGCGCCGTCTCGATGACGTGGTGGTGCCGGCGGAATTCCTCGCCAATGAGGTCACGGGTTCCGCGGGGCGGTTGCAGCTTGATGTGGGCCATGATGTTGCGGCGGTAGCGCCACGGGGGCGTGTCGGCAAGGTGCCCCTCGCCCTGGCATAGGTATGGGGTGGCTCACCCGCCGACACGACGCAGCCTGAGTGGACATCTTGCAATGGGCGGATGCCAGCGTCATGCATGAGACACAACGAGAGGGCGAGAGCGTCATGACCAAGCCGCTGACGGTGAAGGCGCTTGAAGCGTTCGGGCGCGAACGCCTCTCCAGGACGTTCTTCATGCGCGACTTCCTGCACTCGGACATCTCGCAAATCCACGGCATTCCCAACGTCCCGGACGACCCGGACCTCGCCATCCAGGCCGGGCGGCGCCTGTGCCAAGAACTTTTGGAGCCACTGCAAAATCACTTTGGGCGCCTGGCCATCCGGTCAGCCTTCCGGGCGGCGGCGGTCAATGATTTCGGTAACAAGCATGGCCTCAACTGCGCCTCTAATGAAAAGAATGCAGCGGACCATATCTGGGATTTGCGCGACGCGAACGGGCATATGGGAGCGACCGCCTGCATCATCGTGCCCTGGTTCGCCGACCGCTATAGCCAGCCTGGTGACTGGCAACGCTTGGCGTGGTGGATCCACGACCATCTGCCCTACGCGTCTATGTGCTTCTTCCCGAAGTTTTGGGCATTCAACCTACAGTGGCATGAGAAGCCGGTGCGTCGCATTGACAGCTATACCCAACCCCAAGGCTGTCTCACGAAGCCCGGCATGCCAAACCACGGCGGAAGCCACGCCGACATGTACATCGGTCTTCCGAAGTTCGATCCGGCCTTGTGCCTTTCTGAAGCCGTGCAGTCCCCCTAAGGGGATTCCAGCCCGCCCGCGCGCAGGGCTTCGGGCGTCATGGCCGTCGCGATGGCGTCCACCAGTTCCGCCGCCCCCGGATCAGCACCCGCGAACAGCGCCGCCGAGAACACCGCGCAGGTATTGGCGCCCTCAGGCAGCTTGCCCAGCACCTCCACGCCCTCGACCGCCATGAGTTCGCTGACCTGCTGGATGGCCAGCGCCACCTCGCCCCGTGCCGCCAGCTCCGCCGTGAAGCCGTGCGGGATCACGGTGGCCTTGGCGTTGACCTCGTCCGCGATGCCCAGGCGCTCCAGCAATTCCGCGAAGAAGATGCCGCTCGCCCCCGCGCGGGAATAGGTCAGGCTGGGTGTGGCCAGCAGCGTCGCCCGCAACTCCTCCACCGTGCCGAAGCGCGGATGCGGCGCGCCGGGCGGCACGGCGATGCCCACATAGGAATGCGCCAGATCCCGCCGCGTCCCGGCGGCGAGGATGCCCTGCGCCGTCAGCGCCTCCACCCCCGCATCGGTCAGGATGGCGATGTCCGCGCGCGCGCCCTCCGCAATGGCGGCCAGCAGCCGCGCGGTCGGGTCGAAACGGATCTCGGCCGGCAGGTCCAGGCGCCGCAAAACCGTAGCGACGCCCAGCGTGGAGAAGATGCGCAAGCGCCTATTCCGCCGCGACCTTCGCCTCAGCCTCCTTCTTGGCGCGCGCCTCGGCGTCCAGCGCCGCCGCCCGCGCCTCCACCAGGCCCACCAGGTGGTTGATCATGGCGTCGGTGTCGGTGGTGTGGTCCTGCTTGCCGGCCGAATAGACCATGTGCCGCCCCGCGCCGCCGCCGGTGAGGCCGATATCCGTCATCAGCGCCTCGCCCGGCCCGTTCACCACGCAGCCGATGATGGAAAGGCTGATGGGCTGCGTCACATGCGCCAGCCGTTCCTCCAGCTTCTCCACCGTGCGGATCACGTCGAAGCCCTGCCGCGCGCAGGAGGGGCAGGAGATGATCTTCACGCCCCGGTGCCGCAGGTGCAGGGACTTCAGGATGTCCCAGGCGACGGCCACCTCCTCCTCCGGCTCCGCGCTGAGGGAGACGCGCATCGTGTCGCCAATCCCGGCCCAGAGCAGGTTGCCGAGGCCGATCGCGCTCTTCACCGTGCCCGCACGCTTGCCGCCCGCTTCGGTGATGCCGATGTGCAGCGGGTGGTCGCAGGCCTCCGCGAGCTGCGTATAGGCCGCGACGGCCATGAAGACGTCCGACGCCTTCACGCTGATCTTGAATTCATGAAAATCGTTCTGCAGCAGGTGGTCGGCGTGCCAGAGGGCGGATTCGACCAGCGCCTCCGGGTTGGGCTCGCCATACTTCTCCAGCAGGTGCTTTTCCAGCGAACCGGCATTCACGCCGATACGGATGGCGCAGCCATGGTCCCGCGCCGCCTTCACCACCTCCTTCACCCGCTCCGGGCTGCCGATGTTGCCAGGGTTGATCCGCAGGCAGGCGGCCCCAGCCTGTGCGGCCTCGATGGCGCGGCGGTAGTGGAAATGGATGTCGGCCACGATGGGCACGTTCACCTCGCGCACGATCTCGGCCAGGGCCGCCGTGCTCTCCTCGTCCGGGCAGGAGACGCGGACGATGTCCACCCCCGCCACCTCCGACTTGCGGATCTGCGCGATGGTGGCCGCCGCGTCCGAGGTCAGGGTGTTGGTCATGGTCTGCACGCTGATGGGCGCGTCGCCGCCCACCAGCACCTTCCCCACTCGGATCTGGCGGGACTTGCGGCGGGTGATCTGCTGGTAGGGCCGGTAGCTCATGCTTGTCCTCGGGCGGCGCGTGTGCCGCGAATATAGGGCAGCGCCCCCGCCCCCGCGAGGGCCAAGGCGCTACTGCGCGGGCAGCGCCATCAGCGCGCGGGGTTCGAGCGGTATGTTGCGCCGCACCCCGCGCAGATCGGTCGTGAAGGGCGCCACTTGGCCGCCCACCACGATGTCCATGTTCTGCCCGGCGCCGGTGGAAAGCGTCAGCCCCGTCTGGCCGGCCGGCACCTCCCAGCTCTCGCCCGCGCGCATGACGCGGGAGAGCAGCACGCGGTTGCCGGGCGCGCGCACCTCCGTCCAGGCATCGCCGCGGAAGCGCAGCACGATGGGCGCGTTGGCCGCGGGCGGCGCGGGCGTGGCGGGGGGTTGCGCGGCGGGGGCGGGCGGCGGAGGTGGCACCTGCACCGGCACCGGGGTCGGCACCGGCAAGGGCGGCAGGCCGGGCCCGGGTTGGGCTGTCGGCGCCGGGGTGGGGCTGGGGGCGGGTGCGGGGGCCGGCGCCTCCGCCACGCGGGGCGGGCGCAGCGCCTCGCCATCGCGCACGGCGGGGTCCAGCCGCGCGGGCACGGGCGGCACCGCATCCACCACCCGCTCGCCCGAGCCGCTCCAATTGTACCAGGCGACGTAGCTGCCCACCGCGATCACGGCGCCCAGCAGCAGCACGACGCCGGTGGGGAAGCCCCGCTCGGGCACCGGCTCGGGGAAGACGAGGTCGCTGCGCCTAGCCACCACGCCGGTCGCCGCGTCGCGGAAACGGCGGACGATGTCGTTGGAATCGAGGCCCAGCAGCGCCGCGTAGTTGCGGATGAAGCCGATGGCATAGGCGGGCGAGGGCAGATCCCCGATCCGCCCCTCCTCCAGCGCCACCAGATAGACGCGGCGGATTCGCAGCTGCGTCGCCACGTCCTGGATGTCCCAGCCCAGCGCCAGCCGCGCGTCGCGCAGCTCCTCGCCCACCCGGGTGGCGTCCACCGCATTGGCCTCGGAGGGCCGGAAGCGCTTCATGTCGTTGAACACGGGGCTATGGTTACCGCCAACCGCGCCGCGCGCCCAGCGCGCAACTGTGACACGGGGAAAACATCACGCGGTCCGCGCCGCCAGGGCCGCCGCCGCCTGCGCGATGAGTTCGGCCACGATCTCCGCGGCCGGCTGTTCGCGCGAGACCATGCCCACGCTTTGCCCGGCCATCAGGCTGCCATTCTCCACATCGCCATCAATGACGGCGCGGCGCAGCGCACCCGCCCAGAAATGCTCGATGTCGAGCTGCGCCGCCTCCTTCGTCAGCTCGCCCGACTGGAAGCGCGCCAGCACCTTGGCCTGATGCTCCATGAAGCGCTTGGTGCCCTCGTTCTGCAGGGCCCGCACCGGGATCACGGGGAAGCGTTCGTCCAGCTGCACCGTGGGCAGGGCGTCGCGCGCCGCCCCGCGGATGAAGGCGCGCTTGAAATTGGGGTGGGCGATGCATTCGCTGGCGCAGACGAAGCGCGTGCCAAGCTGCGCCCCCGCCGCGCCCATCTCCAGATAGGAGAGGATGGCCTCGCCCCGCCCGATGCCGCCGGCGACGAAGACCGGCACCTCCGGCCCCATCACGGGCAGGATTTCCTGCGCCAGCACGTTCAGGCTGACGGGGCCGATATGCCCGCCCGCCTCGCTGCCCTCGATGACCAGCGCATCGGCGCCCGACCGCACCAGCTTCTTGGCGAGCGCCAGGGCGGGCGCGAAGCACACCACCTTGGCCCCGCCCTCCTTGGCCCGCTTCAGCGCGGACCCGGGCGGAATGCCGCCCGCGAAGACGATATGCGTGACCTTGTGGGCCAGGCAGGTGTCCACCAGCTGCTCCAGCCGCGGGTGCATGGTGATAAGGTTCACGCCGAAGGGCTTGTCGGTCAGCGCCTTCGTGCCCGCGATCTCGGCATCGAGGTGGTGCGGCTCCATGGCCCCGCAGGCGATGACCCCGAAGGCGCCCGCATTGGAGAGTGCCGCGACCAGGTTGCGCTCGCTCACCCAGGACATCGCGCCGCCCAGCAGCGCGTAGCGCGAGCCGAAGAAGGCGGCGCCCCGGGCCATCAGGCGGTCCACCGCCGCGAAACCCGCGGGCGAGACGGGGGTGTTCATGTCCATGCGTCGGCCCCTGCTGCTGCCATCACGGGAGTTTGGCCGCGCCCATGCGCGGCCCCAAGCATTTTCGATCCAGACGCCAGGCCGGAGGCGTGCGTCAGGCGTCGAGCCCATAGGCGGTGTGCAAGGCGCGCACCGCCAACTCGGTGTAGTCGGAGGCCACCAGCACGCTCACCTTGATCTCGCTGGTCGAGATCACCTGGATGTTGATGCCCTTCTCCGCCAGCGCCTTGAACATCGTGCTGGCCACGCCCGCATGCGTCCGCATGCCGATGCCCACCACGCTGATCTTGGCCACTTCCGGGTCCGCGACCATCGCCTCGAACCCAAGCTCGTCCTTGGCCTTGTTGAGGATGTCCTGCGCGCGCGGCAGGTCGGCGCGGCCGACCGTGAAGGTCATGTCCGTGCTGCCATCGGCGCCGATGTTCTGCACGATCATGTCCACGTTCACATTCGACGCGGACAGCGGCCCGAAGACGCGGGCCGCCACACCCGGACGGTCCGGCAGGCGCCGCAGCGTCACCTTCGCCTCATCGCGCGAATAGGCGATGCCCGACACGATGGGCTTTTCCATGATCTCGTCCTCATCCACCACCAGCGAGCCGGGCTTGTCCTCGAAGCTGGACAGCACCTGCACCCGCACGCCTTCCTTCATCGCCAGCTCGACCGAGCGGGTCTGGAGAACCTTGGCCCCCACGCTCGCCAGTTCCAGCATCTCCTCATAGGAAATGCGTTCGAGCTTCTTCGCCCGCGGCACGATGCGCGGGTCGGTCGTATAGACCCCGTCCACATCGGTATAGATGTCGCAGCGATCCGCCTTCAGCGCGGCCGCCAGCGCCACCGCCGACAGGTCCGACCCGCCGCGCCCCAGCGTGGTCACACGGTTGCGCGCGGTCTCGATGCCCTGGAAGCCGGCGACGACGGGCACCTGGCCCTCTTCCATCCGGCGGATCAGCTCCGCGCCCTCGATGGATTCGACGCGCGCCTTGCCATGCGCGTTGTCGGTGACGATGGGCACCTGCCAGCCCTGCCAGGAGCGCGCCTCGACGCCGATGGCCTGCAAGGCGATGGCGACGAGACCGATCGTCACCTGCTCACCCGTGGCCACCACCACGTCATATTCCCGCGCGTCATGCAGCGGCGAGAGGTCCTGGCACCATTTCACCAGCTGGTTCGTGGTGCCCGCCATGGCGGAGACCACCACGGCCACCTGGTGGCCGGCGTCCACCTCGCGCTTCACGCGGGCGGCCACATTGCGGATCCGATCGAGGTCACCGACCGAGGTTCCGCCGAACTTCATCACGATACGTGCCATGGGAATTCCCGGCCCCAATCCATACAACCAGGCCTTGCGGGGGCCTCAAGCGCGCGTCAGATACCGGGCATGGACCCGACCGGCAACAGGGGCAGCCCTGCAAATCCCTCCAGTGCGCCCCCGTCCAGCGCGGATGCGCGCGAGGTGGCGAAGTTCGACGCCCTGGCCGAGCAATGGTGGAACCCCCGCGGCCCCATGGCGCCGCTGCATGCCATGAACCCGGCCCGCATGGGCTGGATCGCGGGGCTGCTGGGGGATGTGGCCGGCCAGCGCGTGCTGGATGTGGGCTGCGGCGCGGGCCTCGCCTCGGAATGGCTGGCCCGGCGCGGGGCGTGCGTGGTGGGGCTCGACGCCGCCGGCGCCGCGCTGGACGCCGCCCGCGCCCATGCGGCGGCCGAGGGTGTCGCGGTGGATTACCGCACGGGCACCCCCGAGACCCTGGACGAGACCGACTTCGACGCTGTCCTGGCGCTGGAAGTGATCGAGCATGTGCCACCGGAGGAGCGCGCCGCCTTCCTCGCCGCGCTGACCCGCGCCGTGAAGCCGGGCGGCTGGGTGGTGCTGTCCACGCTGAACCGCACGCCGCGCGCCTATGCGGTGGCCAAGCTCGGTGCGGAATACCTGCTGCGCTGGCTGCCGGTGGGCACGCATGACTGGAAGCTGTTCCTGCGCCCGGCGGAACTGGGCGCCCTGATGCGCGGCGCGGGGCTGGCGGTGACGGAGGTGGCGGGGCTGACGCCCAGCCTGCGCCAGGGGTTCCGCATCAGCCGGGATGTGGGGGTGAACTACATCATGGCGGGGCGGCGGGTCTAAACCGACCGCCGGCCTTGATCCGGCCGCACAGCGGCCGGCGCGCCCAGGGCTACCGCGCGTTCAGCGCACCCGTCGCGGCGCGGAAGCCCAGCCGCCGGAGGCGGCGCCCGGCGCCTGAGGGCAAGAAACTTCACCCATCGCTGGGCGGCACCCAGGGAAGGCGCGCCACCTCGATGCCTTCCTCGCGCAGCGCCTCGGTCTCCTCCTCGGTCGCCTCGCCATAGATGCCGCGGGCCTCGGCCTCGCCCTGGTGGATGCGGCGGGCCTCCTCGGCGAAATCGGCGCCCACATAGTCGCAATTCTTCTCGACCTCGGCGCGCATGCGCTGCAGCAGGGCCAGCATCTGGGCGGGCAGCGGGCCCGCGGCCACGCGGCCCGTGGGTGCGCTGGGCTGCGGCTTGGCCGGCAGGGCCGCGGGCGCCTCCGCCCTGCCCTTCACCCCCGGGACCTTGCGGATGGCCGGCGCCATCAGCGCCTTGGTCACATGCGTGTCGCCACAAACCGGGCATTCCACCAGCCCCGCGGCCGACATGCGGTCGAAGGCGGCGCTGTCCTTGAACCAGCTTTCGAATTCATGCGCCTCGGCGCAGCGGAGCGAAAAACGGATCATCCCGGTCTATCCAAGCCGGTTGAGCCCGGCCGTGTGACATATGTAAGGCATTCGCCCCGCTTGCGAAGATCAGCCCGCCAGCAGCGCATCCAGCTTGCCCGCGCGGTCCAGCGCCGCCAGGTCATCGGAGCCGCCGATGGCTTCGCCATTGATGAAGATCTGCGGCACCGTGGTCCGGCCGCCCGAACGCGCGATGGCGTCCTTCCGGGCCTGGCTGCCATTGGGTGCGTCTATCTCGGTGAAATCCGCGCCCTTGCGCGTCAGCAGGCCCACGGCCCGCGCGCAGTAGGGGCAGAAGGGCTGGGTGTAGATCTCGACTTTTGCCATGGCGAAATAGAAGGGGGCCGCCCCCCCGCCTCGTCAAGGGGTGTGGCTGCCGCCCGCGGTGGGTTCCAGCTTGCGGGCCAGCTTGCGCGCCAGCACATAGCCCAGCATGCCGGCCACGGGCGCGGAGGGCAGCACCAGCAGCCAGCCGATATGCGCGCTCTGCACCACGAGGCCCATGCCGATGCCGAACATCATGCCGCCCACCAGGCAGCCGACCACGCCCGCCGTGAGGCCAAGCACCAGGATATCCGCGCGCGTCACCATGGGTGGGGAGTAAGGGTGGCACGCCCGGTTTGACAAGGCCCACGCCACCCCCTAAGCCCACGCCATTCCTGGGAACGAGGACACGCCTTCGGGGCGTGCGCCCGCGTCTGCCATCCGGCAGAAGCCTACCGGGACAATCCAGCGGATGATGCCCCGCACGGGTCGCCGCGAGAAGAAGGCCCATCCCCGCAAGGGCGATGGGGTGCCGCGCATGACGAAGCGCCTTGCCAGCAAGTACAAGATCAATCGCCGCCTGGGTGAAAACCTCTGGGGCCGCGCGAAGTCGCCCGTCTCCAAGCCCCGCAAGGGCGAGCAGGGTGCCCGCACCTATGGTCCCGGCCAGCACGGCCAGCGCCGCAAGCAGAAGCCGACCGACTTCGGCGTGCAGCTCATGGCGAAGCAGAAGCTGAAGGGCTACTACGGCAACATCGGCGAAAAGCAGTTCCGCAAGTACTACGAGGAAGCCGTCCGCCGGAAGGGCGACACCTCCGAGAACCTGATCGACCTGCTGGAGCGCCGGCTGGACACCATCATCTACCGCATGAAGTTCGCGGTGACGCCCTTCGCGGCGCGCCAGTTCGTGAACCATGGCCATGTGCTGGTGAACGGCAAGCGGCTGAACATTCCCTCCTACAGCGTCCGCGACACGGATGTGATCGAGGTGAAGGAAAAGTCCAAGCAGCTGACCATGGTGCTGGACGCCACCCATGAGGCCGGCCGCGACGTGCCGGAATACATCGAGGTGGACCACCGCGCGATGAAGGGCCGCATCCTGCGCACCCCGAAGTTCGCGGATGTTCCCTACCCGGTGCAGATGGAACCGAACCTGGTGGTCGAGTTCTACTCGCGCTGATGATACCGCCGCCCCGGCCCTCGCGCCGGGGCGGCCACCCCTTTGCCCTCCGTTGACGCCGGGCGCACCGCGCGCGACACAGGGGCCATGCCCGTCCCCGACCCGACTCCCCTCCGCGATGTGCTGGAAGCCATCATCCGCGGCTCCCATCTCGCGCTCCTCAAGCGGGATGTGGATCCGACCTGGCTGACCAAGTTCTCGCAGGAATTGGAGAAGCGCCTGCGGGACCGCAACCTGACGGATGTCAGCAGCGACTTCATCCGCATGATCGCGAACACCGAGGAAGCGCAGAAGAAGCAGCTCACCTCCGGTATCGGCAAGCCCACCGAATATGTGATGACCCCCGCCATGGAGGCGCGCCCCGTGGCGCTGTCCTGCATCGGCCTGGGCTGCCAACCCTCCGTGGCCGGGATGCTGCGTCGCGCCGGACTGCGCCGCTGGGCCAACCCCTTCGATTGGATGACCATCCCTCCCGAGGCCGTGCGCGATTGCCTGGTGGA
Source organism: Roseococcus microcysteis (assembly GCF_014764365.1). NCBI lineage: Bacteria > Pseudomonadati > Pseudomonadota > Alphaproteobacteria > Acetobacterales > Roseomonadaceae > Roseococcus > Roseococcus microcysteis. The sequence continues at coordinate 1,204,973 of NZ_CP061718.1, forward strand.
TGATTTCAACCTGCTCCTCTCCCCGGACGAGCATGAGCACATCCCCGCCTCGGTGCGCCCCCCGGGCGCCAATGGGCATCTGTGTCGGCACACGCGCTTCTCGGAACTGTATGGGTCCACGATGTTCCACGTGAAGGACCCGACCACCAAGGAAGGATATGCGGCCCTTCAACGCGGCGTGATCCGCATGCGCGAGGCCCTGCGCGGCCTGCATGGCAAGCTGCTGCTGCAGGTCACGGAGGAGTTCGAAAATACCCGGGACGTCTTCGCCGAAACAGCCGAGTTCCTGGACCGTTCCGCGCGGGGTGTCACCATGGTCACCATCGCCCTGGTGGAAGGTCCGCCCGAAGGCCCCTTCCCCGAAATGGAACTCGCTGAAAGCTTCGGCCCCCATCGCCTGCTGCGCTGCCGCCCGCTGGCCGGCGCGCAGGGCATCGCCTTCCTGGATCCACTGGACGAGGTCGTGATGCTGCGCGGTGCGCTCGGCAGCATCGCACTGTAGCCCGCATCATCGGCGCGACCCGCGGCCTGGGTGGGCCGGGCCGCGCCGTTCATCATCCAGGGCCTGGCGCTTGGCGGCGCAACACCTCCGCATGACGCGCCTGCGCCAGGCTGTAGATGATGCGGTCCAGCTCGGTATTTTGCTTCAGCAAGTCGAGGTGTTCATCATCCAGCGCCTCTTCCTGCACCGTTTCCAGGTCAGGCCGCACCTCATCGCGCGTGTTCTTCCGCGGAAACTCCGGCACCGGATCCATGCCGAGCATTTTACATAGAATGGGAAAGTCCCGGTCCAGCGTTTCGACAAAGAAAACGAAATCCATCTGGTTTAGCGTTGCCGTCGCGCGCCTGATGATTTCGGATTTCTCAATGGGAAGCCGCTTCCCGTCCTTCAATTCGTAATATGTATCATTTTTTTCGGTGAATACATCGCCAGCCAACACCCGAGCCATTTCATTTCTGATATAGTTTCTCGGAATCGGCATATCAATAGACAAGAATTCCTTCAGACTGACTTGGCGCGCCAAGCGCGGACCAGCCAAGTTATTCGCTTGAATAACTGAATCCCTATGCCGCCGCCAGAAATAGTAAAGCGACATGATCCGCTCATAGGGGTCGCGGAGGACCGTGAAGGCGAATTTCCTGCCCGGCACCTTCGCGATCGATTCCGCGGTGAAATGCCCGGAAAAGAAACGATATGGCTTGAAGTATTCCGGCGGCTTGTGGGACAGGTCACGCCTCCGTTCCGGGCAGATTTCTTCGTTCCGGAAATATCCCGTCAGGACATCATGCAGCGAAGTGCCGGCTGTCTTGGGAATATGAAGAAAAATAAGCCGGCCGCTGTCAATGAAGGCGTCAGACATCAACTCTACTCAGCAGAGAGGAACAGGCCAGGGAACCCGCATCCGGGTTCAAGGGCGGGCGCCGCACACCGCACCTCCGCCCCGGCACAAGCTGGGCCGGGAAGAGGAGGTGGGTGGCTTCGCGGGACAAGGCAGGCCGCCCCGCCGTCACGCCTGTTCCGTGGTCGGCAGGCCCTTTTCCTTCAGCATGGCCTGCAGCTCACCGGACTGGAACATCTCCATCACGATGTCGCAGCCGCCCACGAACTCGCCCTGGACGTAGAGCTGCGGGATGGTCGGCCAGTTCGTGTAGGCCTTGATCCCCTCGCGGATCTCCATGTCTTCCAGCACGTTCACGCCCTTGAAGGGGACGCCCACGTGGCTGAGAATCTGCACCACCCGGGCCGAGAAGCCGCACTGCGGAAAGACCGGCGTGCCCTTCATGTAGAGCACCACGGGGTTGGCCTTCAGCTCGGCCTCGATACGCGCGTTCACGTCGCTCATGTGAGATGTCCTTGGAAGGGGTGGCGGTTCATTCGGGCGCGCTCGTCTGCAGGGCCAGGGCGTGCAGCACACCCCCCATGCGGCCCTGCAAGGCGGCGTAGACAAGCTGGTGCTGCTTCACGCGGGACAGGCCCCGGAAACTCTCCGAGACGACCTTGGCCGCGTAGTGGTCCCCATCCCCCGCCAGATCCTCGATGGTGACCTGGGCGTCGGGCAGGGCCGATTTGATCAGGGCCTCGATCTCGACGGGTTGCATCGGCATGTGGTCAGACCCCCTGCATCAGCGCCGGCAGCGTCGCCTCATGCGCCGCGACCAGCCTTGATATATCTATGGCATCCGCCCCCGGCATAACCAAGGTGCGGCCTGAGGAATGTCCCAATCGTTCCGCGGGCACACCGGCCGCGCGGGCGGCCGCCAGCAGGGCCGCGCCATCCTCCACCGCCAGGATGTAGCGGCCCTGGTCCTCGCCGAACCAGAAGGCATGGTCGCCCTGGCGGGTGATCTCGGCGCCGACCCCGGAGGCCATGCACATCTCGGCCAGCGCCACCAGCAGCCCGCCATCCGCGGCGTCGTGGCAAGCCCGGACTTTCCCGGCCAGGATCTGGCCCCGCACGAAATCCCCGTTCCGGCGCTCGGCCGCCAGGTCCACCGGAGGCGGCGCCCCCTCCTCGCGGCCCGCGATCTCGCGCAGCCAGAGCGACTGGCCGAGCCAGCCCTTCGTCTCGCCCACCACGATGATCTCGCAGCCGGCGGGCATGGAGAGCCCCACCGCCTGGGCCACATCCTCCAGCACGCCCACGCCGCCAATGGCGGGGGTGGGCAGGATCGCCCGGCCCTCGGTCTCGTTGTAGAGCGACACATTCCCGCTGATCACCGGGAAATCCAGCGCCGTGCAGGCCGCCGCCATGCCGCGCACCGCCCCGGCGAATTGCCCCATGATGCGGGGCTTTTCCGGGTTGCCGAAATTCATGTTGTCCGTGATGGCCCGGGGCAGCGCGCCCACCGCCGTCAGGTTCCGCCAGGCCTCGGCCACGGCCTGCTTGCCGCCCTCCTCGGGGTCCGCCAGCACATAGCGCGGGGTGCAGTCGGTGGTCATGGCCAGCGCCAGCTTGTGGTCCTCGACGCGGACCACCGCCGCATCGGCCTGGCCGGGGCGCTTGCTGGTCTGCCCGCCCACCTGGGCGTCATACTGCTCCCAGATCCAGCGGCGGCTGCAGAGGTCGGGGCTGGCCACCAGCCTCTCCAGCGCGGCCGCGATCCCCACCGGGTCCGCCACCGGGCCCAGCACCGGCTGCTTCGGCGTCTCCTCCGTGGGGCGGTGGTAGAGCGGCGCCTCGCTCTCCAGCGGCGCCAGCGGGATGTCCGCCTCCAGCACGCCGTTGTGCCGGATCTCGATGCGGCCCGTGTCGGTCAGGTGGCCGATCACCGCGAAGTCCAGTTCCCATTTGCGGAAGATGTCCTCCGCCACCTTCTCGCGGCCGGGCTTGAGGACCATGAGCATCCGCTCCTGGCTTTCGCTCAGCATCATCTCATAGGCGGTCATGCCCGTCTCGCGCTGGGGGACCTTCTCCATGTCCAGCACGATGCCCATGCCGCCCTTGCCGGCCATCTCGACGCTGGAACTGGTCAGCCCCGCCGCGCCCATGTCCTGGATGGCGACGATGGCGTCCGTCTCCATGAGCTCGAGGCAGGCCTCGATCAGCAGCTTTTCCGCGAAGGGGTCGCCGATCTGCACCGTGGGGCGCTTTTCCTCGGCATCGGCGTTGAATTCGGCGCTGGACATGGTGGCGCCATGGATGCCGTCGCGCCCGGTCTTGGAGCCGACATAGACGACCGGGTTGCCCACCCCCGTGGCGGCCGCGGTGAAGATGCGGTCCTCCTTCAGGATGCCCACCGTCATGGCATTCACCAGCGGGTTGCCATTGTAGGCGGGGTGGAAATTCACCTCGCCGCCCACGGTGGGCACGCCCACGCAATTGCCATAGCCGCCGATGCCGCGCACCACCCCGTCCAGGATGCGTCGGGTGCGCGGGTGCGTGGGCTCGCCGAAGCGCAGCGCGTTGAGGTTCGCGATGGGCCTGGCGCCCATGGTGAAGACATCGCGCAGGATGCCGCCCACGCCGGTGGCCGCGCCGTTGTAGGGCTCGATGAAGCTCGGGTGGTTGTGGCTTTCCATCTTGAAGACGGCGGCGAGCCCCTGGCCGATGGCGATGACGCCCGCATTCTCGCCGGGGCCGACCAGCACCCAGGGCGCCTTGGTGGGCAGCTGCTTCAGCCAGACGCGGGAGGATTTGTAGGAGCAATGCTCGCTCCACATCACGGAAAATATGCCTAGCTCCGTGAGGCTGGGGGTGCGGCCGAGGATGGCCAGCGCCCTCTCATACTCATCGGGCTTGAGGCCGAATTCGGCGCCGAGCTGGCGGGCGCGCGCGGGGTCGAGGGGCGTGACGTGGCTCATGCCCGGTTTGTCGGGCGGGGCGTGGCGCTTGTCCAGACCGGGCTTCGCGGGGCTGAGACGCGACACGCCCAGGCCCCTCACACCCAGGCCCGGCGCACGGAGCGCGGGATGCTTCGTCGCCCGACCAGCGCCTTCAGCACGCGCAGCCAGGGTTTGCGCAAATGCGGCGGGGGCGGGCCGGCCTCCAGCAGGTTTTCGGACAAATCCGGGTGGGGCAGCAGCCAGGGCGGGCCGTTCAGGGCGCGGCGCAGGCCCAAACGCCGGGCCAGGACCAGCAGCCGCAACCCCCGCAGCCGATGGGCGCGGCGGGCGGCGCGGCAGATCATGGCCTCGATGCCGCGCAGCGGGTGGTTCGGCGCCGCGTCATGCAGGGCCTGGAGCAGGCGTTCCCACAGCCCCGCATGGGTGAGGCGGCGGTAGTAGCGGGCCAGGCTCTCGGCCGCGATTCCCGGCGCGGCGGCGTCCTTCCAGGGCGCATCCGTGGCGGTAAGGCGGAAGAGCGCGTTCATCCGCGCGCGCAGATCCCCGATCTGACGGCCCTGGGGCGAGCGGCGCAGCACATAGGGAAGAAGGGCGTGCCACTCCAGATCGGTCAGGGGGCGGATGGGGATGCGGGGCACATAGGACATTTTTCCTGTATAGCCACGCGCATGATGCGATGGCAAGGAAAACCCTGGCACTCAGGAAAGTCGGGACATGGTCGAGGAAACGCTGGAAGAACGGTGGGGCGGCAAGGTCGCCGGGATATGGGGCTTCCTGCTGTCCCTGTTCTGAGAAGGTGGGCGCGGCTTTTCACCGCGCCCTTCCCCTATCAGCGGCACACCCGCCGCTGTTCCATGCGCCAGGCCGGGCGGCCGAAGCGGTCGGTGTAGCGGACCCGCACATTCTCCATCCAGCAGCGCTGGCGGCGGCGGCGCGGCGGGGGGCCGCGGCGGGGCGGCGGGCCGCGATGCGGCGGCGGGCCGGGGCGGTACTGCACCTCTTCCAGCAGCGCGTCGAACTCGGCGGCGTCATCGGCCGGCAGGTCCAGCGTCTGCGGCGTGGTGGGGCCCTCGGGCAGGGTGGGGGTGATGGGGCGGGGCAGCGCGGCCTCGGCCTCGGGGACGCTGGCGGCCACGCCACCCATGGCGACGGCGGCACCCAGGAACAGGAATTTGCGGCGGTTCATACTACGCCTCCCTCTCTCGCATCGGCCCGGGAATTCCGGGGCTTGATGGAGATGTAACGTTCACAAACCGTCCGGGATGCGTTGCGAAGATGGCGAGGAAGGGGCGCGCGGTATCGGTCGGTGACGGCCGTATCAGGCCGCCACATGCGCCGCGATGGAGGTGAAGAGGGGCAGGCCTTCCGTGCCGCCCACCAGCGGGTCCACGCAATTCTCGGGGTGCGGCATCAGCCCCAGCACGCGCGCATTGGGCGAGCAGATGCCGGCGATGGCGTTGATGCTGCCATTGCGGTTCTCGCCCTCGTAGCGGAGGACGACGCGCCCCTCCCCTTCCAGCGTGGCGAGCGTCTCGGCGTCGCAGAAGTAGTTGCCGTCGCCATGGGCCATGGTGGCGCGGAAGGTGGCGCCGCGCTGGAAATGGGCGGTGTAGGGCGTGTCCGCGCGCTCCACCCGCATCACGCAATCCATGGCGAGGAAGCGCAAGCTGGCGTTGCGCAGCAGGGCGCCGGGGAGAAGCCCGGCCTCGGTCAGCATCTGGAAGCCGTTGCAGACGCCCAGCACATGGCCGCCCCTGGCCGCGAAGTCCCGCACGGCCGCCATGATGGGCGATTGCGCTGCCATGGCGCCGCAGCGCAGGTAGTCGCCATAGGAGAAGCCGCCGGGCAGCACCACGAGGTCGAGGCCTGCGGGCAGCGACGTCTCGCGGTGCCAGAGCATGGTAGGCCGGCGGCCGGTGGCGGCGCGCAGGGCCAGCGCCATGTCGCGCTCGCGGTTGGTGCCGGGGAAGGTGATGATGGCGGCGTTCATATGTGCCCTATCCCTGCGCCACGCGCAGCCAATGGATGCCGCCCAGGATCAGCATGGTGCCGATGGCCGCGATGGCCGCGGCGGCGAAGACGCGGTTGATGAAGTTCTTCTTGCGGGCGAACCAGCCCAGGCGGGGCTGTGCATGCCCGGCCGAGAGGCGCTGTTCCCGCCAGCCCAGCAGCATCGTGATCAGCACCGTCAGCACGATGAGGATCAGGATGGAGGTCTTCACCACGGGTAGAAGATCCAGCCCAGCGGGTTGCGCCAGCCCTCGATGGCCAGGGAGATGGGCCAGAACAGCCCGCCCAGGAAGGCCTTGGAGAGGAGGAAGAAGGCCTCGGTCAGCGGCAGGTCGCCGGGAAGCGGCGGGCCGAAGGCGAGGTAGGCCAGGGCCAGCAGCACGCGCCAGGCGGCGAAGCCGAAGGAGACGGCCACGAAGACGCGCAGCGAGCGTTCGCGCGCGGTCAGGGCCGTCGTCCCACTCATGCGGGCTCCACCGTGAAGCTTTCGATGACGGTGTTGGCCAGCAGCTTGCGGGCCATGTCCTCGCCCTGGGCGCGGGCGCGTGCGGGGTCGGTCTCGGCGACCTCCACGATCATGACCTTGCCCACGCGCACCTCGCCCACGCCCTCGAAGCCGAGGCCCGAGAGGGCGCGCTCGATGGCCTTGCCCTGGGGGTCGAGAACGCCCGCCTTGGGGAACACCGTCACCTTCAACTTGGTCATCAAGCGACCCTTCCCAATACGAATGGCCCCCCGGTGCCCTCGGCGGGCTTTGCCCGACGAGGCGGAGCCGTCCCAACAGAATGCAGCGCCCCGAACGGGGTCCTCATGAAAGCGCCGAAGGCGATTTCATGGGGGGTCATTGCATGACTTCCGGACCCTTCATGTCCCGCACACCCGCTTCCGGCAGGATGCCAAGGCGGCGGGCGACCTCCTGGTAGCCCTCCTCGACCTTGCCCAGGTCGCGGCGGAAGCGGTCCTTGTCCATCTTCTCGCCCGTCTTGGCGTCCCAGAGGCGGCAATTGTCGGGGCTGATCTCATCGGCCAGGACGATGCGCATCTCGTCATTCTCGTAGAGACGGCCGAATTCCAGCTTGAAATCCACCAGCGTGATGCCGACGCCCAGCAGCAGGCCGGTCAGGAAGTCGTTTACGCGGAGCGTCAGCTGGACGATGTCGTCCAGGTCATGCGTGGAGGCCCAGCCGAAGGCGGTGATGTGCTCCTCGCTCACCATCGGGTCCTGCAGGGCGTCGTTCTTGTAGTAGTATTCGATGATGGAGCGCGGCAGGCGCGTGCCTTCCTGGATGCCCAGGCGCGAGGCGAGGGAGCCGGCGGCCACGTTGCGGACCACGATCTCGAGAGGGATGATCTCCACCTCCCGCACCAGCTGCTCGCGCATGTTCAGGCGGCGGATGAAGTGGGTCGGGATGCCGATCTCGCCCAGGCGCTGCATCAGGTATTCGCTGATGCGGTTGTTCAGCACGCCCTTGCCGGTGATGGTGCCCTTCTTCTGGGCGTTGAAGGCGGTGGCGTCATCCTTGAAGTATTGGACGAGGGTGCCGGGCTCGGGCCCCTCGAACAGGATTTTGGCCTTGCCTTCATAGAGCTGGCGGCGGCGAGCCATGGCATGCAGTCCTTCTGGCGAATCAACGCCCGTATAGCAGCAAAGAATTATCGTGCCACACGGGCCGCCGCGGGCTTGACCGGCGCGAAGGGCGTGCGGTCGGGCGGGCCGGGTGCGAAGAGCCATTCCCGCGCGCCCCCCGGCCCCAGCGCCAGGAGGGAGCTGCACAGCGTCCCGAAGCCACCGAGCGGGGGAATGTTCAGCATTTCCGCCGCTTCCCCCTCGGAATCCGCGAGCAAAGCTGGCCAGGCGCCCCAGTCCGGCAAGGCGGGCCTGGGGGTGGCCTGAAAGCGCGGCAGGTGGCGCGCGGTGCGGGGGCTCGACGGGTCATTGGGCGGATGGGCCGTGACCATGTGCAGGCCGGGCGGCAGGGCTGTGGCTGTCGCATGGCCCTCACCGAGCCCGGCCACGAACCAGGCCGATTCCGCATCGGCCAGCACGGCGTTGAAGGGGCGCCAGGCGCCGGCATCGAGGCGGCACAGCGCCTCGGCGGCGGCCTCGGCGGTGGGGGCTTCCAGCGCCAGAAGAGGCAATTCGCCCCGCGAACGCTTGCCCTCGGCGGGGCCGAGGCTGCCCGGGCGGTTCAGCACGGTGGCGACGACGCCCGCCGCGTTCACCGCCATCCAGCTGCCCCCGCCCGTGCGGTCCCGCCCGCCGACCAGGCCCGGGGCCTCGGGCCAATGCGCCCCGGGCGGGTCCCAGGGGCGGTCCAGGCGTTCATCGCGGTTGGCGGCCAGCAGCAGCGGCCAGGGGGCGCCGGGCTGGCGCGAGAGGATCACGGTGCACATCGGGGCCCATCTGGCCCTGATGCGGCGCCGCGAACAAGGCGGCCCCTACCAGTGGCGGTGGCGCGGATGGTGCCAGTGCCGCGGCGGCGGGCCGTAGTAGCGTGGCGGCGGCGGCGCGTAATAGACGGGCGGCGGCGGCGGGTAGTAGTAGCGCGGCGGCGGCACGTAATAGCGCGGCGGCGGGGGCGGCGCGTAGTAGACGGGCGGCGGCGGGCGCCAGCCGTGACGGTCCCAGCCCACGCGCAGCTCGACCACAGGCTGGGCGCTGGCCGGCGCGGGGGCGGCGATGCCAAGGCCCAGCAGGCCCAGGACGGCGCCGAAGATCAGCTTTCGCATCGCGCGGAACTCCCTTTCGATGTTCCTAATTCCACGCGGTCCCCATGGCCAAAGCGTGGCGCGATTGCGCCCCTTCAGTGCCGCCAATGGCCATGATGGCGGCGGTGGTGGTGGGGCGGTCCGGCGCGATGGTGGCGCGGCCCGTGCCAGCCCCGGTGGTGGTGCCCATGGTAGTGCCGCGGCGGATGATAGACGCGCGGCCGCGGGGGCGGCGCGACATAGACCGTCCGCGGCGGCGGCCGCCAGGCGGGCGCCACATAGACGGGCGGCGGCGGGCGATAGACCGGCACGGCATGGACGGGGCCATGCCAATGGCCGTGATGGACCCCGCCCTCGGCCACGCAGCCCGCCAGGAACAGGCCCGTGAGGGCCAGCATCAGCGCACGCATCGTGCTCCCTTCCCTTTCACGCGCCCCGCGCCCTCATGAGGCGGGGGGCGCCACCTCGGCGGACGTCTGTCCGCTTGCCGCCAGGCCACGGGCCACGAAGCCCGAGGCCTTCATCTCCTCCACGAAGGCGCGCAGCCAGGGCATCGCGGCCTCACGCTCCTGCGGAATGCCCACCGCCTGCTCGATCACCATGAAGCGGCCGGGCAGCACCCGCACATCCGGGTTGGCCGCCGCATAGGCGATGAGCGGCTGCTTGACGTTGGCCGCGACCTCCAGGTTCTCGGCCCGGAACTGTTCCAGCGATGCGGGCGAGGTCGGCGCGCGCACCAGCGTCGCGTGGCGCAGCTCGCGCGTCAGGAACAGGTCATAGGCGCTGCCGCGGCCGACGGCCACGCGGATGCCGGGGCGGTCCACCTCGGCATTGTCGCGGATGGGGCTGTCCTGCCGCACGAGGTAGGCGCCCTCGATGATCACATAGGGCGCGGTGAAGGTGATGCCCTGGGCGCGCACCGGATCAATGGCCAGGAAGCAGAGGTCCCAGGCGCCCTCGCGCAGCGCCTCGGTCACGCGGCCGGCGGCGGGGTAGGTGATCATCTCGATGGGCAGGTTGAGGCGTCGGCCGATCTCCTGCGCCAGTTCCACCGACAGGCCGCGCGGGGCGCCGCCCGCGGGGTCGCGCTGGGCCAGGACGGGGTTGCCGAAATTGATGGCGACGCGCAGCGTGCCGGAGGGCGCCATGATGCGGGCGACCTCGGCGGGGCTTTGCGCCCGCAGTGGGGTGGAGGCGAGCGGGACGGAGGCCAGCAGGGCGGGCGCGGCCAGGAGGCCGCGGCGACGAAGGTGCATTGGAGTTTCTTCCCTTTTCGTAATCCACCCAGGATGCCCAGGCCGCCCCGCCCGGACAATCCGCGCCCCCGCCGCCCGATCAGCGGCGCGGGTTGATCAGGTCGCGAAAGGCATCACCCGTGTTGTCACGCCGCTGCTGGGGCGGCGGGCCCTGGCGCTGCGGCGGCGGGGGGGATGGCCGCGCGCGGCGGTCATCGCGCCGGTCGTAGCGCCGGTCGTCAGGCCGGTAATATCCGCGCGAGGGGGGTGCGTAATAGCTGGGGCCGCGATAGGCGGGGGCGCGATAGACCGGACCCGAGGCATAACCGCCACGGTAATAACCGCCGCCACCGCCGCGATACCCGTCATCCACGCAGCCGGCCAGGAACAATCCCAGCCCCGCCACCAGCCCCAGCCTTGTCATCTTGCGCATCATCATCCTCCCGCAACGCGCGGGGGGCGGAGTGGTTGACCCCGCCGCCGCCGCCGCTGTCAGAGGTGAGATGTGACCATTTCGTCATGGCGCAAAGGCGGCAGGATCAAGTTTGGCGTGTGATCTATGCTCACACGCCAGCATTTTCGCGGCCGACTCACGGCTTCGGCGCCGCCGAAGCCGGTCGGAACCTGCCCAGCGGCCGACTCACGGCTTCGGCGCCGCCGAAGCCGGTCGGAACCTGCCCAGCGGCCGACTCACGGCTTCGGCGCCGCCGAAGCCGGTCGGAACCTGCCCAGCGGCCGACTCACGGCTTCGGCGCCGCCGAAGCCGGTCGGACGCTAACCAAAGACCCGCGCGAAAATCGTCTCGACGTGGCGGAAATCGCGCATGGGGTCCATGGCGGCGTCCAGCGCGGCCGCGTCCATCACGGGCGACACCTCGGGGTCGGCCAGGAGGTTGTCGCGGAAGTTGCGGGCATCCGCCTTGCCCAGCTTGGTCCAGGTGGCCATCGCCGCGCGCTGCACGGCGGCATAGGCGCCCTCACGCGAGAGGCCGGCCTGGGTCAGCGCCAGCAGCACCTTTTGCGAGTGCACGACGCCGCCCAGGCTTTCCAGGTTCTCGGTCATGCGCTCGGGGTAGATGGTGAGCTTTTCCATCATCCCCGCCAGCCGCATCAGCGCGAAGTCCAGCGCGATGGTGGCGTCGGGCGCGATGACGCGCTCCACGCTGGAATGGCTGATGTCGCGCTCATGCCACAGCGTGATGTTCTCCAAGGCCGGCATGGCATAGCCGCGCACCAGGCGGGCGAGGCCCGTCAAATTCTCGCTCAGCACCGGGTTGCGCTTGTGGGGCATGGCGCTGCTGCCCTTCTGGCCGGCGTGGAAGAATTCCTCCGCCTCGCGCACCTCGGAGCGTTGCAGGTGCCGCACCTCGGTCGCCAGGCGCTCCACGCCGCCCGCCACCACGGCGAGTGCGGCGAAGAAGGCCGCGTGGCGGTCGCGCGGGATGACCTGGGTGGAGACGGGCTCCACCGCGAGGCCCAGATGCTTGGCCACATGCGTCTCGATGGCCGGGTCCACGGAGGCGAAGGTGCCGACGGGGCCGGAGATGGCGCAGGTCGCGACCTCCGCCCGCGCCGCCACCAAGCGGGCGCGGTTGCGGGCGAACTCGGCGTAGTGGCCGGCGAGCTTGAGGCCGAAGGTGGTGGGCTCCGCATGGATGCCGTGGCTGCGGCCGATGCTCGGCGTGTGCTTATGCTCGATCGCGCGGGCCTTCAGCGCGGCCAGCACGGCGTCCACATCGGCGATGAGCAGGTCGGCCGCGCGGGTCATCTGCACGGCCAGCGTGGTGTCGAGCACGTCGCTGCTGGTCATGCCCTGGTGCATGAAGCGGGCATCCTCGCCCATGCCCTCGCCCAGCCAGGTGAGGAAGGCGATGACGTCATGGCGCGTCACGCGCTCGATCTCGTCAATGCGCTCCACATCGGCGGCGCTGATGTTGGCGACGCGGGCCGCGCCTTTCTCGCGGATGGTGCGGGCGGCGCTCTCGGGGATGGTGCCCTGGGCGGCCATGGCCTCGGCGGCCAGCGCCTCGATCTCGAACCAGATGCGGTAGCGGGCCTCGGGCGACCAGATCTCGGCCATCTGCGGGCGGGAATAGCGGGGGACCATGGGCAACCATCCTGCAAGCGTGCGTCGGCCAAGGGTTTCGCGCAGCGGGGGCGGATGGGCAAGCCGCCGCCAGGGATGGCGCAGATGTAACCGCTGGGTCAGGGCGCCGTAGGCCTCTCCTGCTTGGAAGCCACCCGGCGGCGGGAGTAGTATCTTCCGCGGAGCCCCCTTCCGCGATGACAAAAAAGCAAGGTTGAGGCTTCCATGCCGGAATGGGTCGTTCCACTTCTCCAGGTGCTCGCGATTGACATCGTCCTCGCGGGCGACAACGCGATCGTCGTCGGCATGGCGGCCGCGGGCCTGCCGGCCGACCAGCGCCGCACCGCCATCTTCTGGGGCATCGTCGCCGCCACCGTGATGCGCATCGCCTTCGCGAGCGTGACGGTGCAGCTGCTGGCCATCGTGGGCCTGACGCTGGCGGGCGGCGTACTGCTGCTCTGGGTCTGCTGGAAGATGTACCGGGAGCTGCGCGAGGGCGGCCACAACGAGGTGGTGAACGAGGATGGCTCCGTCACGGTGACGGAGGCGCCGCGCAAGACGATGCGCCAGGCCATCACCCAGATCCTGATCGCCGACATCTCCATGAGCCTCGACAACGTGCTGGCCGTGGCGGGTGCCGCGAAGGACCACCCCTATGTGCTGATCGTGGGACTGGCCATCTCGGTCGTGCTGATGGGTGTGGCGGCCACCTTCATCGCCAACCTGCTGAACAAGCACCGTTGGATCGCCTGGGTGGGGCTGCTGATCATCCTCTATGTGGCGGGCAACATGATCTTCACCGGCACCAATGAGGTGGCGGAGGTGGTCCCCGGCTCCTACGCCTTCCTGATGCTGCCGCTGGGCTATCTGGCGCTGCCGGGGGTGTTTCCCGCCTGGCTCTGGGCGGGGGCGACCCTGTTGCAGGTGCTGGTGCTGACCGCCGTGGTGGTGCTGATGGCCGATGCGGTGCTGCGGGCGCGGCGCCGCGCGGACCGGCAGCACGGGCCGGCCGAGTGAGGCGGGGGCGCTTCCCCTTGCGGCGCGATCTGCTCTAGACCACCGCGCATGTTGAACGGGAAGCGCCACGACACCCCTCGCCTCGCCCTCATGGGGGCGGGGCTTCTCCTCCTTCTGGCGGGCTGCGAGGCGCCGCGACAGACAAGCCAGGCCCCCGCCCCCGCGGCGGTGCGCGCCGGCCCCGTCACGGCCGAGGCCCTGGCGGCCGCCCTGCCCGCCAGCGCCGACAGCTTCACCCGTGGCGCCACCGTGCCCGTGCGCCAGCCGCTCGAGGGGCTGGAGGTGAACTACGCCACCCCCAACCGCCGCGGGGCCGCCTTCGTGCAGGTGGTGCGCCCGGCGCAGGGCGATGCTCCGGCGGCGGCGACCGGCGAATACACCCGCTGGCTGGACGAGGTCTCGACCGGCGCAAGGCCGGGCCGGCGGCTGAACCTGGTGCAGGAATTCACCGAACCCGCCGGCCCCGGGCTGCGCTGCGCCGCGCTGGAGGGCAGTTATGGCCGCCAGCCGGTGCTGAGCACCTTCTGCGTGGGTTCCGCGGGCGGGCATGTGCTGCGCCTGCGCGTGACCATGATGCGCGACGCCGGCCCCGTGGCCGATGCGCGGGCCTTCCTGCTGGAGGTGGCGCGGTCCCTGCCCGCGGGCTGAACCCGCGCGCCCCCCGCAAGGGGGGTGAGGTTCCCCTGCCCCATGAAGCGGCGTTACGCTCCCCCTGACAACAGAGGGAGAGCGCGCCATGGACCAGCAGGCCCACACCTACCACCCCGCCCATTTCCGCGGCCTGAGCTGGCTGGACGCCCTGCCCGGCTTCGCCAATGGCAGCGACACGCCCCGCGCCTATCTCGAACGCTGCCTGGAGGTGATGGCGGCGCGCGAGCCCGTGGTGCGCGCCTTCGTCACCGTGAACGAGGCGGGGGCGCGGGCGGCGGCCGATGCCAGCACGGCGCGGTGGAAAGCGGGCCAGGCGCTCTCGCCGCTCGATGGCATGCCCATCGGCATCAAGGACCTGCTGGAAACCCGCGACATGCCGACCGAGATGGGCTGCGAGGCCTATCGCGGAAACCACACCGGCCGCGACAACGCCGCCGTCTGGGCGCTGCGCGAGGCGGGGGCGGTCATCCTGGGCAAGACGGTCACGGCGGAGCTGGGCGGGGCCAACCCCGGCCCCACCACCAACCCCTTCGATGCGGGGCGGACGCCGGGGGGGTCCTCCTCCGGTTCGGCGGCGGCGGTGGGGGCGCGGATGGTGCCGGCGGCGATCGGCACGCAGGTGGGGGGCTCCATCATCCGCCCGGCCAGCTTCTGCGGCAATTTCGCCCTGAAGCCGACCCAGGGCGCCATCACCCGCGGCGAGCGCCAGGCGACCAGCCAGAGCACCAGCGGCCCCCACGCCGCGACCCTGGAGGATTGCTGGCAGGTCGCCATCGAGATCACGAAGCGCGCGGGCGGCGACCCGGGCCAGCCCGGCCTCATGGGCCCCGACACCTGCCCCGAGGCGCGCCGCCCCGGCCGCCTGGTGGTGCTGGAGACGGAGGGCTGGGCGCGGCTGGACGACGCAAGCCGCACCGCCTTCGAGATGCTGCTGGAACAGATGGCGGCCGCCGGCATCACCCTGCTGCGCCGGCGCGACCACGCCTGGATCGAGACGCTGGAGCGGCGGGTGGACGGCGCCTCGGCCTATGGCAATGCCATCACCCGATGGGAGAACCGCATGGCGCACCGGGCGCTGGTGGAGAAGAACCCCGATGGCGTGAGCCAGCGCGCCAAGAACGGGCTGGCGGCGGCCGAGGCCATGCGCGTGGCCGACTACCAGGCCGCGCTGCGCGAACGCGCCGAGGCCCAGGCCGCCTATGCCGCGGTGATGACCATGGCGGATGCGGTGGTGACGCTTTCCTCCGTCGGGCCCGCGCCGGTCTGGACGGGCGATGTGCCGGGCCAGCCGCTCAACCCCCGCCCGACCGGCGACATCGCCTTCAACGCCCCGGCCAGCGCCATCTTCTGCCCGGCGGTGACGCTGCCGCTGATGGGCGTGGGCGGGCTGCCCGTGGGCTTGCAGGTGATGGGCGCGCCGCACCGCGACGCCGATGCGGTGGGGGTGGCGCGGTGGCTGATGGGCAACCTCGCACCCGTGGCGGTGTAGCTCAGCTCCCCTCGGCGGGGCGTCGGGCGGGGATGGCGGCCTGGCCCGGCGCGCTGTCCGGCGGGGCGGGTTCCGGCGGGCCGCTCGCCAGGAGAAGCTGCCGCAGCCTGTCCGCCGTGCCGGCCAGCAGCAGGTGGCATGCCTCGAAGCCTTCGTCACGCGCAAGCAGCGCCAACTCGTCTGTCAGCTTGATCAGGTGCCGGCGGCGCTGCAGGACACGCCAGCTTTCGTCATCCGGGACGGCGAAAGGCGCCCAGTCCGGCATGGCTTCCTCGACGGCAGGGGGCCGGGAGGGCTTCGTGGTGGGCCGCCCTCGGTTTCGCATAAAGCTTGCTCCAATTGCGCCAAAGATAATCCTATATGCGTAAAATTTGAAATTTCTACATTTAAGGTGGTTCTTACGTATTTCAGCGGATGGGGACGGCCCAATTCCGTGCTAATGCCTCAGCATTGGGCAAGAGCGTGACGGAATGCGCGAAGTGATGCCAAAAATGGTCAAATGGCTGTATATTGGTGAACCACGCGGCATTTTCGCTTTAGTGTGGATGCCGAAGACTCCGGACATCCTGCCCCAAGCCCCATCGGACTCCCCTCATGGACCGCGATGAATTGACCCACGCACTGCGCGCCGTGTTGCACCAAAGGTTGAACGGCAGCGATGCGCCCCAGGCCCTCCTCGCGCAGGCCGAGGTCGAGTTGGCGCAATGGGCGCGGCTGCCCCCTTCCGGCGAGGGCGCGGCGGAGATCATGGCTGTGGTGCGGGAGGTGGTGGCGCAGGAGCGCCAGAGATTCGCCAGCGGCCGCTAAGGCCATCTCCGCCCGGCCTCGGCGGAGCGGCGGAATTCGTGCATCGGCGGCCGCGCAGCCAGGGCTACAGCAGCCCCTCCCGCCGGAAGGACAGGATCACCCCGCGCCCCACGATCAGATGGTCATGCACCGCGATGCCCAGCGCGGCGGCGGCCTGCTTCACCTCCGCCGTCATCTCGATATCGGCGCGCGAGGGGGTGGGGTCGCCGCTCGGGTGGTTGTGCACCAGGATCAGCGCGGTGGCGTGCAGTTCCAGCGCGCGCTTCACCACCTCGCGCGGATAGACGGGCGTGTGGTTCACCGTGCCGCGCGCCTGGGCCTCGTCCGCGATCAGGCGGTTCTTGCTGTCCAGGAACAGGATGCGGAACTGCTCGATCGGCTCGCGCGCCAAAACGATGGTGAGGTATTCCTCCAGCCGCGACCAGTTGTTCAGCAGGGGCATGTCCCGCACTTCGGCCGCGGCCAGGCGCGTGGCGCCCGCCTGCACGATGCGCAGCGCCGCGATGCCCGCCTCGCCCAGCCCCTCCACCTGGCGCAGCTCCACGACCGGGGCGGTCACCGCATTGGCGAAGCTGCCGAAACGCGCCAGCAGGGCGCGGGCGATGGGCTTGGTGTCCCGCCGCGGCAGGGCCAGGAACAGGATCATCTCGATCAGTTCATGGTCCAGCAGCGCGGACGGCCCGGCCTCGATCAGCTTCTGGCGCATGCGGGCCCGGTGGCCCTCCGCGCCGGGCACGGCCACGCTGGACTGGACCGGGGCGGGCGGAAGCGATGGGAACATGCCCCCCGCCTCCTCCATGCCCCGGCGCCGCGCCATCAGCCCGCCTGGAAGACGGGCTTGTGCAGGCCGCCGGGCGAGAGGGTGAAGATCTCGCAGCCCGTCTCGGTGATGCCCACCATGTGCTCGAACTGGGCGGAGAGGCTGCGGTCGCGCGTCACGGCCGTCCAGCCATCATCCAGGATCTTCACCTCGGGCCGGCCGGCATTCACCATGGGCTCGATGGTGAAGAACATGCCCGGCGCCAGCCGCGCGCCTTCGCCCGGGCGGCCGAAATGCAGCACGTTCGGCGGCTCATGGAACTGCCTTCCGATGCCATGGCCGCAGAAATCCCGCACGATCGAGAAACGATGCTTCTCCGCATAGGATTGGATGGCGTGGCCGATATCGCCGAAGGTGTTGCCGGGGCGCGCGGCCGCGATGCCGCGCATCATGGCCTCGTGCGTCACCTCCATCAGCAGCCGCGCCTTGGTGCTGACCTGGCCCACGGCATACATGCGGCTGCTGTCGCCATGCCAGCCGTCCAGCAGCGCCGTCACGTCAATGTTGAGGATGTCGCCCTCGGCCAGCACCCGTTCGCCCGGAATGCCGTGGCAGACCACATGGTTGATCGAGATGCAGGAGGAATGGGCATAGCCGCGATAGCCGAGCGTCGCCGGCACCGCGCCGCGCTCCACCAGGAAGTCATGGCAGAGCCGGTCCAGTTCGCCCGTCGTGACGCCCGCCTGCACATGCGGGCCGATCATGTCGAGGCACTCCGCCGCCAGCCGCCCCGCCCGACGCGCGCCGTCGAAATCCTGCGGGGCGTGTAGAGTGATCCGGCGAGCCTCGCCGCGCTGCTTGTCCATACCTGGTCCCGACCAAACGCATCCCAATCCAGCCGCCAAGATGCGCGCGCGGGGCCACGGCTTCAACCCGAATTCGTCGAAGCCCTGGGCGCCGCTGTGGGCATGGGGAGGACCGGGAGCGGGCCTACCCGATCAGCAACACCCCCAACAGGGCCAGCGTGGTGATGAAGAGCGTGCTGGCGATGCCCAGCAGCAGGGGGGCGGCGCCACGGGCGTGCAGCGCGCGCAGATCGGTCTGCAGGCCGAGGGCCGCGACGCTCGCGGCCAGCATCAGCGGAACGAGGAAGCGGCTGGCATCCACCGCGAACTGCGGCACAAGGCCCGTGCTGCCCAGCGCCACCAGCGCCAGGAAGCCGAAGGCGAACCAGGGCACGGGGGCCTTCACCTTGGCGGCGTCCGCGTGCTGGCGGCGGGCCACCCACCAGCCGAGTGCCAGGATGGCCGGCGCCAGCAGGAAGACGCGGGCCAGCTTCATCACGGTGCCGCTTTGCGAGGCCTCCTCGCCGCCCGCCGCCGCCGCGCCCACGGCCTGCACCACCTCATGGATGGCCGCCCCGGCCCAGAGGCCATAGACGCGCGCCGAAAGCCCCAGCAGCTCCGCCAGATAGGGGAACACCACCAGCGCCACCGTGCCGCAGAGGGTGATGACGGCGAGCGAATAGGTCACGTCCTCCTCGCGCCCGCGCACCACCTGGTTGGCGGCGACGATGGCCGAGGCCCCGCAGATGGCGGTGCCCGTGCCGATCAGCATGGACAGCCCCGGGTCCACGCCCATGACGCGGCCGAGCCAGATGGTGAAGGGCAGCGTCGCGGCCACCACCACCAGCGCCAGCACCAGCGCCCCCGGCCCCAGCGCCCAGAGCATGCCCAGCGTCAGTTGCAGCCCCAGCAGCACGATGGCCGCGCGCAGCACGGGCCGGACCGCGTAGCCGATGCCGGGCTTGAGGCTGGCCGGCCGGCCGATGACGGCGCCCACCCCGACACCCAGGATCAACGCCACGACCACGGCGTTGAGCGCCGCCACCCCCGTCATGTTCCGCAAGGTGATGGCGATGATGGCGATGCCGAAGCAGAGGGCGAGGCCGGGGGCGAGGCTGCGAAGCTTGTCCGGGAAGGATTGCCCGGTGGAGGACGCGGTGGTGGGGGCTGCCATCAGTCTGTATTCGCCTGGAACGTGAGGTGCGCGGCACGGTCCACCCGCACGGCGGGGGCGTCAACCCGGGCGGAGGGGCGTTATTCCGCCGCGAGCGGGAGGCTGGGTTGCAGGCCGAAGGCCTCGGCCAGCAGGGTCACGCTGCGGGCGCGGGCCGCCTTGTCGTGGCAGGGGGTCAGCACGGCCACCTCCTGCACGTTCAGTTCGGCGGCCATGGCGGCCAGCCGGTCCCGCACCTCGGCGCCGGTGCCGATGATGGCGCGTTCGCGCATGCGCTCCACCCGCGCGCGCTCGGCCTCGGTGTAGGGGTGGGCCTCGGCTTCCTCGGCCGTCGGGAAGGGCGGGAAGTTGCCGCGGTCGCGGAAGAGGCGCCACAGGGCGCGCGGCGCGAAGAGGCGCTCGGCCTCGGCCCGGCTGTCGGCGGCCAGCGCATAGACGGCGACGGCCGCATTGGGCGTGGTGCCGCGCGTGGGCTGGAAGGTTTCGCGGTAGAGGGAAAGCGCCTGTTCGGCCCCCTGCCCGTCCGTGATGAAGCTCGCGAAGCAATAGGGCAGGCCGAAAAAGCCTGCGACCTGCGCGCCATAGTCGCTGCTGCCCAGCACCCAGAGTTCGGGGCGCGTGGGCACTTCCGGCGAGGCGCGGACCATGCGGAAGGGGTGGTTCTCGGGCAGGCCCTCGCCCAGCCAGCCCAGCAGGTCTCGGATTTGCGCCGGAAAGTTGTCGGCGGCCTGGGCGGCGTTGGGGTTGAGCGCGAAGGCGGTGCGCCCGTCGCTGCCTGGCGCGCGGCCGAGGCCGAGATCAATGCGGCCGGGGGCAATGGCCTCCAGCGCGCGGAACTGCTCGGCCACCTTCAGCGCGGAATAATGCGGCAGCATGACGCCCGCGCTGCCCACGCGGATGCGCCGCGTGGTGGCTGCGATGGCGCTGATGAGGATTTCGGGCGCGCTGCCGGCATGGCTCTGGCTGTTGTGGTGCTCGGCCAGCCAGTAGCGCGCATAGCCCAGCCGGTCCGCGAGGCGGGCCATGGCCAGCGTCTCCTGGATCGCATCCGCGGCGTCGCGCCCCGAGACGATGGTGGACTGGTCGAGGATGGAGAGCGCGGGCAACATCCGCGCATCCTACAGACCCCGGGACCCCCCATGGAAGAGAGCTTCATGCGCCGCGCCCTGGACCTGGCCGCCGAAGGCGTGGCCGCGGGCGGCGGCCCCTTCGGCGCGGTGGTGGTGCGGGAGGGCCGCATCATCGGCGAGGGGCGCAACAACGTCGTCCCCGGCCGCGACCCGACGCAGCATGCCGAGGTGGTGGCCATCCGCGCCGCCTGCGCGGCGGTGGGCAGCCATGACCTGAGCGGCGCCACCATCTACACGAGCTGCGAGCCCTGCCCGATGTGCCTCGGCGCCATCTGGTGGTCGCGCATCGGCGCCATCGTCTATGGCAATGACCGCGCGGATGCGGCGGCGATCGGCTTCGACGATGACGCGCTCTATCAGGAGGTGGCGCGGCCCCTGGAGAACCGCGCCCTGCCCCTGCGGCGCCTGATGGCGGCGGAGGCGCGCGAGGCCTTCCGCCTGTGGTCGGACAAGCCCGACCGGGTGCCCTACTGACGCGTCACGCCGCGCGGACGCCCTGCGCCAGATAGGCGAGGCCCGCATGGTCTCCCCGCACATGGCGCAGCTCGACCTCGACGGCGCCCTTCTGCGGCATGTGCAGGGTGCCGCGCTGCCCGGGCCGCAGCCCCTCCGGCACGCCCGCCACGCCCACGCCGCCTGACGAGACATCCCGCAGCCGCACCTCGAAGGACTGCCCGCCCAGGGTCAGTCGGGCCTGGCCATGGGCGGGCTGGCGCGCCTCGCGCCGGCGATCCACCTCGGGCACCGAGCTGCGGACGATGCTCACCACCTGGTGCGTCAGCTCCGCGGCGCGCGCGGCGAGGTCGGCGGTGTCGGCCTGCATGCGCTCGGTGCGGGTGCCATTCTCCTCCGCGTCGTCGCGCACGTCCGAAATCCGTGCCGCGCCGGCGCGGGTGGCCTGGGTGGCCTCGGTGATGCTGCGCGCGATCTCGCGCGTGGCACTGTCCTGCCGGTCCACCGCCTCCGCCAGGCTGGCCGCCAGCTGGTCAATGCGCGTGACGGAGCGGGCGATGCGCCGCACCGTCTCCACCGCGGCCTCGGTGCGGCGGCTGACGGCGTCAATGTGCTGGCTGATCTCCTGCGTGGCGCGGGCGGTCTGGGAGGCGAGCTCCTTCACCTCGCCCGCCACCACGGCGAAGCCCTTGCCGGCATCGCCGGCGCGCGCGGCCTCGATGGTCGCGTTGAGCGCCAGCAGGTTGGTCTTGCCCGCGATCTCGCTGATGAGGCGCGTCACATCGCCGATCTGCCCCACCGCGCCCGAGAGGGAGACGATGGCCTCCTCCGTCCGGCTGCTGTCGGTCGCGGTCTCGCGGCTGACATTGGCGGCCTCGCGCACCTCCTGGGTGATGGCGCGGATGGCGGCGGAGAGCTGCTCGGCCGCCGTGGCCACCGTCTCGGACATGGCGAGCGATTCGCGCGCCGCATCGCCCGCCGCGCCGGCATTGCCGCTGACGCGGCCGGCGGTCATGGCCATCTCCTCCGCGCCGGTGGCGAGCGTCTGCGCCTGCTCGGCGATGCGGGTCATGGCCGCCAGGGTCTCGCCCTCCACGCGGTCGGCCATGTGGCGCAGCGCCTGGACCTGCGCCGCCTGGGCGGCGGCGCGCTCCTCCTCCTGGCGGGCGCGGGCGGCGCGGGCCTCCTCGCCCTGGGTGCGGAAGACGGCGACGGCGGCGGCCATCTGCCCCACCTCGTCGCGCCTGCCCTGGCCGGGGATCTCCACCGAGAGGTCACCCCCGGCCATCCGCAGCATGGTCCGGGAGAGCGCGCGCAGCGGCCGCGCCGCGGCGGTGGCCCAGAGCGCGATGCCCAGGCCCAGCGCCAGCCCAAGCCCCAGCATGACCAGCATGAGGGTCTGGAAACCCTCGGCCACCGCCCGCGTCTCGCGCGCCACGACGCGGTTCTTCTCCTCCTGCAGGTCAATGAACTGGTTGATGCGCGCCAGCCACTCGACGAAGGCGGGGCGGGCCTGCTCCATCAGCAGGGAATGCGCCTGCGCCGCCTCGCCCGCCGCGCGCGCGGCGATGACGGCGCGGACCATGGGCATGGTGCGCGCCTCGGTCTCCTGGATGGAAGCGAGGATGCGGCGTTCCTCCGGCGTCACGCCGGCGCCCGTCGCCATCATCGCGTCCAGCGAGGTGGCGCTGCGGGCGTAGAACTCCTCCAGCCGCGTGATCTCGCGCAGCGCCTCCGCGCGCTCGGCCTCACTCGTGACCAGCACCACGTCGCGCAGGCTGATGGCCCGGTCATGCACGCTGCCGCGGAAATTGATGGCGAAGCGCTGCTTCACCCCGTTCACGTCGTTCACCACCGCGAGGCTTTCGCTGATGGAATTCACCTGATGCGCCGCGATGGCGGCCAGCGCCACGAGCAGCGCCAGCACGGCGCCGAAGCCCAGCATGAGGCGACGGCCGATGCTGGCGCGCGGGCGTGCGGCATCGGCACCGTCTGCAGGTGCGGTGGGGGTCAAGGCCATGCGGGAGCGGCTCCTGAAGGAAGGTCGGGCGCGCCTCGTGTCGTGATCACAATGAAGATCGGGTTAGCAAGCGGCGCCACAGTCTGTAGAAAACAAGGCATCAGCCATGCAGGTTTTTCGTGACGAAGCCCCCCGCCCCACATGTGCTGCAAGCCGTCGCATGCGGCGGCACCCGTGACGCGATCGAGGAGGTGGCGCTGTTCCACGCGCGCGGCCTCACCGAGGTGGGCGCGCGCGTCACCACGCTCGCCAAGCTGCCGGCGCCGCGCATGGAAGCGCATCGCGGCAGCGGCGCCACGGTCCTGCGCATCGGCATGCTCGACACCACGCTCTCGGCCGCGAACCCCTTTCTCGTGGCGCGCCTGGCCTGGCGGATGCGGCGCGAGGGCGTGCGGGGCGTGCTCATCCACACCGGCAAGGCCTATCCGCTGCTGCGCCTCGCGGCACCGCGTGGCGTGCCACTGATCTCGGTCTGCCACGGGCCCAATTTCGGGCTGCGGCTGGGGGCGGACATCATCCTCTGCCTGAACGCGGAGCAGGAGGCGCGGGTGCGCGCGGCCCTCGGCCCGCGCGCGGCGGAGAAGCGCATCCTGGTGCTGCCCAACCCCTCGGTGCTGCCGGACATGGACCCCCTGCCCGCCCCCGCCGCGCGGCTGATGGGTGCCGCGGCGCGGGGCGAGGTGGTGGTGGGCTTCCTAGGCCAGCTGCGCGCGGTGAAGGGGCTGGACCTGCTGGTGGAGGCGGCGGCCTCGCTGGTCGCGGAGGGCGTTCCGCTGCGCCTGCGCATCGGCGGCACGGGCGAGGCGCGCGCGGCGATGGAGGCCGAGGCCGCGCGGCGCGGCATCATGGACCGCGTGGAGTTCCTGGGCTGGGTGGAGGACCGCGCGGCCTTCTTCGCGGGCGTGGACATCTTCGCCTGCCCCTCGCGCGACGAACCCTTCGGCCTGGTGGCGGCGCAGGCCATGCTGCTGGGCGTGCCGGTGGTGGCGTCCGACGCGGCGGGGTTCCGCGCGCAGATCACGCCGGGCGCGACGGGCACGCTGGTGCCGCGCGGCGATGCGGCGGCGCTGGCCGCGGCGATCCGTGCGGTGATGGAGGCGCCCGAGGCGGCGCGGGAGATGGCGGCGGCGGCGCAACGCCAGGCCAGCGCGCAAGGGGACCGAAGGCGGATCGCCGAACGCATCCTGTCCGAGATCATGGAGTGGCGCGCGGCGCGCGGGCGGTAGAGCGGGATGCGTTGAGGTGGAATCACCGAAAACGCTGAGTCCCGCTCTCCACAATGGCTGAAGCAGGGTGCGTGAACGCAGCATGCTCCAGCAGGTTCCGCCCCGGCGCGCGTGGCACCGGGGCGGAGGGTTTCACGCGGCCTCAGCTCGCCGGCGTGTCGCTGGTCGCTTCCGGCGCGGGTGCGGCGGGGGCCTCGGTCTGGGCGGCCTTGCGCGCGGCGCGCGTGGCGGCGGCCTTGCGGGCGGCCTCGACGCGCTTCGGGTCAGGCCCGGCGGCGGGCTTGGCGGCCTTCTTCGGCGCGGGCTTGGCGGCGGCCTTCTTCGCGGGGGCGGCCTTCTTCGCGGCAGGCTTGGCCGCGGCCTTCTTCGCGGCGGGCTTGGCGGCGACCTTCTTCGCGGGTGCCGCCTTCTTCGCGGCGGGCTTGGCCGCGGCCTTCTTCGCGGGCGCCGCCTTCTTCGCGGCGGGCTTGGCGGCGGCCTTCTTGGCGGGCGCCGCCTTCTTCGCCGCGGCCTTCTTCGCGGGCGCGGCCTTCTTCGCAGGCGCGGCCTTCTTCGCGGCGGCCTTCTTCACGGGGGCGGCCTTCTTCGCGGCAGGCTTGGCGGCGGCCTTCTTCGCGGGCGCGGCCTTCTTGGCGGCGGGCTTCTTCGCGGGCGCGGCCTTCTTGGCGGGCGCCGCCTTCTTCGCGGCGGGCTTCTTCGCGGCCGGCTTCTTGGCGGCGACGCGCGCGCGGGCGCTGGCGGGCTTGGCGCTGCGGCGGCCGCCGGGCGCCACGGCCATCGCCATGGCGCGTGGGTTGCTGTCGCTGGTCTCGTTGCTGTCGGTCACTGTGGCATCTCCTTCGCGCGGGGCGCGCGTTTTCCTTTGAGGGCAAATCAACCGGGATGGGCATGGCCCGCGCGGCGCACGCCGCGAGAGGCCAGGCCCGGCACGCAGGCAGGGCGGTGCGGAGACGGCGCTGCGGATGCGCCGCGCGGAGAGCCTCGGCACCATGCCGCCTGCCCTTGCGCCTCTTCCTTCGGGAGATGTCCCGCGGGGGAGTCCGAACCACGAATCACGAATGATTCCTCTGCACGACGCCCGCGCTGTCCAGCGATTCCAGGCATCCGATCCTTGCTCTCGCGCCACGCGCGGATGAGCGTTGGAAGGGACGAATCGCGCGTCAATGCGTGCGTGTGGAACGCTATCGGAACGCGCATGATGCGTGTCAAACACTATCTGCTTTTTCGCGCGCAAAATCCTTCGCCGCGCGCGTGCAACCCAGCGCGAGGATGATGCGCGGCGCGACGTGACCATCGCGCCGCCATGCCGTCAGCCGCGCTGCGCCATCGGCAAAACTTCCCTGGCGCGCCGCGTCCGCGCAGCGCTAACCGCGCTGCGCGAGCGGCACGACCGCCCGCTGCTCCAGGCCGTTGTAGAGCGACAGCGGGCGGATGAGGCGGTTGTCGGCCGCCTGTTCCAGCACATGCGCGGCCCAGCCGGTGATGCGGCTGCACACGAAGATGGGCGTGAACATCGGGATGTCGAAGCCCATCAGGTAGTAGGCGGGGCCGGCCGGGAAATCGAGGTTGGGGTGGATGCGCTTCTCCTCCAGCATCACCTTCGCGAGCACGGCCGAGGTGTTCATCCAGCGCTTGTCGCCCACCACCTCCGCCATGATCTCGGCGTATTTCTTCATGGTGGGCACGCGGCTGTCGCCGTTCTTGTAGACGCGGTGGCCGAAGCCCATCACCAGCGCCTTGTGGTCGAAGCGCTCGCGCAGCCAGGCCTCGGCGGCCTCGGGCGAGGGGATTTCCTTCAGCATGTGCATCACCGCCTCATTGGCGCCGCCATGCAGCGGGCCCTTGAGGGCCGCGATGCCCGCCGTGATGGCGCCATGCATGTCGGCCATGGTGGAGGTGACCACCCGGGCGGCGAAGGTGGAGGCGTTGAAGGTGTGCTCGGCGTAGAGGATCATGCTGACGTCGAAGGCCTTGATGACCTCCTTCGCCGGCACCTTGCCGAAGACCATGTGGAAGAAGTTCTCGCAGAAGGGCAGCGAGGCATCGGGGGCGATGGGCTCCAGCCCCTTGCTGAGGCGGTTGGTGGCCGCCACCGCCGTCGGGATGCGCGCCAGCAGCCGCACCGCCTTGCGGCGCTGGGCGGCGTCGCTGATGTCGGCGCATTCGGGGTCTTCCATGCCCATGAAGGAAACCGCGGTGCGGATGGCGTCCATCGGGTGGGCGTCGCGCGGGAAGTCGCGCAGCACGCGCAGCAAGGCGGGGCTGAGGGCGCGCTCGGCCTTCTCGGCGGCCTGGAATTCACGGAGCTGGGCGGCGTTGGGCAGCTCGCCATTCCAGAGCAGGTAGGCGACCTCGTCGAAGCTCGCCTCCTCGCACAGGTCCTGCACGGCGTAGCCGCGATAGGTGAGGCTGTTGGTCTCCGGCATCACCTTGGAGACGCTGGACTCATCGGCGTAGACGCCGACCAGGCCCTTACGGACTTCGATGGCTTCGGACATGGCGTGTCTTCCTCTCGCTTGTTGCACCGCAGCTTAAGCGCGCATGGCGGCGAAACAAGCGGGGGGGTCGCCCGGCTATCCTCGCGGTGCCGCCGCGCGCGCCAGCCGGTCGCGGATGGCCGGCGCCAGGCCCTCGCCCGGGACAGGCATGGCCGCGATGCCGCGAAGGCCGAGGCGCTGCCCCTCGGCATCCAGATGCCGCAGCGCGCCGAAGAGGTGGCGCGCCGCCTCCGTCGCGTCGCGCGCCTCGGAGAGCTGCGCGACCAGCGCCGCACCCGGCAGCGGCGGGCCGTAAGCCAGCAGCGCCTCATCCGCCGCGACCTCGGTGGCGTCCAGCCGCAACGGCAGCGTGGGCGCGTAGTGCGACAGCAGCAGGCCCGGGCTGCGCAGCGTGGGCGCGGGGCCCGCGCCCGGCGGAATGGGCCGGCCCACGGGGCCGATGATCGCCTCGATGGCCTCCACCGGCACGCCACCCGGGCGCAGCAGCGCGGCCCCGCCGGCACTCAGGTCCAGCACGGTGGATTCCACGCCCACCGCGCATTCCCCGCCATCGAGGATGGCGGCGATGCGCCCTTCCAGCTCCTCGCGCACATGGGCGGGCGTGGTGGGGCTGACGCGGCCGGAGCGGTTGGCGGACGGCGCGGCCACAGGTGTCGCCGCCGCGCGCAGCACGGCCAATGCCAGCGGATGGTCCGGCACGCGCACGGCGAGCGTGTCGAGTCCGGCACCCGCCAGCAGATCCACCCGGCAATCGGCGCGGCGCGGCAGCACCAGCGTCAGCGGCCCCGGCCAGAAGGTGGCGGCCAGCGCGCGGGCGCGGTCGTCGGCGCGCACTTCCGCGAAGGCCGCCTCGGCATCGGGGAAGTGGCAGATCAGCGGGTTGAAGTGGGGGCGGCCCTTGGCCTCGAAGATGGCCGCCACCGCCGCGCCGTTGCGCGCATCGGCGCCGAGGCCATAGACGGTCTCGGTCGGGAAGGCGACGAGGGCGCCGGCGCGCAGCAGGGCGGCCGCGTCCAGCGGGTCATCCAGCAGCGCGGTCACGGCGTTACTCGGCGCCCCAGGCGATGAAGCCTTCGTTGCGGTAATTGGGCTTGCCATAGCGCAGCGCGTGGCCGTGCGGGTCGAACATGCGCCCGCCGGCCGCCTCCAGCACGGCCTGCGCCGCCGCCGTGTCCCATTCCATGGTGCGGCCATCGAGGCGCGGGCACACATCGGCCACGCCCTCGGCGATGCGCGCATATTTCAGGGCGGAGCCCATGGGGATGGTCTCGACCACCGGCACGGGCGGCTTGAAGCCCGCCTCGCCCGTGTCCTTGCGGTGGCTGCGGCTGGCCATCAGCACCAGGCCCGTGGCGGGCATGGGGCGCGCCTTCATGGGCGTGCGGACGCCGCCGCGCTCCACCCAGGCGCCCTGGCCCAGGATGCCCGCATAGATCGCGGGCTCGGCCGGCGCGCCCAGCACGCCCAGCACGGCGCGGCCATCCTCGATCAGCGCGATGCAGGTGCAGTATTCCGGGATGCCGGCGGCGAATTCCTTGGTGCCGTCCAGCGGGTCCACCAGCCAGAAGCGGGGGGCCACGGGCGGGATGACGCCGTCCGACATGGCTTCCTCGGCGATGATGGGAATCTCCGGCGCGGCCGCGCGCAGGCCCTCGGTGATGATGCCCTCGCTGATGCGGTCGGCGGCGGTGACGGGGCTGCGGTCCTCCTTGCGTTCCACGGCGAAGCCCGCGCGGCGGATGGCTTCGATGGCCTCGCCCGCCTGGTGCGCGAGGCGGGCGGCGAGGTCGAGAAGGGCGGCGTGATCCATGGGTTTGGGTGTATCCCCGCGTCATGGGCTGACGCAATCGGCGCCAGGGCCTATCTTCCCTCTCTCATGTCCCAGCCAGGAGCCCCCATGCTCGACATCGCCTTCGCCAAGCCCGCCCTGCCCAAGGCGGGCGGTCTCGTCCTGCTGCTGGCCGAGGAGGCCGCGCCCACGGGCCTCGCGGCCACGCTGGATGCCGCGATGGAAGGCGGCCTCGTGCGCGCGCTGGAGGCCGCGGGCTTCCACGGCCGCAAGGGGCAGAGTGCCACGCTCTGGGCGCCCGCGCCGGGCATCGGCAAGCTGCTGGTGCTGGGCATGGGCAAGGAGGGTGGCGCCGCCGCGGCCGAGAAGCTGGGCGGCACCGCCGCCGCCGCCATGGCAAGCGAGGTGACGGCGATGATCGCGGCCGATGGGCTGCCGGCGGCCGAGGCGGCCTCGGTGGCGATGGGCGCCGCGCTGCGCCACTACCGCTTCGACCGCTACCGCACCACCGAGAAGGCCGAGGACAAGCCGAAGCTGTCCAAGCTGACGGTGGCGACCAGCGAAGGCACCGCCGCCAAGGCCGCCTGGGGTCCGATGAAGGCCGTGGTGGAGGGCGTCTTCCTGGCGCGCGACCTCGTCTCCGAGCCGCCCAACGTGCTGAACCCCGTCGAATTCGCGAAGCGCTGCGAGGCGCTGTCCTCCCTCGGCCTGGAGGTGGACGTGCTGGGCGTGAAGGAGATGCGGAAGCTCGGCATGGGGGCGCTGCTGGGCGTGGCGCAGGGCTCCATCAACGAACCGCGCCTGGTGGTGATGCGCTGGAACGGCGCCTCCAAGGGGAAGAAGGCCAGCAACCCGGTCTGCTTCATCGGCAAGGGCGTCACCTTCGACACGGGCGGCATCTCCATCAAGCCCGCGGGCGGCATGGAGGACATGAAGTGGGACATGGCCGGCGCGGGCACCGTGGCCGGGCTGATGGCGGCGCTGGCCGGCCGCAAGGCGAAGGTGGACGCGGTGGGGCTGCTGGGCCTTGTCGAGAACATGCCGGGCCACAACGCGCAGCGGCCGGGTGACGTGGTGACCAGCGCCTCGGGCCAGACCATCGAGGTGATCAACACCGACGCCGAGGGGCGGCTCGTCCTGGCCGACGTCATCCACTACGCCATCGAGAAGTATGATCCGCGCTTCATGGTGGACCTGGCCACGCTGACGGGCGCCATCATCGTCGCACTCGGCCATGAGCATGCCGGCCTGTTCGCCAATGACGATGAACTCGCCGCGCGGATCGTGGCGGCGGGCCAAGCCACGGGCGAGGCCTGCTGGCGCATGCCGCTGGGCGATGCCTATGACAAGCAGATCAAGTCCGACATCGCCGACATGAAGAATGTGGGCGGCGGGCGCGCCGGCGGGTCCATCACGGCCGCGCAGTTCATCCAGCGCTTCGTGCAGAAGAAGCCCTGGGCGCATCTGGACATCGCGGGCACGGCCTGGTCGTCCAAGGACGCGCCCACCACGCCCAAGGGCGCGACGGCCTTCGGCGTGCGGCTGCTCGACCGCATGGTGGCCGAGCACTACGAGGGCTGAGCCGGGTGCTGCGCCTCCGCGCGGAGGCCCCGCCCGGCGCGCTGGTGCTGCGGCCCGTGCTGGAGGGCGGCGAGCCGCACCCCTCGGGCTTCGAGGGGCGGCCGGGCCAGGTGCTGGAGCTGAACCCGAAGCTGCGCTGGGTGGGGGCGGATGGCGCCTCCAACGCGCCGCAATGGGAAGCTGTGGGGGCGGCCTGCATCCGTGCGGCCGGTGAGGCGGCACGGGTCGCGATTGACGCGCGTGGCCTGCCCGATGCGGTGGCGGTCGCGCTCGGCGCGGGGGCGGTGCTGCGCGCCTGGGGGTTCGAGGCGCTGAAGTCGCGCCGCACGCCGGGGCCGCGCCGCCTTTCCCTGCTGGTGGATGATCCGGACCGCGCGGCCCCCCTCTGGGCGCGCGCCAAGGCGGGGCTGGATGGGGCGCTGCTGGCGCGCGAACTCACCGCCGAGCCCGCCAACCGCCTGCACCCGCGCGAATTCGCGCGCCGCCTGAAGGCGTTGGAAGCGGATGGCCTGACGGTCGAGGTGCTGAAGCCCGCCCGGCTTCGCAAGCTGGGCGCGGGCGGGTTGCTCGCGGTGGGCCAGGGGGCGGCGGAGGGGCCGCGCCTGGTCGTCCTGCGCTGGAAGGGGCGCTTCGCGGCACCCCCCGTGGCCTTCGTGGGCAAGGGCATCTGCTTCGACACGGGCGGCATCTCCATCAAGCCCGCCGCGGGCATGGAGAAGATGCGCGGCGACATGGCCGGGGCCGCCGCCTGCGCGGGGGCCATGCTGGCGCTGGCCCGCCGCAACTCGCCCTGCCCCGCCGTGGCCGTGCTGGCGCTGGCCGAGAACGCCACCAGCGGCCAGGCCTATCGGCCGGGGGATGTGCTGACCATGCTCTCGGGCCGGACCGTCGAGGTGATAGATACCGACGCCGAAGGGCGCCTCGTCCTGGCCGACGCGCTGCACTACGCCGCCACGCGCTTCAGGCCGCAGGCCATCCTGGACCTCGCCACGCTGACGGGCAGCGTGGTGACGGCGCTGGGCCACCATCGCGCGGGGCTCTATGGCAATGAGGCCGCGCTGGGTGCCGCGGTGGCCGCGGCGGGCGAGGCGGTGGGCGAGCGCCTCTGGCCGCTGCCCATCGGCGAGGCGCATCGGCGCGACCTGGACAGCCCCATCGCCGATCTGCGCCAATGCGCCCCCGCCGGCCCGCTGCTGCCCGATGCCTGCCACGCCGCCGCCTTCCTGCGCGAATTCGTGGGGCTGCTGCCCTGGGCGCATCTGGACATCGCGGGGGTCTCGGAGGAAGCGGGCGAGGAAGGCTTGGCGCCCCGCCACGCCCCCACGGGCTTCGGCGCGCGGCTGCTCGACGCGCTGGTGGAACGCCATTTCGAGGACCCGCACCGGGTCTGACCAGGGAGGAATAGCCATGAAGGCCGTCTGGTACGAACGCACCGGCCCCGCGCGCGAGGTGCTGGTCTTTGGCGACATGCCGACCCCCATTCCGGGCCCCGGCGAGGTGCTGGTGCGGCTCGCGGCCTCCGGCGTGAACCCGTCCGACTGGAAGGCGCGCGGCGGCAGCCGGCCCATGCTGGCGCCGCGCATCATCCCGCACAGCGACGGCGCGGGCGTGATCGAGGCGGTGGGGCTGGGGGTGGAGCCCAGCCGCATCGGCCAGCGGGTCTGGGTGTGGAACGGGCAGTGGAAGCGCGCCCATGGCACCGCCGCGCAATGCATCGCCATCCCCGAGGCGCAGGCCGTGCCGCTGCCGGCGGGCACCAGCTTCGAGGCGGGGGCGTGCCTCGGCATCCCGGCACTCACCGCGCTGCGCGCCTGCCTGACCGATGGCGGCGTGGCGGGGCAGAGCGTGCTGGTCGCGGGCGGTGCCGGGGCCGTGGGCCACTACGCCATCCAGTTCGCGCGGCTGCTCGGCGCGCGCAGCATCATCGCCACCGTCAGCAGCCCGCAGAAGGCGGCGCATGCCATGGCGGCCGGCGCCGATGCCTGCGTGGACTACCGGCGCGAGGATGCCGGCGCGCGCGTGCGTGAACTGACGGACGGGCGCGGCGTGGACCGCGTCATCGAGGTGGACATCGCGGCCAACGCCAAGCTGCTGCCGCAGGTGCTGGCACAGGATGGGCTGTGCGTCGCCTATGGATCGGGTGCCGCGGAATTCACCCTGCCCTTCTTCCCCATGATCCTGGGGGGCATCGGGCTGCGCTGCTTCATCGTCTATGAACTCTCCGCCGCCGCGCGGGCGGAGTGCGAGGGGCTGCTGACGCGCTTCCTGGCGGAAGGCCGGTTGCAGCACGCCATCGCGGGCACGCTGCCGCTGGCCGAATGCGCGGCGGCGCATGAGATCGTGCAGGCGGGGGATGCGATGGGGAACATCGTGTTGAGCGTGTCCTGACGGAGATCGGCTTCTACCACCTGACCCGCTCCAGCCTGGAGCAGGCCCTGCCCCGGCTGCTCGGCCGCGTGCTGGCGCTGCCGGCGCGGGCGCTGGTGCTCTGCGCGGGGCCGGAGCGGCTGACCTCGCTGGACGACGCGCTCTGGACCTGCATCGAGCCGGACTGGCTGCCCCATGGCACGCGCGACGCCGAACTCCAGCCCATCTTCCTCACCACCGAGGATGGGCCGCCGGCGAATGGGGCCCAGCACCTCTTCCTGACCGATGGGGCGGAAAGCGCCTGCCTCGACCTCTACGCGCGCGTGTTTGACCTGTTCGACGGCGGCGACGAGGCCGCGGTGGCCGCGGCGCGGCGGCGCTGGGCGGCGGCGAAGGCGGCGGGCCATACCCTCGCCTATTGGCAGCAGACGCCATCGGGGTGGGAGCGGAAGGCCTGAGGGTCTGCAAAACCCCGCCCCGCATGCTATCTTACGGACTGGACACACACGCCCCCGCCGCCGGGGCGGCAGGGGTTGGATCGGATTTTGGGGTTCTGGGGCAAGATCATCGGCGGCATCGCCGGCTTCGCGACCGGCGGGCCGCTGGGCGCCGTGCTGGGCGCGGCCGCGGGCCATGCCGCCGATGCGGGCGGGCTGCGCCGGCGCCTGGGGCCCGATGCGGCGAGCCTCGCCTCCATGCTCGGCTCCAAGGAACAGCTCTTCGCCATCTGCGTGGTGGTGCTCTCGGCCAAGCTCGCGAAATGCGACGGGCCGGTGGTGCGGGCGGAAATTGACGCCTTCAAGCGCCTGTTCCGCATCCCGCCGCAGAACATGAAGGATGTGGCGCGCCTGTTTGACGAGGCGCGCGACAGCGCGGACGAGTTCGAGGCCTTCGCCGACCGGCTGGGCGAGGCCTTCGCCGACAACCGCACCATCCTGGAGGATGTGCTGGCGGCCCTCTTCCAGATCGCCCGCGCCGACGGGCCGCTGACGCGGGGCGAGGTGCGCTTCCTCCAGCGCGTCCAGACGGGCTTCGGCCTCGATGCACGGAGCTGGGAACGCGCGCGGGACGGCCAGGGGCGCGTGGATGCCGGCCAGCCTTCCTTCGACCCCTATGCGGTGCTGGGCATCCCGGCCAATGCCTCGGACGAGGATGTGCGCGCGGCCTGGAAGCGGCTGATGCGGGAGAACCACCCGGATGCGCTGGCCTCGCGCGGGGTGCCGGCGGAATTCATCCAGCGGGCCACCGGCAAGGTGGCCGAGATCAACGCGGCCTGGGACCGGATCAAGCGGGATCGTAAACTTTAACCCCACGAAATCGCTTCGCGCTTTCGCGGGGGCCCCGCAACCACCCCACGAAATCGCTTCGCGCTTTCGCGGGGGCCCCGGTTTGGCGCCTCTCCTGGCCGGTGCCGCCGTTGGCGCGGCAAAGCCGCGCCGCCGACCGGAGGGGGCGGGTTGGAAAGACACCCTGCCTTCCGCCGCGCTTCCCCTGCCGGTCAGGCCGCTGTTAGCATCGGACAAACCCGCGCCGCGGAGACGTCCATGCCCGACACCGGCCTGCACCCCGAAGCAACCCACACCGCCGCCACCGAGCATTTCGACGTGCTCATCGTGGGCGCGGGCATTTCCGGGGTGGGGGCGGCCTATCACCTCACGACGCAGCGGCCGGGCACGAGCTTCGTGGTGCTGGAGGCGCAGCACAGCTTCGGCGGCACCTGGCTGACCCACAAATACCCGGGCATCCGCTCGGACAGTGACCTCTACACCTTCGGCTATCGCTTCAAGCCCTGGGTGGGGCCGCCCATCGCGGCCGCCTCGGAAATCCTGAACTACATGGGCGAGGTGATCGCGGAAAACGGCCTCGCGCCGCATATCCGCTACAACCATGCCATCCACAGCGCCGCCTGGGACGGGCAGGCCAAGCTCTGGACGCTGGAGGCGACCGACACCGCCACCGGCCAGCGCCGCCGCTTCACCTGCAACTTCCTCTGGATGTGCCAGGGCTATTACCGCCACGCCCAGGGCTACACGCCCGACTGGCCGGGGCTGGAGGACTTCCAGGGGCAGGTGGTCCACCCGCAGACCTGGCCCGAGGGGCTGGACTATGCCGGCAAGCGCGTCATCGTCATCGGCTCCGGCGCCTCGGCCGCCACCATCGTGCCGGCCATGGCGGGGCGGGCGGGGCATGTCACCATGCTCCAGCGCTCGCCCACCTGGTTCCGCATCGGGCGCAACGGCATTGATATCGCGGACCAGCTACGCGAACTGGCCGTGGACGAGAGCTGGGTGCACGAGATCGTCCGCCGCAAGATCCTGTTCGAGCAGGCCAAGTTCACCGCCCGCAGCTTCAGCGAACCGGAGAAGGTGGCCGAGGAATTGCTGGCGAACGTCCGCGCCATCGTGGGCGAGGATTACGACATCGGGACCCACTTCACCCCGCGCTACCGCCCCTGGCACCAGCGCCTGGCCTATGTGCCCGATGGCGACCTGTTCCAGGCCGTGGCGGCCGGCACGGCCAGCGTCGTCACCGACGAGATCGAGCGCTTCACGCCAGGCGGCATCAAGCTGAAATCGGGGCGGGAGCTGGAGGCGGACCTCATCGTCACCGCCACGGGCTTCGAGCTGAACGTGCTGGGCGACATCGCCTTCACCATTGATGGCAAGCCGCTCGCCTTTCACGAGACCGTGACCTATCGCGGCATGATGTTCACGGGCGTGCCCAACATGGCCTGGGTCTTCGGCTATTTCCGTGCCTCCTGGACGCTGCGGGCCGATCTGGTGGGGGATTTCGTCTGCCGCCTGCTGGCGGAGATGGAGGCGCGCGGGGCGCGGCAGGTGGAGGTCGCGCTGCGGCCCGAGGACCACAACATGCCCCTCCTGCCCTGGATCGACCCCGAGAACTTCAACCCGGGCTACCTGATGCGCGGCATGCACCTGCTGCCCAAGCGCGGCGACAAGCCCGAATGGCAGCACAACCAGGACTATTGGCGCGAGAAGGACGAGTTCCCGGCCATTGACCTGAAGGACGCGGCCTTCGTCTATAGGTGATGCTCTCCGTCACCGACCGCCCCTCGCCCAACCATGACCCGCGGCCCGAGGGGGCGGCGGTGGACATGCTGATCCTGCACTACACCGGCATGAGGTCGGGCGCGGAGGCGCTGGCGCGGCTGCGCGACCCGGAGGCCGGCGTGTCCTCGCATTACCTGGTGGAGGAGGATGGGCGCATCTTCCGCCTGGTGGAGGAAGGGCGCCGCGCGCGCCATGCCGGCGTCTCGCATTGGGGCGGGCGGAGCGCGTTGAACGCGGTCTCCATCGGCATCGAGATCGTGAATCCCGGCCATGAATGGGGCTACCGCCCCTTCCCCGCCTTGCAGATGGCGGCGGTGGCGGAACTCTGCCTCGACATACTGGCCCGCCACCCCATCCCGGCCCGCCATGTGCTGGCCCATAGCGACGTGGCGCCCGACCGCAAGGAGGATCCGGGCGAGCTGTTCGACTGGCCGGGGCTGGCGAAATGCGGCGTCGGACTATGGCCGGAGCGGGACGCCGAACCCGATGCCGATGCGCTGACCCTGCTCGGCCGCATCGGCTATCGCACCGACCTGCCCCTGCCCGTGCTGGTCACCGCCTTCCAGCGGCATTGGCGGCCGGAGCGCGTGGATGGCATCGCGGATGCGGTGACGCTGGCGCGGATGGCGGCCGTGGCCGGGGCGTGACGCCCGAGGCGCTGGCCCGCCGCGTGGCGGCGCATCCCCGCATGGCGCATCTGCTGCGGGTCGCGGCCCTCCACGGCCCGCCCGCGGGCTGGCTCGGCGCGGGTTTCCTGCGCAATGCCGCCTGGGACTGGCTACATGGGCGTGAGCCCGACCCGGATGCAGCCGATCTCGACCTCGTCTTCCACGCGCCCGGCCTCGATGCCGCGCCCTTCGCGTCGCGCCTTCACGCGGCGGAGCCCGCGGCGCGCTGGGAGGTGGTGAACCAGGCCGGGCTGATGCCGGCCGATGACCTGGCGGGCGCCATGGCCCTCTGGCCCGAGACCGCGACGGCGGTGGCCGCGCGCTGGGAGGACGGGCGGGTGGCGCTGCTGGCGCCGCATGGCTGGGAAGACCTGTTCGCGCTGCGCCTGCGCCCCACACCTGCCTTCGCGGAACGGCGCGCGGCGGTGGAGGCGCGCGCGGCCGCGCGCGGCTGGTTCGCGCGCTGGCCCCGGCTGCGCTGGGCATGATCCACGTAGCCCAGGCTTGACCCACCCCTTCCCCGGGCGCAACAGAAGCGCGGTGCCGGGGGGCCGGGCGACCGCTGGCGGGTGAGAGATCGCGCGCTGGAGGAAAGTCCGGGCTCCACGGAAAGACGGTGCCGGCTAACGGCCGGCGGGGGCGCGAGCCCTCAGGGAAAGTGCCACAGAGAACAGACCGCCACGCCCGAGCAATCCGGCGCGGCAAGGGTGAAACGGTGGGGCAAGAGCCCACCGCGCTTCCAGCAATGGCGGCGGCACGGCAAACCCCACCGGGAGCAAGGCCGAATAGGGAGGGCCGCGGTAACGCAGGGGTTTTCCGCCCCGCCCTCCGGGTTGGCCGCGCGAAGCGGGTGGTGACACCCGCTCCAGAGGAATGGTCGCACAGGCGCGCAAGCGCTGGACAGAACCCGGCTTACAGGCCCTCCGGCACCACAACACCCTCTCCCTGAGCCGAGTGTGGCCGCACAGCCACACCCCCACGCGAAACCTACAGCGGGGCACAACCGTATTGTCACGCCCAAGCTCAACTCACTGATTTGTGAGGATTTTTGTTTATCCCCACCCATAGCCGCCCCATAATATCCCTTGATTAGGGGCATCCACCCAGATAGAACACACCCAGCCCAGACGGGGTGAGCAAGCTCGGGGGGCGAGCCATCACCGAAAGGGTTTGGTCGGGCGAGCCGGCGGGGTCGGGGGGCCTCGTCGGCCGCTGTTCCTCCCCGGAGCCGGGGCGGGGCGGCGACGCCGAACCCCCCAGGGCGCAACGGGGGGTCACCGACGGTCGCGATGGTCGAATTCGTCGGATCCCTCGATGGCACGCTGGACAAGAAGGGGCGCTGCTCCGTTCCCGCCACGTTCCGCAGCCAGCTCAACAACCAGCCTCTCTATCTCCGGCCTTCCGTGCGCGGCACCTTCCTCGAAGCCTGGCCCTCCATGGATTTCGCGGCCACCGATGCGCCGCGCCTCGGTCCGCTCGACATCCCGAGCGAGGAGGAGGATGACCGCCTCTACGCCCTCATCGCCGTGGTCGTGCCCGTCCAGCCGGACGCGGAAGGGCGCATCATCGTCCCGCCGCACCTGATCCGTCACGCGGAACTCGGCAACGAATTGTATTTCGTGGGCCGCCGCAGCTTCTTCGAGATCTGGTCGCGCCAGGCCTTCGAGGCGCGCCTGGCCCGCGCGCTGGCCGCCACCCGCCCGATCCCGAGGGCGTCATGACGCATATCCCCGTCATGCTCGACGAAGTCCTGCGCACGCTGGCCCCCCGCGCCGGCGAGGTGATCCTGGACGGCACCTTCGGCGGCGGCGGCTATGCATCGGCTTTCCTCGACGCCGCCCCCTGCACCCTCTGGGCCATGGACCGCGACCCCGACGCCATCGCGCGCGGCGCCGCCCTCGCCGCGCGGCATCCCGGGCGGCTGCACCTCATCGAGGGCCGATTCGGCGACATGGTGGCGCATCTCGCCGCGCGTGGTGTCACGGCGCTCGATGGCGTGGTGCTCGATCTCGGCGTCTCCTCCTTCCAGCTCGACACGCCCGATCGCGGATTCTCCTTCCGCGCGGACGGGCCGCTCGACATGCGCATGGGCCGCGACGGGCCTTCCGCCGCCGACCTCGTGAACACGCTGGAGGAGCGCGAGCTGGCCGAGCTGATCTGGGAATTCGGCGAGGAACGCCATTCGCGCCGCGTGGCCCGCGCCATCATCCGCGCGCGCGGCGAAGCCCCCTTCACCACCACCGCGCAGCTCGCCGAAGTGATCCGCCGCGCCGTCCCGCGCGACCCCTCGGGCCTCGATGGCGCGACGCGCAGCTTCCAGGCGCTGCGCATTCGCGTGAATGACGAGCTGGGGGAGGTCACGCGCGGGCTGGAAGCTGCGATGAGTCTGCTTTCACCCGGTGGGCGAATCGTTGTGGTGTCTTTTCACTCGCTGGAAGATCGCATCGTGAAGCGCGCCTTCCAGAAAGCCTCTGGCCGCATGCCCGCCGCCTCCCGCCATGATCCGGGCGCGCTGATCGCCGCGCCCGCGCCCACCGGCTTCGAGCTGCTGACGCCGCGCTCGCTCCGTCCTTCCGCCGCCGAGATCGCCGCCAACCCACGTTCCCGCAGCGCGCATCTGCGCGCGCTGCGCCGCAAGCCCGAGGCCGTGCCATGCTGATCCGACCCCTCGCCTTCCTGGGCTGCCTCGCCTTCCTGGGCACGGGCTTCCACGTCTATTCCATCAAGGCCGAGGTGGACGCGGTGGAGGCGGAGCTGCGCCGCACCTTACAGGCGACCGAGGCCGAGCGCGTGCAGACGCGCACCCTCTCCGCCGAATGGGCGCGGCTGACCGACCAGGACCGGCTGCAGGCGCTGGCCTCGGCGCACCTGCCGGACCTGGTGCCCACCACGCCGCAGCAATTCCTCCGCGTGGCCGATGCCGGGCGGCGCCTGCCCGCGCCCACGGATTTCGCCGGCGGCCCCAGCGCCTTCCGCACGCGCACCGATGTGGCGGCCGCGCCGGGCGAGGTGCTGGTCTTCTCCGCGCGCACGATGTTTGCGGATGCGCGGCCTGCCGCGACGCTGGCCGATGCGCGGCCCGCCGCGACGTTGGCTGACGCGCGGCCCGCCGCGACCTTGGCCGACGCGCGGCCCGCCGCGACAGTCGCGGAGGCGCGGCCCGTCTCCGATGCGCCGGCGCCGGCCGCGGTGGCACCGGTCGCGGCGGCGGTGGCGCCCGTGGCAGCACCCGTCCCCGCGCCGCAGGCCGTGGCGGTGGCCGCGCCCGTCGCCCCCCGCGCCACCCCCGTGGCCGCACGCGCCCCCGAGCCTCGCCGTGCGCCGGAACCCCGCCCCGCCCCGCGCCTGGCCGAGGCCCCGGTTCGCCCGGCCCCGCCCCCGCGTGAAGTCGCCGCCGCACGCCCCGCCGCCGACCCCGCGCTGCGCACGGCCATGCATGTCCGCGCCGCGCCCATGGCGCCGCCCATGCCGCAGGCGGGCTCCATGCTCGGCGGCGGCATCTCCCTGCCGCCCCCCGTGCCCTTCGGCCGATGAACCTGCCCCCGCGCCCCCGCCGCTGCCCCCCGAGGCCTCGCCCGTCCGGCCGCAGCCGCGCGCCGCGCTGCGCCGCCCCGCCCCGCGCCAGCCCGACCACCACCGCCAGATGCGCGCGCGGCTGGGCTTCGCCACCTTCGGCTTCGCGGTGCTGTTCGGCGCGGTCGCGGTCACGCTGGCGGACCGCACGGTGATCAACCCGGCTTCCTCGGCCATCGCGCAGCCCCGCCCCCTTCCGCGCGCCGAGCCGCCGGTGACGCGCGCCGAGATCGTGGACCGCAACAACGAGGTGCTGGCGGTCACGGTGCGCGGCCGCGCCCTCTACGCGCGCCCCGCCCATATCCAGGACCCCGAGGCGGTGGCGGCGCTGCTGCACCCCATCCTGCCGCATCTGGACCGCGAACGGCTGGTGGCGCGCCTCTCGCCGCCCTACGTCTTCGCCTACATTGATCGCTTCATCACGCCCCGCCAGGAAGAGGCGATCAACGCGCTCGGCATCGTCGGCCTGAACTTCGAGACGGCGGAGCGCCGCACCTACCCCCGTGGCCGCGACGCCGCCCATGTGCTGGGCCTGGTGGATGTGGACAACCAAGGCCTCTTCGGCGCCGAGCGCTGGTTCGATGAGCGGCTGCGCGTGGACCGCAACGCGCTGCGCCTCTCGCTCGACATCCGGGTGCAGCGCGAGCTGCGCGAGACGCTGGCCCACACCGTCGAACGCTTCAGCGGCATCGGCGGTGTCGCCATGCTGATGGACGTGAACACGGGCGAGATGCTGGGCATGGCCTCCCTGCCCGATTTCAGCGGCGCGGACCCCGCGGGCTCGCCCGCCGGCAACCGCTTCCACCGCGCGGTGGAGGGCGTCTATGAGCCCGGCTCCACCATGAAGCTGCTGACGGCGGCCATGGCGCTGGAACTGGGCACGGTGCAGATGCATTCGGGCTTCGACGCCTCGCGCCCCATCCGCTTCGGCCGGCACAGCATCAGCGATTTCCGGGGCAAGAACCGCTGGCTCGCCCTGCCCGAGATCATCGCCTATTCGTCCAACATCGCCTCCGCGCACATGGCGATGACGGTGGGCACGGCGCGGCACCGGGAATTCCTGGCGCGCTTCGGCATCGCGCGCCACCAGCGCCTGGGCATCGAGCTGCCGGAATCGGCGGCCATCCTGCTGCCCGGCGAGCGCGACTGGCGCGACATCCACACCATGACCATCGGCTTCGGCCATGGCGTGTCCATCACGCCGCTGCACGTCATCAACGCCGCCGCCACGCTGGCCAATGGCGGGCTGTTCCGCACGCCCACCATCCTGGCCCAGCCGGACGGGGCGGAGCGCGAGGGCACGCGCGTGATCAGCGAGCGCACCTCGCACCAGATGCGCCGGCTGATGCGCATCGCGGTGACGGAGGGCTCGGCCCGCGGCGCCAATGCGCCCGGCTATTTCGTGGGCGGCAAGACGGGCACGGCGCTGAAGCCCAACCCCGGCGGGCGCGGCTATTCGACCGACCGGCGCGTCTCCGCCTTCGTGGGCGTCTTCCCGATGCACGCGCCGCGCTATGCCGTCTATCTCATGGTGGATGAGCCGCGGCCGCGCGCGGACACCGGCCCCTTCGCGACCGCGGGCGTGGTCGCGGCGCCGGCGGCCGGCCGCGTGATCCAGCGCGTGGCGCCCATCCTGGGCCTGGTGCCCGAGACGGAGCGTGTGGCCGAGATCGAGCAGGCGCTGCATGTGCCGCTGCAGCCGGCCCGCCCGCGGGCCGCGCCCGCCGCGCCCTCGGTCGCGGCGCCGCGCCCCTCCGCCACGCGCCCCGCCCCCGCCATCGCGCCCACCTTGCCCGAGGTGGCGCCCATCCGCCGCACCGGCTTGCCCGGGGGCGCCATCCAGACGGCCGAGGGCCGCCATGCTTCTCCATGACCTGCTGGCCCGCGCGGGTCTGACCGCCGAAGGTCCTGACGCCGAGATCACGGGACTGACGGCCGACAGCCGCGCGGTGAGGCCGGGCTTCCTCTTCGCCGCCCTGCCCGGCCTGCGCGCCGATGGCGCGCGCTTCATCGCCGATGCGCGCGCGCGCGGCGCGGTGGCCGTGCTGGCGGGGGCCGGCGTGGCGGGTGAACCGAGCCTCGCCTGGATCACGGCGGCCGACCCGCGCCTGGCATTGGCCCGCCTCGCCGCCGCCTTCCATGGCGCGCAGCCCGCGCATGTGGTCGCCGTCACGGGCACCAATGGCAAGACCAGCACGGTGGAGTTCACCCGGCAGTTGCTGGCGGCCGAGGGGATGGCCGCGGCCTCGCTCGGCACGCTCGGCCTGCGGGCACCCGGATTGCCGGAGGAGGAGAGCCTCACCACGCCCGACCCCGTGGCGCTGCACGCCACGCTGGCGCGGCTGCACGGGGCGGGGGTGACGCATCTCGCCATGGAGGCGAGCTCGCACGGGCTGGACCAGCGGCGGCTGGACGGGGTGCGGCTGGCGGCGGCGGGCTTCACCAACCTGACGCGCGACCATCTGGATTATCACGGCGGCATGGCCGCATACCGCGCGGCCAAGCTGCGGCTGTTCGACACGCTGCTGCCCGCCGGCGCGCCCGCCGTGCTGCACATGGGCATGGAGGCGGAGACGCTGGAGGCGCTGCGCCGCGTCATCGCGACGCGCGGGCTGCGCGGCATCGCGGTGGGCGAGGATGCGGGCGAGGTCGCCCTGCTCTCCCACACGCCGCTGCCGCGCGGGCAGCGTCTCAGCCTCGATCTCGCGGGCGTGCGGGGCGAGGTGGAGATTCCCCTGCCCGGCCGTTTCCAGGCCGACAACCTGCTGGTGGCGCTGGGGCTGGCGCTCGGCCTCGGCGTCGCGCCCGCCGCGCTGCTGGCCGCGCTGCCCGCCCTCTCCGGCGTGCGGGGGCGGATGGAGCTGGCCGCCACCCTGCCGAATGGCGCCGCCATCTATGTGGACTACGCCCATACGCCCGATGCGCTGGCGCGGCTGCTGGCGGCGCTCCGGCCCCATGTCGCGCCGGGGGCGCGGCTGCATGTGCTGTTCGGCGCCGGCGGCGACCGCGACCCGGGCAAGCGGCCCCTGATGGGCGCGGCCGCCGCCCAGGGCGCCGACAGGGTGTGGGTGACGGATGACAACCCGCGCTCCGAGGACCCCGCCGCCATCCGCGCCGCCGTGCGCCAGGGCGCGCCGGGGGCGGTGGATGCGGGGGGACGCGAGGACGCCATCGGGGCGGCGCTGGCGGCGCTCGGCCCCGGCGACGTGCTGGCCGTGGCCGGCAAGGGGCATGAGCGGGGGCAGAGCATCGCGGGCGTGACCCACCCCTTCGACGATGTGGAGGTGGTGCGCCGCCTCGCGGGACGGGTGGCGGCATGAGCGCGCTCTGGACCGCCGGGGAACTCCGCGCGGCCACGGGCGGCGCCTGCGGCGATGAGCTGGCCGTGACCGGCATCACCATTGACACCCGCGCGACCGGGGCGGGCGACCTCTTCGTGGCGCTGCGGGCCGCGCGCGACGGGCATGACTTCGTGGCCGAGGCCTTCCTGCGCGGCGCCGCCGCCATGGTGGACCGCGACATGTCGGGCGGCCCCACCCTGCGCGTGGCCGACACGCTGGCCGGGCTGACGGCGCTGGGCGCGGCCGGCCGGGCGCGGAGTGCCGCGCGCGTGATCGCCGTGACAGGCTCGGTCGGCAAGACCACCACCAAGGACATGCTGGCGCGGGCCTGCGCGGGGCTCGGCCCCACCCATGCCGCGGCGGCCAGCCACAACAACCATTGGGGCGTGCCGCTGACCCTGGCCCGCCTGCCGCGCGACGCGGAATGGGCCGTCATCGAGATCGGCATGAACAACCCGGGCGAGATCGCGCCGCTGGCCCGCCTCGCCACGCCGCATGTGGCCGTCATCACCACCATCGGCACGGCGCATATCGGCAATATGGGCAGCGTGGAGGCCATCGCGGATGAGAAGGCCGCAATCATGGCAGGCCTCGGCGCGGGGGGGATCGCGGTGCTGCCGCAGGACAGCCCGCACTTCCCCCGCCTCGCCGCCCACGCCGCCGCGTTCGGCGCGCGGGTCATCGGCTTCGGCGAGGGGCCGGAATGCGCCGCCCGCCTGCTCGCCTTCCGGGGCGAGGCCATGGGCAGCGTCTCCGAATGCGACCTGCTGGGCCGGCATGTGGAAATCCGCCTCGCCCAGCCGGGCCGGCACATGGCGCTGAACGCGCTGGCGGCGCTGACGGCCATCCAGGCGGCGGGCGGCGATGCCGGGCTGGCCGCGGCCGCGCTGGACGGTTTCGGCGCCGCGGCCGGGCGGGGGGCCATGCGCCGCATCGCCACGCCGGATGGCGGCACGGCCCTGCTGCTGGACGAGAGCTACAACGCCTCCGACACCGCCGTGCGCGCGGCGCTTGCGGTGCTGGCCGGGCAGAAGGCCCGCCGGCGCATCGCCGTGCTGGGCGACATGCTGGAAATGGGCGAATTCGGCCCGGACCTGCATGCCGGGCTGGCCAGCGATGCGGCGGACGCGGCCGAGCTGGTGTTTGCCTGCGGGCCCCTGATGGGGCATCTCTTCGCCGCCCTGCCCCCCGCCCGCCGGGGGGCGCATATGCCGGACGCGGCCAGCCTCGCCCCCGTGGTGGCGGCGGCGCTGCGCGAGGGCGATGCGGTGCTGGTGAAAGGTTCCCTCGGCATGCGGATGGCCGAGATCATCCGCGCCCTGACCGAGAGGACTGCCTGATGCTGCCCATTTTGCTCGCCCCGCTCGCGGACGAGTTCATCATGTTCAACCTGGTGCGCTACCTGACCTTCCGCGCGGGGGCGGCCTGCATGACGGCGCTGGTGCTCTGCCTCGCCTTCGGCAAGCCCATCATCGCCTGGCTGCGGACCTTCCAGCCGGCGGGCCAGCCCATCCGCGAGGACGGGCCGCAAAGCCACCTGCTGACCAAGAAGGGCACGCCCACCATGGGCGGGGTGCTGATCCTCTTCTCGCTCACCATCGCGGTGCTGCTCTGGGCCGATCTGCGCAACGGCTTCGTCTGGCCGGTGCTGCTGGTGACGCTGGGCTATGGCGCGCTGGGCTTCGCCGATGACTGGATGAAGGTGACCAAGCGCAACACCAAGGGCGTGTCGGGGCGGATGAAGCTGCTGGTGCAGGGCGGCATCGCGCTGGCGGCGGCCATCTGGATGAGCCTGCTGCTGCCGCCCGGCCTGTCCAGC
Organism: Roseococcus microcysteis; assembly: GCF_014764365.1. Lineage (NCBI taxonomy): Bacteria > Pseudomonadati > Pseudomonadota > Alphaproteobacteria > Acetobacterales > Roseomonadaceae > Roseococcus > Roseococcus microcysteis. Next base: position 1,249,576 of record NZ_CP061718.1, read on the forward strand.
AACATGGCGGTGCCCTTCTTCAAGGACATCCTGATCCCGCTGGGCATCCTCTTCCCGCTGATCGCGGCCTTCGTGATGGTGGGCGCGTCGAACGCCGTGAACCTGACGGATGGGCTGGACGGGCTGGCCATCGTGCCGGTGATGATCGCGGCGGCGGTCTTCGCGCTGATCGCCTATCTCGTCGGCAACCGCATCTTCGCGGACTACCTGCAGCTGCATGGCGTGCCCGGCGCGGGGGAGCTCGCGGTGTTCTGCTCGGCGCTGATCGGCGCCTCGCTGGGCTTCCTGTGGTTCAACGCGCCGCCGGCGGCGGTGTTCATGGGCGATACGGGCTCGCTGGCGCTGGGTGGCGCGCTGGGCTCCATCGCGGTCGCCACCAAGCACGAGATGGTGCTGGCCATCGTGGGCGGGCTGTTCGTGGTGGAGACGCTCTCCGTCATCATCCAGGTGTTCTGGTTCAAGCGGACGGGGCGGCGCGTCTTCCTGATGGCGCCGCTGCACCACCATTTCGAGAAGAAGGGCTGGGCCGAACCGACCATCGTGATCCGCTTCTGGATCATCGCGATGGTGCTGGGGCTGATCGGCCTCTCCACGCTGAAGATCCGCTGATGGCCCCCTTCGCCCCCTTCGCCGGGATGCGCGTCGCGGTGGTGGGGCTCGGCCGCGCCGGGCTGCCGGCCGCGCGGCGCCTGGCCGAATGGGGGGCGGAGGTGACGGCCTGGGATGACCGCGAGGGGGCGCGGGCGGAGGCCGCTTCGGCCGGGCTGCGCGTGGCGGATCCGGCCGCGGGCTTCGATTTCGACGCGCTGCTGCTCTCGCCCGGCATCCCGCACAGCCTGCCCGCGCCGCACCCGGCGGCGGCGGCGGCGCGGGCGGCGGGCAAGCCCGTGCTGAGCGATGTGGAGTTCCTGCATCGCGCCGTGCGCGCCAGCGGTTCGCGCGCGCGCTTCGCGGGCATCACGGGCACCAATGGCAAGAGCACGACGACGGCGCTGCTGGGCCACCTGCTGGCGCGGGCCGGCGTGCCCTGCGCGGTGGGCGGCAATCTGGGCCCCGCGGCGCTGGACATGCCGCTGCTGGGCGATGACGGCGTGTATGTGCTGGAGATGTCCTCCTACATGCTGGAGCGAATCGCGACACTTCGATTCAACTGCGCCGCGATGCTGAACCTCAGCCCCGACCATCTGGACCGGCATGGCGACATGGCGGGCTACCTCGCCGCCAAGGCGCGCATCTTCGCGCGGCAGGAGGCGGGGGATGTGGCGGTGCTGGGCCAGGGCGATGCGCCCACGCGCGGGCTCGCTGCGGGCCTGGCCGCGCGGGTGGTGCCGCTGGCCGAGGGCGGCGTGTGGTGGGAGGGCCACCTGCTGCGCGATGCGCGCGGCGAGATCGCGGACCTCGCCGCCTGCCCCACCCTGCCCGGCGCGCACAACGCGCAGAACGCGGCCGCCGCCTGCGCCATGGCCATGGCGTTGGGCGTGGACCGCGCCACGCTGGCCGATGGGCTTTCCACCTATCCCGGCCTGCCCCACCGGCAGGAGGTGGTGCGGCGCATCGGCCCCGTCGCCTTCGTGAATGACAGCAAGGCCACCAATGCCGACAGCACGGCCTGGGCGCTCTCCTCCTATCCGCGCGTGGTCTGGATCGCGGGCGGGATGGGCAAGGCGGGCGGGATCGAGCCCCTCGCCCCCTTCTTCGACCGCGTGGCCGAGGCCTTCCTGATCGGCCGCGACGCCGCCGAATTCGCCACGACCCTCGCCGCCCATGGGGTGAAGCACCGGCTCTGCGGCACGCTGGAGGCGGCGGTGCCTCTGGCCGCGCAGGCCGCCATGTCGGGTGCGGCGGAGGTGGTGCTGCTCTCGCCCGCCGCCGCCTCCTGGGACCAGTTCACGGGCTTCGACGCGCGGGGCGATGCCTTCCGCGCCCTGGTCGCCGCCCTGCCACAAGGAATGCCCGCATGAGCTTCGTCCGCGTGGACCATTCGACGGTGGGGCGCTGGTGGGCCAGCCTGGACCGCTGGACACTCGCCGCGCTGCTGGCGCTGGTGGGCATCGGCTATGTGATGATGCTCTCGGCCTCGCCGGCGGTGGCCGAGCGGATCGGCGCCTCCTCCCGCCACATGTTCCTCACGCGGCAGGTGGTCTATTCGCTGATCGCCGTCATCGTGATGGTGGGCGTCTCCATGCTGCCGGTGAAATGGGTGCTGCGCGCGGCCATGCTGGGGGCGCTGGGGGCGCTGGCGCTGACGGCGGCGACCCTGGTCATCGGCACCGAGATCAAGGGCGCGCGGCGCTGGATCTCCTTCCCCGGTGGCTCCTTGCAACCTTCGGAATTCCTGAAGCCGTGCCTCGCGGTCGCGGTGGCTTGGCTTTTGGCGGAAGGAAAGCGCGAGGGGCGTTTCCCTGGCCTGCTCATCGCCATCGCGCTGATCGGCGGCGTGGCCTGGCTGATGAAGCAGCAGCCCGATATCGGCATGCTGGCGGTCATCGTGGCGGTGTTCCTGGCGCAGGTCTTCGTCTCGGGCATCAACCTGATGTGGGTGGTGGCCGGCGCGGGCGCGGTGGTGGGGATGGCGGTGCTGGCCTTCACGCTGCATGGCCATGTGCGCTCCCGCGTGCAGCGCTTCCTCAACCCGGAATCGGGCGACAATTTCCAGATCCGCATGTCGCTGGAGGCCTTCGGCAATGGCGGCATGTTCGGCCGCGGGCCGGGCGAGGGAAGGGTGAAGGACGTGCTGCCCGACGCCCATGCGGATTTCGTCTTCCCCGTGGCGGCGGAGGAATTCGGCCTCATCACCTGCCTGCTCATTCTCGGCCTGTTCGCCTTCATCGTGCTGCGCGGGCTGTGGCGGCTGATGGAGGAGCGGGACGTCTTCGTGAGCCTGGCGGCCACCGGCCTGCTGGTGCAGTTCGGGCTGCAGGCCTTCATCAACATGGGAAGCTCGCTGCACCTGATTCCGACCAAGGGGATGACCTTGCCCTTCGTGAGCTATGGCGGTTCCTCGGTGGTGGCGCTGGCGCTGGGCATGGGCTTCCTGCTGGCGCTGACGCGACGGCGCCCCGCGCGGGGCGAGGAAGCCAACCCCTTCACGGCGGGGCTGCGCGCCCCCTTCCCCACGTGATCATGCGCGGGCCCGCCATCCGCCCCATCGCCATCGCCGCCGGCGGCACGGGGGGGCATCTGTTCCCGGCCGAGGCGCTGGCCGCGGAACTCATGGCGCGCGGGCAGCGGGTGGTGCTGTTCACCGATGCGCGCTCGGCCGCCTTCGACAGCCCGGCCTTCGCGGCCGCCGAGCGCTTCGTGCTGAAGGGCGCGGGCATCGCGGGGCGGGGTGTCGTGAAGGGGCTGCGCGGCGCGGCCCAGCTCGCCGCCGGCACGTGGACGGCGCGGCGGCTGTTGAAGGAACTGGACGCGGCGGCGGTGGTGGGCTTTGGCGGCTATCCCTCCATCCCGCCCGCGCTGGCCGCGCTGACGCTGGGCCGGCGCCGCCCCGCGGTGGTGCTGCACGAGCAGAATGCGGTGCTGGGCCGCGCCAACCGGGCATTGGCGAAGCGGGCGGACCTGCTGGCGCTGGCCTATGCGCGCACGGCGCGCGTGCCGGCGGGGGCGCGCACGCGACATGTGGGCAACCCGGTGCGGCCGGCGCTCGCGGCGCTGGTGGGCCAGCCCTACCCGCCTACGACGGGCGCGCTGCGGCTGCTGGTGATCGGCGGTTCGCTGGGGGCGCGGGTGTTCTCGGACCTGATCCCGCCCGCCATCGCCGCCCTGCCGGATTCGCTGCGGGCGCGGCTGCTGGTGGCGCAGCAGGTGCGGGTGGAGGACCAGGAGCGCGTGCGCGCGGCCTATGCCGATACGGGCATTCCGGTGGAGCTCTCGCCCTTCTTCCCCGACATCGCGGTGCGGCTTTCGGGGGCGCATCTCGTCATCGCGCGGGCCGGCGCCTCCACGGTGGCGGAACTGGCCTGCGCGGGGCGGCCTTCGCTGTTGATTCCGCTGCCCTCGGCCATTGACGACCACCAGCGGGCCAATGCGGCCGCGCTGGCCGAAAGCGGGGCCGCGCAGGTGCTGCCCCAGGCCGGGCTGACACCGGAGGTTCTGGGGGCCGCGCTGGCGGCCTGGCTCGACGCGCCGGAAAGGCTTGCCGAAGCGGCCCGACATGCGGCAAGCCTCGCCCGACCCCAGGCGGCGCGGGAATTGGCCGACGCCGTGCTCGACTGCGCCGCGCGCACCACCTCTGTCCAGGAGCCCCGCTGATGCGCGCGCTGCCACTTTCCATCGGGACCATCCACTTCGTGGGCATCGGCGGCATCGGCATGTCCGGCATTGCCGAGGTGCTGCACAATCTCGGCTATTCGGTGCAGGGCAGCGACATCGCGGAGGGCTACAACGTGGCCCGCCTGCGTGAGGCCGGCATTCCCGTCACCGTGGGCCATGCGGCGGAAAACCTGGGCGCGGCGCAGGTCATCGTCGTCTCCACCGCCGTGAAGCGCGACAACCCGGAGGTCCAGGCCGCGCGCGCGCGCCTGCTGCCGGTGGTGCGGCGTGCCGAGATGCTGGCGGAGCTGATGCGCCTCAAATGGGGCATCGCCATCGGCGGCACCCATGGCAAGACGACGACGACGAGCCTCGTTGCCGCCGTGCTGGAGGCCGCCCGCCTCGACCCCACCGTGATCAATGGCGGCATCATCAACGCTTATGGCACCAACACCCGCATGGGCACGGGCGAATGGATGGTGGTCGAGGCCGATGAGAGCGATGGCAGCTTCCTGCGCCTGCCCTCCACCGTCGCCATCGTCACCAACATGGATGCCGAGCACCTGGACCACTGGGGCACGGAGGAGGCGATGCGCGAGGGCTACGCGCAATTCGTCGGCAACATCCCCTTCTATGGCTTCGCGGTGCTCTGCGTGGACCATCCGGCGGTGCAGGCGATGATCCCGCGCCTCGATCGGCGCCTCGTCACCTATGGCTTCTCGCCCCAGGCCGATGTGCGGGCGGAGAAGCTGCTGACCGACCGCATGGGCGCCACCTTCGAGGTGAGCGTGCAGGACCGCGTGAGCAAGCGCGTCCGCACCATGAAGCCCTTCCGCCTGCCCATGCTGGGGCAGCACAACGTCCAGAACGCGCTGGCCGCCATCGCGGTCGGCGTCGAGATGGACGTGCCGGAGAACGTGATCCGCGAGGCGCTGGCCGGCTTCAAGGGCGTGAAGCGCCGCTTCACCCGCGTGGGCGAGACGGGCGGTGTCACCATCATCGACGACTACGGCCACCACCCGGTCGAGATCGCGGCCGTGCTGAAGGCCGCCCGCCAGGCGGGGGCGCGGGACGTCATCGCGGTGGTGCAGCCGCACCGTTATTCGCGCCTGCGGCAGCTCTTCACCGAATTCTGCACCTGCATGAACGACGCCGGCACGGTGATCGTGGCCGATGTCTATGCCGCCGGCGAGGCGCCGATCGAGGGGATGGACAAGGACGGGCTGGTGGACGGGCTGCGCGCGCGCGGCCATCGCAGCGTGGTGCCCCTGCCCTCGCCCGACCATCTGCCGGAGATGATCCACGCCATCGCCCGCCCGGGCGATTATGTGGTGTGCCTGGGTGCGGGCAGCATCACCAACTGGGCCCATGCGCTGCCGCGGCAGCTGGGCGAGTTGCAGGCCAAGGCCGGTGCGCGTGTCGCGCCGCTGCGCCGTGCTTGACGCCATGCCTGCCCTGCGCGGCCGCCTCGACTTCGACGCGCCGCTGGCCCCCTTCACCTGGTTCCGCGTGGGCGGGCCGGCGGAGCGGCTGGCGCGCCCGGCCGATGCCGAGGATCTGCTGGCGCTGCTGGCCGAGGAGGCGGGGCCGGTGACGGTGCTGGGGGCGGCCTCCAACCTCATCATCCGCGATGGCGGCATCCGTGGCCTGGTGCTGCGCCTGCCGGCGCGGGGTTTCGGCGCGGTGCAGGTCGAGGCCGATGGCGTGGTGGCGGGCGCCGCCGCGCTGGATGCCACCATCGCCGAACACGCGGCGGCTTCGGGGCTGTCGGGGCTGGAATTCCTTTGCGGCATTCCGGGCAGCCTGGGCGGCGCGGTGGCGATGAATGCCGGCGCCTATGGGCGCGAAATGCGCGACGTTTTGGATTGGGCCGAGATCGCGACGCCGAAGGGCATGGTGCGGCTGGATGCGGCGGGGCTGCGCCTCGCCTACCGGCACGCGGAACTGCCCGCGCGCGGCGTGGTGGTGCGCGCCCGGCTGCGCGCCGAACCCGGCGATGCCGCCGCCATCGCGGCCCGCATGGCCGAAATCCGCGCGGCGCGCGAGGCGACGCAGCCCGTGCGCGCCCGCACCGGCGGCAGCACCTTCCGCAACCCCGAAGGCCACAAGGCCTGGGCCCTGATTGACGCGGCCGGTTGCCGGGGAATGCGGCTGGGTGCGGCGCAGGTCAGCGAGAAGCATTGCAACTTCCTGCTCAACACCGGCGGCGCCACGGCGGCCGAGCTGGAGGCGCTGGGCGAAGAGGTGCGCGCACGGGTGCTGGCGCATTCGGGGGTCCGCCTCGAATGGGAAATCAAGCGCATTGGAGAGGCGGCATGAGTGCGACGGTGGCCGTCCTCCATGGCGGTGTTTCGGCCGAGCGCGAGGTGAGCCTCGCCACGGGCCGCCAGGTGATCCCCGCCCTTGAGGCGGCGGGCTTCACCGTCCTGCCCATCGAGGTGACGGAAGATCTCGGCGCCCTCATCGCCACGCTGCGCGCGGCGCGGCCGGACGCGGTGTTCAACGCGCTGCATGGCCGCTTCGGCGAGGATGGCTGCATCCAGGGTGTGCTGGACTGGCTGGGCCTGCCCTACACGCATTCGGGCGTGCGCGCCTCCTCCGTCGCCATGGACAAGGGCGCGGCCAAGGCGGTGTTCCAGGCGCATGGCCTGCCCGTGGCCCAGCATCGCATCGTGACGCCCGAGGAGCTGGAGCAGGAGGACCCCCTGCCCCGCCCCTATGTGGTGAAGCCGGTGGATGAGGGCAGCTCAGTTGGTGTGACCATCCTGCGCACGGGCGACAACCGCCGCGCGGAGGTGGCGCGGTCCTGGCGCTTCGGCGCGCGCATCATGGCGGAAAGCTACGTGCCCGGCCGCGAGATCACGGTGGCCATCATGGGCGACCGGCCGCTCGGCGTCACGGAGATCGCGACCGGCCACGCCTTCTACGACTACGAGGCCAAGTATGCGGAGGGCGGCAGCCGCCACCTCCTGCCCGCGCCCATCCACGCCGATGTGGCGGCGGAGGCGATGCGCGTGGCGCTCGCCGCGCACCAGGCGCTGGGCTGCCGCGGCGTCTCCCGCGCGGATTTCCGCTATGACGACACGGCGGGCGAGCCCGGGCGCCTCGTGCTGCTGGAGGTGAACACCCAGCCCGGCATGACGCCCACCTCGCTGCTGCCCGAACAGGCGGCGCATCAGGGCATTCCCTTCCCCGAGCTCTGCGCCTGGATGGTGCGGGAGGCGCGGCATGGCGCGTGAGCCGCGCAAGAAGGTCGCCGTCCGGTCGCGCGCCGCCGCACCCCCGCCGCGCCGGCCCTCCGCGGCCGCGCTGTGGTTCCGCCGGCAGCGGCGCATCCTGCGCGGCATGGGCGTGGGCCTGCTGGGGCTGGGCGCGCTGGCGGGCGTGGTTTGGGGTGTGGCGCGGATGGACCCCGAAGCGCGGGCGCGGGATGCGGCGCTGGCGCTGGTGAATCTGGGGCGCGACCATGGCCTCGTCGTGCAGGAAATCCGCGTCGAGGGGCGGGAATTCACCCCGCGCGAGGCGCTGCTGACCGCCATCGGCACCGTGCCGGGCGATGCCATCCTGGATTTCGACCCCGACGCCGCGCGCGCGCGACTGATGGAGATCGCCTGGGTGCGCGGCGCGCATGTGGAACGCCGCCTGCCCGGCACCATCCTGGTGCGGCTGGAGGAACGCCAGGCCTTCGCCATCTGGCAGCAGGACGGGCGCTATTCCGTCATTGACCGCAGCGGCAACGAGATGGCGAGCGAGCGTTTCGAGGCCTTCGGCCCCCTGCCCTTCGTGGTGGGCGCCGGCGCCAACACCGCCGCCGCCTCCATCGTGGACGTGCTGCGCCGCCACCCCGCCATCGCCGACCGGGTGGAGGCCGCGGTGCGCGTTTCCGAACGGCGCTGGAATCTCCGCCTGCACAATGGCGCCGACGTGCTGCTGCCCGAAGGCCATGAGGAAGCGGCGGTGGAGCGCCTGGCCGCGCTGCACGCGCAGGACCGGCTGCTCGACCGGCCGCTCGCCGTGGTGGACATGCGCCTGCCCGACCGCCTGGTGCTCCGCATGCCGCCCGAGGCCCCCGCCACGCCGCCCGCCACCCCCGCGCAAGCCCGGAGACAACGTGGATGAACGAGATCATTCGCCACGCCGCCGCCGACACCCCGCCCGCGCGCGGCCTGCGCCTGGGCCGTGCCAAGGCCGGCACCTTCGGCGTGCTGGACATCGGCACCACCAAGATCGTCTGCATCATCGCGCGCATCGAGAGCGACGGCACGCCGCGCGCGCTGGGCTTCGGCTGGCAGAAGGCGCGCGGCATCAAGGCGGGTTCCGTCGTGGACATGGAGGAGGCGGAGCGCAGCATCCGCGCCGCCGTGGCCGGCGCCGAGCAGATGGCCGATACGCGGCTGCAGGGCGTCATCGTCAACCTCTCCTGCGGGCAGCCGGGCGGGCGCATCCATCACATCGACTGGCCCATCGGCGGCCGGGCGGTCACGGAGGCCGATCTGCGCTCCATCCTGCAGGAAGGCGTGCGCCGCACCCATGCCGATGGGCGCGAGGTGGTGCACTGCTTCCCCGCGGGCTTCCTGGTGGACGAGACGGGCGGCGTGGAAGACCCGCGCGCCATGGTCTGCGAACGGCTCCAGGCGCGGCTGCATGTGGTGGATGCCGCGAGCCACGCGCTGTTCAATTTGGGCCAGACGCTGCACCGCTGCGAGCTGGAGGCGGAGGAGATGATCGCCTCGCCCTTCGCGGCCGGGCTTGCGACGCTGGTGGATGATGAGCGCGAGCTGGGCGCCATCTGCGTGGACATGGGCGGCGGCACCACCAGCCTCGCCTGCTTCGCCGAGGGGCGGCTGCTGCACACGGCGCAGCTTCCGGTGGGCGGGTGGCAGGTGACGAATGATCTGGCGCGCGTGCTGTCCACCCCCATCAGCCACGCGGAACGGCTGAAGACCATGCATGGCAGCGTCCTCGAATCCGACGAGGACCGGGGCGAGTTGCTGCCCGTGCCCATGGTGGGCGAGGAGGAGGACCAGATCGCGCGCATCCCGCGCGAGATGATCGTGAAGATCATGCGCCCGCGCCTGGAGGAATCCTTTGAATTGCTGCGCGACCGGCTGGAGGCCTCGGGCCTGCCCATGGAGATGCGCCGCCGCGTGGTGCTGACGGGTGGTGCGTCACAGGTGATCGGCGTGCGCGAACTCGCCGCCCGTGTGCTGGGCAAGCCCGTGACGGTGCGCCTCGGCCGCCCGCGAATCGTGCGCGGCCTGCCGGAGACGGCGGCGGGGCCGGCCTTCGCCAGCTGCATCGGTCTGCTGGCCTGGGCCGCGGGCGAGGGGCGCCCGCTGCTCGACATCACGCCGGGTCCGGCGGCGCCGAAGGGCGTGGTGGCGCGTGCCTTCGCCTGGTTGCGCGAAAGATTGTAGAAAAGCGAATCCACGGCCTGTGGATTATGTGGAACACGGGGATGAGTGCGGCGGGAGGGGGAGACGCGACTCGCCGCACGCGTCTAGACTCGAGGGGAGGAGATCCGAGGCCATGACGTTGAACCTGACTCTGCCAGTGACGCAGCACACCGATTTCTCGCCCCGGATCGCCGTGATCGGCATCGGCGGCGGCGGCACCAATGCCGTGAACAACATGATCAACCTGGGCCTCGAGGGGGTTGATTTCATCGTCGCCAACACCGACGCGCAGTCGCTGGTGAACAGCCGCGCGGAGCGCCGCGTGCAGCTCGGCCCGCACCTGACGCAGGGGCTGGGCGCGGGCGCGAAGCCCGAGATCGGCCGCGCCGCCGCCGAGGAGGCGATGGACGAGCTGGCCCGCCACCTCGAGGGCTGCCACATGGTCTTCGTCACCGCCGGCATGGGCGGTGGCACGGGCACGGGGGCCGCGCCCGTCGTGGCGCGCATGGCGCGCGAGCGCGGCATCCTGACCGTGGGCGTGGTGACGCGGCCCTTCGACTTCGAAGGGCCCAAGCGCAAGCGCGCCGCCGACCAGGGCCTCGATGAGCTGCAGCAATTCGTGGACACGCTGATCGTGGTGCCCAACCAGAACCTGTTCAGGCTGGCCAATGAGCGCACGACCTTCCAGGACGCCTTCCGCATGGCGGACAACGTCCTCTACATGGGCGTGCGCGGCGTGACGGACCTGATGGTGGCGCCGGGCCTCGTGAACCTCGACTTCGCCGACATCCGCACCGTCATGGCCGAGATGGGCAAGGCGATGATGGGCACGGGCGAGGCCGAGGGCGAGGACCGCGCGGTGAAGGCCGCCGAGGCCGCCATCAGCAACCCGCTGCTGGAGGACACCTCTATGCGCGGCGCGCGCGGCGTGCTGATCAACATCACGGGCGGCCTCGACATGACGCTGTTCGAGGTGGATGAGGCGGCCACGCGCATCCGCCGCGAGGTGGATGAGGATGCGAACATCATCTTCGGCTCCTCGGTGGATGAGACGATGAACGGGCGCGTGCGCGTCTCGGTCGTCGCCACCGGCATTGACGTGGCGAGCGCCGCTTCGACCGGCGCGCCGCGCCTGGCCGTCGTCACCCCCGCCGCCGCGCCGGTCGAGGCGCCGGCGCCGCGCGCGGCCCAGGGCCCCTTCGGCGCCCCCGTCCCGCCCCAGCCCACCCGCCGGCCGGTGCAGGCCACGGGTGCCGGGCTGCTGCGCCAGGCGGCCGCGCCGGCGGTGGCTGTGACACCCGTCCCGGCCGCGCAGGAGGAGGAGATGCCGGCCCCGCAGCCCGTGCCCACCCCTGCCCCGCAGATGGCCCCACCCGTCATGGCGGCGCCCGCGCAGATGGAAGGCCCGGCGCCGCAGCATGGCGGCGAATCGGGTTGGCGCAGCCTGTTCCGCAACGCGACGGGCGCCATCCGCCAGCCGCGCGCGCCGGAAGCCCCCGCGCCACGCCGCGCGGAGCCGGGCCTGGGCCTGCCCCAGCCGGCGCCGCAGCGCGCCGCGCCGCAAGCGGCCGCGCCCACGGGTCCGGATGAGAAGAACCTCGACATCCCGACCTTCCTGCGCCGCATGAGCAACTGATCCGGCACAATTTTGCTTGTGATGAACCCCGCGGCTGAAAGGCCGCGGGGTTTTTCATGTCCAGGCCAAGCAAACCGCACCGCAAGACTTTGCCGCGATGCGGTGAAGCGCATGCATGAACTGCCGTCCATGCAAATATGGCGAGAAAAGGGCGCGCTCTTTCAGGGTTTTAGCAGGAAACATCGGGAAACAACGCTTGACTGGCCTGCGCGGCCCAGCCCTGGCATGCAGGCTGTCGAAACCTTGCCGCGCGGCCTGATTGTGGCCGCAAGGATTGGGCAGGGTCCGGTGCCTCCTCCTCCGGGCGGGGGCGCGGTTCAGGGGAGGACCGCGATCCGGAACGCCGCGCCACTGGCGCGGGCTTTGTGTGTCACGGGCGGTTTGGCCCAGCTTTGGGGATTTTGCTCAGCATGGATGGATTCGCGCAGCTTCCGGGTGGTCGCCGCCGTCGCCTCGCGCAGGGGATTTCCTGCCGCGGCGTGGGCCTCCACAGCGGGTTGACGCTGACGCTCTCCCTCCTGCCCGCCCCCAGCGGCGCCGGCATCAGCTTCCGTCGCACCGACCTCGGCGTCACCATCCCCGCCCGCGCCGACCATGTGGTGGACACGCGGCTCTGCACCGCCATCGGGCTGGAGGGCCAGCCGGAAGCCCGCGTGGGCACCATCGAGCATGTGATGGCCGCCCTCGCCGCCGCCGGCATTGATGACGCGCTGGTCGAGGTGGACGGGCCGGAGGTGCCCATCCTCGACGGCTCCGCCGAGCCCTTCATCTTCCTCATCAACTGCGCCGGCGCGGCCGAGCAATATGGCCAGCGGCATTCGCTCCAGGTGCTCAAGACCGTGCGCGTCGAGGATGAGGCGGGCGCCTGGGCCGAGCTGTCGCCGCTCGATGACTTCGCCTTCGAGGCCGAGCTGGAAATCGCCTTCCCCGGCACCGCCATCGGCACCCAGTCACTGGGCCTGCGCGTCTCCACGGCCAGCTTCCGCGCGGAACTGGCCAATGCCCGCACCTTCACCCTGGCCGAGGATGTGGCGCGGCTGCGCGCCGCCGGCCTCGCGCGCGGCGGCAGCCTCGCCAATGCCGTGGTGGTGGACGGGCCGCTGGTGGTGAATCCGGGCGGGCTGCGCAGCCCCGATGAATTCGTGCGCCACAAGCTGCTGGACGTGGTGGGAGACCTGGCGCTGGCCGGCCACCCCATCGCGGGGCGCTTCCGCGGCGCGCGCTCGGGCCATGCGCTGAACAACCGCCTGGTGCGCGCCCTGCTGGCGGACCCCACGGCCACGCGCCTCGTCACCGGCCATGCGCTGGAGGCGGTGGAAGCCCCCGCCCTGCTCGCCGCCACCGCGGCCTGATTTCCCGCTTCCTGGCCCCCCTTGCCGGCGTTCGGCGGGCGCGTGGTATAAGCCCGCCATCCGGAGTAGAACGCCCCTTATGCGCAAGACCCTTCCACGCCTCGCCCTCCTGTGCAGCCTCCTGCCGCTCGCGGCCTGCGGGGGCGCGACGGGCTGGGACGGGCGCCTGGGCTCCCTGTTCGACAGCAGCCCCACCGCCGCCCTCCAGGACCGCTCGCCCGAGGCGCTCTACGCCGCCGGCATCCAGGCCCTGCAGGAGCAACGCTACGCCCAGGCCGGCCAGATCTTCGACGCGCTGGAACGCGAGCATCCCTTCTCCACCTGGGCCACCAACGCGAAGCTGATGTCGGCCTATGCCGACTACATGCGCAACCGCTACACCGAGGCCATCGGCACGCTGGACCGCTTCATCCAGCTGCACCCGGCGCACCGCGACATCGCCTATGCGCACTACCTGCGCGCGCTCTCGCTCTATGAGCAGATCAACGACGCGCAGCGCGACCAGCGCTCGACCGAGCTCGCCATGGCCGCCCTTCAGGATGTGGTGAACCGCTTCCCCGAGACGGCCTATGCCCGCGACGCCCGCCTCAAGATGGATTTGGCGCGCGACCACCTGGCGGGGCGCGAGATGAACATCGGCCGCTTCTACCAGCGCCAGCGCCTGCTCAACGCCGCCATCGGCCGCTATCGCCGCGTGGTGGAGCAATACCAGACCACCAACCACGTGCCCGAGGCGCTGCACCGGCTGACGGAGATCTACCTCTCCCTCGGCCTGCGCGAGGAGGCGGCGCGCACCGCCTCCGTGCTGGGCCACAACTTCCCGGGCAGCCCCTGGTACCAGGACAGCTACGCGCTGCTGACGCCGGGGGCCGCGCCGTCGGACGCCGCGCGGCCGGGGCTGCTGCGGCGGGCCTGGGGCAACATCTTCTAGCCATATCATGCTCGCCTCGCTCGCCATCCGCGACGTGGTGCTGATCGAGCGGCTGGACCTCTCCTTCGGTCCCGGCCTCTCGGTGCTGACCGGCGAGACGGGCGCGGGCAAGTCCATTCTGCTGGACAGCCTGGGGCTGGCCCTGGGCCAGCGGGCCGAGGCGGGGCTGGTGCGGGCGGGGCAAGCCCAGGCCAGCGTCGCCGCCGTCTTCACCCCGCCGCCAAACCACCCCGCCCATGCGCTGCTGGCCGAGCTGGGGCTGGAGGCGGAGGATGCGCTGGTGCTGCGCCGCGTGGTGCAGGCCGATGGACGCTCCCGCGCCTTCGTGAACGACCATCCGGTGGGGGTGGCGGCGTTGAAGCGCCTCGCCGCCACGCTGGTCGAGGTGCAGGGGCAGCATGACCAGGTGGGCCTGGCCGACCCCGCGACCCATGGCGCGCTGCTGGATGCCTTTGGCGGACTCGATGCCGCGCGGGGCGAGGCCGCCACCGCCTTCCGCGCCTGGCGGCAGGCGGAGGCCGCGCTGCGCGAGGCGGAGGAGGCGGTGGCGGCCGCCCTGCGCGACGAGGAATGGCTGCGCCACGCCGTGGAGGAATTGGCGAAGCTCGCCCCGGGAGAGGGCGAGGAGGAGACGCTCGCCCAGGAACGCCAGCACCTCCAGGCGGCCGAGCGGCGCACCGAGGCGCTGGCCGGGGCCCTCGCCGAACTCCAGCCGCGGGACCGGCGTGGCGCCAACCCGGCGGCCGCGCTGCGCAACGCCGCGCGGGCCCTGGAACGCCTGCCGCCGGGCGCGGTGGGAGCGGGGCAGGAGGCGGTGCTGGCGGCTCTCGGCACCGCGCAGGACGCGCTGGCGGAGGCCGAGCAGCTTCTGGAACGCCTGGCCCAGGATGCCCTGCCGGACCCGCGCCGGCTGGAGGCGTTGGATGACCGCCTCTACGCGCTGCGTTCGGCGGCGCGGAAGCATGGCGTGCCGGTGGTGGAATTGCCGGCGCTGCTGGAGACGCTGCGCGGGCGGCTCTCCGCGCTCGATGCCGGGACGGATCGCGTCAGCGCGCTGAACCTGGCCGCACGCGCGGCGCGGGAGACCTATGTGGCGGCGGCGACCGCATTGACGGCGTTGCGGCGCGAGGCGGCTGCGGCGCTGGAAGCCGCGCTGGCGCAGGAATTGCCGCCCTTGAAGCTGGACCGCGCGCGGGTGGTGGTGGAGGTGGCGCCGCGCGAGGAAGCCGCCTGGGGCGCCGACGGCGCCGACCGCGTGACGCTGCTGGTCGCGACCAATCCCGGGCAGACGCCGGGGGCGCTGGTGAAGATCGCCTCGGGCGGCGAATTGTCGCGGCTGATGCTGGCCTTGAAGGTGGTGCTGGCACGCGGCTCGCCCGTGCCGACGCTGGTCTTTGACGAGGTGGATGCGGGCATCGGCGGCGCGACGGCGGCCGCGGTGGGCGAACGGCTCCAACGTGTCGCGGAGCGGCTGCAGGTGCTGGTGGTGACGCATTCGCCCCAGGTGGCGGCGCGCGGGGCGCGGCACCTCCAGGTGGCGAAATCGGTCAGCGGCGGGCGGGCGGAGACGCGCGTGACGCCCCTGGCACCCGAGGAACGCCGCGAGGAAATCGCGCGCATGCTGGCGGGCGAGGTGGTGACAGAGGCCGCGCGCGCGGCGGCGGAAAGCCTGCTGCGGGGGGCGGCGTGAGCGACACGGCCGAAGCGCGCATCGCGGCGCTGATCGAACAGATCAGCGCCCACGACCGCGCCTATTACGAGCAGGACGCGCCCAGCGTTTCCGACGCCGAATATGACGCGCTGATGCGCGAGCTGCGCGCGCTGGAAGCGGCGCATCCGGAGCTGGTGCAGCCGGACAGCCCGACGCAGAAGGTCTCGGGCAAGGTGGCGGAGGGCTTCGCCAAGTCGCGGCACCTGGCGCCGATGCTCAGCCTGGACAATGCCTTCGACGCGGCGGATTTTTCCGAATTCGCGGCGCGCATCCGGCGTTTCCTCAGCCTGCCCGAGGATGCGCCGCTGGATTTCGTGGCGGAGCCCAAGATTGATGGGCTGTCGGTGAACCTGCTCTATGAAAACGGCGTCTTCGTGCGCGGCGCCACGCGCGGCGACGGGGCCGAGGGCGAGGACATCACCGCCAATTTGAAGACGCTGCGCGACCTGCCGCAGACCCTCCCCGCCCCCTTCCCCGCCCGCATCGAAATCCGCGGCGAGGTCTTCATGGAACGCCCGGATTTCCTGGCCTTCCGCGCCCAGCAGGAGGCCGCCTTCGCGGCGCGCGAGGCGCGCAAGGCGGCGGGCGAAAAGCTCGGCCCCGCCGTCACCATCCCGGTGAATGCGCGCAACGCCGCGGCGGGGTCGCTGCGGCAGCTGGACGCCTCCATCACGGCGCAGCGGCCGCTGAAGCTGTTCGCCTATGCGATGGGCGAAGCAAGCGAGGCGCCGGCCGACACCCATTGGGAATGGCTGGAACGGCTGAAATCCTGGGGCTTCACGGTGAACCCGCTGTCGCGGCGCATCACCGATGCCGCCGAGTTCCAGGCGCGGATGGAGGCCGAACGCCCCGGCCTCGCCTATGACATTGACGGCGTGGTCTACAAGCTGGACCGGCTGGACTGGCAGCAGCGGCTGGGCTTCGTGGGGCGTGCGCCGCGCTGGGCCATCGCCTGGAAATTCGCGGCGGAGCAGGCCACCACGCGGCTGATCCGCATCGAGATCCAGGTGGGGCGCACCGGGGCGCTGACGCCGCGCGCGGTGATGGAGCCGGTCTTCGTGGGCGGCGTCACCGTCACCCACGCCACCCTGCACAATGAGGACGAGATCGCGCGCAAGGATGTGCGCGAGGGGGACATCGTCACCATCCAGCGCGCGGGCGACGTGATCCCGCAGGTGGTGGGGGTCGCCAACCCCGAGGGCGCCAAACGCGGCCCGCCCTTCGCCTTCCCCACCACCTGCCCCGCCTGCGGCAGCCATGCGGTGCGCGAGGGCGATGACGTGGTGCGCCGCTGCACCGGCGGCCTCATCTGCCCCGCCCAGACGACCGAGCGCCTCAAGCATTTCGTCAGCCGCCGCGCCATGGACATCGAGGGCATGGGCGAGGAGGTGATCGAGCTTCTCCACGCCGAAGGCCTGGTCAAAAGCCCCGCCGACATCTTCCGCCTGCACCAGGCGGCCGAACGGATGCGCGGCTGGAAGGGCTGGGGCGCCAATGCCAAGCGGCCGGAGGAGGCGAAGAAGGTGCCCAACCTTCTCGCCGCCATCGAGGCGCGGCGCCGCGTGCCGCTGGAACGCTTCCTCTTCGGCCTGGGCATCCGCCGCATCGGCGAGCAGAACGCGAAGCTGCTGGCGCGGCACTACCACTCCATCACCGCGCTGCGGGCGCGGATGGTGGAGGCGCGCATCATCGGCAGCGAGGCGCGGGAGGAACTGGGCTCCATCCAGGGCATCGGCCCCGCCATCGCGACGGAGCTGGTGGAGTTCTTCGCCGAACCGCACAACCAGGAAGCGCTGGACGATTTGCTAGGCGAGGTGACGCCCGAGGATGCGGCTTCCGTGGCGGCGGAGGACAACCCCTTCGCCGGCAAGGCGCTGGTCTTCACCGGCACGCTGGAGACCCTCTCCCGCCAGGAGGCCGAGGCGCGGGCCGAGGCGCTGGGCGCGCGTGTCACCAAGAGCGTGTCGAAGAAGACCGATTTCGTGGTGGTGGGCGCGGATGCCGGCTCCAAGGCCGCGAAGGCCGCGGAGCTGGGGGTCACGGTGCTCAGCGAGGCGGAGTTCCGGGCGCGGGCCAATCTCGACTGATCACAGCGGCGCGCATTCCCGTTCCAGCCACCCCCGCGTCGCCGCATCCAGCCCAGGCCCCACCTCGCGCAGCACGCGCGCATGGTAGGCATCCACCCATTCCCGCTCGAAGCGCGTTAGCGCCGCCACATCCAGCAGGGCGCGGCAATAGGGCGCGAGCGTCAGCGTCTCGAACTCCAGGAAGGGGCGGGCCTGGTCGGGCTGGGGCTCGGCGGGGCGGGCCAGCAGCAGGTTCTCGATGCGGATGCCGTAATGGCCTGGCAAATAATAGCCGGGCTCATTGGACAGGATCATGCCCGGGCGGAGGGGCACCACCTTGGCCGCGCGGCTGAAGGCGGCCGGGCCCTCATGCACCGACAGGAAGCTGCCCACGCCATGCCCGGTGCCGTGGTCGTAGTCGAGGCCCATATCCCAGAGCGGCCGGCGTGCGATGGCATCCAAATGCGGCCCCGCCACCCCTTCCGGAAAGCGCAGCGTGCCCAGCGCGATATGCCCGCGCAGCACCGCCGTGTAGCGCGCGCGCAGCGCGGCCGGCGCGGGGTCGGGCCCGGTCCAGAGGGTGCGGGTGATGTCGGTGGTGCCGTCCGGGAACTGCGCGCCGCTGTCAATCAGGTAGCACTCGTTGGGGCGGATGGGACGGTCGGTGTCGGGCGTCACGCGGTAATGGACGATGGCGCCATTCTCGCCGGCGCCGGAGATGGCGGGGAAGCTCTCGGCCACGAAGCCCGGCAGCAGGCGGCGCTGGTCGAGCAGATGGGCGGCGGCGGACATCTCGGTCAGGCCGCCGCGTGGCGCATGCTCCGCGAACCAGGCCAGGAAGCGGGCCACGGCGCCGGCATCGCGGAGCTGCGCGGCGCGGGCGCCTTCCTGCTCCACGGGGTTCTTCATGGCGCGGGGCAGGCGGCAAGGGTCCTCGCCCGTGGTCACCTTGGCGCCGGCCTCGCGCAGGGTGGCGGCGAACCAGGCGGGGGTGGCCTCGGGGTCGAGGCGCACGGTGCGGCCGGACAGGGCGCGCAGCGCGCCGGGCAGCGCGGTGCGGGGCGAAATGCTGACGGCATTGCCCAGATGGGCGCGCGTCGCTTCCGGCACGCGCTCGGGCGCGTTCAGGAACAGCGCCACCGAGGCATCCTCGTGCAGCACCGCGAAGGCCAGCGGCAGCGGCGTGTGGGCCAGGTCCGCGCCGCGGATGTTCAGCAGCCAGGCGACGGAATGGGCATCGGCCAGCACGCAGGCCTGTTCGCCGGCCGCGCGCAGGGCGGCCGCCGCGGCCTCGCGCTTGGCCGCGCCCGTGACCCCGGCCTGGGCCAGGGCGTGGGGCAGCACGGGGGTGGCGGGCGGCGCGGGCCGGTCGGTCCAGAGCGCATCAATGGGGTTGGGTGAGAGGGGCACCAGCGTCACGCCCGCGAAACGCTGCAGCGCGGCCTCGCTGTGCAACCACGGGTCGTAGCCGATGGCCAGGCCCTGGGCGTGCTCGCGCAGCCATTCGGCCGGCGGCTCCTCGGTGATGTGGCGGCGTTCCCACAGTGCGGGATCGGTCTCGGCGGCAAGCTGGGTGGTGTAGCGGCCATCGGTGAACACCGCGGCGCGGCCGGGCAGCACCACGGCCATGCCCGCGCTGCCGGTGAAGCCGGTCAGCCAGGCCAGGCGTTCGCCGGCCTTGGGGACGTATTCCCCCAGATGCTCGTCGCCGCGCGGGACGAGGAAGCCCGAAACACCCTGGGCGGCCAAGGCCTCGCGCAGCGCGGCCAGGCGGTGCAACTTTTCGTTCATTTCTGCCTCAGTTCCGTCATAATGACATAAGTCCACAGGATGTCATGCGTTCAGCGCATGTGTGCAGTCGCAGCATAGCGCAACCAGAAGACGCAAAACCCCCCTATATCCTCCCCCACGAGAGCGGCGCCGCCGCCTTCAGAACCCGGGCGATGACCGCCCACAGATATTCGGATGGACCACATGGACTCCCGCATCACCCCGGCCGAAGCCGCGATGCTGATGCCTTACCCGCACCTCGACCGCCTGAACGCGGCCGAGCGCGCCGAGGTGCTGACCGCCCGCGCCCGCGCCCTGCGCGCCAGCGTCATCCTGGCAGCCATCACCGGCGCCTTCCAGGCCCTGGGCCGTGGCTTCGCCGCGATGCAGCGCCGCAACCGCACCGCCGAGGAGCTGAGCCAGCTCAGCGACCGCGCCCTGGCCGATATCGGGGTGATGCGCGGCAATATTCACGAGATCGCCGCCCGTCCCTTCCCGCAGGCGGCGAATGATGTGGCCGGGACCCGCCACGCGGCCTGAACGGGCCCACTGGTCGCTTCCGCCCCGCGCCGGGTGCATAACTGCCCCGGCGCGGTTCTTTCTTGTGCAAGGCTGACGCTTCGCCTCAGCTTTCGCTTATGCAAAACGCCCCCGCCCGATCGGCCAAGACCATCCTCTGGGTGGCCATCATCGGGGCGGCGGCCACCTCCTCCCTCGCCATGGGCATCCGGCAGACCTATGGTTTGCTGCTGCTGCCCATGTCCGCCGAGCACGCCGTGGCCCCTTGGGCCTTCGGCCTCGCGGTCGCGCTGCACAACCTGACCTGGGGCCTGGCCCAGCCCGTCTCGGGCAGCATGGCCGACAAATATGGCTCCGGCCGGGTCATGGCGGTGGGCGGCGTCTTCTACCTGATCGGCTGCGGGCTGCCCGCGCTCTTCCCCACCAATGCGATGGTGCTGCTGGGCATCGGGCTCTTCTCGGGCTTCGGCGTGGCCTGCGCGGGGACGGGGCTGGCCCTGGCCGCCATCGGGCGCCTCGCGCCCCCGAGAAGCGGGGCGAGTATATTGGCATCGCCAGCGCCGGCGGCTCGCTCGGGCAGGCGGCCATGGTGCCCATCACCTTCGGCGCCATCGGCTGGCTGGGTTCGGCGGGCGCGCTGGCCATGCTGGCGGTGACCGCGCTGCTGATCATTCCCATCGCCCGCAACATCGAATGGCGGCCCGCCCCGCGTGTGGGCGCGCCGGCCGCGGGGCTGATGGGGCTGCCGGCGCTGGCGAAGCGCGCGCTGGCCGACCGCGACTTCGCCCTGCTGACGGGCGGCTTCTTCGCCTGCGGCTTCCAGTTGG
Organism: Roseococcus microcysteis; assembly: GCF_014764365.1. Classification (NCBI taxonomy): domain Bacteria; kingdom Pseudomonadati; phylum Pseudomonadota; class Alphaproteobacteria; order Acetobacterales; family Roseomonadaceae; genus Roseococcus; species Roseococcus microcysteis. The sequence goes on from NZ_CP061718.1 coordinate 1,270,038, forward strand.
CCTTCCTGACCACGCATTTGCCCTCGCACATCGCGCTCTGTGGCCTGGCGCCCAGCCTGGGGATGACGGCGCTGATGCTGATCGGGCTGTTCAACATCCCGGGTTCCTGGTTCTGCGGCTGGCTCTCCTCGCGCATCAAGCCCGAGACGGGGCTGGGCTGGATCTACCTGGTGCGGACAGTGGCCATCGCGCTCTTCGCGGTGGCGACGCCCACCGAATGGGGCACCATGGTCTTCGCCGCCGTGATGGGCTTCGTCTGGCTGGGGACGGTGCCGCTGACCTCGGCCGCCATCGCGCGGCGCTTCGGGGTGGGGGATCTGGGGGCGCTCTATGGCGTGTGCTTCTTCAGCCACCAGATCGGCGGCTTCCTGGGCGCGGGGGCGGGGGCGCTGCTGCTGGGCGTCACCGGCAATTACGACGCCTTCTGGCCGGTGATGATCGTGGTGGGGCTGACGGCCAGCGTGCTGAACTGGATGACGAAGCCGCCGGGCGCGCGCGCCCTGCCCGCCTGACGGCACGCCCTGCCCATCGCCTGGGCAGAACGGGGCGTGGGTGGGGGCTTCTACGGGAGTTTACGGGGTGTGCGGGGGGCGTCCGCGGTGGTCCGCTGCGGCCAACCCCGTCCAGAGGACCGTCCCATGAACCGCCGCAGCCTGCTGCTTGCCACCCCTGCCCTGGCGATGCCCGCCATCGCGCGCGCCCAGGGCGGTTTTCCTGACCGGCCCATCCGCGTCATCATCGGCTACCCGGCCGGCGGCGGCACCGATGTGGTGGGCCGCCCCATCATGACGCGCCTCTCCGAGCATCTGGGCGTGCCTGTCGTGGTCGAGAACCGCGCCGGCGCCAATGGCAACATCGCCATGGAGCACATGACGCGCGTGGAGCCGGACGGATACACGCTGTTCATGGGCGATGCGGGCAATCTCGGCATCACCCACGCGCTCTACCCCAGCCTGCCCTTCGACACGCAGCGGGACTTCGTGGGCGTGGCGCAGCTCACCGCCGGGCCGGTCGTGCTGGTCATCGGCGGCGGCGTGCCGGCGCGGGACCTGGCCGAATGGACCGCCCTGCTGAAGTCGCGGCCCGAGGCCTTCAACTTCGGCTCGGCCGGGGTGGGGTCGGGGCCGCATCTCTTCTACGAAAGCTGGCGGCGCGCGGCCGGCGTCTCCATGACGCATGTGCCCTATCGCGGCACCGGGCCCGCCCTGGTCGGGCTGCTGGCGGGCGATGTGCACATGATGATCGGCAATTACGGCGTCTTCCGCGGGGCGCATGAGGCGGGGCGGGTGAAGGTGTTGGCCATCTCCACCCCCGCGCGCCATCCGAACCTGCCCGACATCCCCACGGTGCGCGAGGCCGGGACGGATTGGGGCGTGATCGGCTTCAACGGCATCATCGCCCCGCGCCGCATCGCGCCCGAGCGGCGGCAGCGGCTGGAGGATGGGTTCCGCCACGTCATGTCCCAGCCCGAGATGCGTGAGCAGATGCACGGCTTCGGCTCGCTGGTGGATTTCGCGCCGGGCGCCGATCTCGACCGCCGCATGGCCGCCGAGCGCGAAAGCTGGACGCGCCTGGTGCGCGAGGCGAACATCCAACCCGAATAAAGGGAGGGCGCGCGCATGACGCGGCTGATCACCAACGCCACCATCGTCACCGGCGATGACGCGAACACCATCTGGCATGGCGGCGCCATCGCCATCGAGGGCAGGCGCATCGCGGGGCTGGGGCCCGCGGCGGAAATGGCGGCGCGCTTCCCGGATGCCGAGGTGCTGAATGCGCGCGGCCGCGCCGTCTTCCCCGGCTTCGCCAACATCCACACGCATCTCGTGATGACCATGGCGCGCGGGGTCTTCGAGGATCTCTCGCCGCCGCACCAACCGCCTTTCGATGGCGGGCTCTCGCCCATCCCGCTCCCGCCGATGACGGCGCATGAGCAGAAGGTGATGTGCCAGCTGGGCGCGCTGGAGGCCATCCGCTCCGGCACCACGGCGGTGCTGGAGGATGCGGCGGGCATCGAGGGCTATGCCCAGGCCATGCTCGACACCGGACTGCGGATGCTGCTGGCCGAGCGCGCCTGGGACCGTGCGGGGGCCTCCATCGGCGATCCTTCGGAGTTCCGGCGCGACCCGGCGCTGGGCGCGCGCGGCGTGCAGCGCATCCGCGACCTGCACGCGAAATGGCATGGCGCGGGGGATGGGCGGATCACGGTGGGCGTCTCGGCCTGGGCGCCCGATGTGTGCTCGGCGGAGTTGCTGCGCGAGCTGCGGGCGCTGCAGCAGGAGCTGAACACGGTCTGCACCATTCACCTCAACCAGATCTGGGGCGAGGTCGCGGCCATCAAGGCACACCACAACATGCTGCCCAGCGAGTTCCTGGACAGCATCGGCTTCATCCATGACCGGATGATCGGGGCGCATTGCCGCTGCATGGCGCCCTTCGAGGAGAAGGTGCTGGGGAAACACCGCGCGCATGTCGCCTTCAACTCCGCCATCGCGGCGCGGCGGGGGCTTTCGCCGCGCGTGTGCGAGATGGAAGAGGCCGGCTGCAACATCGCCATGGGCACGGACAACATGGCCGAGGACATGGTGGAGGTGATGCGCACCGGCCTCTTCATGGAGCGCGTGCGCCGCCAGGATGGCCGCAACCCCACGCCCGAGGAGGCGCTGCGCTGGGCCACGCGCAATGGCTACAAGGCCATGGGCATCGCGGGCGGCGGTTGGCTGGCGGAGGGGAACCTCGCGGACCTCATCATGATCCGGGTGGACCGGGCACATCTGGCGCCCTTCCTGCGGCCCGTGGCGGCCTTCGTGCACCAGGGCCAGGCGAGCGACGTCTCGGACGTGATGGTGGATGGCGAATGGGTGATGCGCGACGGGGTGGTGCTGACCATGGACGAGGCGGCGATCGTGGCGGAGGCGGAGGAGATCGCCTCGCGCGCCTGGGCCCGGCTCTTTGCGGAGAACCCGGGGATCGAGATCCCCGAGGGGTTCCGGCCGCTGCCGGCCCATGTGGCCGATGGCGCGACGCGCGTCGCCATGCAGCCGGTGTCGAAGAGCGGGTGAACCCGCCCTTCGTGGTGCCTCAGTAGATCACCACCGACCTGATGCTCTCGCCCTTGTGCATCAGGTCGAAGCCCGTGTTGATCTCGTCCAGCGTGAGGCGGTGGGTGATCAGCGGATCAATGCGGATCTTGCCCTCCATGTACCAGTCCACGATGCGCGGCACGTCGGTGCGGCCGCGCGCGCCGCCGAAGGCCGTGCCGCGCCAGTTGCGGCCGGTGACGAGCTGGAAGGGGCGCGTGGAAATCTCCTGCCCCGCGGCCGCGACGCCGATGATGATGGAGGTGCCCCAGCCGCGATGCGTGCATTCCAGCGCCTGGCGCATCAAATTCGTGTTGCCCACGCATTCGAAGCTGAAATCGGCGCCGCCATCGGTCAGGTCCTGGATGGCCTGCACCACCTTGTCGCGGCCGACCGCATCGGGGTTCACGAAATGCGTCATGCCGAATTCGCGCGCCATGGCCTCGCGCGCGGGGTTGATGTCCACGCCGATGATCTTGTCGGCACCGACCAGCTTGGCACCCTGGATCACGTTCAGCCCGATGCCGCCCAGGCCGAAGACCGCGACGGTCGCCCCCGGCCAGACCTTGGCCGTGTTGACCACCGCGCCGATGCCCGTCGTCACGCCGCAGCCGATGTAGCAGATCACGTCGAAGGGCGCGTCCGGGCGCACCTTGGCCAGCGCGATCTCGGGCAGCACGGTGAAGTTCGCGAAGGTGGAGCAGCCCATGTAGTGCATGATGGCGTTGTCCGCCCGGCCCGCCACCCGCGGCGTGTCGCAGCGGAAGCGCGACGTGCCATCGGGCATCACCCCCTTGCCCTGCGTCGCGCGGATGGCGGTGCAGAGGTTGGAACGCTGGCTCAGGCAGGTTTTGCACTGCCGGCATTCGGGCGTGTAGAGCGGGATGACATGGTCGCCGGGCTTGAGGCTGGTCACGCCCGCGCCCACCTCGCGCACGATGCCGGCACCCTCATGGCCCAGGATGGCGGGGAACAGCCCCTCCGGGTCCGCGCCCGAAAGCGTGTAGGCGTCGGTGTGGCAGATGCCGGTGGCCATCACCTCCACCAGCACCTCGCCGGGCTTGGGGCCCTCGATGTCGATGGTCTCGATGGAGAGGGGCTTGCCGGCCTCCCAGGCCACGGCGGCGCGGGTCTTCATGGGGCGTCTCCTTCGCGAATCACCGGCGCAACTTAGCCAGCCGCGCGCCCCCGGTCCAACAGCGCCATCACGAAGCCCAGCAGCGCCAGCAGCCCCACCACGGCCAGCATCCACAGCGCGGGCGTGTAGCTGTCGCTCCATTGCCAGGCCAGGGCCACGACCAGCGGGGCGAAGGCGCGCATGGGGGCGCTGGCCATGGCGAGCGCGCCGGTGACGGCGCCATAGCCCTCGCGCCCCAGGATTTCGGCCGGCGCCCCGGCGCGCACGATGGACATGAGGCCATCGGCCACCGCCCAGCCCATGGTGAAGATCAGGATCCAGCCGAAGGTGGACGGCACCAGCGCCAGCCAGACCATGGCGAGCGGCATCAGCACCGTGCAGATCAGCCCCACCACGGCGATGCGCGCGCGCGGACCCAGCGCGAAAAGGCAGGCCCGCGCCGCCACCTGGAAGGGCCCGTGCAGGGCCGCGAGCCACAGCACGCTGACCTCGTCCAGCCCGCGTTCGCGCAGCAGCGGCACGAGATGCGCGGCCAGCCCCACCCCCACGAAGGAATGCGCGGACAGCACGAGTGCCAGGCCCCAGAAGGCCGGGCGGCGCAGCGCGGCCGCGAGGCTGAAGGGCGCCGCGCCGGCCCGTGGCGGGGGCGGCCGCGCATCCTGGAACTGCCACAGCGCCAGCAGCCCCGCGCAGCACTGGATGCCCGCCAGCACCCAGAGCGCGCCGCGCCAGCCGAAGGACTGGATCAGCATCTCGGCCAGCGGGATGAAGATGGTGGCGGTGAAGCCCGTGATGAAGGTGATGCCGGTGATGACGCGCATGGGCTGCTTGGCCAGCGACACCACCACCGCCATGGCCGGCGACCACAGCGCCGTCGCGTGCACAAGCCCCATGGCGAACCAGACGAGGTAGAAGGCCCAGAGGCTCTCCACCAGCGCCCAGGCCACCAGCACCAAGGCGCCCGCGATGCCGCCCAGGCCCAGCGGCAGCCGCCCCCCGTTGCGGTCCACGAAGCGGCCCACATGCACGGCGGCCAGGCCCGAGAGCAGCAGCCCCAGCGTCAGCGCCCCGCTGATGGAGGCGCGCGCCCAGCCGAGGTCGCGCTCCATGGGCTCGATGAACAGGGTGAAGGGCACGAAGAGCGTGCCCCAGCCCAGCACCTGGTTGATCGCGATGCCGAAGATCAGCGCGCGGTCGCTGGTGCGCGAGAGGGGCATGGGGCCTTTCTACGGCCCGATCAGGATGCCGCGGTCCGCATGGTAGCGTTGGAAATCCTCGGCGCGAAGCCGGGCGTCGCGCCGCGTCGCCTCGTCATGGCCGGAGGGGTTGTGGAAGCGCCACCGCCCTTCCCCATCGGTGCCGAAGACCAGCACCAGGTGGCCGCCGCGCCGGGGCGGCGCCACCTCCGGCGTGCGGATCGTGGCGTGGACGGAGGCGATGTAGAGCTGGCCGGGGGCGAGCGCCGGCATGGGCTCGTCCAGCACGATGCGCGCCGGAATGCCGCGCGCGTGCAGCCAGGCGACGGCGCCGGCGTAGATCAGGCCGCGGATTTCGCCATCCGGTTCCTCGACATAGCCGCCGAGCGCCTGCACGGCGCGGCGCAGGTCATGGATGCGGTGTGCCTCGCCCCGCGCGGCCATGGCCATGCGCAGGCAGGCCATGCCGCAGAGGTGGTGCGCCCAGCGGGCATATTCCGCGGGGCTTTCCGCGCCCGAATCGCGCCAGAGCGGGTCCGTCGCCGCGTCCCGCCCGGCGAGGAATTCGGGAACCAGCGCGGCTGATTCCCATTGGGCGAAATAGGGCGGGATCACCCGTTCAGATGGCAGGCGGAGAAGTGGCCCGGGGCAATCTCGCGCAGCTTCGGCACCTCCTGGCTGCAGCGCGGCATGGCGTGCGGGCAGCGGGGGTGGAAGTGGCAGCCGGTGGGCGGGTTCAGCGGCGAGGGGATTTCCCCCTTCACCGTGGTGAAGGCCCGCTTGCGCGCCTCGATCCGCGGCACCGAGGCCAGCAGCGACACGGTGTAGGGGTGGTTCGCGCGGGCGAAGATTTCCTCGGCCGGCGCCTGCTCCACCACCCGGCCCAGATACATGATGACCACGCGGTCGCTGAGATGCTCCACCACGCTGAGGTCATGGCTGATGAAGAGGTAGGTGAGATCCAGCTCCTGCCGCAGCTTCATGAACAGGTTCAGGATCTGCGCCTGGATGGAGACGTCCAGCGCCGCCACCGCCTCGTCGCAAACGATGAATTCGGGCTTCACGGCGAGCGCGCGCGCGATGCCGATGCGCTGGCGCTGCCCGCCGGAGAACTGGTGCGGGTAGCGGCGCTTGAAGGCGGGGTCGAGGCCCGCGCGGCGCATCTGCTCCTCCACATAGGGGCCGAAGCCGGCGCGGGTGGTCATGCCATGCACCAGCGGCGCCTCGCCCACGATGTCCTCCACCCGCATGCGCGGGTTCAGCGAGGCATAGGGGTCCTGGAAGATCATCTGCGCGCGCAGCCGGGCCTCGCGTGAGGCGGGGCCGTCCAGCTTCGTCACATCCTTGCCGCGCCAGAGCACCTGGCCGTTCGAGGGCGGCATGATGCCGGCGGCGATGCGGCCCAGCGTGGACTTGCCGCAGCCGCTCTCGCCCACCAGCCCCACCACCTCACCCTTGCGGATGCCGAGGGTGACGTCGTCCACGGCGTGCACCACCTCCTCGCGCAGGGGCGCGCCGAGGAAGCGGGCAATCTTGCCGGCGAAGTCGAGCTTCTTCTCGAAGCGGCGCGAGACGCCGCGCAGCTCCAGCAGGGGGGTTTGGGTCGTGGCGCTCATGCCTCCGCCCCTTCCAGATGCGGGTGGAAACAGCGGGCGCGGCGGCCCGGGCGCAGCTTGAACAGCTCCGGCACGGCGAGGCAGGCCTCGTCCGCGCGCGGGCAGCGGCTGCGGAAGGCGCAGCCGGCCGGCAGCTTGAGCAGGGAGGGCGTCATGCCCGGGATTTGCCGCAGCGGCTCGCCCCGGCGGTTACGGCTGGGGACGGAGCCGATGAGGCCCACCGTGTAGGGGTGGAAGGGCACGTCGAGCACCGCGCTCACCTCGCCGCTTTCCACGATGCGGCCGGCATACATGACGGCGATTTCGTCCGCGAGGCCGGCGACCACCGAGAGGTCATGCGTGATCCAGATCAGGCTCGTGCCCGTGGTGGCGGCGAGCTTCTGCACCTCGGCCAGGATCTGGCCCTGGATGGTGACGTCCAGCGCCGTGGTGGGCTCGTCCGCGATGATGAGCTCGGGCCGGTGCAGCAGGGCGATGGCGATGGCGACGCGCTGGCGCATGCCGCCCGAGAATTGGTGCGGGTAGGATTTCAGCCGCTCCTCCGGCGAGGGGATGCCGACCATGCCCAGCGCGTCGCGCGAGCGCTGGCGGGCCTCCTCGCGGCTGACCTTCTCATGCGCCAGGACCGTCTCGATCATCTGCGTGTCCACCCGGAGCACCGGGTTCAGCGTCATCATCGGGTCCTGGAAGATCATGGCGATGCGGTTGCCGCGCAGGTGGCGGAGTTCCTCCTCGCTGGCGGTGGCGAGGTTGCGGCCGTGGAAGAGGATCTCGCCCTCCACCACGCGCCCCGGCGGGTCCACGAGGCCGATGATGGAGAAGCCGGTCACGGTCTTGCCCGAGCCGGATTCACCGACCAGCCCCAGCACCTGGCCACGGCCCACGGTGAAGCTGACGCCGTCCACGGCCTTGACCACGCCCGCGCGCGTGAAGAAATGCGTGCGGAGGTTCCGCACTTCCAAGGTGGTGCTCATCTTACTTCTTCAGCCTCGGGTTCAGAACATCCCGGAGGTGATCGCCCATCAGGTTGATGGACACGATCGTGATCAGCAGCGCGATGCCCGGGTAGAAGCTGATCCAGTAATTGCCGCTCAGCATGTATTCGAACCCGTTGGCGATGAGCAGGCCGAGCGAGGGCTCGGTGATGGGCACGCCGAGGCCGAGGAAGGACAAGGTCGCCTCCAGCGCGATGGCGCGCGCGATCTGAATGGTGCCGATGACGATCAGCGGCGGCAGGCAGTTCGGGAACAGATGCCGGAACAGGATGCGCCGCGTGGGCAGCACGAGGCATTGCGCGGCCTCGATGTATTCGCGCCGGCGTTCCACCAGGGCCGAGCCGCGCACCGTCCGCGCGTAATAGGCCCATTCCACGATGACCAGCGCGATGACGACGTTCAGCACGCCCTTGCCCAGGAAGGCCAGGATCATCAGCGCGGCCAGGATGGTGGGGAAGGACAGCTGCAAATCCACCAGACGCATGATGAAGCTGTCGGTCCGCCCGCCCGCATAGGCCGCCAGCAGCCCGAGCGAGGCGCCCACCAGGCAGGCGATGATGGCCGAGCCGATGCCCACGATCAGCGAGATGCGCAGCCCGTAGATGATGCCCGAAAGCATGTCCCGCCCCTGGTCATCGGTGCCGAGCCAGTGGGTGATGCCCGTGCCGCCGACCTCGCCGGGCGGCAGGCGCCCGTCCATGATGTCGAGCTGCGCGAGGTCATAGGGGTTCTGCGGCGCGATCCAGGGCGCGAAGATGGCCAGCAGGGCGATGGTCACGAAGACCAGCAGCCCGCCGACGGCCACCTTGTTGGCCGCGAATTCGGAGACGAAGCGGCGGAAGGGGGTCTCTTCCTTCGCCGCGACGGGGGCCGATGCGGTGGTGTCGCTCATGCCTTGGACTCCAGCCGCACCCGGGGGTCCAGCACCGAATAGAGGATGTCCACGATCAGATTGATGGTGATGAACATGAGCACGATGACCATGAGGTAGGCGACGATCACGGGCCTATCGAGCACGTTGATGCTGTCGATGATGAGCTTGCCCATGCCCGGCCAGGCGAAGACCGTCTCCGTCACCACCGAGAAGGCGATGGTGGAACCCAGCTCCAGCCCCACCACCGTCACGACCGGGATCAGGATGTTCTTGAACACATGCACGAAGGTGACGCGCGTGGGCGAGAGCCCCTTGGCGCGGGCGAACTTCACATAATCCATCAGCATCGCCTCCCGCACGCCCGAGCGCGTGAGGCGGATGACGAGGCTGATCTTGAACAAGGCGAGGTTGAAGGCCGGCATGGCCAGATGCGCCCAGCCATTGGCCGTCAGGAAGGACCAGTGCAGGCCCAGGATCTGCACCGTCTCGCCCCGGCCCGAACTGGGCAGCCAGCCCAGCTGCACGGCGAAGACCATGATGAGCATGAGCCCCACCCAGAAGGTGGGCAGCGAGAAGCCCAGGATGCTGCCCGCCATGATGACGCGCGAGCCGATGCTCTCCGGCTTCAGCCCCGCATAGAGACCCAGCGGCAGGCCGATCAGCACCGAGAGGAACATGGCCCCGAAGGCCAGCTCCAGCGTCGCCGGCATGCGGTTGAGGATGAGCTGCAAGGCAGGTTCGTTGAACACGAAGCTGCGCCCCAGATCCCCCCGCAGCGCGTTCTGCAGGAAGACCAGGTATTGCTGCCACAGCGGCAGGTCGAGCCCGAGGGCGGCGATGGCGCGCTCACGCTCCATCTGGTCGGCGTCGGGCGAGATCAGGATCTCGACCGGGTCGCCGATGGCATAGACGCCCACGAAGACGATGACGCTCATGGCCAGAAGGACCATGAGCGACTGGAGAATCCGCCGCAGCAGGTAGACGGTCATCAGCGGGGCCGGACGTCCTGGGCGCGCGTCAGCTCATCGGCGCGGGCCTCGTGCTGCAGCGTGTTCCGCATGGCCCAGATGTTGGTCTGGATGTGCAGCGGGATGATGCCGACATCCTCGAGCGCGATGCGCTGCGCTTCCTGCAGGATGGCCTCGCGGCGGGCGTCGTCCAGCTCGACCAGCGCGGCCTCCAGGCGGCTGTCCACCTCGGGGTTGCTGTAGCGGCCGCGGTTGGAGGCGCCCCAGCCGCGGTCGCGGTTGGCGGTGGCCAGGATGTTGCGGACGGGGTGCGAACCCTCGGGGTTGGAGCCCCAGCCGATCAGGAAGGCCGAGAATTCCTGGCGCCCGGCGCGGCCCACGAAGGTGGTCCAGGGCTGCGCCTCGACCGTGGTGCGCACGCCGATGCGCGTCCACATCTGGCCCACCGCCTGCACGATGCGCCCATCATTGGGGTAGCGGTTGTTGGGGCCGTGCAGGGTGATGCGGAAGCCCTCGGGGAAGCCCGCCTCGGCCAGCAGGGCACGGGCGCGCGCGGCGTCCGGCGCCGGCGGCGCGAAGTTCGGGATGTGCGAGAAGACGCCCGGCGGCAGGAACTGCGCGGACGGCGTGGCCGAGCCTTCCATCACGCGGTTCGCGATGGCCGGGCGGTCAATGGCGATGGAGAGCGCCTGGCGCACCCGCAGGTCGCGCAGCGGGTTGCGCGCGATGGGCTGGCCGTTGTTGTCGGTGATGAAGGGCGAAGCATCCTCGCGCATGTGATCCAGGCCGAGGAAGATCAGCCGCAGCCCCACCTTCTCGCTGACCGCGAGGCGGCGGTCGCCGCGCACGCGCGCGAGGTCGGGCGTGGGCACCTGGTCGATGAAGTCCACATCGCCCGAGAGCAGCGCCGCCGTGCGCGCGCCGCCATTGGTGATCATGCGGTAGTTCACCGTGGCCCAGGCGGGGCGGGTGCCGAAATAGCTGTCATTGCGGGCGAATTCGATGCGGTCGCCCATGGTGTGGCTGACGACGCGGAAGGGCCCGGTGCCGATCGCGGCCTGGCCGCTGTTGAACTGCTCCGTGGTCGCGTTCTCGTGCGTCTCGCGGTCCAGGATGAAGATGTTCGTCAGATCCTGCGGCAGCAGGGGCGAGGGGTTCTGCGTGGTGATGCGCAGCGTGTGGCTGTCCACCACCTCCACATTCGTGATCGGCCGGACGAAGGCCGCGAAGGAGGAGGGGCTGTTCGGCACGTTGGGCACGCGCTGGAAGGTGAAGGCCACGTCTTCCGCGGTGAAGGGGTTGCCGTTGTGGAAGGTGACGCCGCGGCGCAGGCGGAATTCCCACACATTGGGCTCGACCGCGCGCCAGCTTTCCGCGAGGCCGGGCTGCATCCGCGCATCGCCATCGGTGTTGATCAGCCGGTCGAAGATCATGCCGGCGGCGGCGTTGTTGGGGGAGAGCTGGTGGTAATGCGGGTCGAGCGAGGTGACCGGGGCCCCCACCGCCATGTTCAGGTTCTGCGCCTGCGCCCCATGGGCCGCCAACGCCATCGCGGCGCCCATGACGGCGCCGGCGGCCAGCTTGCGGCCGCGCGTGTTGATTGCCATTTGCTCTTCCCCACTCAGGTCCAAGCCCGAGGGCTTAGCAGCATCCGCGCGGGGCTGGCCAGACTCGTTTCGCCATATTTCGGCCTCATAGCCGCCCGCCGCTGCAACCAAAGGCCTCCCATGCTATATAGGGTGTCATGACCGATAACGTTACGCCCCCGCCCCGGCTCACGGTGGAGTCCCGCCCGGCCGCCGGCCGCGCGCGCACGCCCAAGGCGGCGGCCAAGGCCGCGCCCAAGGCCAGGCCGCGCCGCCGCTTCCAACTCTTCGGCGGGGTGCTGCGGACGCTGTTCATCGTGGCCGTGGCCGGCACACTGGCGGGCGGTGTGGCGGCCTATGGCGTGTATCGCCAGGTCGAGGCGGACCTGCCCGACTACCGCTGGCTGGCCGACTACTCCCCCCCGCAGATGAGCCGCATCTACGCCTCCGACAGCCGCCTGATGGCGGAGCTGGCGGCGGAGCGGCGGGTCTTCGTGCCCATCGAGGCGATTCCCCGGCAGCTCCAGCAGGCCTTCATCTCGGCCGAGGACCAGAATTTCGAGACGCATTTCGGCGTGGACCCCACGGCGGTGGCGCGCGCGGTGGTCACCAATGTGGAGAACTACCTGGGCGGGCGGCGCATGCTGGGCGCCTCCACCATCACGCAGCAGGTCGCAAAGAACATGCTGGTGGGGGCGGACCGCACCCTGCTGCGCAAGGTGCGCGAGGCGCTGCTGGCCATCCGGCTGGAGAACGCGCTGCCCAAGTCGCGCATCCTGGAGATCTACCTCAACGAGATCTTCCTGGGCGCCCAGGCCTATGGCGTGGCCGCCGCCGCCCAGGCCTATTTCGACAAGGCGCTGGACGATCTGACGCTGAGCGAGATGGCCTTCCTGGCCGCCCTGCCCAAGGCGCCCAACAACTACAACCCGCTGCGCTTCCCCGAGCAGGCGCGCATCCGCCGCGATTGGGTGCTGGGCCGCATGCTGGCCGATGGCGCCATCACGCAGGAGCAGCACGACGCCGCCCGCGCCGAGCCCATCCAGGTCCGCCCCACCCGCCGGCCGGAGGTGGTGCCCGTGGGCCAGCACTTCACCGAGGAGGTGCGGCGCGAGCTGCTGAGCCGCTTCGGCGCCGACCGCACCCAGGGCGGCGGCCTCGTCGTCCGCACCAGCCTCGATCCCGAATTGCAGGCCGCGACGGAAACCGCGCTGCGCACCCATCTGCTGGATTACGACCGCAGGCGCGGCGGCTGGCGCGGGCCGGTGACCAACATCGCCCATGGCCCGACCGAATGGCTGCCCGCGCTGGAGGCGACCCCCCGCCCCCCGGCATGGACCGCGCCTGGCGCCACGCCGTGGTGCTGGAGGTGGCCGAGCGCGAGGCGCGCCTCGGCTGGTTCGAACGCGCCCAGCCCCGCGCCCCGGCCGAGCCCCGCACGGGCCGGCTGTTCCTCGACGAACTCTCCTGGGCGCGGCCGGTCATCGCGGGCACGGGCGGGCAGCCGCCGCGCCTCGGCCCCGCGCCGCGCCGCATGTCGGACGTGCTGAACCCCGGCGATGTGGTGATGGTGGAGCTGGAGGAGGCGCGCCCCGCCCAGGGCCGCACCCCTGCCCGGCCCGAGCGCCTCGGCCTGCGCCAGGCACCGGAGGTGGAGGGCGCCGTCGTGGCGCTCGACCCCAACACCGGCCGCGTGCTGGCCATGGCGGGCGGCTGGTCCTTCGAGCGTTCCTGGTTCAACCGCGCCACCCAGGCGATGCGCCAGCCCGGCTCCTCCTTCAAGCCCTTCGTCTTCCTGCCGGCGCTGGAGGCGGGCATCCCGCCCAACCAGCGCTACCTCGACGCCGAGATCGAGGTGCCTACCGGTGCCGGCGTGTGGCGGCCCGGCAACGCCGATGGCCGCGTGATGGGCTACATGTCCATGCGCCGCGCGCTGGAGCTCAGCCGCAACCTCGCCACCGTGCGCGTGGCGCAGGAGGTGGGGATCGACCGCGTGGCCGAGGTGGCGAACCGCTTCGGCGTGATCGAGAACATGCCGCACTTCCTGGCCATGAGCCTGGGCGCCGGCGAGACCACCGTGCTGCGCCAGGCCGCCGCTTACGCCAGCTTCGTCAATGGCGGCCGGCGCGTGGAGCCGAGCTTCATCGACAGCGTGCAGGATGCGCGCGGCCGCGTGCTCTGGCGCACCCAGGCGCGCGAATGCGTGGGCTGCGAGGCCGGGCCCGAGGCCGGCCCGCCGCAGCTTTCCGACAACCGCCGCGCCATCGTGGACCCCATCGCGGCCTATCAGATCACCTCCATCCTGCAGGGTGCCGTGCAGCGCGGCACGGGCGGGCGGGCGGCGACGGGGCTGAACCGGCCCATCGCCGGCAAGACCGGCACCACCAATGATTTCCAGGACGCGTGGTTCGTGGGCTACACGCCCGACATCGTGATCGCGGTCTGGGTCGGCTATGACGAGCCGCGCACGCTGCGCCGCGCGGGTGAGCCGGGCAATGATGTGGGCGGCGGGCGCCTCGCCGCCCCCATCTTCCGCGATGTGCTGGCCGCGGCCCTGGGCGACAGCCCGCCCGTGCCCTTCCGCGCGCCGCCGGGTGTCGCGCTGGTGCGGCTGCAGCACGACACGGGCCAGACCATCCTGGAGGCCTTCCGCCCCGGCACCGAGAACGCGGCGCGCGACCCGACCGAGGTCTCGGGCATCGGCGCGGGTGCGGCGGAGCGCGTGGACAGCGGGCTGGGCGGGCTGTATTGAACCGCCATGCGCGCTGATGCCACACAATTGCACGAGCAGATCACGGCCTCCGTGTCCCTGCTGAGGAGGCATCTTTGACTGGGATGCCGCAACCGCCCGCCTCGCCGAGCTGAACGCCCGGGCCGAGGACCCCGACCTCTGGAACAAGCCCGACGCCGCGCAGGCCGTGATGCGCGAGCGTGGGCGCCTCGCTGAACAGGTGGAAGGCGTCCAGCGCCTCGAACAATCCGTCAGCGACGCGATGGAGCTGATCGAGATGGCCGAGGCGGAGAATGACACCGCCACCGCCGACGCGCTGGTCGAGGACCTCAAGGGCTTCGCCGCCGAGGCGAAGCGCCGCGAGATCGAGAGCCTGCTCTCGGGCGAGGCCGACCAGAACGACTGCTATGTCGAGGTGAATGCCGGCGCCGGCGGCACCGAGGCGCAGGACTGGGCCGAGATGCTCATGCGCATGTACATGCGCTGGGCCGAGGCGCGCGGCTACAAGGTGACCATCACCGAGCAGTCCGAGGGCGAGCAGGCCGGCATCAAGTCGGTCACGCTGCAGGTCACGGGCCCCAACGCCTATGGCTGGATGAAGACCGAGACGGGGGTGCATCGCCTGGTGCGCATCTCGCCCTTCGACGCGGCGGCGCGACGCCAGACCAGCTTCGCGAGCGTCTATGTCTACCCGGTGGTGGACGACAAGATCGAGATCGAGATCAACCCCGCCGACATCAAGACCGACACCTTCCGCGCCTCCGGCGCGGGCGGGCAGCATGTGAACAAGACGGACAGCGGCGTGCGCTTCACCCATATCCCGACCGGGATCGTGGCGGCCTCGACGCAGGACCGCAGCCAGCACAAGAACCGCGTCATCGCCATGAACATGCTGAAGGCGCGGCTCTACGAGCTGGAGCTGAAGAAGCGCGAGGCCATCAGCGACGCGGCCGAGGCCAGCAAGACCGACATCGGCTGGGGCCACCAGATCCGCAGCTATGTGCTGCAGCCCTATCAGATGGTGAAGGACCTGCGCACCGGCGTGGAGAAGGGCAACCCCGACGCCGTGCTGGATGGCGAGCTGGACGAGTTCATGGCCGCCGCGCTCGCGCAGCGCGTGGGGGCCACGCGCAGCGAGGCGAGCGCCAATTCACAATGAAATGGCTGCGCGCACCCGCCCGCCTGGCTGACGGGCTGCGCGTCTATGCCATCGGCGACGTGCATGGCTGCGTGGAGAAGCTGCGCGCCCTGCACGCCGCCATCCGCGACGACCTGAAGGCCCATCCGACGCGCGGCGCCACGGTGATCCACCTGGGCGACTACATTGACCGCGGGCCGGACAGCGCGGGCGTGATCGAGGCGGCGATGGGCTTCGACGCCTGCCCCGTGGTGAACCTGATGGGCAACCATGAGGCGACGCTGCTCGCGGCCCTCGACGGCGACGCGCCCGCCGCGACCGACTGGATCTATTATGGCGGGCGGGAAGCGCTGACCTCCTGGGGAATGCCGCCCCACGCCCCGCGCGAGACATGGGCCACGGGCATTCCCGCCGCGCACATCGCCTTCCTGCGCGGCCTGGCGCTGCGGCACCGCATCGGGCCCTATTTCTTCGTCCATGCCGGCATCCGGCCCGGCGTGGCGCTGGAGGAGCAGGCGGCGGACGACCTGCTCCGCATCCGCGGCGCCTTCCTCAACAGCGAGGCCGAGCACGGCGCGATCATCGTGCATGGCCACACCCCCGTGCGCGAGCGCGAGGCCGACCTGCGCGAGAACCGCATCAACCTCGACACCGGCGCGGTCTTCGGCGGCCCCCTCACCTGCGGGGTGTTCGAGGAGGACCGGGTGGGGCTGCTCACCGCCTGAGTTTTCGCGCGGCCGATTCACCGCCTCGGCTGCGCCTCGCCGGATCGGACGCGGGTCCAGCGGCCGATTCACCGCCTCGGCTGCGCCTCGCCGGATCGGACGCGGGTCCAGCGGCCGATTCACCGCCTCGGCTGCGCCTCGCCGGATCGGACGCTAGATGCCCTGCCGCAGCACATGCTTCTGGATCTTGCCCGTGCTGGTCTTGGGCAGTTCCTGGAACACCACGCGCTTGGGCACCTTGAAGCCGGGCAGGATGGTGCGGCAATGGGCCATGAGGTCGGCCTCGCTCGCCTCCAGGCCGGGCTTGAGTTCCACGAAGGCGCAGGGGACCTCGCCCCATTTCTCGTCAGGCTGGGCCACCACAGCCGCGACCGCCACGGCGGGGTGTTTGTAGAGCGCGTCCTCCACCTCGATGCTGCTGATGTTCTCGCCGCCCGAGATGATGATGTCCTTCGACCGGTCGCGCAGCTGGATGTAGCCGTCCGGGTACTTCACCGCGAGATCGCCCGAGTGGAACCAGCCGCCGGCGAAGGCCTTGGCGGTGGCGTCAGGCTCCTTCAGATAGCCCTTCATCACGACATTGCCGCGGAACATCACCTCGCCCATCGTCGCGCCATCGGCGGGCACGGGGGTCATGGTGGCGGGGTCCATCACCTCCAGCCCCTCCAGCGGCACATAGCGCACGCCCTGGCGGGCCATGAGCTTCGCCTGGTCGGGCGGGGGCAGCGCATCCCATTCGGCGTGCCATTCATTGGTGACGGCGGGGCCATAGACTTCGGTCAGCCCATAGACGTGCAGCACGCCGAAGCCGGCCTGCTTCATGGCCGCCAGCACCGCCTCGGGCGGGGGGGCGCCGGCGACGACGAAGGTGACGGGGCCGGGCAGGTGCTTGCGTTCCTTCTCGGGCGTCTGGAGCAGGGTGCTCATCACGATGGGCGCGCCGCACATATGCGTGACGCCCTCGCCCGCGATCAGTGACCACATCATGGGCCCGCGCACGGCGCGCAGGCAGACATGGGTGCCGGCCATGGCGGTGATGGTCCAGGGGAAGCACCAGCCATTGCAGTGGAACATGGGCAGCGTCCAGAGATAGACCGGGTGCCGCGCCATCCCCGCCGCCAGCACATTGCCCACCGCCAGAAGATGCGCGCCGCGGTGGTGATAGACCACGCCCTTGGGCTTGCCCGTCGTGCCACTGGTGTAGTTCAGCGCGATGGCGTCCCATTCGTCGCGCGGCAGGGGCCAGGCGAAGTGCGGATCGCCCTGGCGGAGAAAGGCCTCGTAATCAAGCGCGCCGAGGGTTTCGTGGCTGGGCGCCTCGCGGTCATCCACCTCGATGAGGGTGGGCTTCGCATCGCATTGCGCCAGCGCGGCCCGCACCACCGGCACCCATTCGCGGTCCAGGATGAGGGCGCGCGCCTCGCCATGGTCCAGGATGTAGGCGATGGTGGCGGCGTCGAGGCGCGTGTTGATGGTGTTCAGCACGCAGCCCGCCATGGCCACGCCGAAATGCGCCTCGACCATCTCGGGGATGTTCGGCAGCAGCACCGCCACCGTGTCGCCGCGCCCGAGGCCGAGCTTCGTCAGCGCATGGGCCAGGCGCACGCAGCGTTCGCGCAGCTCGCGATAGGTCCGGCGCGTGCCGCCATAGGCAACGGCCACATGCTCGGGGAAGGTCGCGGCCGTGCGCTCCAGGAAGAGCAGCGGCGTCAGCGGCTGGTGGTTGGCGTCCTGGCGCGGAAGGGCGTCGTAGTCGGCGGCGGCCATGCTCAGCGATCCTGCCATGTGGGTTTGCGCTTTTCGAGGAAGGCGCCGATGCCCTCGGCGGCGTCGGCGGCCAGCATGTTCTCGACCATCACCTGCGAGGCGGTGGCGTAGGCCTCCTCCAGCGCGCGGCCTTCCTGGGCGAGGAAGCCGCGCTTGCCCATGCGGATGGTGCGTGCGGAGCGCGCGGCCACCTGCGCGGCGAGGTCGAGCGCGGCACCCCGCGCATCCTCGGCCACGCGGTTGATGAGGCCGAGCGCCCGCGCCTCCTCCGCCCCCACCATGCGGCCGGTCATCAGCATCTCCATCGCCGCCTTGCGCGGCACGGCGCGCGACAGCGCCACGGCGGGCGTCGAGCAGAAGAGGCCGATATCCACGCCCGGCGTGCAGAAGCGCGCGGCGGGCGTGGCGACGGCCATGTCGCAGCTCGCGACCAGCTGGCAGCCAGCGGCGGTGGCGATGCCCTCCACGGCGGCGATGACGGGAACGGGGTGATGCACCACCTGGCGCATGACCTGGGAACAGAGCGCCATGGTGCGGGCGAAGAATTCCTGCCCGCCATCGGCGGCACCGCGCGCGGCGGTCAGCTCGCGCAGATCATGGCCGGCGCAGAAGGCGGGGCCATTGGCAGCCAGCACCACGCAGCGCGCGCCCTCGGCCTCGCGCAGCGCGGCCTCCAGGGCTTCGAGCATGGCGAGGGAGAGGGCGTTGCGCGCGGCCGGGCGGTCCAGCACCAGCAGCGCCACGCCGTCATTGCGGCGTTCGGTGGTGATCATCGCGCCAGCACCTCCTGGATTTCCTGCAGGATCACGGGGTCATCAATGGTGGGCGGCACGGTGAAGGGCTGCCCGTCGGCGATCTTGCGGATGGTCGCGCGCAGGATCTTGCCCGAGCGCGTCTTGGGCAGGCGCGGCACCACGCGGGCGTCACGGAAGGCGGCGACGGGGCCGATGCGCTCGCGCACCAGGGAGACGAGTTCGCGCGCCACCTCGGCCTCCTCGCGCGCGGCGCCGGATTTCAGCACGACGAGGCCCACGGGCACCTGGCCCTTCAGCCCATCGGCGGCGCCCACCACGGCGCATTCGGCGACATCGGGGTGGCTGGCCAGCACCTCCTCCATCGCGCCCGTGGAGAGGCGGTGGCCGGCCACGTTGATGATGTCGTCGGTGCGGCCCATGACCCAGACGAAGCCCTCCGCATCCACCATCCCGGCGTCGGAGGTGTCGTAGAAGCCGGGGAAGGTGGAGAGATAGGCCTCGCGGTAGCGCGCCTCGGCGTTCCAGAGCGTGGGCGCGCAGCCGGGCGGCAGGGGCAGCTTGACCACCAGGGCGCCCTCGGCGCCCGGCGCCACCTGCTGGCCCTGCGCGTCCAGCGCCCGCACCTCGAAGCCCGGAGTGGGCTTGCCGCCCGAACCGGGGCGCGGTTCGAACAACCCGAATTCCCGAAACCCCGCGGTGATGGGCCAGCCCGTCTCGGTCTGCCACCAATGGTCCACCACGGGCTTGCCGAGCTTGGCCGCCGCCCATTCCGCCGTGGGCGGGTCGCAGCGCTCGCCGGCGAGATAGAGCGCCTCCAATCGCGACAGGTCGTGGCGGGCCAGGTGCTCGCCCTCCGGGTCCTCCTTCTTGATGGCACGGATGGCGGTGGGCGCGGTGAAGAGCAGCTTCACCCCGTGCTGGGCGCAGACGCGCCAGAAGGTGCCGGGGTCGGGCGTGCCCACGGGCTTTCCTTCGAACAGCACCGAAGTGCAGCCCGCCAGAAGCGGCGCATAGACGATGTAGGAATGCCCCACGACCCAGCCCACATCGGACGCCGCCCAGAACACGTCGCCCGGCGCCATGCCATAGATCATGGACATGGAGCGGTGCAGCGCCACCGCATGGCCCCCGTTGTCGCGCACGATGCCCTTGGGCTTCCCCGTCGTGCCGCTGGTGTAGAGGATATAGAGCGGGTCCGTCGCCGCCACCTCCACACAGGGGTGGGGGGTGCCGGCTGCTTCCTCCGCCGCGTAGTCGAAGTCGCGGCCGGGGGTGAGGTCGGCGCGCAGCTGCTCGCGTTGCAGCACCAGGCAGAAATCGGGCTTGTGCGCGGCCATGCCGATGGCGGCGTCCAGCAGCGGTTTGTAGGCGATCACGCGCCCCGGTTCGAGCCCGCAGCTCGCCGAGATCACGGCACGCGGCGTGGCGTCGGTGATGCGCGTGGCCAGTTCCGCCGCCGCGAAGCCGCCGAACACCACGGAATGGATGGCGCCCAGCCGCGCGCAGGCCAGCATGGCGATGGCGGCCTCGGGCACCATGGGCATGTAGATCAGCACGCGGTCACCGTGCCGCACGCCGCGCGCGGCCAAGGCCCCCGCCAGCCGCGCCACGCGGGATTGCAGGGTGGCGTAGCTGATATGCTCGACCCGCCCTGTCATGGGGCTGTCGTAGAGCAGCGCCGTCTGCGCCCCACGCCCCGCCGCCACATGCCGGTCCACCGCGTTGTGACAGGTGTTGAGCCGCCCCTCGGGGAACCAGCGGCCATAGAGCCCCTGCCCCGCGTCGAAGGCGCGCGGCGGCGGCACCGACCAGTCGAGGCCGGCGGCCGCCTCCAGCCACCACGCCTCCGGGTCCGCCCGCCATGCGGCATAGGCCGCGTCATAGCCGGACATGTTCTTCCCTCCCGCCCTGTGCCGGGCGCGGGACAGGGTGGCGTTCCGCGTGTTGCTTCGCAAGCGCCGCGACAGCACCATGGCCCGATGCGCTTCGCCTCCCTGCCCGGCAATTTGCGCGGCGCGATTTTGATGTCGCTGGGCGCCGTGCTCTTCGCCGTGGAGGTGCTGTTCATCCGCTGGATGAACGACCGCGGCATTCCCACCACCACCCAGGTCTTCGCGCGGTCCATGGGGCAATTGCTCTGGGTGCTGCCGCTGATCCTGGGGGCGGGGCTCGTGGTGTTCCGCACGCGAAGGCTCGGGCTGCACCTGTTCCGGGGGCTGGCTTCGGCGCTGACCTGGGGGCTGTATTTCCTCAGCTTCGCCTTCCTCGACCTCGCCACCGCCACGGTGCTGTCCTTCACCAATGTGATGTTCACGACGCTGCTGGCGGGGCCCGTGTTGCGGGAGCGCGTGGACGCGGCGCGCTGGGCCGGCACGCTGCTGGGGCTGCTGGGGGTGGCCGTCATGCTGCGGCCGGGCACGGACATTCCCATGCTGGGGGCGCTGACGGCGCTGGGGGCGGCGCTGGCCTGGTGCGGCATCACGCTGTCCTCACGCGCGCTGTCGCGCACCGAATCCACCCAGACGGTGGTGGCCTGGGTGGGGATCGTGACCAGCCTTTGCACCCTGCCCTTCTTCCTCTGGGGCTGGACGCCCATCGGGCTCGGCGATGGCGTGATCCTGCTGGTCTTCGCCCTGTTCACGCCCGGCATCATCTGGTTCGTGACCGAGGCGCTGCGCGCGGGCGAGGCGAGCGCGGTGGCACCCTTCCAGTATCTGCGCCTGGTCGTGATCATGGGGTTCGGCTGGGTGCTCTTCGCCGAGGTGCCGGATGGCTGGACCCTGCTGGGCGCGGCCGTGATCCT
Organism: Roseococcus microcysteis; assembly: GCF_014764365.1. Lineage (NCBI taxonomy): Bacteria > Pseudomonadati > Pseudomonadota > Alphaproteobacteria > Acetobacterales > Roseomonadaceae > Roseococcus > Roseococcus microcysteis. The sequence continues at coordinate 1,291,410 of NZ_CP061718.1, forward strand.
GTCGGGCGCCGTGATCATCACAATCCGGGAGGCGCGGCGGGCATGACGCTTCTGCTCCAGGCCGCGCCGCTGCTGGCGTTGCTCGCTTTGCTGGGCAGCGGGCGCGCGGGGCCGCTGCCGGCCTGCGGGGTGGCGCTGGCGCTGGCCCTGCCCGCCATCGCGGCCAGCCTGCCCGAGGGCGCGACGCTGGCGGGTTTCCTGCCTGCCGAGACGCTCCGCGCGCTGTGGCTCGCCTTGCAGGTGGTCGCCATCATCACGGGCGGGCTTCTGTTCCAGGCGGCGGTGGCGCGCGATGCCGACACGGCGCCACGCCTGCCCACCCCCGCGCGCATCTTCGCCGCCACCCTGCCGCTGGGCTGTTTCCTCGAAAGCGTCACGGGCTTCGCCATCGGCGGCATCTTCGCGCTGGCCGCGCTGCGCGCCATGGGCATCGGCGGCGCGGTGGCGGTGGCGCTGTCGGTGCAGGCGCTGGTGCTGGTGCCCTGGGGCGGGCTTGGCCCCGGCACGCTGCTGGGCGCCACCATGACGGGGCTGCCGCCGCATGAGGTGGCGCGCATCTCCGCCATTCCGACGGCGCTGTGGATGCCCTGCCTCGCCCCCTTGCTCTGGGCCTTGCAGGCGCGGGCCGGCGTGGTGGTGCCCGCGCGCGAGAAGGCCATGCAGGCGCTGATGCTGGCGGTGCTGGGCGGGCTGATGCTGGGGCTGCACTGGGTGCTGCCCTTCGAGGTGATCGGCGTGGTCGCCACGGGCATCGTGCTGCTCTGGGCGCTGTGGCGGGCGGACCCGCCGCGCGACCCCGTGGCCGCGCTGCGCACGGCGGGGCCCTACCTGGTGCTGGCGGCGGCGCTGCTGGCGTCCCGCGCCATTCCGGGCGCGCCCGCCTGGCAGCCCTTCGCGGAGCTGCCCGCCTTCCCGCTGACCCATGTGGGGCTGGTGCTCTGGGCCGTGGCCCTGCCCATGCTGGCGCTGCGGCCGCGGCCGGTGTCAGCCTTCGCGGGGGCGCTGCGCCGCTCGGGGCGGCCCATCGCGGTGCTGCTGCTCTATGTGCTGCTGGGGCGGTGGCTTGCGGGCGGCGGCGTGGCGGCGGGGCTGGCCGAGGCCATGGCGGCGGCGGCGGGCGGCACGGCCATGTTCCTCGTGGCGCCGCTCGGCCTGCTGGCGGGCTTCGTCACGGGTAGCAACGTGGGTGGCAATGCCGCGCTGATGCCGGTGCAGCAGGCGCTGGGCGCGACACTCGGCCTGCCGCCCCTGTTGGCGCCCGGGGTGCAGAACTTCGCCAGTGGCGCGGGGGCGGGAATGAGCATCGCCGTCGTCGCCATGCTCTGCGCCATCGCCGGCGGCGGCACGCGGCCCACGCAGGTGTGGCGCCTCGTCTGGCCCTCGATGCTGATGGTGCTGGCCCTTGGCACCGCGACCCTCTGGGGGTTGAGCTAGGCCCATGCATGACTGGTCCATCGCCGAACGCAAGCTGCTGCGGGTGCCCGCCCTGCGCCCCCTGGTGAAGCGCATCGGCCCCTGCGCGCTGACGCCGCTGACCCGCCCGCCTTATGAGGCGCTGGTGCGGGCCATCGCGCACCAGCAGGTGCATGGGCGCGCGGCCGAGGCCATGCTGAACCGCCTCATCGCCCTGCACCCCGGCGAGGGCTTCCCCCCGCCCGATTTCGTGCTGGCCCTGCCGCTTGAAGCGCTGCGCGGCTGCGGCTTCTCCGGCAGCAAATGCGCCGCCATCCAGGACATCGCGGCCAAGAGCGTCTCGGGCCAGGTGCCGGCGCTGGACGAGGCGCTCTCCCTGCCCGACGAGGCGCTGGTGGAACGCCTGCTGCCCCTGCGCGGCGTGGGGCGCTGGACGGTGGAGATGCTGCTGATCTTCACCCTCGGCCGGCCCGATGTCTGGCCGGTGGATGATTTCGGCGTGCGCGAGGGCTGGCGGCTGGTGACGGGCGCCGAGGCGCAGCTCAAGCCCCGCGCCCTGATGGAGCTGGGCGCCCCCTTCCGCCCCTGGCGCAGCGTCGCCGCCTGGTATCTCTGGCGCGCGGCCGATGAAGGGAAGAAGGTGAAGCCGCTGGCCGTCTAATTCTTGCGGACCACCATCCGGCCGCGGAAAGCCTCCGATTCGTCGAATTCCAGTGCCAGCACGTCATGCCCCAGTTCCCGCGCGCTGCGGGGCAGGTTCTCGGCCGGTTCACGCCCCGCGAATCGGACTTCGAGCACCTGTCCCACCGCCATCCGATCCAGACGCAGTCGGGTCCGGACAAAGGTCATGGGGCAACGATCGGCCGTGACGTCAAGACTTTCATGAATTTCGGCCAAATCCGTATTTTTTTGCCCATCATTGCTTGCCATAAGTGATGTCCCTGCTTGTCCAGGAGCGGAAAACCTCTATATCTCGACGCAGTCAGAGGGTTATTCCGCCATGGTTGAAAATGTTCAATCCGCCGACCTGTTGGGTTTGACGGCTGAAATTGTATCCGCGCATGTGTCCAACAATCCCGTTCCGGTGGCCGAATTGCCGGGTCTGATTGTGGAAGTTCACAAGACCTTGGCGTCTCTTGGCACCAGCGCGCCTCCCGTGGAAATGGAGAAGAAGGCGCCGGCCGTTCCCGTGAAGAAGTCCATCACGCCGGACTATCTGATCTGCCTCGAGGACGGCAAGAAGCTGAAGATGCTCAAGCGCCACCTGCAGACCTCCTACAATCTCTCGCCGGAACAGTACCGCGAGAAGTGGGGCCTGCCGCCGGACTACCCGATGGTCGCGCCGAACTACGCGCGCCACCGTTCCTCGCTGGCCAAGAAGATCGGCCTTGGAACGCAGTCGCGCAAGGGCGAGGCGTCTGCTAAGGCCTGAGGCTTCCGCAACGACAGGAGCCTCCGGCCATCAACGCCGACATGTCCCGGATCGAGCGCATGTGCGTCGAGCGCGGCCTGAAGATGACAGGCCAGCGCAGGTTGATCGCGCGCGTGCTCTCGGAAAGCGAAGACCACCCCGACGTCGAGGAGCTGTACCGCCGTGCGGTGGCCCTCGATGCCCGGGTCTCCGTCGCCACCGTCTATCGCACCGTCCGGCTGCTTGAGGAAAAGGGCATCCTGGAACGCCGCGATTTCGGCGGCGGCCGCGCCCGCTATGACCCCGCCGACCGCGGGCACCACCACCACCTGATCGACGTGGACACGGGCAACGTCATCGAGTTCGCCGATGCCGAGCACGACGCCGTGGCACGCGCCATCGCGACCCGGCTGGGCTTCGAGCTGGTGCAGATGCGCCTCGAAATCTTCGGCCGGCGCCTGCCCGCGCCGCCGCCCGCCACACCCTCCCGCCCAAGGCGCCGCACATGATGGCCGAACCCATCGGGCAGGAGTTCCATTTCGAGGAGCTGCGCTCCGGCCATCTCGGCGTGCGCGTGGCCTCCAGGGAATGGGAAATCCGCGCCGCCCAGGCGCTGCGCTTCCGCGTCTTCTATGACGAGATGGGGGCCCAGGCCGATGCGGCGACGCAGGCGAGCGGCCTCGACGCCGATGCCTATGACGCCGTGGCCGACCACCTTCTGGTGGTGGACCATGACCGCGGCGAGGGCCCCGAAAGCGTGGTCGGCACCTATCGCCTCATCCGCCGCGCCGCCGCCGGGCGAATCGGGCGCTTCTACTCGGCCGATGAATACGACATTTCGCGGCTGGAGGCCTTTCCGGGCGAGGTGCTGGAGCTCGGCCGGTCCTGCACGGATGTGGCCTATCGCACGCGCGGCACGCTGCAACTGCTCTGGGGCGGCATCGCGGCCTATGTCTTCCGCCACCGGATCACGCTGATGTTCGGCTGCGCGAGCCTGCCCGGCGTGGAGCTCGACGCGAATGCGGAGCGTCTTTCCTACCTAGCGCATCACCACATGGCGCCCGAGAACCTCCGCGCCCGCGCCCTGCCCCAGCGCTACATCCCCATGGAGCAGCTTCCCCAGGGCAGCTACGATGCCAAGCGCGCGCTGATGGACCTGCCGCCGCTCATCAAGGGTTATCTGCGCCTGGGCGGCTTCGTGGGCGACGGCGCGGTGCTGGACCACCAGTTCAACACCACCGATGTCTGCGTGGTGGTGAAGACCGACCAGGTCACGGACAAGTATTTCAAGCATTACGAGCGCCAGTCCGGCCCGCGCGGCTGAGACAACGTCTGGCGGCCCGCGTGCCGCGTGTTAACCTCCCGCTTATGTTCCGTCGTCGCCTTCTCCTGCCGGCCCTGCTGCTCCTCGCGGCGGGCGGGGCCTGGGCCTGGTTCGGCGCGCCGCCCCGCCTGGCAATGGCCCCCGTCACCACCGGGCCGGCGCTGGAGGCGGTCTATGCCACCGGTTCCGTCGAGCCGGTGCAGATGGCCCGCGTGGGGCCCGCCACGCGCGGCCGCCTGACCGCCCTGCTGGTGGATGAGGGCCAGCGCGTCACCGAGGGCCAGCCCATGGCGCGGCTCGATGACCGCCAGACCCGCGCTTTGGCCGAGGAGGCCGAGGCCCGCGCCCGCTTCGCCCAGGACGACCTGGCCCGCACCCGCGCCCTCGTCACCCGCGACATCGCCGCCCGCGCCACGCTGGACCGCGCCGAGCGCGATGCCGAGGCCGCCCGCGCCACCGCCGAGGCCGCGCGCCAGCGCCTGGACGACCATGTGGTGCGGGCGCCGGCCGGCGGCGTGGTGCTGCGCCGCGATGGCGAGGTGGGCGAGGTGGTGGACACCCCCACCACCCTCTTCTGGATCGGCGAAATCCGCCCCCTGCGCGTCACCGCCGAGGTGGATGAGGAGGACATCGCCCGCGTCATGATCGGCCAGCCCGCCTTGCTGCGTGCCGATGCCTTCCCGGGCCGGGTGCTGCGGGGCGAGGTCGCGCAGATCACCCCGCGCGGCGACACGACGCGCAAGGCCTATCGCGTGCGCCTGGCTTTGTCCGAGGACACGCCGCTGATGGTGGGCATGACGGTGGAGGCCAACATCGTGCTGCGCGAGGCGAGCGACGCCCTGCTGGTACCCCCCGCCGCCGTGGCGCTGGACCCCGACAGCCCGCCCGGCCGCACAAGGCGCGGCCATGTCTGGCTGGTGCGCGAGGGGCGGCTGGAGCGCCGCGCCGTGCTGCTGGGCGTGCAGGGCGCGCGGGCGGTGGAGGTGCTGGAAGGCCTCGCCCGGGGTGATTCGGTGGTGGCGGAGGCGAGGCCCTCCTTCCGCGAGGGCCAGCGGGTCCGGGCGCCGTGAACCTCATCCTGGACCTGGCGCGCGGCATGCTGCGGCGGCGGCGCAGGCAGACGCTGGTCTCGGTCATGGGGGTCGCGCTGGGGGTCGCCTTCTTCATCGCGATCGCGGGGATGATGCGCGGCTTCCAGACCTATTTCGTGGCCCAGATCATCGACGTGGCGCCGCACATCACCATCAAGGACGAAACGCGCGCGCCGCCGGTGCAGGCGGCCATGCTGGCCTCGCCCGAGGGGGCCGTCTCGGTGCGGGGGGTGCGGCCGCAGGACAGCATCCGCGGCATCCGCGCCGCGGGTGAGAAGCTGGCCATGCTGGAAGCCATGCCCGGCGTGGCCGCCGCCCCTGTGCTGGGGGGCCAGGCGCTGCTGCGCTATGGCGCGCGCGACGTCTCGGCCACGCTGCTGGGCGTGGACCCGGAACGGCACCGCCGCGTCTCCAACATCGAGAAGGACATGTTCGCGGGGCGGCTCGAGGATCTGCGCGCCACGGCGAACGGCATCATCATCGGCGAGGCGCTGGCGCAGCGGCTGGGGGTGGGGATGGGCGACACCATCTCGGCCATCTCGCCTGCCGGGGTGGTGCTGTCCATGCGGGTGGCGGGGCTGTTCCGCACCGGCATCCAGAATGTGGACCAGGGCCAGGGCTTCGTGCTGCTGACGGTGCAGCAGGTGCTGCAGAACCGGCCCAACACGGTGAACCAGATCCTCGTGCGGCTGGCGGACGTGACCCAGGCCGAACCCCTGGCACGCCGCATCGAGGCGCGCTTCGGCAACCGCACCGAAAGCTGGGAGGAGCAGAACCGGAACATCCTGACCGTCTTCGTGATCCAGAACGCCATCATGTATTCGGTGACGGGGGCCATCCTGCTGGTCGCCGCCTTTGGCATCTACAACATCATCTCGACCGTGGTGTTCGAGAAGACGCGCGACATCGCCATCCTGAAATCCCTCGGCTTCGCGGAGGGCGACATCCAGCGGCTGTTTCTCGTGCAGGGGCTGGTGGTGGGGGTGCTGGGGGCGGTGCTGGGCTGTGCCCTGGGGGCCGCCATGATCGAGGGGCTGGCCCAGGTGCGCTTCGGCGTGGACACGCCGGCCGGGCAGGACCGCTTCGTGCTGTCGCGCGACTGGCGCATCTACGTGATCGCCTCGGGCTTCGCCATCGCCTCCTCGGCGGTGGCGGCGCTGGTGCCGGCGCGGCGGGCCTCGCGGCTCGACCCCGTGCAGGTGGTGCGGGGGGCGGCGTGACCGTGCTGCTGGAGGCGCGGGGCATGACGCGCCGCCTGGCCGCCGAGGGCGTCACGCTGGTGCGCGACGTGAACCTCAGCTTCGGCCATGGGGAGTTCGTGGCCATCACGGGGCCGTCAGGCTCGGGCAAGTCCTCGCTGCTGTATCTGCTGGGGCTGCTCGACCGGCCGACCGAGGGCCAGGTGCTGCTGGAGGGCCAGGACACGGTGGGCCTCGCGCCGCCGGCCATGGCCGCGCTGCGGCTCAGGCATCTGGGCTTCGTCTTCCAGTTCCATTTCCTGCTGCCGGAATTCACCGCGCTGGAGAACGTGCTGATCCCCATCCGCAAGCTGGGGGCGCTGGAGGGCGAGGCGGCGCGGGTCTCCGCGATGGCGCTGCTGGAGGGGCTGGGGTTGGCGCCGGCCGCGGCCAAACTGCCGGAACAGCTTTCGGGCGGCATGCGCCAGCGCGTGGCCATCGCCCGCGCCCTGGCGAACAACCCCGTGCTGGTGCTGGCGGACGAACCCACGGGCAACCTGGACACGAAGAACGCCGCCGCCGTCTTCGACATCTTCGAGCGGATGACCCAGGCGGAAGGCCGCACCGTGCTGGTCGTGACCCATGACCCGGACCTGGCCGCGCGGGCCACGCGGCGGGTGCATCTGGTGGATGGGGCGGTGGTGTCCGACACGCGGCGCTGAATGGGCCGTTAAATCCTTATGCGCACAGCGGGAAACAGCCCTGCGCGCGGGGCGGAATCGGCCCGATAACCCTTGCATGGGGACGAATCAGGGCGTATGTCCCCCCTTACAAGACGCAGTACGCACGTGCCTCTGGCCCCAGGCCCACGGAGCTGAGCCAAAGTTAAGGCTTGCCACCGCGGCGCAAGGTTTACGCAACGACGTCAAGCGTTCTGGCAACCCCGTGTGTTGCCCCTGATGGGGGCCGCGCATGGTTTTCTTCTGGTCGCTGGTTCGTTCGACCGTTTCGTCAATCTGGGGCGGCCCCTGGGATGGGGGCGTTCCACATATGTAGTGGAGGATGGTGCGATGACCCCCAAGGTCGCTCGCTATCTCGCGGACACGCAACCGGCCACGCCGTGCCTCGTGCTCGACGTGGACCGCGTGGAAGACAATTTCCGCCGGCTTCAGGCGGCGCTTCCGCTCGCGCGCATCTATTATGCCGTGAAGGCGAACCCGGCCGCGCCCATCCTGGAGCGCCTGGTGGGGCTCGGCTCCTTCTTCGACGCCGCCTCCTTCCAGGAGGTGACCATGTGCCTCGACGCCGGCTCCGCTCCCGGTGCGATCAGCTATGGCAACACCATCAAGAAGGAGCGCGACATCGCGGCCGCCTATGCGGCGGGCGTGCGGATGTTCGCCTTCGACAGCGAGGCGGAGCTGGAGAAGCTCGCCCGTTCGGCCCCCGGTGCGCGCGTCTATTGCCGCATCCTGGTCGGCAATGACGGCGCCGAATGGCCGCTCAGCCGGAAGTTCGGCTGCGAGGTCGAGATGGCGCGCGCGCTGATGATCCGCGCCGGTGAGCTGGGCCTCGACGCCTTCGGCCTGTCCTTCCATGTGGGCAGCCAGCAGACCCAGACCGCGGCCTATGAAGCGGCCATCGCCAAGGTCGCCATGCTCTTCACCGACCTCGAGGAGGCCGGCGTGAAGGTGCGCATGGTGAACCTCGGCGGCGGCTACCCGGTGCGCTACAAGGCGGAAGTGCCCGAGATCGACGATTTCGGCGCGGCCATCATGGGCGCCATGGTCAAGCATTTCGGCAACTCCCTGCCCGAGATCGTGATCGAGCCGGGCCGCTTCCTGGTGGCCGATGCGGGCGTCGTGCAGTCCGAGGTGGTGCTGGTCTCGCGCAAGGGCGCGGAAGACCCGGTGCGCTGGGTCTATCTCGACATCGGCCGCTTCGGCGGCCTGGCCGAGACCGAGGGCGAGGCCATCAAATACGCCTTCCGCACGCCGCATGACGGCGCGTCGGAGGGGCCGGTGACCATCGCGGGGCCCACCTGCGACAGCACGGACACGCTCTACGAGAAGAGCAACTACCGGCTGCCCATGGCCCTGCGAGACGGTGACAAGGTGGAGATGCTGGCGACCGGCGCCTACGTCACCACCTATGCCAGCCAGAGGTTCAACGGCTTCACGCCGCTGGCCGAGCACTACATCTGACCCACAGGGTCTGAGCCGCATGGGGGGAGGCGCATCGCGCCTCCCCCGTTTCGCTTGCCGGGCCCCTGCGGCGGAGTGACGCTGCGGCATGCCGGATTCAGACGCGCTTCCCCTCGCCGCCGCCTTCTTCCTGATCGCGCTGGTCTATGCCTCGGTCGGCCAGGCCGGGGCCACGGGCTATGTCGCGCTCATGGCCTGGCTGGGCTTCGCGCCGTTGGCCATGAAGACCACGGCGCTGGCGCTGAACCTGCTGGTCGCGGCCATCGGCACGGCGCTGTTCCTGCGCGCGGGGCGGCTCTCCTGGCGCCATGTCTGGCCCTATGCGGCGCTGGGCTTTCCCTTCTCGCTGCTGGGGGGCGCGGTGCAATTGCCGCCCGGCCTGTATTTCCCCGTGGTGGGCCTGGTGCTGCTGGCCGCGGCGGCGCAGATGGCGCGGTCCGCGCTGCGGCGCCCTGCGTCGGCCGAGGCGGCGCCACGCCACCCGCCCTTCCTCGCCGCACTCGCCACCGGCGCGGTGATCGGCTTCGTCTCGGGGACGACGGGCACCGGCGGCGGCGTCTTCCTCGCCCCCGTGATCCTCGCGATGAACTGGGCCACGGCGCGCCAGACCGCGGCCCTGACGGCGGTCTACAACCTCATGAATTCCGGCGCCGCGCTGCTGGGCGCCTTCGCCTGGTGGGGCGAGATGCCCCCTGCCCTGCCGCTCTGGCTGGTCGCGGTCGCGCTGGGGGTGTGGCGGGGGCCGTGCTGGGCAGCCGCTATCTGCCCGAGCGGGGGCTGCGCATCGTCCTGGCGCTGATCCTGCTGGTCTCGGGCGTGCGGCTGGTGATCGGCTAGCTCAGCCCTCGCGCCCCAGCGCGTCCAGCGCCGCGCCGAAGCCGCGCAGGCTCATGGTCAGGTGGATTTCCCGCCCGGCGCTGTCGCGGAAGGTGACGCGCCCCGGCGCATCGCCGCGCGCGCGCAGGCGGCGGAGCGCGGCGTCATTGGGCAGCTCGGCCTCGGCGAAGCAGCCGCCGCGCGCCACCGAGCACAGCCTGAAGGGCAGGCTCAGCGCCTCGCCCGCCGCGGCGGCGGGGTCGGCCTGGAGGCGCGCGGCCTCCTCCACCCGCGCCTCGATGGGCACTTGCAGGATGACGCGCATGGGCTCGGCCCGGGCGGTGCGGCCCATCACCATCTGCGCGACAGGCTGGTTGCGGGCATCGGTGAAGGTGAGCGCGATCTCGCACAGGCGCTGGGCGGGCTGGCCGGCGGGGCGGGTGGTTTCGCAGCGCAGCGTCCAGTCGCCATAGGCGGCGGAGGTGCGGTCGGGCGCCGCGGGCGGGGCGGCCGGGGGCGCCGCGGGCGCGGGCGCGGCCTGGCGGGATTGCGCCAGTGCCGCCATGGGCGCCGCCAGCAGGGCGAGGGTGAGCAGCAGCTTGGCCTTCATGAAGCCTCCTGGTCAGGTTCGCCCCATGGTCAGCGCAAAGGCCAGGGCAGGTCTACATGGGCTTGGAGCACACCGCCCGGAAACAGCAGGTTAAGGGAGGAGGCCAGCACCAGCAGGAAGGTGCAGGCCGCGGCCGTCAGCACCAGCACCTGCCACCAGGGGCAGCGCGCCACCACGCGCAGGAAGGCCAGGAAGAACAGCACCAGCGCCGCGAAGAAGCCGATGAGCCCGGTCAACGCCACGATGCCCAGGAACCAGCCCAGGAAGGGCCATGGGCCGTAATCCTTGGCCTCAGCCTCGGTGTCGAAATTAGCGCTGCCCGCCGCCACCGCCCCGCGCGACTGCCAGAACAGCACCCACAGCGCGCAGGCCCCGCCCACGCAGGCCACCGCCACGGGGAACATCAGGGCGAGGTAGGAGTTCTTCATCCCCTCCGCGAAGGTGAAGACGAACAGCCCCAGCACCACCGCGGCAAAGGCGAGTTGCGGCCACATGCGGGAGGCGCGGCTGTCCTCGGCCGCGCCCTCGGTGTTGATGGCGCCCGAACCGCTGCTCTTGCGCAGACCCGCCCAGAGCGAGAGCAGCGTGAGGGCGAGGATGACCAGCACCAGCGGCCGCGTCAGGAAGTCCCAGCCCGAGAACTGCACCGCCTGGTAGAGATAGCGCTCCGCCCCCAAGGACAGCACGAAGCCGATGAGGAAGGCCGGGCGCGACCAGCCGAAGCGGCGCATGAAGACGCCGAGCACGCCGACGGCCACCAGCGCCAGCAGGTCGTAGTAGCTGCGCGTCGCCTGGAAGGCCGCGAAGCACAGCACCATCACCATGAAGGGCGCGATGAGCGTGTAGCGCACGAGCGTCAGCTTCGCGATGCCGGGGGCGAGGGCGATGCACAGCGCCGTGCCCAGCAGGTTCGCGATCGCGAGCGACCAGATGATGGTGTAGGTGATGTTGAGGTCGCGCTCGGCCATGGAGGGGCCCGGCTGCAGCCCCAGCAGGATCATCCCCGCCAGGAAGATCGCCATGGAGCCCGAGCCCGGGATGCCGAAGAGCAGCGTGGGCAGCAGCGCGCCGCCCTGCACCGCGTTGTTGGCCGATTCCGGGGCGATGACACCGCGGATCTCGCCCTTGCCGTATTGGCTGCGGTCCTTCGAGGTCTGCATGGCGTGGCTGTAGGCGATCCAGTCCACCACGCTGCCGCCGATGCCGGGGATGGCGCCGATCAGCGCGCCGATGCCGGAGCAGCGCAGCACCAGGCCCGGGTTGCGGATCACGTCGCGCACGCCCTGGAACCAGCCGCGCCCGAGGCTCTGCCCCTGCTTCGCGATGGCGCCGCCGCCGCGCAGCAGGTCGAACATCTCGGGCAGGGCGAAGATGCCCAGGCCCACGATGACGAGCGGCAGGCCATCGCTGAGATAGAGCGTGTCGAAATCCATCCGGTATTCGCCGGTGGCGGGGGCGGCGCCGATCATGCCGAAGGCGAGGCCGAGGCAGGCCGCCGCCACGCCCTTGGCGAGGTTCCCGCCCGAGAGCGCCGCCACGGTGGATAGTCCGAACAGCGTCAGCATGAACAATTCGGCCGAGCCGAAGGCCAGGATGATGGGCCGCGCCGCCAGCACCGCCGCCGTCAGCACCACGGCGCCGAACATCCCCCCCAGCATGGAGGCGAAGAAGGCGGCCGCCAGCGCGCGCGCCGCCTCGCCCTGGCGGGCCAGGGGGAAGCCGTCCAGCACCGTGGCCTGTGACGCGGAGGAGCCGGGAATGCCCATCAGGATGGAGGAGAAGGTGTCGGCCGTCGGCACCACCGCCACCAGGCCGATCAGCATGGCCAGCGCCGAGGTCTGGTCCATGCCGTAGATGAAGGGCAGCAGCAGCGACAGGCCGGCGATGCCCCCCAGCCCCGGCAGCACGCCGATGACGAGGCCCACCGTCACCCCCACCATCATGAAGGTCATGTGCTTGAGGGTGAGCAGGTCGAGCAACGTGCTCAGCAGCAGGTCCAGCATGATGGGGCTTTCGGTGGCGGGGGCGGTGTCAGAAGCGCACGTTGTGGTGGGTGGTCAGGAAGTTCCGCGCCCATTCCCGCGCCTCGGGCGAGATGGTGGTGGCGTGGCGGTAGAGGCTTTCCGCCGCATCGCCCACCGCCTGCGGATAGACGCCGAGCACGGTCTCGCCGCGCGCCTTGAGTTCGGGGTCGGCCACCATGTCCTCGAAGGCGCGCCGGTAGGCGGCGATGATGGGGGCGGGGGTGGATTTCAGCAGCACGGCCGGCTTCTGCCCCGCGAAGGCCGCGATGGAGGCGGCGCGATAGGCCTCATAGGCCTGGCCCTCCGGCGCGCGGTTGTGCATGCGCTGGTAGACTTCCTCGAAGGTCGGAATGTCGGGGAAGGAGGGGTCGCGCTGGATGTTGCCCTGCGCGTCCGGCAGCCCGTAGGAAAACAGCGGCACGCCCTGCCCCGCCTGCACCAGCGGCACCACCTGGCTGAGATAGGCGGGCGTGGTCTGGTGGTCGATGGAGCCGTCGCCGCGCTCGACCGCGATGCGCGCCTCGCCGCGGCCGCGCATGCCGAAGACGTAGCGCACGTTCAGCCCCAGCAGATGCAGCGCCAGGATGGGCACGAGGTCGAAGCCCGTCGCACCCTGGCTCGGGAAGACCAGCTCCTGCCCGCGCAGGCGGGCGATGTCGGCGCCGTCCGTGATGCCGGTGCGGGTCGAGACCCAGACCACGCCGCCGGTGGGCGAGACGATGACGGGCGTCCAGTTCGCGTAGTCATAGCGCACGCGCCGGTCGCCCAGCAGGAAGGGCAGATGCGTGGAGGCGGAGGGGCCGAAGAGGCTCGACCCGTCCGGCCGCGCCCGCTGCGCCCAGTCATTGCTGCCCGTGATGGAACCGCCGCCGGGGACGTTGCGCACGATGACATTGGGCTGGCCCGGCAGATGGCGCGAGAGGAAGGGGGCCAGGAAACGCGCCCAGACATCGCTGCCGCCGGCCTCGGCGAAGGGGATCACGAATTCGATGGTGCGGCCGGCGAAAGTCACGGGCGCCTGGGCGATGGCGGGGGTGGCCAAGGTGGCGGCCCCCGCGGCCCCCAGCAGCGTGCGGCGATGCAGCTTCGTCATGGCGTTGTCCTTCCTTGTCTGTTCTTGGTGGCGGGCGCACCACGGGCACGCCCGCCGCGCGCGTCAGAAGCGCACGTTGTGGTTCGTCGTCAGGTAGTTGCGCACCCATTCCCGCGCCTCGGGCGCGATGGTGGTGCCGAGGCGATAGAGGGGCCCGATGGCATCGCCCGTGGCCTGCTCGTATTCGCCCAGGGCCGCGTCCTTGTTCGCGAGCAATTCGGGGTCGGTCATCATGGAGGCGAAGGCGGCCTTGTAGGTCTCCACGATGTTGGCGGGCGTGTTGGGCGGCAGCATCACGGGCTTCTGGGCCGCGAAGCCTGCGGTCGCGAAGGCCAGGTAGGCGTCATAGGCGACACCCGAGGGCTTGCGCCCGTGCATCATCTCATAGGCTTCGGTGAAGTGCGGGATGTCGGGGAAGGTCGGGTCGCGCTGCGGCACGCCCTGCGCGTCCACGACACCCCAGGAAAACAGCGGCACGGCATTGCCCGCCTGCACCATGGGCACCACCTGCCGCAGATAGGCGGAGCTGGTCTGGTAGTCGATGCTGGCCTCGCCGCGCTCCAGCGCGAGGCGCCCCTCGCCGCGGCCGCGCATGCCGAAGACGTGGCGCACGCGCAGGCCCAGCGCCTCGAAGGCCAGCATGGGCACGACGTCGAGCGAGGTCGCCCCCTGGCTGGCATAGACCAGCTCCTGCCCGCGCAGCCGGCCCAGCTCCGACGCATTGGCCACGCCGAAGCGCGCCGGGATGTAGCAGACGCCGCCGGTCGGCGAGACGAAGACGGGCGGCATGTTGGCGTAGCTGAAGCGCACCCGCCGGTCGCCCAGCAGGAAGGGCACCTGGGTGGAACCGGAGGTGCCGATGAAGCTCATCCCGTCCGGCCGCGCGCGGGCGTAGAAGTCGTTGGTGCCGGTGATCGAGCCGCCGCCGGGCACGTTGCGGATGATGATGGTGGGCCGCCCCGGCATGTGCCGCGACAGGAAGGGGGCCAGGAAGCGCGCCCAGACATCGCTGCCGCCGCCCTCGGCGAAGGGGATGACCCATTCCAGCGTGCGGCCGCTGAAATCCACGCGCGAATCCGCGCGCGTCTGGGCCTGCGCCACGACGGGGGCTGAGGCGAGGGCGGCGCCGCCGGCCATCAGGGTGCGGCGGGTGATGGGGCTCATGATGGACGTCTCCCTGGAATCGGCTTTTCGCCCAGGCCGGCGCGCGGATGGGCTTTGCAGCAGGCTTGCCGGGCGGATGCGCCAGGGTCAAGCCAGGATTGCATGTAGCCCGTGGCTCCGCATGTCCGGTCACGTCACGCACCTGACAAGCGCGGCCAGCGGGGAAACGCCACCACGGGTTGCGGGCCGGCAGGAAAAACGGAGAAATACGCCGCATGCGTGCATTGTCTCTCGCGCTTCCGTAAAATAACGCCAATACGGCGTATTCCTTGGTTGTGACGTTCTGCGAATGTTGCGGATAAGTCTGGCGCGGTGACGCGGGGGAAAACCGATGGGGGGTTCACGAATTCGCCTGTGGCGCGGTCACTGCAAAGTGGCGCTGCGCCGTGGTCTGTTCCTGACCTCACTTGCCGCGACCCTGCCGGTCATCGCCCAGGCCCAGCCCGCGCCACCCGCCATCGCGCCGCAGGAGGTGCTGCGCGACATCGTGCCCCCCGCCCCGCCGCGCCTCTCGCCCGGCCTGCAAGGTCCGGCCATCACCGCGACACCCATCGCCCCGGGCGCGCCCGATGTGCGGATCGGCCGCGTCAGCCTCACCGGCAACGAGACCCTGCCCGCCGCGCGGCTCGAACGCCATGTCGCGGGGCTGGCGGGCCGCCAGGTGAGCCAGTCCGAGATCGAGGCCGCGCGCATCGCGGTCCTGACCGAATACCGCCAGGCCGGCTATCCCTTCATCAGCGTGGCCATCACCGGCGAGCCCGGCGCCGAGGGCTTCGACCTCAGCGTGACGGTGCGCGAGGGGCGCATCGCGCGCGTGCGCCTCAGCCAGGATATCGGCCCCGCCGGCGTGCAGGTGCTGCGCTTCCTGGAGGGCGCGGTGTCGGAGGGCGCCGCCTCGGTCGCGCGGATCGAGCGCGCGCTGCTGCTGGCGGGCGACGTGCCGGGTGTCACGGTGCGCGGCGTGCTGCGCCCGCTGGAAGGCGGCGTGGCGGGGGAGCTGGAATTGCTGGCCGACGTCTCGCGCCGCCCCTTCTCGGGGCTGCTGACGGTGGACAATCGCGGCTTCCGCCTGACGGGGCCGGTGCAGTTCCTGGCCCTGGCCCAGGGCAATTCCTTCACCTCGCTGGGCGAGCGGACGGAGGCCGCCTTCTTCACCTCGGCCGAGGCGGAATCCCTCTTCGGCCAGGCGACGACGGAATTCTTCGTGGGTAGTTCGGGGCTGCGGGTGCGGCTCTACGCCGGGGCGGGGCGCACCACGCCCAGCGGGCCGCTCGCAGAGATCGGCTATGCGGGCTTCACCACCACGGCGGGCGTGGCGCTCTCCTACCCCGTCATCCGCAGCCGTGCCATGAACCTGACGGTCGGCGCCCAGTTCGACATCTTCGACAACACGGTGGACACGGGCGCGGCGCCGGCGGTGCGGGCCAGCCATGACAGCCTGCGCGTGCTGCGCGCGGGCTTCGACGGGAATTTCCGCGACACGCTGCTCTCCTTCGCGCCGGCGGCCGCGACGACACAGGGCCTCGTGCGCCTGCACCAGGGCATCGCGGCGCTGGGGGCCACGCGCGCGGGCAGCCTGCCCGGCCCTTCCCGCCGCGGCAGCGATGCGGGCTTCACCAAGATCTCGGGCGAGCTGACGCGCACCCAGCCGCTCCTCGCCCTCAGCGAGAATGCGCTGTTCAGCCTGCAGGCCACGCTGGCCGGGCAATGGAGCGATGCCGTGCTGCCGGCGGCCGAGAAATACTTCCTGGGCGGCAACCGCATCGGCCGCGGCTTCTACACGGGCCAGGTGAGCGGTGACCGCGCGGTGGCCATCGCGCTGGAGGCGCAGCTCGACCTGCGGCTGCCGAATTTCACGCTGGAATTCACGCCGGGCCAGCCCACCGAAATCCGGCACAGCGCGCAGCTCTACATGTTCTACGATGCGGGCCGGACCTACGAGAACCTGCCCACCGACCCCGACCGCCGGGTGGAATCCTTCGGCGGCGGGGTGCGGACGGTGTTCAACGACGTCTTCCACCTCGACATCGAGGCCGTGCACCGCATCACCCGCCGGGTGGATGCGGGCGGGGCCGCGGTGCCGCCGCTCGCCGCCACGGCGGGCTATGTGCGCGCGCTGATGCGGTTCTGAGCCGACCCAACCCTTCCGCCCCCGGCCAGCATGGCCGTGGCCCGATGCTGGAGCAACCGAGCATGGCCCCGAAGAGCATGGCGAAGAAGATCCCGAGCATCGCGGCCTGGGCCTCTCCCCGCGCGCTGCTGCTGGGCACGACCGCCCTGCTGCCGCTGGCCATGCTGTCCCCGGCCCAGGCCCAGGCGCCCAATGCCATGCCGACCGGCGGCCAGGTCACGGCCGGCCAGGCGCTGATCCAGCAGCAGGGCAACCGCACCCAGATCACCCAGGGCAGCGACCGCGCGGTGATCGACTGGCAGCGCTTCGACGTGGGGCGCGACGCCACGGTCAACTTCACCCAGCCCAGCCAGAATGCCTGGACGCTGAACCGGGTGAACACGCCGGACCCGTCCATGATCGCCGGCCGCATCACGGCCAATGGCGGCGTGGCGATCGTGAACCCCTCGGGCGTCGTCTTCGCCGAGGGCGCGCAGGTCAATGTGGGCTCGCTGGTGGCGAGCGCGGCCGGCATCACCAACCAGAACTTCATGGCCGGGCGGATGGTCTTCGACGGCACGCCCAATCTCGGCGCGCGCGTGGAGAACCGCGGCGAGATCACGGTGGCCGAGCGCGGCCTCGCCGCCCTGGTGGCGCCGGGCGTGGCCAACCAGGGCGCCATCCGCGCGCGGCTGGGCACGGCCATCGTGGCGGGTGCCGAGACCTATCGCCTCGACCTCGCGGGAGATGGGCTGCTGTCCATCGAGGTGACGGGGGCGGTGCGGCAGCGGCCCGATGGCGGCGCGGCGCTGGTGACCAATTCGGGCGTCATCGCGGCCGAGGGCGGGCAGGTCATTCTCACCGCCCAGGCGGCGAGCGGGCTTGTCGAACAGGTGGTCCGCAACACGGGCCAGGTGACGGGCGCGCGCGTGGCCATCGAGGGCCGTGGCGGCGAGGTCGCCATCGCGGGCGGGGCGGTGACGGCGCCGGGCGGGCGGGTGGACATCACGGCCCCCGGCGCGGGGGTGACGGTGGCGGCGGGGGCCCGCGTCTCGGCCTCCGGTGCCGCGGGCGGTGGGCAGGTGCGGGTGGGCGGCAATGGCACGGCGCGCGCGCGCGTGGAGGGCCGGGTCGCCGCGCGCGGCACGGGGCCGAACGCGCGCGGCGGCCGCGTGGCCGTGCAGGCGACCGAGCGGGTGACGGTGGCGGCGGGGGCGGAGCTGGATGCCTCGGGCGGCGCGGGCGGGGGCGAGGCGCTGGTCGGCACCACGGGGCTCGGCCGCGCCCAGACCATGGCGCGCGAGACGCTGCTGGAGAATGGGGCCACGGTGCGCGCGGACGCGACCGAGGCGGGGCCGGGCGGCGTCATCGTCGTGAACAGCGCCGAGCGCACGGCGATGGCGGCGCGGCTTTCCGCGCGCGGCGGCCCACAGGGGGGCGATGGCGGCTTCGTCGAGGTCTCGGGCATGCGGGGCCTGACGCTTAACTTCGCGCGGGTGGATGTGGGCGCGGGGCCGGGCGGGGCGGCGGGGACGCTGCTGATTGATCCGCGCAACATCATCGTGCGCGACACGGCGGCGAACCCGCCGGAGGAGACGGATGGCGCCCTGTCTGGCGGCGGCTTCACCACCGATGGCGCGGCGGGCGACCCCACCACCGTCATCATCACCCCGGCCGACATCGCGGGCTTCGCCGGCAATGTGACGCTGGAGGCGCAGAACAGCCTGGTGGTGGCGAGCGCCATCACCATGCCCGCCCATTCCCTGACGCTGCGAACGACGAATTTCGGCGGCACGGGCATTGCGGTGAATGCCCCCATCTCCGTGCTGACGGGCAGCCTGACGCTCACCTCCAACAGCGACATCGTGGTCAACGCCAACCTGTCGGCGAGTGGCGGCGTGAATTTCAACGCCACCTTCGGCATCACGGGCACGGGCGGCGTCACCACGCCCGGGACGCTGCGCGTCCGCGGCTTCGACGAGACCGACGCCTCGGCCGCGCAGGGGTTGAACCTGACGGGCACGCATGACGTGGGGGCGCTGGACGTGCGGGGTTTCGACGCCTTCGTGTCCTTCGCGCAGGTGGCCCCGCTGGTCGTGACCCGGATGGAGGTGGGCGCGGGCGGGGTCGCGGAGCTGGGCTCGGACGGGCTGATCTCGGGCGGCAACATCACGGCGGGCGACCTCGTCATCCGTGGCGCCGCGATGGGCACCAGCCGCGCCGGCGGGCTGGAGGTGACCGGCACCAATGCCGTGGCGCGGCTCGATGCGCGCACGGCCGACGCGGCGCTGACCTTCGCGCAGGCGGGCGGCTTCGAGGTGGTGCAGGCCAATGCGGGCACAGGGGATGTCACCCTGGGCTCGGACGGGACCATCACGGGCGGCCATGTCGTCGCGGACACGCTCATCATCCGCGATGCCACGTTGGGGGCTTCGGCGCGGGCGCGCTCGACCTGACCGGGGCGGGCAACGCCATCGGCACGCTCGACGCGCGGACCATGGGTGGCAACCTGGCCTTCGCCCAGATGGCGGGCTTTTCCGTCACCAACGCGGTCGCGGCCTTCGCCGATGTGACGCTGGGTTCGGACGGCGTCATCCAGGGCACGGGCGGGGGTGGCAACAACCTCATCATCCGCGGCGCCGACCTCGATGCGGCGAGCCGCGCGGGCGGGCTGGATCTGGTGGGCAACTTCTCCGGGACACTCGACGCGCGGGTGAACGACGCCGCCCTGAGCTACCGGCAGAACAACGGCTTCGAGGTGGCGCAGGCGAATGCGGGCACGGGCGATGTGACCCTCGGCTCCAACTTCGCCATCACGGGCGGCAATGTCACGGGCGGCACGCTGATCATCCGGGGGCTGGGCCTCGCCGAGACGCTGGCGGGCGGGCTGGACCTCCGCGGCAACGCCATCGCCACGCTCAATGCGCGGACCTCGGGGGCGCTGACCTTCGCCCAGGCCGGGGGCTTCGCGGTGGCCCGGGCGGCTTCCTCCGCCGGTGACGTGACGCTGGGCTCGGACGGGGTCATCTCCGGTGGTGGCGTGGCGGGGGGCACGCTGACCATCCGCGACGCCGGGCTCGACATGGCGAATGGCCGGGCGGGCGGGCTGGAGATCACCGGCACCAACACCATCGCCACCCTCAACGCGCGCACCGACAACGCGGCGCTGACCTTCGCGCAGGCGGCCGCCTTCACGGTGGCGCAGGCCAATGCGGGAAGCGGCGATGTCACGCTGGGCTCGGACGGGATCATCTCCGGCGGCGGCGTGGCGGGGGGCACGCTCTTCATCCGCGACGCCGGGCTCGACCTCACCGATGGCCGCGCGGGCGGGCTGGACATCACCGGCACCAACGCCATCGCCACGCTCGATGCGCGCACGGATGGCGCGGCGCTGACCTACCGGCAGGGCGCGGGCTTCACGGTGCTGCAGGCCAATGCGCGCAGCGGCGCGGGCACGGGCACGGGAGACATCGGCGGCGCGGTGGAGCTCGTGGCCACGAACGCCGACAGCAACCTGGTGGTGGACGGCCCCGTGCAGGGCGGCAACATCCAGCTCCAGGGGGGCGCGCGGCTGACGATCCAGGGCCCGGTGCAGAGCGTCGCGCCGCCGCTGGACTTCGCCCAGGGCCACATCACCCTCGCCACGACCGAGGCGGATGGCTGGATCGTGCAGGGCGCGGGCGGGACCGTCACCGCCCCCGATGCGCGCTCCATCGTCATGACGGCCGATGTGCTGACGCTGGCCGCGAACATGAGCGCGGGCGCATCGGGCCTGGTGGAGTTCAACCGGCTGAGCCCCGGCCGCATCACCATCGGCCTGGGCGGCCCCGGCGCCACCGCGTTCAACCCGGCCCTTCTCGCCAGCTTCCTCGGCACCGGGCATCTGCGCCTCGTGGCCTCCGATTCCGTGCAGGTGCTGTCGGACCTGACCCGCACCACGGGCGAGCTGACGCTGCGCGCCACCTCCGCCACGGGCACGACCATCGCGGTGGACGCGGCGGTGAATGCCGGCGCGAACCCCGTGAACCTCGAGACGCCGGGCGGCATCCTGGGCAGCGGCGTCATCACCACCAACAACCTGGTGGCGCGGGGCGACGGGAGCCTGCTTTCGCGCGCGGGCAGCGTGAACCTCACGGGCGACAACCAGGCCCAGCGCCTCAATGCGCGCACCGATGGCGGCGACATCGCGTTCCGCAACGCCGCCAATCTGCGCGTGACGCGCATTGACGCCCTGGGCACGACCGCGGGCGCGGTCGGCATCACGGTCGCCGGCGCGGGGCTGCTGCTGGAGGTGGCCAACGACATCTCGGCCGGGCAGCTCACGATGGTGGCCGACAACATGGCCATCGCGACGGGCGCGCCGGCGCTGATCGTGCCGGGCGGCGCGGTGCGGCTGCTGCCCTTCACCACGGGGCGCGCGGTCACGCTGGGGGCTGAGGTGGCGGGCACGCTCTCGCTCTCCACCGCCGAGCTTGCCAGCATCGGCGGCGCGGGCATGGACGGGACCACCAACCCGGCCACGGTGTTGCGCATCGGCGCCGGGCCGTCAGGCGACATCCGGGCCGGCGACGTCACGGTGGCGGGCGATGTGGACCTCGGCGGGCGCGTGCTGGCGCTGGAGATTTTCGCGGGCGGCGACCTGACGGGCGCGGGCGCCATCACGGTGGGCGATTTCGGCGCGGTGGCGGCGGGGAACCTCGTGCTGGACGGCGCCAATGCCGTGGCGCGCCTCGCCGGCATCACCGACACGACCACGGTGAATGGCGTGGTGCTCACCGGTGTGTCGCTCTGGGGCGGGACGCGCAACACGGACGCGACCGCCCTGCCCGCCGACCGGAACCCGGACCGGCTGGAGTTCCGCAACACGGCGCCCGCGCTGACCGTGGCGGGTTCGGTGCTGGCCTCGGGCAGCGGCGGCCTCGTGCTGACGCAGACGGCCGACCTGACGGTGAACAGCAACCGCTGGGTCGCCGCCGAGGCCGGGGCCCTGCAGGTCAATGTCACGGGCAGCCTGCTCAACAATGGCACGCTGGTCGCCACGCCCATCGCCCTGAATGCGGGCGGGCCGGATTCCCATGTGCTGGCCGGCGGCGGCACCAACAACGGCACCATCGCGCTCGGCCTCGACGCCACGCCCGCGCCGGATGGCACGCGCATCGCCGGCATCGCCACCAATAACGGGCTGATGGTGGCGCGGACCATCACGGGTATCACGGACAATGCCGGCGCCCTCATCACCGGGACGGGCATCGCCGGGCAGTTCGGCACGGTCTTCGTCGGCGACCGGACCGTGGCCGGCCCGCTGGTCAACACCGGCACCATCATCGGCAATGTCACGGCTGATTCCATCGTGAACCAGGCCGGCGGGCGCATCCTGGGCGGCACCATCCGCGCCACTGCGGGCGACATCACCAATGCGGGCGTGATGCTGGGCACCGCCATCGAGGCCCGGGGCAGCGTGCTGCAAAATGACGGCAGCATGGGCGCGGGTGGCGGCAGCGCCACCGCCGAATTCAGCCTGACCTCGGCCCAGGCCCGCACGGGCGCCCTCACCGGCGGCGCGGCACCCGCGACCCCGCCCGCCACCGTCACCGAGACCCTGGGCGCCGCGGCCACCATCCTGGCCGAGACGGGCGACATCACCCAGGCCGGCGGCGCCTGGGGGGCGGCGCCGGACAGCGTCGCGCTGCCCGGGGGCGGCACGCTGCACTTCATCGCCGAGGCGGGCGACATCACGCAGACCGGCGGCACCATCACCGCGCCAGGCATCACCGCGCGCGCGGAAGGGCTGATCCAGCTCGACCAGGCGGGCAACAGCTTCGCACGGATCGGCGTCTCGCCCGGCAGCCTCCCGCTCTTCGCCGACGCCCCCGCCATGGGCGCCTTCGGCATCGGCGCGGCGACGGGAGAGGTGCGCCTCACGACCCAGGCCAGCACGCTGACGGTGGAGGCCGGGGGCGGCATCCGCGCCGGCGCCGATGCGCTGCTGCGCGTGGAGGGTGGCGGCCTGGTGGTGGACGCGCCCATCCGCGTGGGCGCGACGCGCAGCCTGACCCTGGTGGCGGACGACATGGCGCTGGGCGCCGTGGCCGGCGGCATGACGCTGGTGGCGCCCGGCGGCACCGTGCGGCTGCTGCCCCTCACGGCGGGGCGCGCCATCACCCTGGGCACGGAGGTGGCCGGCACCCTCTCGCTCACCAGCGCGGAGCTGGCCCGCATCGGCGGCGCGGGCGCGGATGGCGCGACCGGCGCCGCGCAGCGCCTTCGCATCGGCGAGGCGGCGGCGGGCGCCATCACCCTCACCGGCGATGTGCTGCTGCGCCAGGATGTCGCGCCCAGCGACGCCGCCAGCCTGACCGATACCATCGGCGGGGCGCGCGTCGCGGCGCTCGAACTCGTCTCCGGCGCGGGCATCACGCAGGATGCGGGCACGCGCGTGAGCGTGGCCGGCCTCGCCGCGCGCGGCCTCGGCGGCGATGTGCTGCTGGATGACGGCGCGGCGCCAGGTGCCGCCAGCGGCAACGCGATAGACCGCATCATCGCCGGTACGGAGCTGGGCACCCTGCGCACACCCGGCGCGGAGCGCACCCAGGACGGGCTGCGGGCCAGCGGGAACCTCACCCTGTCCACCTGGCGCAGCCTGACGGTGGAGGCGCCGGTCACGGCGGGGGGCGACGCGGTGCTGCGCGTGGCGCCGGGCGCGGCCCCGGGGCCGGCGGGCGTGCTGACCGTGGACAACAGCATCACGGTGGGCGGCGGCCGGTCGTTGACCCTGGTGGCCGACGACATGGCGCTGGGCGCCGTCGCGGGCGGCATGACGCTGGCGGTGCCGAACGGCGCGGTGCGCCTTGCGCCCTTCACCCTCGGGCGCGGCGTGACGCTGGGCGGCGACGCGGCGGGCACGCTCTCGCTCAGCACGGCGGAGCTGTGGCGGATCGGCGGCACGGGCGCGGATGGCACGACCAACCCCACCTCCGTGCTGCGCATCGGCGCGCTGGACGGGACCACGGTGGGCGACATCACCCTGCCGGGCGCCGTGGACCTGCTCGACCGGGTGCGGGCGCTGGAACTCTACGCGGACGGGTCCATCACGGGCTCGGGCACGATCTGGGTCCACGATTTTGGCGCCGTGGCGGGGCGCGACCTGGTGCTGGATGGCGACAATTCGGTGAGGCGCCTCGCGCCGCTGACCGATGCGGGCACGGTGAATGGCGTGGCCCCCAACCTGATCTCGCTCTGGGGCGGGACACGCAACTCGGACCCGCTGGCGCGGCAGCCCGACCGGCTGGAGTTCCGCTCCGTGGGTGGGGGTGCGACGTTCGATGTCGAGGGATCGGTGCTGGCCTCGGGCAGCGGGGGGCTGCGCCTGTTCGTCGCCTATCACACCATCAGGATCCCGCAGAACCGCTGGGTGACCGCCGAAGCCGGCACGGTCTCCGTCGTCGGCGTGGGCGTGATCAACGAGGGAGGGATCTACGCGCAGGACCTCTCGGGCGGCACCGTCCAGAGCGGCCTCATGGGCTCGTTCGAGAACACCGGCGCCATCATCCTGGGCTGCGGCTGCGGTCCCGCCGACACCTCCATGATCCAAGCGGAGCACGGGGTGAACAATGGCGGGCTGATCGTCGCGGGCAGCATCTTCGCGGGCAGGGGTTACTTGAACAACGCCGTCGGCGGCGAGCTGCGCGCGCACCACATCCATGCGAGCGACGGCCTCGTCAATACCGGCCGGTTGGCGGCGGACGAGATTGTCAGCGGTCTCTTCAATGCCGGCACCCTGGTCGCCGGGACGATCAGGGGCGGCTTCAGCAACTACAGCCTGCTCGCCGCGACGGAGATTCAGGGCGGGGGAATACTGAACCACGGCCTGCTCGTGACCCAGGGCGCGACCGTCCCGAGCCTGGTCAACCAGGCCGGCGCGCGGATCGAAAGCGGCACGGGGCAGATCGCGCTCAACCTCGCCATGCCCGACGCCCGGGCCGCGGCGCTGGCGGGCACGACCGCCCCCAGCGGCGGGGCGCTGGCGCTGGGCACCACCCGCGGGGGCGACCTTGCTCTCCAGACCACCCAGGGCGGGCTGAGCAATGCCGGGGCCATCGAGGCGGACGGGGCCGCGCGCCTCCACGCCGCGGGCGACCTCGCCCTCACCGCCGGCTCGGTTCAAGCCGGAGGCAGCCTGGAACTGTCGGCCGGCCAGGATGTGCTGCAATCGGGCGGCAGCCTCGTGGCCGGCGGGGCGCTGCGCCTTATGGCCGGTCGCGACGCGCTGCAGACCGGCGGCACCGCGCAGGCGGCCAGCCTGGGGGATGCGGGCGGCGCCCTCACCATCGGGCGCGACCTGGACTGGCGGATCACGACGCCCGAGCTCTTCGCCATCACGGCGGGGCGCGACCTCGACCTGCGCGTGGCGGGCGGGCCCGTGGCGCTGCGGGGGAACCTGCTTGCCACGGGGGGCGACCTCACGCTGGCGGTGCCCGACGGCACGCTGTCGCTGGACCCTGGGCTCTCCGTCATCGCCGGGGCGTCGCTGGCGATGGAGACGGGCGGCGCGCTCTCGGCGCCGCAGGCCACGCTCTCGGCGGGCGGGGCCATGACCCTGACGGCGGGCACGGGCCTTGCCCTTGGCGGCGGCAGCCTGACGGCCGGGCCATCGCTCGGCCTCACGGCCGGCGCCGGAGGGATCAGCCTGCGGGATGTGGTGGCGCGGGCCGAGGCGGGGGGCATCACCCTCAGCACCACCGCGGGGGCGAGCCTTCGCAACACCTCCCTCACCGCCGGCCAGGGGGTGGAACTCCAGGCGGCCGGCGATGTGGTGGTGAACCCCAGCACGCTGGTCGCGGGCGGGGCGATGCGCCTGGTGGCCGGCGGCGCGCTGGATGTCACGGGTGGCGCCATGCAGGCCGGGCTCGGGCTGCTGCTGCGTTCGGACGGCGGGATGCGCCTCTCGGGCGTGGCGCTGGGGGCCAGCACGGCGCCCGCCGCGACACCGGCCGAATTCCAGCCGCTGCGGCTTGAGGCGGGGGCCGACATGTCGGTCACGGACAGCGCGCTGCGCGCCGAGCGGGCGGAACTGGTGGCGGGCGGCACCCTGACCACCGCGGGCAGCGGCTTCGCCGTCGGCACGGGGCTGCTGCTGGCGGCCCCGGGTGGGATCGGCCAGGCGGGCGAGGCACCGACGAATGTCGCGGCGCTCGACCCGGCCCGCGCATCGCTGGTCATTCTCGACACGCGTCGTGGCGTGGCCGTGGTGCGCCTGCCCGACGCCCTGACGCCCGCGACGACGGACCAGCCGGGCGTGGCGCCCGCCAACCAGCGCTGGCAGGTGGCCGGCACGTCGAACCAGGAGGGCCAGCTGCTCTTCGGCGCCGATGACGGCAGCCCGGCCACACCCAGTTCCGCGCCGGCTGGGAACATCGCCTTCAACATGAATGCGGGGCGGCTTCCCGTCTTCGTGCTCATCAATGGCGGGACCGCCACCGGGCGGCTGGAGGCGGGCCGCCTGGGCGTGTTCGGCCGCCCCGGCAACCCGCTCGCCACCGGCCGCGCCTTCGAGGTGCTGGGCGAACTCGGCGGGATCAGCGGGGTGGCCACGGCGCGTCTGGGCCAGCTCGCCGGGGACCGGCGCGGCTTCGGCCCCGACTCTCTCGGGCTGAGCCAATACCGCTTCAACGACTGCGTGATCTCGTCCGTCAACTGCGTGGCGCCCGTCAGCTTCACCCTGCCTCCGGTCACGCAGGTGACCACGCTGGTGCTGATGAACCCCCTGCCAAGCCTGGATGAATCGGACGTGCTGCTGCCCAACGTCGCCGATGAGGATTACTGAGCCATGCGCCCCTTCGCCGCGCTGACCCTCTCCTCGCTGCTGGGCGCGGCCTTGCTCGGCGCCTGCGCGACGCCCCCGCCCGAGGCCTATGCGCCCCTGGCCCGCGAGCGCGCTTCCGTCGAGACGCGCCCCGTCGCGGCCAATGCGCGCGGCGAGGCCTGCTTCGCCCAGGCGGCGCGGGCGCCCGCCTTCGATGCGCCCGTGAGCCGCGCGGAGGAGGTGTTCTGCGGCGGCTGGACCCAGCCCTCCGCGCGCATCTACCGGATGGGCGGCGGGCTCACCGCGTCACAGGCGGCCGGCGGGGGCGCCTGGCGGGCCTGGCTCGACCAGCGCTTCGTCTGCGATGCACCGGTCGCCACCAACGTGGCCGGTGGGGCGCCGGCCCAGCTGCTGGCCTGCCGGAGGCGCTCCAGCGGGGCCGCGCATGTGGCGCTGGCCATCGAGGCGCCGGGCGGGCTGGTGCTGGCCGACGGCATTCCCGCCGCCATCCCGCCCATCGAGCAGATGGCGACGGGGGCGGCGGCCACCGGGGGGCCATGGCACGCTCCGGCGCCTTGCAGATCGCGGTCGCGCGCCTGGCCGCGGACCGCACCGGCGCGGCGGACGAGGCCCTGTATGAGCGCATGATGCTGCTGGGGCGGGAGCTGAACCAGGCCGAGAACTTCGCCGCCGCCGAGGACGCCTACCGCCAGGCGCTGGCGGTGCGGGTGGCGGCGCTGGGCAATGACCGGGACCCGAGCCTCGCCACGCCCATCATGCACATCGCGCTGAACCTCTCGAACCAGGGGCGCGTGCAGGAGGCCGAGCGCCTCTTCGCCCGCGCCGAGGCCCTGCTGCCGGGCGCGCCCGACCGCACGGCCGCGCCCCGCCTCGCGCAGTATCGCGCCATGCACGCGCTGAACCGCGGCGACCTGGCGGCGGCCGAGGCGGGCTTCGCCACGGCCGAGGCGGGATTTGGCGCGCTGGTGCCCGCCGGCGTGCGCGCCGGCACGCCGGCCGGCGGCCTTCTGCCCGAGCTGCTGGAACCGCAGGCGCAAAACGCCGTGCTGGGCCTGGCGGAGAGCATCCGCTACCGCGGCGTCATCGCCTCGCGCCGCGGGGATGACGCGGCCTCCCGCGAGGGGGTGCGGCGCAGCGCCGCCGTGCTGCGCGCGGCCGGGCTCGCGCCCGCCACGCTGGAGGGAAGGCGGCTGCGCACCGAAGGCGCCCTGCTGACGCGCGCGGGGCAGAGCCTGCCCGCGGCCCAGCTGCTGACACAGGCGAGCGCGCGGCTGGCCGCCACCCTGCCGGGCGAACGGCCGGTGGCCTCCACGCTTTTCCTCGCCGGCCGGGAATGGGTGGCGGCCGGCCGCACGGAGGAGGCGCTGGCCGCCTTCCGCCAGGGCGCCACGCTGCTGCGCGAGCGGCAGATCGGCGTGGCCGTGGCGGACCTCATCCCCTATCTCGACGCGCTGGACGCGCGGGCGCGGGCCCAGCCGGCCGAGGCGCCCGCCCTGCGGGCCGAGGCCTTCGCCGCCGCCCAGCTCGCCCGGCGCAACGAGACAGCGCGCTTCCTGGCGCAGGCCAGCGCGCGCCTCGCCGCCGCCGATGGCAATGAGGCGGTGGCCGCCGCCGTGCGCCGGCGCGAGGATGCCGACATCCAGCTCCGTGCCCTGCTGACCGAGCGCGACGCGCTGCTGGCCACGGGCCGCCCGGCCGGCGCGCTGGACCAGCGCATCGCCGCCCAGCGCGCGGCGCGCGAGGAGGCGGAGGCCGAGGCGCTGGCCGCGGCCCCGGGCTTCCGCCAGCTCCGCGACGAGGCGGTGTCGGCGGAGGCCGCGCTGGCCGTGCTGGGCCAGGGCGAGGCCATGGTGCAGTTCCTCCTCGGCCCCCGGCATTCCTACGCCCTGGCGCTGCGGCCGGGCCGTCCGGCGGCGCTGGCGCGGCTTTCCCTCACCGTGGCCGAGGCCGGGCGCCTGGTCGCCGCCACGCGGGCGGCGGTGGATGGCGAGGGGCCGCAGGGCGGGCGCCTGCCCGCCTTCGACACGGCGGCGGCGGCGGCGCTGCATGCCGCGCTGCTCGGCCCCCTCGATGCCTATCTGGAGGGCGCGGCCACGCTGGTGGTGGTGCCGGACGGGCCGCTGCTGGCCCTGCCCTTCGCCATGCTGCTGACGGGCCCGGCCGACCCTGCCAACCTCTCGGCCGCGCCCTGGCTGATCCGCCGCCACGCCATCGTCCACGCGCCCTCGGTTCAGGCGCTGGTGCGGCTGCGCGAGGCCTCGCCGGCCAGCGCGGCCCCGCGCCCCTATATCGGCTTCGGGGATTTCCTGCCGCCCGCCGAGGCGCAGCTGCGCGCGAGCTTCCCCGCCGCCACCTGCGGCGAGGATGCGGCCGTGGCGCGCGGCCTGGGCCGCCTGCCCGGCACGCTGGGCGAGGTGCGGGTCGCGGCCTCGATCATGGGCGCCGGGGCCACGCAGGTGCTGGGCCGCGACTTCACCGCCGCCGCCGTGGCGGGGGCGGGGCTCAGCCAGTATCGCATCGTGCATTTCGCGACCCATGGGCTGCTGCCCGGGGACCTCGCCTGCCTGACCGAGCCGGCGGTGATGGTCTCGAACCCGCCCGGCGCGGCCGATGCCGCGGGCAGCTTCGTGCCGGCCAGCGCCATCATGGGGCTGCGCATGGATGCGGACCTCGCCATCCTCTCCGCCTGCAACACGGCGGGCGCGGGGACGGTGGAGGGCACCGCCCAGGCGGCCGAGGCGCTGTCGGGCCTGGCGCGCGCCTTCTTCGTGGCCGGCGCGCGCGGGCTGCTGGCGACGCATTGGCTGGCCTCGGACGCGGCGGCGCAATTCATCGTGCCGGTGATGCTCTCCGCGCAGAACCAGGGCACGCCGAGTGCCGCCGCGCTGCGTGCCGCGCAGCTCGCCCTGCTGACGGACCAGCCGGGGCGGCCGAGCCTGGCCCATCCCTTCTATTGGGCCCCTTTCGCCCTGCTGGGCGATGGGCGGCGCGGCGGGCCCACCCGCACCACCCAGGGCGCGCCCCTCGCCGCCGGGGGTAGCTTCCCGCCACGCCCAAGCCGCAACCGCCTTGTTGCGGCGGCGTTCTTCCCGCGAGCGCGCCATCGGCGCGCCCAGGATCAGGGCCGGGTCGGCCCCAGCGGGAGGATATGCCAATGCCAGTCGGTACCATCTTGATCATCGTCGTGGTGATCCTGCTGCTGGGTGGCTTCTCCGGCCGCATCGGCGGTTACGGCTATGGCTATGGCCATGGGAGCATGGGCGTGCTGGGCGTCGTGCTGGTCGTGCTGCTGGTCCTGCTCATCCTCGGGAGGATCTGAGCATGGCGCTTCGCCACATCGCGCTGGGCGTGGCGGCGGCGGGCCTGCTGGCCGCGGCGCCCGCCACGGCGCAACCCCGCTGGGAGGGCAACCCGCCCACCCATGTCGAGACGGTGCGCGACCTCGCCCGCATGTGCGACCCCCAGCGCGGCGGCGTGCCGCGGCTGGAGGCCATCGCCTATTGCCAGGGCTACATCACGGCCGCGGTGCAGTTCCACCAGCTTACGCGGCGTGGGGCGCCCCTGTTCTGCGTGCCGGGCCGCGGGCCCAGCATCGCGGAATCGGGCGTGGGCTTCGCCGCATGGGCGCGCGACAACCGCCAATACGCCAATGAACCCGCGCTCGACGGCATGCTGCGCTGGGCGCAGGTGAGCTTCCCCTGCCGTGGCCCCGGCCCCGGCCCGCGCCGGTGAGGAGAGACATGATGAGCATGCGAACCAAGGGCATGGGCCTGTTGATGGCGGGCGGGCTGATCCTGTCCGGCTGCGCGGGCCTCGATGACACCTCCCAGCGCACCCTGACCGGCGCGGCCGGCGGCGCCGCGGTGGGCGGCATCCTCGGCTCCTTCAGCGGCGACACGGCGCTCGGCGCGGTGCTGGGCGCGGGTGTGGGCGGCGTGGGCGGCTATCTCTACGACCAGTCGCAGCAGCCGCGCTACGACCCCCGTCGCCCGCCGCCGCGCCGCGACTATCGCCGCCGCTACTGATTTCCCCCCTTCCAACCCATTTTCGGAGACACGACCATGCGACGCTTCGCCCCCCTCCTGCCCGCCGTGATGCTGCTGGGCCTGGCCGCCTGTGGCGGCGCGGGCTTGACCGACCAGCAGCCCCAGCGCCCCGCCGCGCCGCCGGTGGCCTACAACCCGCCGCCGCAGGCGCTGACGCAGCCGGAGGCGGATGTGCGCTGGCACCAGGTGCGCTTCGCCACCGCCAGCACGCGCCTGACCGAGAGCGACCGTGAGACCGTCCGCGAGGTGGCTGCCTCCATGCGCGACGAGAGCGCGCTGCGCGCCACCGTGATCGGCCGCGCCGACCCGGTGGGCCGTGACCAGGCGAATATGCGCCTCTCCCGCCAGCGTGCCATGGCCGTCCGCGACGCGCTGGTGCGCGAGGGCGTGGCCCGCGACCGCATCGACACGCGCTGGACCGGCGACCGCCGCCCGCCCGCGGCCCAGGGCCCGGCCAGCACCGAGGAAGGTGGCGACCGCGTGGTGGACATTGCGCTGCAGCGGCGCGGCCAGGCGGACTGAGCCTGTTCCCGCACGCGGCCGCGCTTCGGCCGCGTGCGGACTTCACTACGGGTTGGAGACTGCCGGCGGTGCCGCGGTCTCCACGGGCGGCGCAGGGCTGGGCGGTGGCACCGCGCAGTTCTGTTCCCGCAGCGCGGTCTGGACCGCGTCATGCTCTCCGCGAAGGCGGCCGAGTTCCTCCCGACGATCCGTCGTGGCCGCCATCCCGATCAGCGCCGGCCAGAAGATGATCAACCCGACCGTCAGCAGTGCCGCATCCGCATTGGCGTTCTCCCGCTGGAGGTTCGCGACGCGGGCCACCTCGCCGTCCAGCCGGATGCGCTCCTCCTGAAGCTGGGCGCAATTCCAGGCCCGATAGGTGTTGGGACTGACATAGCGCGCCGCGATGTTCTCGGGCCGCGTGGCGCAGGCCGAGAGAAGCACGGCGCCGGCGAGGATGAGGGAAAGGGTGGGTCGGTTCATGGTCGCCTCCTTGCGAGACGGCCATCGAGACTCAACCAAAAGTCAGAATCGGACGGAATTTGATCACACGGAGGGTTTTGTACGTCAGTATTGGACGTTCACCCTTCACGGAAACATCCGGACAACACGATATTGCCGCCCCCCCGCCCGCCCCGCATCATGGAGCCCGTTCTTTCAAGAGGTTCCCATGTCGCACGGCCCCAATCGCAGCTTTCTCTTCGCCCCCGGGGACCATCCGCGCCGCGCGGAAAAGGTGCTGCAGGTGGGCGCCGATGCCGCCATCCTGGACCTGGAGGATGCGGTGGCGGTGGCCGCCAAACCTGGGGCACGCGAGGCGGTGCGGGCGGCGCTTGCCCGCCCCCGGCGCTGCCGCGGCTTCGTGCGGGTCAACGCCTTCGGCACCGAATGGTGCTTCGCCGACCTTCATGTCGTGGTGGGCCCGGCGCTGGACGGCATCGTCCTGCCCAAGCTGGAGGATGGGGCGGAGCTGGTGGCGATGGACTGGATGCTCTCCGCGCTGGAGCGCGAGCGCGGCCTGCCCCCGCGTGGCATCGAGGTCATGCCCATCCTGGAGACGGCGCTGGGCTTCTCCCGCCTGGGCGCGCTGGCCGCGCAGGCCAAGGCGCTGGGGGGCCGCGTGAAGCGGCTGGCCTTCGGTGCGGGGGATTACACGCTGGACCTCGGCCTCTCCTGGGGGCGCGCCGAGACGGAGCTGGAGACGGCCCGCGCCGCCATCGTGCTGCACAGCCGCGCGGCCGGGCTGGAGCCGCCCATCGACACCGTCTGGATCGAGCTGCGCGACGCGGAGGGCTATGCGGCCTCCTGCGCGCGGGGGGTGGCGCTGGGCTTCCAGGGAAGGCTCTGCATCCATCCGGACCAGGTGGGCGTGGCCAATGCCGCCTTCTCGCCCCCGCCCGAGGAGGTGGCGCGCGCCGAGCGCATCATCGCCGCCTTCGCCGAGGCCGAGGCGCAGGGCCTCGCCTCCATCCAGGTGGAGGGCCGCTTCGTGGACTACCCGATCGTGGAGCGGGCGCAGCGCCTGGTGGCGCTGGCGCGGGTGATCAGGGAAGCTCGGGAATCCGCTTGAGCGTCGCGCGGTAGGTGAAGCGCGGCGCCGGGTGGGCGCCTTCCGAAATCTCGTAGACGCGCCCCTGCCCGTCCAAATAGCGGCGGCGGATGAGCAGGGCGGGCGTGCCGGGCTCCACCTCCAACAGCTCCGCCTGGTGGGGCGGCACGCCGGAGGCGGCGATGTCCACCTCGATCAGGGAGGCCTGGATGCCGTAGCGCCGCTCGATCAGCGCGTAGAGCGGGCCGGGCAGCACGCCGAGATCGTCCAGCGCCTCGGCGTATTCGGCGCGGATCAGCAAGGTGGTGAAGCACAGCGGCGCGGTGGTGACGCGCAGGCGGCGGATGGCCTCGACGCGCACCCAGGCCTCGCCCTCGCCGCAGCCGATCTGGGCCGCGGTCTCCGCATCGGCCTCGAATTTGCGGGCGCGCAGCACGGTCAGGCGGGTTTCCTGCGGGTATTGCAGCAGTTCCGCCATGTCCGTGATGTCCTGGACGAAGCGGTCGGGCGTGGCGAGCGCCAGCACGGTGGTGCCGCTGCCCTGGCGGCGCTGCACCAGCTCCGATTCCTCCAGCAGGCGCAACGCCTCGCGCACCGTGTGGCGGGAGACGGCGAAGGTGGCGCACAGCTCCGTCTCGGTGGGCAGCATGGCGCCCACGGGCCAGACGCCGGCGCGCAGCTGGGCCGTCAATTCGTCCGCCACCTGGCGGTAGCGCGGACGGGTGTCCGCCTGCTCGCGCTTGTTCATTCCCAGTCCCGGGCCCGTGTTCATGGGTTTTCCATACATCGGCGGGCGGGCATGCGCCAAACCCACAGCCTTGCCACCCCGCCCCGGCCTGACTTGACCGGACAAATGAAATGACCGCAAATTGCGGGAATCCAAGGAGAAATCACTGCATGTCCGAACCCACTCCGAAGCCGCTCGACGGCGTTCGCGTCGTGGATGTCTCGAGCTTCCTGGCCGGCCCCTTCTGCACCACCCAGCTCGCCGAGTTCGGCGCCGAGGTGTTCAAGCTGGAACTGCCGGTGGTGGGCGACCCGCTGCGGAAGTTCGGCAGCGTGACCGAATGCGGCGAGACCCTGCCCTGGCTTTCGGAATGCCGAAACAAGAAATCCGCGACGCTGGACCTGCGCAAGCCCGAGGGGGCGGAACTGCTCAAGCGCATGGTGCGCGACGCCGATGTGCTGGTGGAGAACTTCCAGCCCGGCACCATGGAGAAATGGGGCCTGGGCTGGGAGGTGCTGCGCGAGGTCAATCCGCGCCTCATCATGGTCCGCATCTCGGGCTTCGGGCAGACGGGCCCCTATCGCGGGCGGCCGGGCTTCGGGCGCATCGGCAATGCCTTCGGCGGGCTGTCCTTCCTGGCGGGCTATCCGGACCGGCCGCCGGTGACGCCCGGCTCCGCCACCATCCCGGACTACCTGGCGGGCCTCTATGGCGCGCTGGGCACGCTGCTGGCCATGCAGGCGCGGGAGA
Source organism: Roseococcus microcysteis (assembly GCF_014764365.1). Classification (NCBI taxonomy): domain Bacteria; kingdom Pseudomonadati; phylum Pseudomonadota; class Alphaproteobacteria; order Acetobacterales; family Roseomonadaceae; genus Roseococcus; species Roseococcus microcysteis. Next base: position 1,325,241 of record NZ_CP061718.1, read on the forward strand.
AGACGGGGCGCGGGCAGGTCGTGGATATCGGCCTCTACGAGCCCATCTTCCGCATCCTGGATGAGCTGGCGCCCTCCTTCCAGCTCAACGGCTACATCCGCCAGCGCATGGGGCCCGGCACGGTGAACGTGGTGCCGCACAGCCATTACCCCACCCAGGATGGCCGCTGGATCGCCATCGCCTGCACCTCCGACAAGATCTTTTCCCGGCTGGCGGAGGCCATGGGCGTGCCCGAATACGCCGAGGGCGGGAAGTGGGAGACGCTGGCGCAGCGCGAGGCGGAGCGCGCCATCGTGGACGAGTATGTCTCCGACTGGACCCGCACCATGACGCGCGACGAGGCCATCGCCACCTGCGAGAAGTTCCAGGTGCCCTGCGGCCCGGTCTACGCCATCGACGAGATCTTCGAGGACCCGCAATACAAGGCGCGGGAGAACATCAAGTGGATGAAGGACCCGCGCGTGGGCGAACTCGCCATCCCGAACCTGGTGCCCCGCCTGTCCGAGACGCCGGGCGAGGTGAAGTGGCTCGGCCCTTCCATGGGCGCGCACAATGACGAGGTGTATCGTGACTGGCTGCGCCTCGATGACGCCGAGATCGAAAGGCTGACCTCGCTGCGCGTGATCTGACGCCTCCAGCCAAGTTCAAGCTGGCAGGGCAACCCCTGCCGCCCTGCCACGTTCCCCCCTCGCAGCCCATGCGCGAGGGGAGGGACTGAGCATTGCCGATCGCCTATTGCGGCATCCCGGCCATACCGGCCGATGTCTGGATGCGATGGAATTTCGACCCCGCGGTGTTGCTGGCGCTGGGCCTGCTGGGCTTCGCCGCCCAGCGGGCCGGGGCGGCGCGCGCCGGTTGGGGGGCCGCGGCGGTAGGCTTCGTCATCTTCATCTCGCCGCTCTGCGCCTTGAGTGCGGCGCTGTTCTCGGCACGTGTCGCGCACCACGCGCTGCTGGTGGCCGTCATGGCGCCGCTGCTGGCATTGGCCTTCCCTGGACGCAGGGCGCTGCCGCTGGCGCCGATCTTCGCTGTGCACATGCTCATCCTCTGGGCGTGGCACGTGCCGGCCTTCTACGCCTGGGCGCTGGAGACGGTGGCCGGCTACTGGTTCATGCAGGCCACCCTGCTGGCGAGCGCCATGCTGCTGTGGCGCGCCGCGCTGCGCCCGGGCGCCGAGGCCCATGGCATTGCGGCGCTGATCGGCACCGTCGCGCAGATGGGCATGCTGGGTGCGATCATCACCTTCGCGCCGCGCCCGCTCTACTTCGCCCATTGGCTGACGACCGAGGCCTGGGGGCTGAGCGCGCTGGAAGATCAGCAGCTGGGCGGCCTCATCATGTGGGTGCCGGCGGTGCTGCCCTATCTGGCGGTGGCGGCCTGGCTCGGGATGCGGCTGCTCGCTGCCCCGCGCCCCGCACGCTGAGGCCGGGCGCGTGCTGCTCTGGATCACGAAATACGTGCATGTCACCGCCATCAGCCTCTGGGCGGGCGGGCTGATCGCCCTGCCCTTCCTGCTGCGCCAGACGGACGGGCTGCGCGGGCCGCCCCTGCACCGGCTGCACCGGATGTCGCGCATCTTCTATGTGGGCTGGCTTTCGCCCGCCGCCTTCCTGGCCATCGCCAGCGGCACGCTGCTGATCTTCCTGCGCGAGACCTTCGTCGAGTGGTTCACGCTGAAGCTCATCTTCGTCATGGCCCTGGCCGCGCTGCATGTGCGCCTGGGCCTGATCATCCTGTGGGTCTTCGACCCGCGTGAGCGGCTGAGCCCCTGGGGCGCGCGGCTGCTGACCACGGGCATCCTCGTCACCGTCTGCGCCATCCTGGCCGTGGTGCTGTGGAAGCCCGTCCTGCCCTCCGAGGCCTGGGCGCCGGACCTGTTTCAGCCCGGCCGCCTCGGCGAGCTTTTCCCCCGCATCACCGCTTGGGTGACACCATGACGCCGACACCATGATCCAGCACCAGCTTGCCACCGTGCCAGCCAGCCACCGCGGTGAAGATCGCGGCCAGAACGGAGAGCGTCAGGCCATGCGGCAGCACCGGCGCCTCGATCAGCCGCACGCCCCAGTTGGCGGCCATGATGGAGATCAGCGTCATGGCGGCGGTGGCGTGAGTCCAGCTCGCCACGCGGATGCGGATGCCCTTCACGAAGACCAGCTCCGCCGTGCCGGCGATGGCGGCCGCGACACCCGTGATGAAGGCGAAGGCCGCGGCCCAGAGGCCGGTGCGGAGGAAGAATTCATCGCCCGTGATCCAGTAGAAGACGTCGCTGCCCAGCGTCGCGATCACCAGCGCGATGGGGAAATGCACCATCATGGCGTGGATGGGGTGGCCCACGAGGGCGACGACGGAGCCGGTGCCCTCGCGCTCGATGGCCTCCATCACGGGGCTGGTGGGCGGGGCGTCGTCGCGTTCTTCGCGGGGTATGTCCGACATGGAATTCCTTTCGTGGCGGCGCTGCCGCTGCTGGGCTGCGCGGGGGAGCTGTCGGTGCTTCAACCCGCGGGCCCCATCGCGGGTTCCATCGCCACCCTCTCATGGGTGATGATGATCGGCAGCCTGCTTCTCACGGCGCTGATGACGGCGATCTTCTTCTTCGTCGTGTGGTGGCCGCAGCGGGCGGCGCGCATCTCGGCGCGCGCCTGGATCATCGGCGGCGGGCTGATCCTGCCGGGCCTCGTCCTGCCGCCGCTGGTGGTCGCGGCCGTGGTGGTGGGCGAGCGGATGATGCCCCATGACCCCGTGCCGCGCATCGAGGCGCATGCGCGGCAATTCTTCTGGACCTTCCGCTATCCCGACCATGGCGGCGCCGAGACGCGCGACCTGCTGCACCTGCCCGCCGGCCAGCCCGTGGACATCCACATCACCGCCGAGGACGTCATGCACGCCTTCTGGGTGCCACGCCTGGCGGGCAAGCTCGACGCCGTGCCGGGCCACACCAATGTGCTGCGCCTGCAGGCCGATGCGCCGGGCCGGCTGGAGGGGCTCTGCGCCGAATTTTGCGGCCTGGGCCACAGCCATATGCGCTTCGAGGTGCGCGTCCACGCGCCGGACGAATTCGCGGCCGCCGTGGCGGCGGAGACCACACCCAGCGCGCCGGAGGCACAGCCTTGAGCCAGGACCCCATCCGCCTGCACAAGGCGCTGTCGCGCATCTGGGCCACCGCGCCGGGCTTCGGCCGGGCCTCGGCGGTGAACCACAGCATCGTGGGCATGCGCTTCATGCTGACGGCGGCCTTCTTCTTCGCCGTTGGCGGCATGCTGGCCATGCTGATCCGCGCGCAGCTCGCCACGCCGCAATCCGCCTTCATCGGGCCGGAGATCTACAACCAGATCTTCACGATGCACGGCACCATCATGATGTTCCTCTTCGCGATCCCGATGCTGGAGGGGCTCGCGATCTACATGCTGCCCAAGCTGCTGGGCGCGCGGGACCTCGCCTTCCCGCGGCTCTCGGCCTATGGTTACTGGTGCTACCTGTTCGGAGGCTTGATCCTGCTGGGCGCGCTGTTCGCAGGTGTCGCGCCCGACAGCGGCTGGTTCATGTACACGCCGCTCTCCTCCAGCACCTATTCGCCGGGCATCAACGCCGATGTCTGGCTGCTGGGCGTCACCTTCGTGGAGATCTCCGCGATGACGCTGGCGGTGGAGCTGGTGGTCTCCATCCTGAAGCTGCGCGCGCCGGGCATGACGCTTTCCCGCATGCCCATCTTCGGCTGGTACATCCTGGTGACGGCGCTGATGATGGTGGTGGGGTTCCCGCCGCTGATCCTGGGCTCGATCCTGCTGGAGATGGAGCGGGCCTTCGACCTGCCCTTCTTCGACCCGAACCGTGGCGGCGACCCGCTGCTCTGGGCGCATCTGTTCTGGCTGTTCGGGCACCCCGAGGTCTACATCATCTTCCTGCCGGCCGCGGGCGCGCTCTCCACCATCATCCCGGTTTTCGCGCAGCGGCCGCTGGTGGGCTACAACGCGGTCGTCATCGCCATCATCGTGCTGGGCTTCCTCAGCTTCCTGATCTGGGCGCACCACATGTTCACGGTGGGCATCCCGCATCTGTCGCTGGCCTTCTTCTCCTTCGGCTCGGCGCTGGTGGCGGTGCCGACGGCGGTGCAGATCTTCGCCTGGCTGGCCACGCTCGCGCATGGGCGGCCGCGCTGGGACGTGCCCATGCTCTACATCGCGGGCTTCCTGGTGATCTTCGTGCTGGGGGGGCTGACGGGCGTCATGCTCGCCATCGTGCCCTTCAACTGGCAGGTGCATGACACGCATTTCGTGGTGGCGCATTTCCACTACGTGCTGGTGGGCGGCTTCGTCTTCCCGATGCTGGCGGCGCTCTATTACTGGCTGCCGCAGGTGACGGGAAAGCTGCCCATGCACCGGCTTTCGGTGCCGGCCTTCTGGCTGCTCTTCATCGGCTTCAACCTCACCTTCCTGGTGATGCACTGGACCGGGCTGCTGGGCATGCCGCGCCGCGTCTACACCTTCTTCCCGGATGATGGCTGGACCTGGCTGAACCTGACCTCCTCCATCGGCGGCTTCCTGCTGACCATGGGCTTCGCGCTGGTGGCCATGGACGTGTTCCTGCAACGCAAGCTGGGCAAGGCGTTCCGCCGCGACCCCTGGCATGCGCACACGCTGGAATGGGCCATGCCGACGCCGGCGGCACCCTATGGCTTCGCGTCCCTGCCCCGCGTGGAGGTGCGCGCCGATCGCCTGGCCCCGCGCGAGATCGGGCCGGAGCTGGCCGCCGGCCGCGGCTATCTCGGACATGCCCGCAATGGCTGGCAGGAGACGCTGGGGGTTCACCGCGTCACGGGCGAACCGGACCAGATCATCATCCTGCCGCGCGCGACCTATGAGCCGCTCTACACCGGCCTCTCCACGCTCACGGCGGTGCTGGCCATGCTGTTCCAGCTCTACTTCGTGGCGCTGGCGGCGGCGGTGGTCACGGCGGGGCTCTTCGTGTGGGGCGCGCGCGATGCGGGGCAGCGGCAGGACCATGGCCTGATGCCGGCCGGGCATGGGCTCGACCTGCCGCTGCACACCGAGGCGCCCGACCCCCCGCCTTTGCTGGCACTGGCCTTCGCCCTGCTGGCGACAGGGACCATCCTGGCCTCGCTGCTGTTTGGCGTGGTCTATCTCTGGCTCAACGCGCCGGGCTGGCCGCCGCCCGAGGTGATGACGCCGGGGCTGCTGCTGCCAGGGCTGATCGCGCTGGGCCTTATCGCGGGGCCGGTGGGCGCACGTCTGGCGCGGGGCAGCGTGTCGCGCGGCCACACGCCCTGGCTGGGGCTGGGCGTGCAGGCGCTGGGCGCGGTGGCCGCCATGGTGCTGCTGGTGCTGCTGATCCAGGACGCCCTGCCCGACCCCCGGGCCCATGCCTATGCGGCCACCAGCTTCGCCCTGCTGGGCTATGCCTGGCTGCATGTGGGCATCGCGGTGCTCTTCGTGATCAGCAACGCGCAGCGCTGGGGGCGGGGCTATATCTCGCCGCGGCGCCTGCTGGATCTGCGGCTGACGCAGCGCTTCCAGGACTATGTGGCGGCGGCGGGACTTGTTTCGCTCGCCGTGGCCATGGGGCTGCCGGCGCTGCTGTGATCGGGCCACCAGCCCTGCGCGTCGCGGTGCAGGGCTGGCGTCTCGAAGACCGAGACCACGGGGATTTCGGCAGGCCAGGACGGCGCCCAGCGCCGCGTCTGCACCATGGCGACGCAGAGGCCCACCGGCACCACGCCCGCCTTGGCGAGCAGCCCGAGCCCCGCCTGGGCGGAGGCGCCGCTGCTGACGACGTCATCCACCAGCAGCACGCGCCTGCCGCGCAGCCGGTCGAGCATCAATGGGTCGAGCCACAGCCGGCGCTCACCGGTGGTGGTGATGGAGTGGATGGTGACGCTCAGCGCCTCCTCATACCAGCGCTTGCGCGAATAGCCGGCGGCGACCCAGTTGGGATGGCCCAGCGCCTCCGCCACGAGGGGCGCGAAGACATGGCCCAGAGTGGGCAGGCCCAGCACCGCCTCGGCGCCGAGCGGCCGCGCCGCCTCGGCCATCCAGGTGGAGAGTGTGCGGATCACGGGAAAGCTCGCCTGGGTCGCGATCAGCCCCGCGACACCGATGTCGCGGATGGGCAGGTGCAGGAAGCGCCCATCCGGCATGCGGGCCGGATAGCGCGCGGCGAAAGGCGGGCCGGGGTCCGGCGCCGCGTCGAATTCCTGCCAGAAGTCCAGCTTTATTCGGCCGCCTGCTGGGGCGCGGTCGCTCCGTGCTTCGCACCCTTCTTCGGCTCATGCGCCATGTCCTTCATCGCCTCCTGCACATGGCGGGAGAAGACGAACTCGGCCGGGCGCTGGTTGGAGAGGTCAATCTCCGGCGCCATCGGGCCCTCGGTGCGGGGCCCGCGCAGCTGGGCGGCGACGGCCTTCCAGGGCTTGGTGATGGCATCCAGCGCGGCGGTGGCCTCGAAGCCCGAATGCACCATGCAGTCGGCGCATTTTTCGTAATTGCCGACGCCGTACTTGTCCCAGTCGGTGCTGTCCATCAGCTCCGCGAAGGTCTTGGCGTAGCCCTCGCCCAGCAGGTAGCAGGGGCGCTGCCAACCGAAGATGTTGCGCGTGGGGTTGCCCCAGGGCGTGCACTTGTAGGACTGGTTGCCGGCCAGGAAGTCCAGGAAGAGCGGGCTGTTCCCCATGCGCCAACCCTTCCCCTTGCCCCGCGCGAAGATGTCGCGGAACAGGTTCTTGGTGGTCTGGCGGTTCAGGAAGTGCTTCTGGTCCGGCGCGCGCTCATAGGCATAGCCGGGCGAGAGCATGATGTTGTCCACGCCCATCGCCGTCACGTCGTCGAAGAACTTCGCCGTGCGCTCGGGGTCAGCGTTGTTGAACAGGGTGCAGTTGATGGCGGTTCGGAAGCCGCGGTCCCGGGCGTTCTTCAGCGCGGCCACGGCGCGGTCATAGACGCCTTCCTGGCTCACGGCCCAGTCATGCTGGGCGCGGTCGCCATCCAGGTGGATGTCCCAGATGAAGCGGGGATGGGGCTTGTAGGCCTCGATCCGCTTGTCCAGCAGCAGGGCGTTGGTGCAGAGGATGACGATGCGGCCCTGGGCCAGCAGGCCTTCCACGATCTGCGGCATTTCCTTGTGCAGCAGCGGCTCGCCGCCCGCGATGGCGACGACGGGGGCGCCGCACTCCTCGGCCGCGCCCAGGCAATCCTCGACGGAGAGGCGCTTGTTCAGGATGGCGTCCGGATAGTCGATCTTCCCGCAGCCGGCGCAGGCCAGGTTGCAGCGGAACAAGGGTTCCAGCATCAGGACCAGCGGGAAGCGCTTGCGGCCCGCCAGCTTCTGGCGCACCACATAGGCCGCGACTTTCGCCTGCTGCGTCAAGGGGATGCCCATAAGGCGCGCTCCGATTCCGGGATAGGAAAGCACCGCTTACCATAGCTGCAACCCCGGCGCGAGGCCCGGTTCATGCGCGCCCGCTGAACCAGCCCCGCAGCAGGCGGCGCAGCAGGGACCAGAGGCCGGGCGCGGGCGGCGGCGCCTCGCCACGGGCCGCGCCCTCCAGGTTGCGGGCGAAATCCCCGGCCAGCCCGGCCACCAGCCCCCGGACCAAGGCAGGCCGCGAGAATTGCGCGAGCGGGCCCGTCAGCCGCCAGGCGATGTCGAGGTGCAGCCGGCTGCCTTCGCCCTCGGGCGCCACCCGCCAGGTGACCTCGCCCTCGGCGGCATTGGCGCCCTCCGCGCCGCGGCCGCGCAGCACGCCGGTGCGCGTCGCGGCATCGAGGCGCAGCGTGCCCTCGCCCGCGAAGCGCGCGGCGAGCGGGCCGAGCGCCACGCGGATCTCGCCCGCGATGGCCTCGCCCTCCCGGTGCAGCAGCTTCGCACCGGGCAGGCAGGCGACGGCGCGGGCAGGGTCGGAGAGGATGGTCCATGCCGCGTCGGGGGAGAGCGCCAGGGTCTCCGCGTGCTCCAGGCGGTTGGTCAGCGCGGCGGCCGGCGCGGCGGCGACGGGCGGGGGTGAGGCGGGCGGCGCCGCGGCCGGGCGGGGCGGCGGCGCCGGCAAGGCGGGGCGCGTGGCCGCGACCTCCGCGATGGCGCGCACGATGCCGCGATAGCCCGTGCAGCGGCAGAGATTGCCCGCCAGTTCGGCGCGGATGCGGTCCTCATCCACGGCGCCGAGGCGCGTCACGATGTCGCGCGCCGTGACCATCATGCCCGGCGTGCAATAGCCGCATTGCAGGGCGTGGTGGCGGTTGAAGGCGTCGCGGAGCGCGGCGGCCACGGGGTCCTCGTCCAGCCCTTCGATGGTGGTCACCTCCATCCCCGCCGCCTCATGCGCGTAGATGAGGCAGGAGCGCATGGGCACCCCGTCCACCAGCACGGTGCAGGCACCGCAGACGCCCTGCTCGCAGCCGAGATGCGTGCCGGTCAGGCCGCAATGCTCGCGCAGCGCGTCGGCCAGGTGGGTGCGGGCGGGGGCGCTGATCTCGCGCGCCTCGCCATTCACGGTCAGCGTGGTCATGCGTCTCTCATGGCCTGGGCGCGGGTGACGGCAATGGCGGCCAGGCGCTGCGCGGCGGGGTCGAGCCAGGGCAGGCGCGCGGGGATGTCCTCCACGCGGTCCAGCAGGGTGGGCGGGCCTTCCACCGCGCCCGCCAGCAGCCGCGTGGGCGTGGCGATGCCGATGGCCTTGGCGAATTCGCCGATCTTGCGGTTGATCTTGCAATAGCCCCAGCGCGCGCCGGGCGGCAGGCGCGGGATTTCGACGGCGGTGATGATCTCGCCGGGTTCCAACGCCGTGGTGAAGGGCGCGCGAAGGAAGCCATCGGCGGGGATGCGCCGGCCATGGCCGGTGAGGATGGTGGCCCCCAGCGCCGCCATCACGCTCGGCCAATCGGCGGCGGGGTCGGCATGGGCGAGGCTGCCGCCCAGCGTGCCGCGGTTGCGCACGGCGCGGTAGGCGATGCCCTGGGCGACATGGCGCATGAGGCCGTTGGTCACGTCGGGGACACGGCCATCCTCGATCTCGGCATGGGTGGTCGCCGCACCCAGGGTCAGGTGGGTCTCGCTTTCGGTGAAACCGCGCAGCCCGGGTAGTCGCTTGATGTCCACCACGCGCTCGGGCCGCACCAGGCGCAGATTCAGCATGGGGCCGAGGGACTGCCCGCCCGCCATCGGCTTGGCGCCGGCGGTGAGCAGGGCGCGCGCTTCCTCCAGCGTGGCGGCGGTGGCGTGTTCGAAGGCGACGGGTTTCACGACAGCGCCGCCAGCACACGCTCCGGCGTCGCCGGAATATCCGTCACCTCGCACCCCAGATGCGCGATGGCGTCGTTGATGGCGTTCACGATGGCGGCGGGGGGCCCTATCGCGCCGCTCTCGCCGATGCCCTTCTGGCCGAAGCGGCTGATGGGCGAGGGCGTCTCCATGTGCAGGATCTCGATGTCCGGCACGTCGGAGGCGCCAGGCAGCATGTAGTCCGCGAAGGTGGAGGCGAGCGGCTGGCCCGCCGCGTCATAGGGCATTTCCTCGAACAGCGCGGTGCCGATGCCCTGCACCGTGCCGCCCAGCACCTGGCCATCGGCCACCAGCGGGTTCAGCAGCACGCCGCCATCTTCCACGATGACGTAGCGATGCAGCGTCACATGGCCGGTGCCCGGGTCCACCTCGACCTCCACGGCGTGCGCGGCGTAGCTGAAGGTGCCGGTGTCGCGCACGGTCTTGTGGCCGGCGGTGCATTCCAGGCCGCGTGCCTGCATGGCTTCCGTCAGGTTCTGCGGCGCGCGGTGGAAGATGCGGGCCATTTCGGCGACGCTGACGCTGGCATTACCAGCGCGCACCGCGCCGTCCTCGAAGACGGCGTCGGGCGCTTGCAGCAGATGGCGGCCGATGGGCAGCAGGCGCTCGCGCAATTCCGTGCAGGCCTCGGCCACGGCGCCGCCCGCCATGACGGCGCAGCGGCTGCCCCAGGTGCCGGTGCTGTAAGGCGTCAGCGCCGTATCGCCATGGATGAGCTGCACGCGCTCCACCGGCACGCCCAGGATTTCGTGCGCCACCTGGGCGAGCGTCGTTTCCATCCCCTGCCCGTGGCTGTGGACGCCCACGCGCAACTCCAGCCCGCCATCGGGGGTGAGGCGCGCCTGGCAGGGCTCGGCGCCGGGCACGAAGGGAATGCCCCAGCCGTGATAGACGCTGGTGCCGTGCGCGCCCTGTTCGCAGAAGATGGCGAAGCCCTGGCCGAGCAGCCGGCCCTGCTCGCGCGCCGCGCGCTGGCGGGACGCGAAGCCCTCGCGGTCCATGGCCTCCGCCGCGCGGCGCAGCGCCTCGGGGTAGTCGCCGCTGTCGAAGATCTTCTTCGTCACATTGGTGTAGGGCATGTCCGCGGGGCCAGGCAGGTTGCGCAGCCGCACCGCGATCGGGTCCAGCCCCCTGCCCGCGCCACCGCGTCCAGCGTGGTTTCCAGCGCGTAGCACACCCCCGTCCGCGCCACGCCGCGATAGGGCAGGATGGGCGGCTTGTTGGTGGCCACACTCCAGGTCCGGCAGCGATAGCGGGGCACCACATAGGGGCCGGGCAGGATGGAGCCGATCTGCGCACCCTCCAGGCAGGCGCTGAACGGGTAGGCGCTGTAGGCGCCCACATCCACATGCGCCTCACAATCCAAGGCCAGGATGGTGCCGTCATGGTCGGCATGGACGGTGATGTCGTAATGGTGCTCGCGGCAATTGGCCTGGCCAGCGAGCCCTTCGCGCCGGTCCTCGATCCAGCGCAGCGGCACCCCGCCCAGGCGGCGGGCGAGCCAGCCGATGGCCACCTCCTCCTGAAGGAGAATTCCCTTGTAGCCGAAGCCCCCGCCGACGTCGGGGCTGATGATCCGCACGCTTGATTCCGGCAGGCCCAGGCATTCCGCCAGCCCCGTCTTGGTCACATGCACCATCTGGGAGGAGGTGTGCATCTCCAGCTGCGACAGCCGCGTGTCCCAGCGCGCGACCACGCCGCGGCCTTCCAGCGGGGCCATGTGCTGGCGCGCGGTGCGAAGGCGCCGCCGCACCACGATGGGCGCCTGCACGCCGCTGATGTCATCCTCCACCAGGGAATGCAGCACCACATTGTCGGGCCAGCCCTCATGGATGGGCGGGCCGGCGCGGTGCGCCAGCATGTCGGTGGCGGGCGGCAATTCCTCGATGTCTAGCGTGATGGCGTCGAGGATGTCCTCGGCCTCCGCGCGCGTGGCGGCCACCACCATGGCGATGGGCTCGCCCACCTGGCGCACGCGGTCCTTGGCCAGCGGCCATTGGTCGGTGCGGCGGAAGCCGGGCAGCGCCGAGGGCGCGCGGATCGGCGCCACGCCGTCCAGCTCCGCCATGGTGAAGACCATGGCGCCCTGCGGCGCCCGCACCCCGCGCAGGATGCCATGCGCCACCGGGCTGCGGAGGAAGGCCACCTCCCGCATCCCGGCCATGGCGATGTCGGCCACATAGCGGCCGCGGCCGCGCAGGAAGCGGTCATCCTCCCGGCGCGGCAGCGCGGCGCCGACACCCTGCTTGCCCATGAAGATCAGGCGGCGATGGCGGCGGGCAGGATGGGCGCCGTGGCGTCGAAGCGCACCCCGCCCTTCAGGCAGAAGACGGGTTGCAGCAGACGGTCGGCGATGACCTCGGTGCCCTCATTGTCGGCCATCTTGAAGCGGCCGCGCAGATCATCCAGCACCGAGACATCCGCCACCGCGCCGATCCGCAGCGTGCCGATGCCGTCATCCAGCTTCAGCATGGCGGCGGGGCCGGTGGTGACCATGGGCACCACGCGCTCGAAGGGCACTCCCAGCGCCATCAATTCGCTCATCGCCAGCGTCAGGGAGAAGCGGGCCTTGCCGGTGAACGGGTGGTCCTCCTCGGGGTCCGAGTGGTTGGCGGGCGTGCCGGGGGGTGCGGGGATGCGCGTGTTGTAGCCGTGCATGTCCGCGCCGAGCGTGTCGGGCATGATGCCGGCGTCGAGGCTGATGCGCGCCATCTTGAAGCTGAAATGACTGCCATGGCCCACATCCACCTTCAGCCCGGCATCGAGGGCGGCCTGCACCATGGCGTGCACCTTCCCCGTGCGCCGATCCACGAAGCCGCCCGGGTGGCGGGTGAAGGGGTGGGCCAGGATGTCGCCGGGGCGCAGCAGGGGCACCACCAGCGGCAGGATTTCGTCCGCGTCCACGCCATTGTTGCCCGTCTCCGGCGTGGGCCAGAGCTGGCCGAAATGGCAATAAACGGGAAGGTCGGCCTCGCGCCCGATCTGCGCGGCCTTCTTCAGCACTTCAAGACCATAGCGCGCCATGTTGCCGATCTCGGCATGGGCCTTCACGCCGCGCACCAGGCCGGGATTGGCGCGGGCGGCCTTCACGGTGGCGTCCACATCCACATGCTCGGGGCCGTAGAGGGTCGGGTAGTAATGGCCCTCCAGCCCGCCCACGACATAGGCGCTGATGAAGCTGAACACGCGCGAATGCGCGGGCTTGGCGATGAACTCGTTGAAGCCGGGCAGCGTCATGCAGGAGGCACCGCCCTGGTCCACCAGCGCGGTCACGCCGCTGTGCACGCCCGCCATGTCGGCCGGCAAACCAAAGCGCCCGGAGACATAGGTGTAGATATGCGCGTGCGTGTCCACCATGCCGGGCAGGACGATCTTGTCCTTCACCGACACCACCTCGCGCGCGGAACTCGCCAGGATATCGGGCTGGATGGCGGCGATGCGGCCATCCTTGATCGCCACGTCCATGATGCCGTCGAGCTGGCTCGCCGGGCAGACCACACGTCCGCCCTTCAGCAGGATGTCGTATTGCATGGTCGTTTCCCTCGTCAGTGTCCGTATTTGCGGAGGATGAGGCGCTCCAGCCCCGCCACCGCGCCGTAGAGAACCAGGCCCACCACGCAGAGCATGGCGATGGAGGCCATGATGAGCGCCGTCTCGGCCTGGCTGGAGGCGAAGAGGATCAGGTAGCCCAAGCCCGCCTGCGCCGTGATGAACTCGCCCACGATCACGCCGATGATGGCGAAGGTGACGGCGATCTTCAGCCCCGAGAAGATATGCGGCAACGCATAGGGAAAGCGCACCGAGAGGAACACCTGCCAGGAACGCGCCGTCAGCGCCTTGCACAGCCGCAGCATGTCGGGCGGCGTGGCGTTCAGCCCCGTGAGTGTGGCGATCACCACCGGGAAGAAGGCGATGAACATGGAGAAGGCCAAACGGGACGGTGAGCCGATGCCCAGCCACACAATGAACAATGGCGCGAGCGCGATCTTGGGGATCAGCTGGAAGAAGATCACGTTGGGATAGAGCGCCGCATAGGCCCAGCGCGAATAGGAGAGCAGCACGGCCAGCGCGATGCCCAGCACGGTCGCCAGCAGGAAGCCGATGGCGGCCTCGGTGCCCGTGGGCACGGCGTGCTGCACCAGGAAGGGCCAAGCCGAGATGATGCGCGCGTAGATGGCCGAAGGCGTGGGCAGGATCACCTCCGGCACCGCATAGGCCCGGCAGAGGAATTCCCACAGCAGCAGCACCGCCGCCGCGAACAGGACGGGCAGGCCCAGTTGCAGCGCCGGGTGGCGCGACAGGTCGCGGCGTTCCAGGTTCGGCGGCGCCGCGGCCACCGGCGTCACGTCGCCCAGTTGCGTGGCACTCATGCCGCCACCTTGATGCTGTGCTCGATCATGCCGCGCAGGCGCGCCACGATGGCGGTGAATTCCGGGCTGTCCTGCACGCTCTCGTCGCGCGGGCGGGCGAAGGGGATCTTCACATCCGCCACCACCACGGCCGGGCGCTTGGTCATGACCAGCACGCGGTCGGAGAGCAGCACCGCCTCGCGGATGGAATGGGTGATGAAGATGCCGGTCTTGCGGTGCCGCGCCCAGAGGTCGAGCAGCACCAGCGCCATCTCGTCGCGCGTGATGGCATCCAGCGCGCTGAAGGGCTCGTCCATCAGCATGATGGAGGGGGTGTGGACCAGCGAACGGCACAGCGCCACGCGCTGGCGCATGCCGCCCGAGAGTTCGCGCGGGCGCTTGTCCATGAAGTCGCCGAGGCCCACGGAGTGCAGCAGCTCCTCCGCGCGGGCCAGGTATTTCTCGCGCGGCAGCCGCATCATCTTGATGGGGAAGAGCACGTTGTCGCGGGCCGAGAGCCAGGGCAGCAGCGTCGCGTCCTGGAAGACCAGCCCCGCATCCCGCCGCGGCCCCGTCATGGGCTGGCCGCCGATGGTGATGCTGCCGGCGGTGATGCTCTCCAGCCCCGCCAGCATCATCAGCAGCGTGGATTTGCCGCAGCCCGAGGGGCCGAGGATGGAGACGAACTCCCCCTCGGCGATGTCCACCGAGACGCCGGCCACCGCCTCGATCGGCCCGGCCGGCGAGGCATAGGTCTTGCGGACTCCACGCAGGCTGATCATCAGCCGAGCATCGCGCCGAAGGGGGCGAGGCGCGTGCGCTGCGCTTCCCATTCCGCCGGCGTCAGCTTGATGCGGCCGGCGAAGCGGTTGGAGATGACGGCGTCGGTGTCCGGGCGACGGGCATCGGCCGGCGCGCCGAATTCCATCACCAGGTCGGTCATGGCGTTCCACTTGGCCATGTCGGTGAAGCCCAGGCCGTTGTCGATGGCCTCCGGCGCCAGCATGGTCCACTGCATCAGCCCCTGCGAGAGCGCCGCGTTCTGCCGCCCGCCCTGGGTGATGCCGATCTCGGGCACCTGGCGGATGAACATGTCGAGCGCACGGTCGGGCTCGCGCAGCTGCAGGGCGGCAGCTTCGAGCAGGGCGTCCGTCACGGCCTCGGCCTGGGCGGCGTTGTTCCGCAGCGTCTCCGGGCGCGTGCAGATCACATTGGCGTAGAAGTTCAGCCCGGCCGAGGAATAGGGGATGAAGCGGTGCTCGGCCCGCTGTGCCTGCATCACCGGGATGGTGGAGGAGCCGATGGCCGTGATCGCGTCCACCTGCCGGTCGATCAAGGACCGCTCCAGCACGCGGTTGTCCATCTGCTGGATGGTGACGGTGGAGAGATCAATGCCCGCCCGCCGCGCGAAGGCCGGCCAGAAGGGGAATTCCGCGCTGGTCGGCACGGCGCCGATGCGCTTGCCCTCCAGATCCTTCGCGGTGCGGATGGGGCTGTCGGCGCGGACCGCGATGCCCATGGTCATGTCGTAGTTGACCGTCGCCATGCCCGTGATGGGCAGCTGCCGGGCGGCGGCCAGCACCATGGGGCCGGCGCCCACGATCGCGTATTCGAACTGCCCCTGCGCCAGCGCCTGCGCGGCGGCGACGGAGCCGAAGCCGCGCGTCACCTCCACGTTCAGCCCGCGGCTGCGGAAGGCGCCCATCTCGCGCGCAATGAAGGCATAGGCCGTCGAACCCTGCGCCAGCCAGGGCAGCGTGAGCCGGATGGCGGCCTGGGCGCGCGCAATCTGCGGCGTGGCGAGGATGGCGGTGCCGGCGGCAAGCGCGGTGCGGCGGGACAGCAAGGGCATGGGCGGGCTCCAGCGCGATATTGCGTGTACGGAGCATCTGTGCCCTTCACCTATGGCCGCGCGCAACCGCCATCCGGACCCGCCTGTGATGAAAACCAGAGCCTCCGCCCAGGATCAGGGCAGTTCCGTTCCCGTGCCGCCTGGAAGTGAGGCAGAGAGCCCCCTCCCCGCCTGGCCGCTTGCGGAACGTCCCGGCCTGCTCATCCGCCGGTTGCACCAGCTTCACCTGTCGCTCTTCGCCGCGCAGGTGCGGGGCCTCATCACGCCGGTGCAGTTCAGCCTGCTCAGCGCGCTCGCCGCGCGGGGCAGCGCCGACCAGACCACGCTCGCCGCCGATGTGGCGCTGGACCGCAGCACGGCCGCCGCCACCCTGGCGCGCATGGAGGCGCATGGCTGGATCGCGCGCGGGCGCGACGACGCCGATGGCCGTGCCATGCGCTGCCGCATGACCGAGGCGGGGCGCGCGCTGCTGGCTCGTGTCGAGCCCCTGGCGCGCGAGGCGCACCGCCAGACCCTCGCCGCCCTCCCGCCCGAAGACGGCGCGCATCTCATGGCGCTGATGCGTGCCGCGTTGCACGGGGTCTCCGACTAACGGGCAACGCCCGCGCCTGCCGGGTGTTCTGCCCCGGAAGGAACGCCCATGGATTCCGTCACGAGCTTCCTCGCCTCCTCCTGGCCGCATATGCGTGACCTGGTGGTGGCCTATGTGCTGGCCCTCGTCATCGGCTGGAACCGCGAACGCGCGACGCGCAGCGCCGGCTTGCGCACCTTCCCCCTGGTGGCGGTGGCGAGCTGCGGCTTCATGCTCTCGGTCGAGGGCATCAGCGCGCACGACAACGAGGCGGCCGCGCGCGTGCTGACGGGTGTCGCCACCGGCATCGGCTTCATCGGCGCGGGCGCCATCATGAAGAGCGGTGACCAGGTGCATGGCACGGCGACGGCCGCCGCCATCTGGGCCACGGGCGCCATCGGGGCGGCGGTGGCGCTGGGCGCCTATCACATCGCGGTGGCCATCGCGGTCTTCACCGCAGGCACTCTGTATCTGCTGACGCCGCTGAAGCCCCACGCGCCGGATGATGGGGCGTGAGCGTGCCGGACACGCCCGTCTGGCTCGCCCCGCTTCTGGTGCTGGGGCTGGCTGCGGTGCATGCGCGCGGGCGCTGGCCGCTGCGCAACCCCTGGCGCTCGGCCGCGGCGGGGGCTTCGGTCGCCTATATCTTCCTGCATCTGCTGCCCCAGCTGGCAGGGGCGCATGCGGCGCAAGGCTTGGACTCGGAGGTGGTGTTCTTCGCGCTGGCGCTGGCGGGCCTCGTCACCTTCTACGGGCTGGAACACGCGCTGCGCCGCCATGACGAGGGGCGGGCCGATGCCGGCGTGTTCCAGCTGCATGTGGCGGCCTTCGCGATCTACAGCCTCACCATCGGCTACCTGATGATGCAGCGCGAGGCCGAGGGCACCCTGCCCCTGCTGCTCTATGCCGGGGCCATGGCGCTGCACTTCCTGGCGAGCGACAGCAGCCTGCGCGTGGGCCATCGCGCGGCGCAGGCGGCCCGCGCCCGCCATGTGCTGGCCGGCGCCGTGCTGCTGGGCGGCGCGCTGGGCGCGGCATTCAAGGCGCCGCCACTGCTGGTGGATGCGCTCTTCGCGCTGGTGGCGGGCGGCATCGTGCTGAACGTGCTGAAGGAGGAGCTGCCGGACCAGGCCGGCAGCCATTTCGGCGGCTTCGCCCTGGGCGCAGGCCTCTACGGGGTGCTGCTGCTGGCCCTGGAATAGCCGGCGGATTTCATGGAGATGTCACGCCACGCACATTCCCCTGGACACCTGGGAATGCAACCTCCCATCGCCATCCGCGAAGGGACCGCCCATGCGCCGCCTGCTTCTGACGAGCCTCGCCTTCCTTGCCCTCGGCAGCGCCGCCGAGGCACAGCAGCGCACCCGCCTGACGGTCTACACCGCGCTGGAGAATGAGCAGCTCGCCCCCTTCAAGGCCGCGGCCGAACGCGCGGTGCCGGGCATCGAGATCGCCTGGGTGCGCGACAGCACGGGCATCATCACCGCCCGCCTGATCGCGGAGCGCGCCAACCCGCGCGCCGACGTGATCTGGGGGCTTTCGGTGTTCAGCCTGCTGGCGCTGGAAGGCCAGGACATGCTGGAGCCCTACACGCCCCCCGGCGCGGCCGCCCTTCGCCCCAATTTCCGCAGCAACCGCGAGCCGATGACCTGGACGGGCATGGACGCCTTCGTCTCGGCCATCTGCTTCAACCGCGTGGTGGCCGCGCAGCGCGGCCTGCCCCGGCCCACCAGCTGGGCGGACCTGTTGCAGCCGGCCTTCCGCAACCAGGTGGCGATGCCCAACCCGGCCTCCTCCGGCACGGGCTTCCTGACCATGGCGGGCTGGATCAGCAGCCAGGGCGAGGCGCCCGCCTGGGACTTCATGACGCGGCTGCACGACAACATCCAGGTCTATACCCACTCCGGCAGCGCGCCCTGCAACAACGCGGCGCGCGGGGAATACGCGGTGGGGCTCAGCTTCGACATGCGCTCGGTGGCGCTGCGCAACCAGGGCGCGCCCATTGACGTGATCGTGCCGACCGATGGCGTGGGCTTCGACCTGGAGGCCACGGCCATCCTGCGCGGCACCCGCAACCTCGACGCCGCCCGCCGCCTGGTGGACTGGACTGTCAGCCGCGAGGCCAACGAACTCTACGGCCGCTTCTACGCGCTGGTCGCCCACCCCGAGGCCGTGACCACCGTGCAGAACTACCCGGCCGATTTCGCCGAGCGCCTGGTCAACCAGGATTTCGCCGCCCTGGCCGGCCGGCGCGACGAGCTGCTGCGCGAATGGGCCCGCCGCTTCGACGGCAAGTCCGCCCCGCGCTGAGGCCCGCCCCTTGGACCTCGCGGCGCGGGCCGTCGCGGCCGGCATCTACCTGACGGTGCAGGAGGTCACGAAGCGCTTCGGCCGCTTCGTGGCGCTGGACCGGGTCTCGCTGGAGGTCCGCGAGGGCGAGTTCGTCTCCTTCCTCGGCCCCTCGGGCTGCGGCAAGACCACGCTGCTGCGCGCCATCGCGGGGCTCGACCCGCCGAGCGAGGGCCGCATCGTGCAGGCCGGGCGCGACATCACCCACCTGCCGCCCGGCGAGCGCGATTTCGGCATCGTCTTCCAATCCTACGCGCTGTTTCCCAACCTCGATATGCGGGCGAACATCGGCTACGGGCTGCGCGGCCCGGCCTGGCCGCGCGCCAAGGCGGCCGCGCGCGTGGAGCAGCTCATCGCCCTGGTGGGGCTGGAGGAGCATGCGCGCAAATACCCTGCGCAGCTTTCGGGCGGGCAGCAGCAGCGCGTGGCCCTGGCGCGCGCGCTGGCCAACCACCCAGGCCTGCTGCTGCTGGACGAGCCGCTCTCCGCGCTGGATGCCACGGTGCGCGCGCGGCTTCGCACCGAGATCCGCGCGCTGCAGAAGGCGCTGGGCGTCACCACCATCATGGTGACGCATGACCAGGAGGAGGCGCTGTCCGTCTCCGACCGCATCGTGGTGATGCGGGAGGGCCGCATCGAGCAGATCGGCACGCCCGAGGAAGTCTATCGCCGCCCCGCCTCGGCCTTCGTGGCCGGCTTCGTGGGCCGCACCGGCAGCTTCCGCGCGGAGGTGGAACACCCGCATGCCGCGACGCCACGGCTGCGGGCGGGGCCCGTCTCGCTGGCCGCCACGGCCGCGGCCTCGCTCTCGCCGGGCGAGGCGGCGCGCGCCTTCATCCGCCCCGAGGATGTGCGGCTCGGTGATGACGCTCTGGGCCATGAGGGCGCCTTCCAGGCCGTGGTCACGGGCGTGGAGTTCCTGGGCGCCGTCTGCCGCGTCCATCTGCTGGCCGAGGGCGTGGCGCTGGAGGCCGAACTGCCCTCCGGCGAGATCGGCAAGCTTGGCCTCGGCCATACCGCGCGGCTGTGGGTGGCGGTGCCGGCCGAGCGCATCATGACCTATCCGGATGCCTGACGGCGGCGCCTTCCGCGCGCGCGCCTCGGACGAGCAGCGGCTGATGACGCTGGCGCTCGGAGGGGCCGCGGCCTTCCTGCTGGTGGGGCTGGTCCTGCCGTTGGCCTGGCTGTTCGCGCGCGCCTTCCAGGATGCCTCGGGCGCCTTCGTCGGGCTCGCCAATTTCGCGGAATATGTGGCAACGCCGAGCCTCGCCATCTCCGCCTGGAACAGCCTCTGGACGGCGGCGCTGACCACGCTGCTGGTGGTGCCGGCGGCCTTCACCTACGCCTATGCGCTGACGCGCTCCCGTATGCCGGGGAAGCCCGTGTTCCCCGCGGTGATGCTGCTGCCGGTGCTGGCGCCCTCGCTGCTGCCGGCGCTGGCGCTGGTCTATCTCTTCGGCAACCAGGGCATGCTGCGCGGGCTGCTGATGGGCGAGAGCCTCTATGGCCCCATCGGCATCATCATGGCGCAGGTCTTCTACTGCTTCCCGCATGCGGCGCTGATCCTCTGCGTGGCGCTGTCGGGCGCGGATGGGCGGCTCTATGAGGCGGCGGCGGCGCTCAAGGCCGGGCGGGGGCGCATCTTCCTGACGGTGACGCTGCCGGGCGCGCGCGGCGGGCTCATCTCGGCCGCCGTGGTGGTCTTCACCCTGGTGGTGACGGATTTCGGCATCCCCAAGGTGATCGGCGGGCAATTCCCCGTGCTGGCGACCGAGGTCTACAAGCAGGTGGTCGGCCAGCAGAATTTCAACATGGGCGCGGTGGTGGGCCTCGTGCTGCTGCTGCCGGCGGTGGGCGCCTTCCTGCTCGACCAATGGGCGCGGCGGCGACAGGGCGGCTTCCTCTCGGGCCGCGCGGTGCCGCTGGAGCCGAAGCCGCGCCCGGCGCGGGACCTGCCGTTGCTGGGCTTCTGCACGCTCGTCGCGGCATTGTTGCTGCTGGTGGTGGGGCTGGCCGTCTGGGGCAGCTTCATCCGCTTCTGGCCCTGGAACCTGTCGCTGACACTCGACAACTACGACTTCAACCGCTTCGACAGCGCGGGCTGGGGCAGCGTCTGGACCTCGGTGCGGATGGCCGCGATGGCGGCGCTGATCGGCACCGCGCTGATCTTCGTGGTGGCCTGGATGGTCGAGCGCGGGCGCGTGGCCGGCCCCCTGCCGCGGCTGGTGGGCTTCGCCACCGCCATTCCGCTGGCGGTGCCGGGGCTGGTACTGGGCCTCGCCTATATCCTCTTCTTCAACGACCCCTGGAACCCGCTGGGTTTCCTCTACGGGACGCTGGCCATCCTGGTGCTGAACTCGCTGGTGCACTTCTACACGGTCTGCCATCTGGCGGCCGTGACCGCGATCCGTCAGCTCGACCCGGAATTCGAGGCGGTCAGCGCCAGCCTGAAAGTGCCGCTCTGGGTCACCTTCTGGCGCGTCACCCTGCCCATCTGTCTGCCGGCCATCCTGGAAATCTTCGTCTATCTCTTCGTGAACGGCATGGCGACGGTCTCGGCCGTGATCTTCCTCTATGGGCCGGACACCAAGCCAGCCTCCGTCGCCGTGGTGCATATGGAGGAAGCCGGCCAGATCAGCGCCGCCGCCGCCATGGCCGTGGCCATCCTGATGGTGAATGTCGCGCTGAAGGCGCTGCACCTGGCCATGGCGGGGCGGGTGGAGCGTTGGACCCAGGCTTGGCGCCTGCGTTAGATCTCCAGCCGGCGGAGATTGCATCGTTGGAAGTCGAACCATGACGGCATGGCCCGCGGGTGGTGTAGCCTCACAGCCAGCACGCAAGGAGGCCTCCATGATGCAGCGTCGAACCTTCCTCTCGAGCGGCAGCGGGCTGCTCGCCGCACCCCTCCTGCTCCGCGCCCCCGCGGCGCGGGCCAACCCGGCCACGCCGCCGGGCTTTCGCGTGACCTATTTCGACGTGTCCTCGCCCCAGGGCCGCGTCGGCTCCCGCGACATCACGGCGGCTGGCGACGGGCGCTTCTGGTTCTGTGGACAGCGCAACGGCACGCTGAACCTGCTGGACCCCGCGACCGGCGCGGTCCATCCGGTGAACCTCGGACCGGGGGCCCGGCCGCACGGGGTGGTGCGCGGGCCGGACGGCGCCGCCTGGGTGACCGAAGGAGGCCAGAACGCCATCGCCCGCGTGGATCCACGCGACCATCGCGTCCAGCTCTGGCGCCTTCCCGAGCGCTTCGCGAATGCCAACCTCAACACCGGCGTGTTCGACGCTCGCGGCACCTACTGGTTTACGGGGCAGAATGGCGTGGTGGGCCGCTTCGACCCGGCCAGCGAACGGATGGAGGTGCGCGAGGCCCCCGGCGGCCGCGGCGCCTATGGCATCACGCTGACGCCGCAGGGCGGCATCTGGTATGTCTCGCTCGCCGGCAGCCACTTGGCGGAGATCCGGGATCTCGATCTCGCCAATATCCGCGTCCTGCAGCCGCCCACGCCCAACCAGGGCGCGCGCCGCGTCTGGTCCGACAGCCAGGGCCGGCTGTGGATCAGCGAATGGAACAGCGGCAACGTCTCCCTGCACGACCCGCGCGACGGCAGCTGGCGCGCCTGGCGCCTGCCCGGTGAACGCCCGCGCGCCTATTCCGTCTATGTGGACCCGACCGACAAGGTCTGGCTGACGGACTTCCCGGCCAACAGCATTGTCCGCTTCGACCCTGAGACCGAGAGCTTCCTGGCCTTCCCCTCCGACCGGGCGGGGGCGAATGTCCGCCAGATGGACGGGGTGGAAGGCGCCGCCTGGGGCGGCGAGAGCGGCACCGACCGGATGGTGCGGATCGAGTACGGGCTGTGATCCGCCTCGCGGCCGGCCTGTGGCTGGTCGCGGCACCCGCCCTGGCCACGGGCGGGGCGGAGGTCTTCGAGGCGCATTGCGCCTCCTGCCACGCCGCCGCCCCCGGCGCGCCGGCCGGCGCGGGGCCGAACCTCGCGGGGCTCAGCGGTCGCGCCGTGGCAGGCGATCCGGCCTTCGACTACTCCCCGGCCTTGCAAGCGGCGCGGGCCGCGGGCGAGGCCTGGGACGCGGCGCGGCTGCGGCGCTTCCTGGACGATCCGGAGGCCATGTATCCCGGCCTCTGGATGGGCGGGACCAGCCTGCGCGGTACGGCGGATGTCGCGGCGGTCGTGGCCTACCTGATGGGCGGGATCGGGAGATAAGGGCGGATCACCTTGCCGATGTGCATCCCGGCCGCGTTCGTCCTGGGCAGGGAGGCTGTTGGGTTTCGCGCGAAGGAGGAGGCCAGGGCGCGCCTCCCTCGGCCCGCGCGCCACGATCTTTTCCTTCGCGGGGCTTTGGCCTGGGGGGTATCCTGCGGCGCGGTCGCGCTCGATGCTCATTGCGCCCCTGCGAGGCGGTGTCCGCTCACGCCCGGTCGCGCCGCCATTCCGCGGCGAGCAGGACCCAGCTCATCATGTTGTTTTCCGTCGGCGGTCATCCGCTCGAGGACCATCTCCTGCCCCCTATGTTTGTCATGGCGGCCCAGCTTCGCGAGCTGGTAGGGTGGGGTATTCGATCATGAACAGGACCGAGCTTCTGGGCGAAGCAGAAAATTCAACCCGCCTCGAAATGAATTGAAATCTACGGGCTCTTTTGGGGGTAATTCGTCGGCCAGAAAGACCCATACGATATTCTTTGCTTTGGCACGGGCCTGCTACGCCCGCACCGATCTTGCCCTGTCTTCTGCCAACCCCGATGCGAAGGCTTGAATGGGCTAGACTATTGCCGATAATGCCTGAAGATTTCATTTCGCGACTTGCTTCAGCGGATTTGGAGGCCAGCTTCGAACCTGGCCGGCCGCATCAGATCCTAAGCCAACAGGAAGACGCGCATGAGTTGGAACCCAGCCCTCGAACCGGGCTGCCCCGATGAGGTCGGGACCGACGCGATCGAGACCCTCATCATCCCCCGGGCCCGGGACCTTGGCGGGTTCGAGGTCCGGCGCGCCCTGCCCGCGCCGAAGCGGCAGATGGTCGGGCCCTTCATCTTCTTCGACCAGGCGGGGCCGGCCGAGCTGCTGACCGGGCAAGGCGTGGACGTGCGGCCGCATCCGCATATCGGCCTCGGCACCGTGACCTACCTGTTCAAGGGCGACTTCCACCACCGCGACAGCACGGGCGCCGACCAGGTCATCCGCCCCGGGGCGCTCAACTGGATGATAGCCGGGCGTGGCGTCACGCATTCGGAACGCACCTCCGCCGCCGCGCGGCGCGGCCCGAACAGCCTCTTCGGCATCCAGACCTGGCTCGCCCTGCCGGAAAGCCACGAGGATGTGGCACCCAGCTTCGAGCATCACGGCCAGGAGACGCTGCCCGTCATCGAGGATCGCGGCGTCTCGGTTCGGCTCATTCTCGGCCAGGCCTATGGCCAGGCGGCACCCGCGACGATGCTCTCCGAGACCTTCTACGCGGATGTGAAGCTCGACCCGGGCAGCCGGCTGCCCCTGCCCGACAACCACGAGGACCGCGGCATCTACATCGTCGAAGGCGCGATCTCGGTGGCCGGGCAGGATTTCGAGGCGGGGCGGATGATGGTCTTCCGCCCCGGCGACCGCATCACGGTCGCGGCCGGGGAACAGGGCGCGCGACTGATGATCCTGGGCGGCGCGACCTTCAGCGGGCCGCGCTACATCTGGTGGAACTTCGTCGCCTCCTCGCGCGAGCGCATCGAGCGCGCCAAGGAGGAATGGCGCGCGGCCAACTGGGGCCAGGGACGCTTCGACCTGCCTGCGGAGGACCGGCAGGAGCACATCCCCTTGCCGGACTGAGGCGCCCGGTGGAGGCTCGGCTGGCGGTGTTCGCCTTCATGGGAGGCTTTCACCATCCAACTAGGCCACACGCGGCCCTGGGCTGTCTTTCACCCATCGAATGCGAAGCCGGAACCAAGGCCAGGGACGAAGATCCGCACCCGATCTCCGTCCACGGAAAGGGGCCACCTCAACTCCGGTTTCACCGCAGCGGCGCAGGCAGGCATGAGCGTCCTGCCTGCCCTGCAGGGGCTTAGCCCGTCAGCGTGAAGCCCTCATACCCCTTCGCTGCCACGTCGGCGCAGATCTTGGCGTAATGCGCCATGCCGCCGGCATAGGGCATGAAGACACGGGGTTTGCCTGGCACGTTGGCGCCCAGATACCAGGAGCTGGACGCCTGTGGCAGCAGCGTGGCCTCGGCGGCGCGGTTCACCTCCGCGACCCACGCATCGGCCGCTTCCTCCGTCGCCTCCATGCGCGCGATGCGCTGGCCGCGGTGATGGGAGATACAATCGGCGATCCATTCGACATGCTGCTCGATCGCCACGGGCATGTTGCACAGGACGGAGGGGCTGCCCGGTCCGGTAATGGTAAACATGTTCGGAAAGCCCGGAACCTGCAGCCCCAGATAGCTGCGCGGCCCTGCGGCCCAGGCCTCGCGCAGCGTCAGGCCGTCGCGCCCTTCGATGTTCAGGCGCAGCAGGGGGCCGGTCATGGCGTCGAAACCGGTGGCGAAGACGATGATGTCGAGCTCGTATTCCGCCGTGGTGGTCGCGAGGCCCGTCGGCGTGATGCGCGCGATGGGGGCGGAACGCACATCCACCAGCGTCACGTTCTCCCGGTTGAAGGTCTCGAAGTAGTGGCTGTCGATCGGAGGGCGCTTGGCGGCATAGGGGTGGTCAATGTCGGCCAGCAGTTCCGCGGTGGCCGGATCCCGCACGATGCTGCGGATCTTGCGCTTGATGAATTCCGCGGCGGTCGCATTGGCGTCGAGGCTGGAGAGCAGGTCCTTGAAGGTCGCGCGGAACTGCAGGCCGCCCTTGGCCCAGGCCTGTTCGAACAGCGCCTCGCGTTCAGCGTCATCGACATCGAGCGCCGATCGCTCGGCGATGGTGAAGGGGTGCCCGTTGGTGGTGCTGCGCATGAGGGCGCGCAATTGCTCGTAATTCGCCTTCACCCACTGCTTGAATTCGGGCGTCAGCGGCGCGTTGTGCGCGGGCACGCTGTAGTTGGCCGTGCGCTGGAACACCGTCAGGTGCTTCGCCTGCGCCGCGATGACGGGGGCCGCCTGGATGCCGGTGGAGCCAGTGCCGATCAGCCCGACGCGCTTGCCCGCGAAATCCACCCCCGATTGCGGCCATTCGCCGGTGTGGTACCAGTCGCCCGCGAAGGTTTCGAGGCCGGGCATCTGCGGCACGTTTGCGGTCGAGAGGCAGCCCACCGCCGTGATCAGGTAGGTGGCCTGGAAGCTTTCCCCACCCTGGGTGCCGACATGCCAGCGATTGGCGGCCGCATCATAGCGCGCGCCGGTGACGCGGGTGCCGAAGCGGATGCTGCGCCGCAGGTCCAGCCGATCCGCCACGAAGTTCATGTAGCGCATGATCTCGGGCTGCTCCGGATAGCGCTCGGACCATTCCCACTCCTGCTGCAACTCGCGCGAGAACATGTAGCAGTAGGAATGGCTCTCGGAATCGCAGCGCGCCCCGGGATAGCGGTTCCAGTACCAGGTGCCGCCCACGCCCTCGCCCGCTTCCAGCACGATGACGTTCATCCCCAGCCGGTCACGCAGGAGGTGCAGCTGGTACATGCCGGAGAAGCCCGCGCCGATGATGACGGCATCGAGGGCCACGGGCGAGGTCATCGTGTCGGGCATGGCGGGCATCTCCTCGAAACGCGGTGGAACCGCATGGTTTTGCCGGGGGCGCCATGCGTCAAGGGCACGATGGCAGGTCAGACCTGGAGGTAGCGCGCCTGCACATCGGGGTCGGCGCGGAACTGCGCCACATCGCCGCTCCAGACGACAGCCCCCTTGTCGATCACCGCGACGCGCGTGGCGACGGCCAGGCAGAAGCGGCTGTTCTGCTCGGCCAGGATGATGGTGGTGCCAAGCTCGCGCAGGCGACGTATCAGGGCGCCGATCTGCTGCACGATCAGCGGCGCCAGACCCTCCGACGGCTCATCCAGCAGGAGCACGGCCGGGTTGCCCATCAGGCTGCGGGCGATGGTGAGCATCTGCTGCTCCCCGCCCGAAAGCCGGCCCGCCATGCGGGTGCGCAGCGGCTGCAGCATCGGGAACATCTCGAAGGCGCGGGCGCGGTTCCATTCGCGGCCGCCCACGCCCTCGCGTTCGGCAATCTCGAGGTTTTCCTCGACGCTGTGCTCGGGGAACACCTGCCGGTCCTCGGGAACATAGGCGATGCCGGCGCGGGCGATGCGGTAGGGCTTCTGGCCCGCCACATCCTGCCCGCGGACCATGACACGCCCGGCGCGCGGCGGCAGCAGGCCGGCGATCGCCTTGAAGGTGGTGCTCTTGCCCGCGCCGTTGCGGCCCATCAGCGCGAGGGTTTCGCCGCGCTCCACCTCCAGCTTCACGCCGAAGAGCACCTGGCTTGCGCCATAGGCGGCATCCAGCCCGTCCACGAGAAGTTCACTCGCTCCCCTGTCGTTCATAGCGCGTGCTCCGCGCCGAGATAGGCTTCCACCACGGCCGGGTTGCGGCGCACCTCCTCCGGCGTTCCTTCCGCCAGGACGGCGCCATAACGCAGCACGCGGACCGATTGCGCGATCTTGAAGACGATATCCATGTCATGCTCGATGAAGATGAGCGTGAGCTTGCGCGCCTCCCAGAGCCGATAGACGCGCTCGATCATCCGCCAGCGTTCATCCGGCCCCATGCCGGCGGTGGGTTCGTCCAGCAGCAGCACCTTGGGGTTCAGCGCCAGCGCCAGCGCGATGTCGAGCAGCTTCTGGTCGCCATGGCTGAGATGCCGCGCCTCGGTGCGGGACAGATGCGTCAGGCCGCAAAGCTCCATCACCTCCTCGGCCTGGCGCTGCACGTCGGGCGGCGGAAAGGTGCTGAACAGCCCGGCGGTGCGCCCGGCATGGGCCATCATCGCAGCCGCCAGGCTGTCCCGGACCGGAAAGCTCGGAAAGAGGTTCGCCACCTGGAAGGCGCGGCCGATGCCGCGCCGGACGATGTCGCGCCGGTCCAGCCCGGTGATCTCGGCGCCGTCCAGCAGCACGCGCCCCGCGGTCACCGGCAGCTTGCCGGTGATGAGGTGGAACAGCGTGGTCTTGCCCGCACCATTGGGGCCGATGATGGCGGAGAGCGTGCCGGGCTCGAAGGCCAGCGTCACGTCATCGGTGGCGACCACGCCGCCGAAGCTCTTGCGCAAGCCCTGCAGTTCCAGGCGCCCGCTCATGGAAGGTTGCCCCGCGCCGGCGGCAGCCCGCCATAGGTGGCCCAGGAGCCCGCGACCAGCCAGCCCGCATCCACCGGCAGGTTGATGCCGGTGATGCAGCGTGCCGCGTCCGAAGCCAGGAAGCAGACGGCCTCCGCGATGTCCTCCGGCGTCACCATGCGGCCCAGTGCGCTGCTGCCCTCCAGCAGGGCCGGGTCGCGCTCACCCGCCGCGATGGCCTGGGCCAGGGCCGGGGTCAGCGTGAAGCCGGGCGAGACGGCGTTCACGCGCACGCCCGACCGGCCCCATTCGGCGGCCAGGCAGCGCGTCATCTCGATCACCGCGGCCTTGGCCGGCGAATAGGCGTGCAGCGGCATGGAGCGCTCGCCCGCGATGGAGGCGATGGTGATGATCGCACCTCCCCCGCGCCGGGCCATGCGCGCACCGAAGGCCACGGCGGAGTTCCAGGTGCCGATCTGGTCGATCCGCACCACCTCCTCCACCTCGGCCTCGGTCAGGGCCTCGGCCCGCAGCGGGCGTTGCAGCACGCCGGCCGAGGTGACGAGGATGTCCACCGGGCCCATGCGCGCCTCGATCTCGGCGGCCGCGTCCTCGTTGTCGGCGCGGCGGCCAACATCCAGCGCCACGGCCGTCCCCCCGACCTCCGCGGCGAGCGTCGCGGCGCGGGCGATGTCACGGTCGGTCACCACCACCTGTGCGCCACGTCCGGCCAGCATGCGGGCGCAGGCGGCGCCGATGCCGCTCGCCCCCCCGGTGATGACGGCGATGCGCCCGGCGAAACTCATGGCTGGCTCCCCTTGCGCGCACGCCAGTGCTCGAACGCGAAATCCAGCAGCCCCTTGCGCAGCCCCAGCACGATGATGAGCAGGATGATGCCGAGGAACAGGCCGTGGTGCTCGGTCACCGCCGTGATCCAGTCATTCAGCATCAGGAAGATCGCGGCGCCGACGAGCGGGCCCAGGAAGACCGACACGCCCCCCAGCATGATCATGAAGATCGCCTCGCCCGACGTGGTCCAGAAGGCGAAGGAGGGGAAGGCGCCGGAGACATAGAGGCTCATCAGCACGCCCGCGAGGCCGGCGAAGCTGCCCGCGATGACAAAGGCCGCCAGGCGGTAGCGGAAGACGGACAGCCCGAGGAAGGCCGCGCGGTCCGGATTGTCGCGCAGCATGCGCAGCGCGGCGCCGAAGGGCGAGCGCAGGATCTGGCGCAGCGCGACCGCCGAGGCCACCAGGCAGAACAGGCTGAACGCGGCCAGATGGTCCTGCCGCGCAAGATCGACGCCCAGGAAGGGCGGCTTGGGAATGCCGCCCATCAGCCCCTGGTCGCCCCCCGTCAGTCCGATCCAGGAGAGGATGAGCGAATGCAGCAGCATCTGGAAGGCAAGGGTGAGGAAGGCGAAGTAGATCTCGGAGAGCCTTACGCAGAGCGCGCCGATGATCAGTGCCAGCAGCGCCGTCATCGCCACGGCGGCCATGATGGCGGCGGGCACGGACCAGGCGCCGGTCTGCATCAGCAGGCCGAAGCTGTACGCTCCCATGCCGAAATAGGCCGCATGCCCGAAGGAGACGAGGCCGGCGCTGCCGATCAGCAGGTTGAGCGAGAGTGCCAGCAGGCCGAAGGTGGCGAAGCGGATGGCGAAGTCCACCAGCCCCGCGGAACGCAGCCCGGTGAATTCCAGCAGGATGAACACGAGCAGGACGGC
Organism: Roseococcus microcysteis; assembly: GCF_014764365.1. Classification (NCBI taxonomy): domain Bacteria; kingdom Pseudomonadati; phylum Pseudomonadota; class Alphaproteobacteria; order Acetobacterales; family Roseomonadaceae; genus Roseococcus; species Roseococcus microcysteis. Next base: position 1,354,589 of record NZ_CP061718.1, read on the forward strand.
GAGTGCGATCGCGCTGTCTCGGCCAAAGCCCATCAGCCGCGCCTCCCGCCCAGGCCGCTGGGCCGGAGGATCAGCACGAGGGCCATGATGACGAACATCGCTCCCTCCACGAAGAGCGGGAAGCCAATGGAGCCGAAGGAGCGCGTGAGGCCGAGGATGAGCGAGGCCGCCAGCGCGCCGCCGATCGAGCCCATGCCGCCGATGACGGTGACGATGAAGCTCTCGATCAGGATGGAGACGCCCGCCCCCGGCACGACCGAGCGGATGGGCGCGGAGAGTGCCCCCGCCGCCCCCGCCAACCCCGCGCCGATCGCGAAGACCGCCGCGTAGACCACGGTGGTGTTGATGCCGAGCGCCCCCACCATGCCAGGATTGACCGCCGCCGCACGCACGATGCGGCCAAACCGCGTGCGGCTCATGCCATAGGACAGCGCCACGGCGATCAGCGCGGTGATGCCGAAGAGGATCGCGTAGAAATAGGGCACCACCCCGCCGCCGATGATGAAGGGCGGATGCAGGAAGGCCGGCGGCACGCCCATGTTCCGGAAGTCCGCCCCCCAGATGATCTTTACCACGTCATCCAGGATGAGGATGATGGCGTAGCAGACCAGCAGCTGCATCAGCACGTCCTGGCCATAGATGCGGCTGAGCAGGAAGCGCTCGAAGAACAGGCCGAGCAGGGCGGCACCCAGCGTGCCCGCCAGCACGGCGATGGCGAAGCTCCCCGTCGGGCCATAGGCGGCCAGCGCGAAATAGGCGCCCATCATGTAGAGCGAGCCGTGGGCGAAGTTGACCAGGCCCAGCACGCCGAAGATCAGCGTCAGCCCCGACGCGACCAGGAACAGCAGCATCCCGATCGTGAGCCCCGCCGCCAGCTGCGTGACGACACAGGACATGGAGGAGACGCATTCGGCGAGTTCGGTGAGTTCCATCGGGGGCTTTCGCGCGGAGGGATGCAGGGGTGCGGCCACGCGGCCGCACCCGGTCAGGCGGTGGTACGCTCAGCCCCAGCCCTTGCCGCGCTTCCACTCGGCCTCGAGGCGCCGGATCGTCGCCCAGTCGGCCTTCTGCATGTTCTCCACGAAGGGGTCGGCGCTGATCGTCGTGCCCCAGCCGATGGCATAGTCCACAAGGGTCTGGTCTTCCGCGCGCATGGTGACCGTGCCTTCGGCGCCGAAGGGGCTTTCTATGGTCATCCCCTTCAGCTTGGCCGCGACCTCGCGCGGGTTGGTGCCGCCCACCTGGCGCAGCGCCGTGGTCAGCAGCCGCACGGCGGTGGCCGATTGCCAGGACCAGTTGGTGGGGAAGGTGTTGAAGCGGCGGTTGTATTCCGTGGCGAAGGCGAGGTTGCCCGGCACCGGTGGGAAGTTGCGCAGGTAGCGATTGCCCGAATGCACCCCGCGCGGCAGGTTCCGCACCTGCTGCAGCGTCGTGTAGTCGGCCATGTTCACGGCGAAGAGCTGCGACTGCGCGAAGAGGCCGAAGATCGAGGCCTGTTCGACGAAGGTGACCAGATCACCGGCCCAGAGGCAGGAATAGACCGCCTGCGGGCGCCCCTGGTTGAGGCGGGTGATGTTCTCGGTGTAGTCGGCCTGGAACAGGCGGGGCCAGGTCTCGCCGGTGATCTGGATGTCGGCGTTGAAGCCGCGGGCGAATTCCACGAATTCAGCGGTGGTGTCGCGGCCATAGGCGTAGTCGGGCGAGATGGTCATCCAGCGGCGCAGATTGCGGCTTCGGGCCACGCTGGCGGCGTAGTAGCCGCCGGCGATGGAATCATGGATGCCCTGTCGCGCGACCCGGAAGGCATTCCAGAAGCGCTGGCGTGGATCGGCCGTCAGCGAGGAGGTCTCGGAGTTGATGTGCAGCGTGACGGTGCCCGTCTCGCGCACCACCTCATGAATGGCGAAGCCGCCGGATGAGGGTTCGGCATCGAACAGGAACTCCACGGCGTCGCTGCTGATCATCTCGCGCGCGAGGCGCGCGGCTTCGGCAGGCACACCGCGGCTGTCGCGCACGATGAGTTCGATGGGGCGGCCATCGAGGCCACCGGAAGCGTTGAAGGCATCCACCTCGATCTGCATGGCGTTGCGCGAGGAGATGCCCAGCTGCGCGACGCGACCCGACAGGATGGTCGGCACGCCGATCTTGATGGGCTGGCGGGCCTGCGTGAAGCCGATGTTCGGAAAGCCGGTGATGGCGGCGGCGGTGCCGGCGCCTATGAGGCGGCGCCGATGTAAGCCCGCGGGCTTGCTGGTGGACATGACGAGACCCTCCCCTGGGTTCGCGGCCCTTGGCTGGCCGGTATTTTTCCACCGGCGTCTTGTGCGCCGGCTGAGATCCTGGACAACCAGACGCTAGACAGGTGCTGGACCCACTGTCAAACCAAGACGAGGCGCATCGGTGCACCGGGGCTGTGTTGCATGGAGCCGGTCTTTGGCAGGCTGGTCCGGAGATCCGCGCCATCACCCAGACCGGTTACGTCTCGCTTAGCAGCGCGCGGGCGCGGCTGGCCCAGCGCTCCGCCGATCCGCCGATGCGCTCCGCGAGCCAGCCGAGGTCGTCGGCATGGCGCGCGGCAAGGCGGCGGAGCACCTCGGGCCCCGCCAACGCCGCGGCATCATGGCTGGAGGCGTTCTCCCGCTGCTTCGCATCAGGGAAGTGCTCGGGTGAGAAGGGTGCGCCAATCAGGCCACACACTTGCCGTAGCACCGCCTGTGGATCGGCCCGCACCTCGTCGAAGAACAGAAGGTGCAGGCGTCCTGGCCCGAAGTGCCGTTCCCAGCGCTCGATCGTGGTGCGGTAGGCGGACCGCGCCACGCAGCCCGGCGCATCGAGCGCGCGATGGAGCGCCTCCGCGGAGGGGGCGGTGCCGTCGGGCAGGCCGCGCGTCACCTCGTGCAGCGCGCCGGAGAGCGAGCGCTCCAGGGGATCGCGCAGCAGCATCAGGACCTTCGCGCCGGGCAGTGTCCGGGCCACATAGGACACGCCCTCCTCCGGCAGGACGGCGTAGCCGGGCGTGATGTCGCCCGTGATCGTCCCGGCCGGCGCCATGGCGAAGAGGGATGCATACCACTCTGGCGTCGGATGGAGCGGGGCGGCGAAGCGGCCGGCCCACTGCAGCACGCTGCGAGCCGCCTCCAGCGCCGTCAGGTCGGCACCGGCTCGCAGCACCGCATCGCGGCAGTGCAGGAAGAAGTGCCGGCGATCCTCTGCCCAGCGCGCTTCGTCCGGCCCATAGAGGGAGTCGAAGAAGTGCAACTCCTTCACCGGCGGTAGCCAGATGCCAGGGTGGCGCGCCAAGTTGCGATGCAGCCAGGTGGTCCCCGCCCGCTGCGCCCCGATGACGAGGACATCCGGCAGCCGCCCGGACGGCCCGCCGCGCAGTGCAGGCCGATGTTCCGCCCGAAGCCGCGCGCGTACCCTGGCATGGGCCGCGTCATCGGTGTTGGGCAAGACATCGTCGGGCGGGCGCCGATGCCAGCGCGCCAGGGGCTCGTCCAGGAAGCCGATACGGAAATGCGTGGCGAAGCGCCGGTTGAACTCCCAATCCCCGAGGACCTCCAGATCCTCCCGGAACGGACCCGTGGCCTCCCAGCCACGGCGGGAAAATAGCAGGGAGATCGGCGGAAACAGGTTCTCCCGCTCAAGCTGGGCAGCGTTGATGGTCGTCACCTCAGGCCGGAAGGGTTCCTCCCGTTCGATCTGCAGGCGTCCATTCAGATGGCGCTCATGCACCACCAGGGCGCGTGTCACCACGGCCTCCAGCCCGTTCATCGCCAGCGTGTCGAGGCAACGCTCGAGGAAGGTGGGGCGCAGGCTGTCGTCGTCGTCGTGCACAAGGATCCATGGAGCAGTACCTGCGCGGATCCCGGCATTGCTCGCCGCCTCCATTCCGCGCCTGTCGGCGAGGTGCAGGACGGAGAGGCGTGCGCCCAGGGCGTCCCGATAGGGAGCGAGCGCGCCCTCGATGGAAGAAGGTGACACCCCATTGTTCACGATGACCAGTTGCCACCCGGCCACCGTCTGGCTCAGCACGCTCCGGACCGCACGGGGCAGCATTGTGGGCCGCGTGGCCCGCATAACGATTGTTACCTCGTCGCGCGGCGCGCGGACGGGCTCGGGCGGAGGTGGCCAGGCCCCCGCGAGCAGGTCGGCATACAGGGCCGTCGCCTCCTCCACCCCAGCGGCCGCGGGCGCGTGGTGGCGATGCAGCCGGTCGGCGAGGGCGGCGGCACGGCCGATCGCCTCAGGCTCGGCCCGGAGGCCGGTGGCATCAGCCAGCCGCACGGCGGCGGCGGTTGGATCGGCCAGCACATCGTCATAATCGAAGACTACCGGGCGGCGGTCGGGCAAGGCTGCCGCCACGTCGTGCAGGTGCCGCAGCCAGAGCGCACTCGCGTGCCCCACCTCCATATCGTTCCGCGCCGCCAGGGAGCGCGCGACGGCATCCGGATGGCGGAGGGCGAGGAGCGGCACAACCTCCGCCCCGCAGGCGCGTGCGATGTCACGCCAAAGCGGCAGGAAGCGGCAACTGCGCGGATCCTTCAGGCCCCAGACGCCGCCGCCCGCCGCCAGTTCCCGCCGCGCGATCTCCGTCAGCGCCGCCTGGGCTTGGCGGCTCTCTGGCCAATCCCGCCAGGAGGAAGGGAGAGGCTGCATTCCGTCCGGTCCGGCCCAGCCTCGGCCGAGTGAGCCCAGCAGCTCCTCCTGGATCGCGACGACCTGGGCGTGCTCAGCATATCCGGTGGGGGCATCCTCGCGCGCCTCCTCCAACAGCGGCCCGCCGAGGGGAAGACCGAGCCGGGCGAGCATGCCCGCCAGCAGGGAGGTCCCGCTGCGATGCATGCCGAGCACCAGCACGAGGCGCGGCTGCGGCGCGGCGAGGACAGGCTGGAGGGATGCGCCCGTCATGGCCTCATCGCCGGCCCGTATGGATCAGGAGGCGCTCGGTCAGCGGCAAGTCACCAGGGAGGCCCCGCTCGCGCAGGTCGCGCTCGATCTCGCGCCGCTCGGCTGGGGAGAATCCGCGCAGCAGCGCCGAAGTCGCGCCGATCGGCTGGGTGCGCCGGAATGCGATGTCGCGCTTGACCGGTGCGCCGAACAGGTCATGCAGGCTGCGGACAAGGCTATGGGTGGGATTCTGGTGCAGCGCGATATCCGCCGCGCGCCGTGCCATCTCCAGCCTCACGATGTTGCCAGGGGAGTTCCGCTGTGCGTGGCCGCGGGGCATCACCTCCGCCTGGACGTGACTGATCAAGCGGTCAGCCATCTCCCCGCCATCCTGCCAGAGTGGCACGCTCGGTATGATGACCTCTGCGACGACGGTGGCCGCCGCCTCAGGATCCAGCCTGCCGACGATCGCTTCCGCCAGCCGGCCACCTGCGAAGAGGCAGAAGGGCTTCCCGAAGGCCTGCATGAGGCACTGCGACAGCCCGATTTCGCCGCGCCGGATCACATGCCGACGATGTTCATGGGGCAGGTAGCCGCGCCAGAAGGTGCGGCAGGCCTCGCTGAGCGCGACGGTACCGGAGAGGCAGAGGAAATAGGATTGCGCGTGGTAACGCCCAACGAAGCTTTCGGTCAGGCAGGCCCAGGGCGCGGCCTCATCGAGCAGGGCGTGCAGATGCGTCCGCGTCGCGGCAGGCCAATACATGCTGTCATTCGCCAGCACCACCCATTCGAGGGCCGGGAAGGCGTCGTCCTGCTCGTGCAGGAAGCACATGGCATCGGCATAACCGCCGACATCGCGCCCGATGCGATGCCGCCGCACGACCGTTCCCCCAAAATCCTCGATCATCTGCACGAGCGCTGGCGGCGGCTCCTCGCTGGTCAGCGCAGCCACCGAGAAGCCGGCGCCGGCAAGCGCGACGACGAGGTTGCGGATCGAGAATTCCACAAAGCGCGGATGGATCACCACGAAGGCCAGGCGGGACGCGCCGCGTAGCCGCATAAGTGCCTCCCGCCCTTCGGGCGGCAGGCCGCGATGTCGGCGCACACGCAGCGCATGCCCCATGAGATGCCGCAAATCGTGCAGCGGGCCGTAGGCGCCGGCGGCGAGCGCCCAGGCAATGCGGCGCAGGCGGTTCATGCCGCCGCGCCGGGGCGGCGCCCCCGGCTTCCGGCCGCAACGGATTGAGGGCGCATTCAGGTCTCGGTGGGATAGGTGGTGGAGAGCAGGGCCGCAGCATCAAGATCCCAGTCCAGCCGCGCCTCGCCCGTCTTGCGCACCAGCACGGCGGAACTTTCGAAGCCGGTGGAGGCCTCGGTGCTGCTGGCGCGCCCACGGCATGGCACGAGGAACATGGGCTGCGTCAGGCTCGTTTCGAGGACCTTGAACCCGGTCGCCGGATTGAAGATGGCTTGCCAAGCGGCATCCGAAAAACGCCAGAAATCCCAGGGAACGTCGTGCAGGCCGAGTGCCTGGTGGCTCTGCACAAAGGCGATCCCGCCGGGGCGCAGCACGCGGTTCATCTCGACCGCGACCTTCCAGGGCATGGCCAGATGCTCGAACACCGAGACGCTGAGGATGGCGTCGAAGATCCCTGCCGGGAAGAAATCGGACAGCCGGTGCGCGTCCCCGACCACATCCACATTCGGCCCCGGATGAAGGTCGAAGACGAGTGCGCGTTCGCCAGGCATTTCGGGGGCGCGGTCGAGGTCGCTGCGCGCCCGCCCGCCGAGGTCGAGCACGCATGCCCTCTCCTGCGCCGCGACATGCTCGATGAACTTTTGATAGAGACGAGAGGCATTTTCCGCCGCCGCGCGCTCCTTAAGGAGAGCAGCGAGCGGCGCCTCGATGATCTGTCCGGATGCGGTCGTGAAGCGCAGGCTCACCTGCCGCGGATCCGGTGCGGCCTGCCGGAGCAGGGCCTGCAGCTCGAACCCCTTGTCCGGCCCAAGTTCGGGGACCCCCTGGTAGGGGATGCCGCAGGCCGTCGTCAGGCCGGCCAGCGGGCCGGCGCCACTCAGGGTAACAGCAACAAGAGGATCCTGCGGGTGATGGAACCACCCCGCGACCCGAAGTGAGGAGAAGAAGGTCGCGGCCGTGTCGATCATGAAGACGTAGCCGTTCGAGTGCACGCAGGGGCAGCCTTAGAACATCCGTAGCCACGGGCGCTGGCGGAAGACATGTTGAGATGCCCCTTATCCTAGGCTCGGGGAGGCTGTCTCACAATCAGCTGGCCTGGAAAATTCCTGAGGGTGGCCTGAGCGAGCGGCCTGCCTGGCGGTCGTCCCTGGAGTGGAGACGCGGTCGCGCGCCATCACGGCCGCCGCGGTGGGCAGCCTGTTGGTGCGGATCGCGGGGCTGGAGGGTTGCGTTCCCGGGGCTCGATCGGGGCGTCCGCCCCGTTGCTCAGCAAGTGAGGTGCGACAGACGTGCCAGTGCGAAATGCAGGATGGCCTTGTCGGGACAGGCACGCGGCAGATGCAGCATGACGCGGCTCTTCAGCGCGACGACACGCGTGGCCAGCTTCACCAGGCGCAGCGACCACATCAGCCAGCAGGCGCCGCTGTGCAGCATCAGGCGAAACTGGTTGGCGGTGGCACGGCAGCAGGACGTGGAGGCGACGCCGAGCAGGAAATCGACGCGTTCCGCGCGGCAGAAATCCAAAACCATCGGCGCGCAGTTGTGGCTGTCGGCGTGGATCAGGATCTCGACGCGTGGCCAGTGGCGGCGGATCTTGCGCATGAGGCGGCGCAGGAAACTGCGCGCCTCGGCGCCGGATGGCACCACGGTCCGCACCATGTGGGGGGAACTGGCATGGCGGCTCCGTGATGCCAGGAGCGGCACCCTTACGAGCGGTGCAGAAGCATTCGCGCTGCTGGCAGAGAGCGACGCGCGCGGCGTCAGCCCGGGACAGGATGTGCTGAAGCGACTTATCGCCGCCGCAGCGCCTTGCCTGATCCTCGTCGACGAATGGGTTGCCTTTGCACGGCAGATGTATTTCCGAAGCGACCTGCCCGCTGGCGACTTCGGCGCGAATATGAGCTTCGCACAGGCGCTCACCGAGGTTGTCAGTGGCACCCCCGGCGCGCTGCTGGTCGCCTCTCTGCCGCAGAGCGACATTGAGATTGGTGGCACGGGCGGTCCGCCGCGTGGACAGCCCTTGGACTCCGGCGACCCCCACCGAGGGCTACGAGATCGTCCGTCGGCGCCTTTTCGAGCCGATTACCGAACAGGACGCCATTGCCGCGCGCGCTGCCACGGTGAAGGCGTTCCAGGACATGTATTCCAAGAACGTCGCGGACTTTCCAAACGGATGCGGTGAGCGTGCCTATGCCGAGCTGATGACCAGCTGTTACCCGGTGGAACAGCGCAAAGCGTACACCGAAATGCGCTCGTGTTCCTGGCTGCAGAGGCGGCGCGCCTCTCCGACCTGAAGACGCGCGTTCGCGCTCTCTTGGCTTGGACGAGCATTTGCGATGAACGCGATGCCCTCAATCTCGATCCATTCCAGAGCCGTACGGCGGCCGGACGATTGAAGGAGGCTGAGCGCACGGTTGATGCCCAGTTGCCCGATTGCTGGCAGTGGCTTCTGGCGCCCGAACAGCCAGTGCCGACCGATCCGACTTTGGCCTGGACACCGCTGAAGCTGAGCGGCGCTGATCCGCAACCTCTGAGGGCGATGAAGAAGCTCAGCGCCGAAGATAAAGATCATTACCAACTATGGTCGCCAGCGGCTGGAAGGGGCCATGGCGCAGTTTGGACTTTGGGGCAACGAGCCGCATGTGCTGACCCAGACCCTGTGGGGCTACTTCGCGCGCTACCCTTACCGAACGTTCGGCCGCCACCAAGCTGAGCCCGCGTTCTCTGGGAAAGGTCCAGGGCGGCTATGCGCGCTGGCTGGGCTTCCTGCGGTACATGGGGTTGCTGGACACCAACGCCTCGCCCGGGGCACGGGTGACCACGGAGCGACTCGCGGCGTACTTCGACCTGCTCGTGGAACTGGAGAACCGGCCCTATACGATCCTGGGCCGCTTCCAGGACCTGGCGCGGGCGCTGGCCCTGCTCGAGCCCGGCACCTGCTTTCGGCATGTGACCCACCCTGGCGGGCGGCCACTGCGCGAGATGCTGGACCTGCGTTCGCGCGACCAGGAGATCCACCCCCCGGCCGACCTACTGCTCTGGGGCATTGAGCTCATGGAGGGTGCGCTATCCCGCTCGCCGCGCCGGCGCCAAGTGCAGATGCGCGACGGGCTGCTCATCGCGATCCTCGCCTTTCGCGGGCTGCGACTCGGCAGCGTGGTGAGCGTGACCCTGGACGGCAGCGTCCGCCGGGACGAGCCGGAGGGGGCGTGGCGGCTCGACATCCAGGGGGAGGACGTCAAGAATTCCCGCTACATCCTGGCGATCCTCCCCCGTCTGCTCGGCCCCTGGATCGACCGATATGTGGAGGTGGAGCGGCGGGAACTGCTGGCAGGCTAGAAGTCCGCGGCCTTCTGGGTCAACTGGGGCGGAGAGCCCTGCTGGGGGGTGCCGGGCGCGAGACGGGCCTGCTGCGGAACCGGCTTTATGTCGGCGAGCGGGTGTGGAACCGTCAGAAATGGGTCAAGGACCCGAGCACGGGGCGCCGCGTGGCGCGGCCCAATCCCAGGGAGGCCTGGGTGGTGAGCGCGGTGCCCGAGCTGGCGATTGTGGAGCGGGAGGTCTGGGACCGGGCGCAGGCGCGGCTGGGGGCCAGCCGTCAGGTGGTGACGGCGCCCGCGGCGAATGACCCCGGGGGCGACACGCCTCAGGCGGGGAGCCGCGGCACGGCCCTGGCGTCGGTGCGCCGTCCCCCTTCGTGCGCTGTGGCGTGTGCAATGGCCCGATGACGGTGGTGGGCAGCGGCGGCCGGCTGGGCTGCGCCAACCATGTGGAGCGTGGCACCTGCGAGAACCGCCGCACGGTGGCGCGGGACGTGGTGATGCAGAGGGTGATGGTGGGGCTCAGGGGCGGCTTCTGACGCCCGAGCTCGTGGAGGAGTTCGTTCGCGCCTATGTGGCCGAAGTGAGTGCGGCGAACCGGGAGCGGAGCGCGCGGAGGGCCTCGCTGCAAGGGGAGGCCGGCAAGCTCGACCGCCAGATCCAGAACCTGTTGGAGCTGCTCAAGGAGGGCCACGGGGGACCGGCCATGGCGGCGGAGCTACGGGAGCTGGAGCGCCGTCAGGAGACCCTGCGCGCCGAGATGGCCGCGGCGGAGACCCCCGAGCCCATGCCCGACCTACATCCGGACATGCCGGCCTTGTACCGGAGGCGGGTTCAGGCGCTGGAGGACGCGCTGGCTGATCCCGTCACGGCCGCGGTGGCCGCGGAGGCGCTGCGGGCCTTGGTGGACGCCATTTTGGTCTTCCCTGGAGCAATGCGCGGCGAGGTGACGCTGAGCTTGCGGGGGGACTTGGCGGCGCTGCTTCACGGCGCGCTGGCCGAAGAGGGCACGGGGAGTCTGAACGCGAAAACGCCCGCGATCCGGTGGGATGGCGGGCGTTTTGGGGAAGTACTGGGATCGTTGGATGCGGGGACAGGATTTGAACCTGTGACCTTCAGGTTATGAGCCTGACGAGCTACCGGGCTGCTCCACCCCGCGTGGGTGTGATGTGAGGATGGTTGGGTGGCCTGGCGCTGACCGACTCTCCCGCCGCTTAAGCGGCAGTACCATAGGCGCTGGAGTGTTTCACGGCCGAGTTCGGGATGGGATCGGGTGTATCAACTCCGCGATGGGCACCAGGCCACCGAACCATCCTGGCCGCCTTTTGGGGCGGAGGGGGTTCAGGTGGCGGAAGGTTGGTTGGATCAGTGTGAGAATTGTGGGGTTTGGTGCTGCGCACGGTGTTCGGATCATTGCTGATCTGAACCGCGCTGGCGGCGTAGTATTGAGCCTATCGGGCGATTAGGACCGCTTAGCTGAGTGCATTACTGCACGTACACATGCGGCCTATTGACGTGATGGTCTATCACGGCCCTCAGGGAGACCTGGTTTTGAGGTCGGTTTCCCGCTTAGATGCTTTCAGCGGTTATCCGTTCCACACTTAGCTACCCAGCGGTGCCACTGGCGTGACAACTGGTGCACCAGAGGTATGTCCATCCCGGTCCTCTCGTACTAGGGACAGATCCTCTCAAGTCTCCAACACCCACAGCAGATAGGGACCGAACTGTCTCACGACGTTCTAAACCCAGCTCACGTACCGCTTTAATCGGCGAACAGCCGAACCCTTGGGACCTGCTCCAGCCCCGGGATGCGATGAGCCGACATCGAGGTGCCAAACCTCCCCGTCGATGTGGACTCTTGGGGGAGATCAGCCTGTTATCCCTAGAGTACCTTTTATCCGTTGAGCGATGGCCCGTCCACGAGGGACCACCGGATCACTAAGGCCGACTTTCGTCTCTGTTCGCGCTGTCACGCTCACAGTCAGGCGGGCTTATGCCTTTGCACTCAACAGCCGATGTCCGACCGGCTTGAGCCCACCATCGCGCGCCTCCGTTACACTTTAGGAGGCGACCGCCCCAGTCAAACTGCCCACCACGCAGGGTCCCGGCCCGGGATAACCAGGCTCGGTTAGACGCCAAAAAGAAACAGGGTGGTATTTCAAGGTTGGCTCCACACAAGCTAGCGCCCATGCTTCAAAGCCTCCCACCTATCCTACACAGTTCCTTTCTGGCGCCACTGCGAAGTTGCAGTAAAGGTTCATAGGGTCTTTCCGTCTAACTGCGGGTACCCCGCATCTTCACGGGGAATTCAATTTCGCTGAGCCCATGCCGGAGACAGTGGGGAGGTCGTTACGCCATTCGTGCAGGTCGGAACTTACCCGACAAGGAATTTCGCTACCTTAGGACCGTTATAGTTACGGCCGCCGTTTACCGGGGCTTCAGTTCGGAGCTTGCACTCCTCCCTTTAACCTTCCGGCACCGGGCAGGCGTCAGACCCTATACGTCATCTCTCGATTTCGCAGAGCCCTGTGTTTTTACTAAACAGTCGCCACCCCCTGCTCTGTGCCACCCACCAATGGTTGCCCACCAGCGGGTCTCGCTTATCCCGAAGTTACGCGAGCAATTTGCCTAGTTCCTTCGACATGGTTCTCTCAAGCGCCTCGGTATTCTCTACCAGTCCACCTGTGTCGGTTTCGGGTACGGTCCAATGCCAGAGCTGTTTCCCGGATCCATCCAACTGCACACTCAATCCAATAAGAATGCACAGAACTTCAGGACCGTCACTTCTGGCGGGCTCAGGAATATTCACCTGATTCCCATCAGCTACGGCTTTCGCCCTCGCCTTAGGGGCCGGCTCACCCTGCGCGGATTAACCTTGCGCAGGAACCCTTGGACTTTCGGCGACAGGGTTTCTCACCCTGTTTGTCGCTACTCATGTCCGCATTCGCACTTCCGATACCTCCAGCATGCCTCGCGACACACCTTCACAGGCCTACGGAACGCTCCGCTACCACGTGCTTACGCACATCCACAGCTTCGGTGCATGGCTTGAGCCCCGTTACATTTTCGCCGCAGGACAGCTATTAGACCAGTGAGCTATTACGCTTTCTTTAAAGGATGGCTGCTTCTAAGCCAACCTCCTGGTTGTTTTGGCCGTCCCACATGCTTTCCCACTTAGCCATGACTTGGGGACCTTAGCTGGTGGTCTGGGCTGTTTCCCTCTCGACTATGGACCTTAGCACCCACAGTCTGTCTGCCAGGCTGCACTCTTCGGCATTCGGAGTTCGGTAGGGTTTGGTAAGGCTTTGGGCCCCCCTAGCCCTTCCGGTGCTCTACCTCCGAAGGTGACCACCTAACGATCTACCTCAATAGATTTCGCGGAGAACCAGCTATTTCCGAGTTTGATTGGCCTTTCACCCCTAGCCACAGCTCATCCCCGACTTTTTCAACAGGCGTGGGTTCGGCCCTCCAGTGCGTGTTACCGCACCTTCAGCCTGGCCATGGCTAGATCACTCGGTTTCGGGTCTCATGCCGGCAACTATGCGCCCTATTCAGACTCGCTTTCGCTGCGCCTACACCTAACGGCTTAAGCTTGCTGCCAACACGAACTCGCGGACCCATTATACAAAAGGTACGCCGTCACCCCACAATGAGGGCTCCGACTGCTTGTAAGCGTCCGGTTTCAGGTCTCTTTCACTCCCCTCGTCGGGGTGCTTTTCACCTTTCCCTCACGGTACTTGTGCACTATCGGTCGCCAAGGAGTATTTAGGCTTGGAGGGTGGTCCCCCCATGTTCAGACAAGGTTTCACGTGCCCCGCCCTACTCGATCAACACATCAGACATCACGCCTACGGGGCTATCACCCACTATGGCCCACCTTTCCAGATGGTTCGGCTTATTCTGACGCATCAAATGGCCTAATCCGCGTTCGCTCGCCACTACTAACGGAATCTCTGTTGATGTCTTTTCCTCCAGGTACTGAGATGTTTCAGTTCCCCGGGTTCGCCTCCTGCCCCTATGTATTCAGAACAGGATACCCTTGCGGGTGGGTTTCCCCATTCGGACATCCGCGGATCAACGATCGCTCGCATCTCCCCGCGGCTTTTCGCAGCGTGCCACGTCCTTCATCGCCTCTTGGCGCCAAGGCATCCACCGAACGCTCTTATCGCGCTCAATACACCACCAACGCCCGTACGCAGGACCAAGCCCCACATTCAAGCATCAGCAGCTGAACCAAAATGCCCAGCAATTCTCACTCTTAATCCAACCAACCAATCCGATTCACCTGTCAAACAGCACGCCACCCAACCCAGATCCCCTCAAGGATCACAGGCCGGACAGCCATCTCGTTATGCAGCGCCGTGCTGCGCGGGTCACCGCCAGGCCTCAGCCCAACAGCAACCAACCTCGTATGGAGACGGTCGGGATTGAACCGACGACCCCCTGCTTGCAAAGCAGGTGCTCTCCCACTGAGCTACGCCCCCGAAAACTCGTCCCAGGGCGCGCCGCAGGCAAAGCACCGCCTAAGCATCGCGGTCGCCATCCCATCCTCACTGCATACACCACCAAAGGCGGCGTATGGGCCAGGGAGGACTTGAACCTCCGACCCCACGCTTATCAAGCGTGTGCTCTAACCAACTGAGCTACTGGCCCTCACCACAGCAGGCCACCCTGAGGCAGCCCATGCCAGGACCAACCCAGCCAGCCAATCCAGTCTCCATTCCATGTCGGGATGCGCGGTCGGTGCCCAGGAAGGATCACTCCAACCCCCGGCATCAACCCGCATCAGGTCATCTTGGTGTCAGTTCATGAGCCCGTTGGCCAAACCCCATCCCCGCATCCGCGGGCACAAGACCAAGCCAGGCAGGCATTTTTGTCGTCGGACGCCAACAAACCCGCATGAGACAGGCTCGTCAGCATTCCTTGAAAGGAGGTGATCCAGCCGCAGGTTCCCCTACGGCTACCTTGTTACGACTTCACCCCAGTCGCTGACCCTACCGTGGTCGACTAGCTCCTTGCGGTTGCCACATCGGCTTAAGGTAGAACCAACTCCCATGGTGTGACGGGCGGTGTGTACAAGGCCCGGGAACGTATTCACCGCGGCATGCTGATCCGCGATTACTAGCGATTCCACCTTCATGCACCCGAGTTGCAGAGTGCAATCTGAACTGAGACGGCTTTTTGGGATCCGCTCGGCCTCGCGACCTGGCTTCCCATTGTCACCGCCATTGTAGCACGTGTGTAGCCCAGCTCATAAGGGCCATGAGGACTTGACGTCATCCCCACCTTCCTCCGGCTTGTCACCGGCAGTTCCTCTAGAGTGCCCACCCAAACATGCTGGCAACTAGAGGCGAGGGTTGCGCTCGTTGCGGGACTTAACCCAACATCTCACGACACGAGCTGACGACAGCCATGCAGCACCTGTCTTGTCGTTCCCTTGCGGGCACCAACGCATCTCTGCGAAGTCCGACAGATGTCAAGAGCTGGTAAGGTTCTGCGCGTTGCGTCGAATTAAACCACATGCTCCACCGCTTGTGCGGGCCCCCGTCAATTCCTTTGAGTTTCAACCTTGCGGCCGTACTCCCCAGGCGGTGCGCTTATCGCGTTAGCTACGACACTGAGTGACTAAGTCACCCAACATCCAGCGCACATCGTTTACAGCGTGGACTACCAGGGTATCTAATCCTGTTTGCTCCCCACGCTTTCGCGCCTCAGCGTCAGTAATGGACCAGCTCGCCGCCTTCGCCACCGGTGTTCTTCCCAATATCTACGAATTTCACCTCTACACTGGGAATTCCACGAGCCTCTTCCATCCTCTAGCTCACATGTATCAAGCGCAGTCCCCAGGTTAAGCCCGGGAATTTCACGCCTGACTGTGTGTGCCGCCTACGCGCCCTTTACGCCCAGTCATTCCGAGCAACGCTAGCCCCCTTCGTATTACCGCGGCTGCTGGCACGAAGTTAGCCGGGGCTTCTTCTACAGGTACCGTCATCATCGTCCCTGTCGAAAGGGCTTTACAATCCGAAGACCTTCTTCACCCACGCGGAATTGCTGGATCAGGCTTGCGCCCATTGTCCAATATTCCCCACTGCTGCCTCCCGTAGGAGTCTGGGCCGTGTCTCAGTCCCAGTGTGGCTGATCATCCTCTCAGACCAGCTACCGATCGTCGCCTTGGTAAGCCTTTACCCCACCAACTAGCTAATCGGACGCAGGCCGCTCCATGGGCGCCTCACGGCTTTGAGCCTCAGCTCATATGCGGTATTAGCGCCAGTTTCCCAGCGTTATCCCCCACCCTCGGACACGTTCCTACGCGTTACTCACCCGTCCGCCACTGACATTGCTGCCCGTGCGACTTGCATGTGTTAAGCATTCCGCCAGCGTTCGCTCTGAGCCAGGATCAAACTCTCAGGTTCATCCGTTTCACCAGGCCAGCCTTAGCCAACCCAGCAAAACTCAAACCCACCATCCAAACCCAAGCACAAAACACCAAAAACAAACCAGACACATAGCCAATGCCAACCATGACCAAAGCCACAGCAGCACCAACCACGCATCCCAACATTCATATCCGCCCCGCCTCGCTCCCCTTCCGGAAAGCAAAACCAAAGCAGATCACGTCAGCACTTACTTCTGCATAACCAGATGTGATTTTGAAACAACAAGATGTCTTCAACCGCGAAGCGATTGAAAGCACCTTTCCCAACCGTTTGGCTAGGACCCGGCTCCGACCGAGTGAGCCATCAAGCTTACCGAAACCGGCGGGCTTGTCAACTCAAACCGTCCGAAGAACCGGAGGGACCGGATCGCTCCGGCCCCCCCTATCTATGGGGGACAGACGGTCCTGTAAATCCCCATCTGCGATCGGACGCGCATGGCCCCCATGCACGAACCCGGGTTGCGGATTCGTGACACCGGGGCGGTGGCGCGGTCAGCTGTCCGCGCGGATGTTGTTGTCCGTGATCACGCGGCCCCATTTCGCGATCTCCGCGTTGATGAAGCGGCCGCATTCCTCCGGGTTCGAAGCCACAACGTCGCAGCCCTGCGCTTCGATGCGTTCCTTGATGGCGGGCTCGTTCAGCGCCCGCACCAGCGCCTCGTTCATCTGGTTCACCAGCGCCGGCGGCGTGCCGGCCCGGCCCAGCATCGCCCACCAGGTCGGTGCCTCGAAGTCCGCGAAGCCCTGCTGCGCGAAGCTGCGCGTGCCCGGCACGTGGCGCGTTTCGCCGCGCGTGGTCACGCCCAGGGGCCGAAGGGTTCCCGCCCGGATATGCTGGCTGACGATGACCACATTGGTCATGAACAGCGGCACGTGCCCGGCCACGGCATCCTGCACGGCAGGCCCGCCGCCCCGGTAGGGCACATGAACGATGCGGAAATTGCCCTGCTGCTGCAGCAGCGTGGTGGAGACATGCGCGAGTCCGCCCACGCCGGAGGTCGCGTAGTTCAGCGTATCAGGCTGGGCCCGCGCGGCGGCCACCACCTCCTCAAAGCTGCGGTACGGCGTGCTATTGTGCGCCACCATGGCAAGCGGCCCCGACGCCACATGGCAGCAAGGCACGAAGGCCTCGGCCGTGCGGAAGGGCAGGCGCATCACGGTCTCGTTGGTCGCCTGGGTGTCATAGACGAAGAGCCAGGTGCTCCCGTCCCCCGGCGCACGCGAGGCCTCGATG